>JALHNZ010000044.1 GCA_022843265.1 Gemmatimonadaceae bacterium
TGCGCCAGGCGGGGGAGGTGGTGGCGTCGATTTCTGGGCGCGGAGTAAGCCGAGACTGTGCCGAGGCCAACGACGCAGCTGAAGACACGGCGACACACAGTAAGAGCGCGCCGTAAGCGAGGGAGATAGCCGGGTTCATCACAACTCCGAATCGAGGAAGATTCGGATAAGATTGCCGAGAGCACGTCCGCAAGCTATACCGGATTGCGCACCTTTTCGGCGCGCCTCCGTTTCCACTGAGCCGTGCTGGGCGTCATTCTCGTCAGCATACGTACCGGTCTGGCGAGCTGCCGTGGCCAGACCTCCCGCCTCGTTCCATCAGATGTACCCTCCCAGTTCACAATGAGCACAGTACAGATAGTAGATGAGCGACCATGGGTTTCATGGCCGATCATTTTCGCGCTCCTTGCGCTCGCCCTGGGACTGGCGTCGCCCGACGTTTTCGGCGACCCCGACTCGATGTGGCATGTCAAGGCGGGACAATGGATGCTGGAGCAAGGACGGATTCACACTTCGGATTCATTCTCGCACAGCATGCTTGGCGCGCCTTGGACCGCGCACGAGTGGGGCAGCGAGCTGATTATGGCCGCGGCCTACGACGCTTGGGGATGGGCCGGAGTCCAGCTTATTGCCGCTGGCGCATTTTGTGTTGCGATGGCAGTCGTCGCCCGACACGTCGTGCGGCACCTGCTGCCGGTGCACGCCGTCACGCTCCTCGCAATGAGCATGGCGCTCGCAAACAGCCATTTTCTGGCTCGACCACACGTTCTTGCGTGGCCATTTCTAGCAATCTGGCTGGCCTCCCTCGCACGCTCAGTCGAGACTGGAAAGCGGCCCTCTTGGTGCCTAATTCCACTACTAGTTTGCTGGCTGAACTTTCATGGCAGTTTCATGCTCGGGCTGGTGTATTCAGCGCTGTTTGCTCTCGAGGCACTATTCCAAGCAGCCGACAGGAGTGTTCGGCTCAAGCTCCTTAGATCGTGGGGGCTATTCGGCGCCGCCGCGGCGCTCGCTACTCTGCTCAATCCAAGCGGCATCGGGCTGGCGAAGCACACCATTGAGGTGATGGGAAAGTCGGTCGCGCTGGCCCTGATAAGCGAGTGGCAGTCGACAAACTTTCATGAGTTCCATTTGTTCACGCTGTGGTTGGCTTTCGTCGCCGCACTCGCTCTCTCGGGTCGGTTGCGGCTGTCTGTACCACGGCTGCTGATGCTCTTTGTGGTGACGTACCTCGCCTTGAAGCACGTTCGCTATCACTCTCTGGTCGGCCTAATTGCACCCTTTGTACTCGCGCCATCGTTGGCAAAGGGTTTGCTTACCGCGTCTGATCGCGCCGTTCAGTCATCGACTGTGGATCGTGTTTTTGAGCGACTTCTGCGGCCAGCGAAGACGTCTGCCATGATTGTGATTTGTGCGGTGGTGGCAGTATCAAGTATCGCCAGCGTAGAGCTATGGCGAAGGGCACCGCTCCCCGCAGCCGCTCCGCAAAAAGCGGTCGATGCAGCACTCGCGAGTGGCGCAACCGGGCCGGTTCTTAACGACTATGGGTTCGGCGGATATCTCATTTTTCGCGACATTCCGGTCTTCATTGACGGTCGGTCGGACATGTACGGTGATCCCTTTCTCACCAGCATGACAGAGGCCACGCGACTTAGAAAGCCGGGCGCGCTTGAGGCATTGATTCGCCAGTACAATATTGGCTGGACGATGTTTCAACCGGAGCAAGCAGTTGTTCAGTATCTCGACAGGCTTGATGACTGGCAGCGAGTGTACTCCGATTCAGTCGCAGTAATTCACGTTCGACGTTCGACAGCAGATGTGGAGACTCCCCTGATTGATCGCGAGGAGTGACCTCAATGAGTTGGGAATATTCGAATCGGTTCTTCCTATATATCGAGCGAGGAGCGCTTCGATCAGCGCGCGTCGTGGTACCGCTCGTACGCACCATGCTCGATGTGTCGTCGGTTGTCGACGTGGGTTGTGGTCGCGGTGCATGGCTGGCCGTTTGGAAAGAATCGGGGGTAAAGCACGTCCGCGGACTTGATGGTGACTATGTAGATCGAGCTTCGTTGCTGGTAGATCAGTCTGAGTTTGCCAGCGCGGATCTCTCAAAACCGGTGACAGTCTCGGAAAGATTCTCGCTTGCGCAGTGCTTGGAGGTAGCGGAGCATCTCCCTCCAGCAAGTGGCCGCCACTTGGTGCGCACTTTGGCAGACCTGTCAGACATTGTGTTTTTCAGTGCTGCGGTTCCTGGCCAAGGAGGCGAACATCACGTCAATGAACGAGAACCTGAGTTCTGGCGCCGAGAGTTCGCTCTCCTTGGATATGCCGCATTCGATGTCGTGCGCCCGCTGCTGGTAGCGGAGCGGGGTGTTGAACCATGGTATCGGTACAACTCCATACTGTACGCGAATGCGGCAGGCAGGATTCGTCTGAGGTCAGACATATTGTTGGCCGAGACGCCCGCAGGAGTTCCGTTGCGACGGGCGGGCAACGCGAGCTGGAAGCTGCGACTCGCCATCGTACGAATTTTGCCACGACCGATGGCCACGGCGCTCGCGCAGCTAAAGGCTCGAGTTCGTACAATTCTGAACTGATCATCACAGGACGGACTCTTGTATCGACTAACGGGCTTTCCCTCTTCGAGTAGTACTCCTTCCGCAAGTGCCGGTCTAAACTCCGCGGGGCATCGCAGCGAGCGTGCCACCGTCAGCGTTGTTGTGCCGTGCTTCAATGAAGCGGAGGCACTACCATTCTGCATTGAGCGGCTCGGCACAGCCGCGGACGACATGCGTGATCTCGACATGCAGTTCGAGTTCATCTTGGTGGATGACGGGAGCAGTGACAATACCTTTGAAATCATGCGCGCTGCAGCTGTTGACAGACGCTTCAGGTTTGTTCGACTATCGCGCAATTTCGGGCATTAAGTCGCAGTTACTGCGGGTATAGACGCAAGCGTCGGGGACGCGGTTGTGCTTATCGATTCCGATTTGCAGGATCCCCCCGAACTTATCCGCGACTTCATACGTCTTTGGCAAAACGGGTCGGACGTCGTCTACGGCGTGAGACGTACGCGCGATGGAGAAAGCTCGTTCAAGCGGGGCACGGCCGCGATCTTTTATAGGCTTCTTAATCGTATTAGTGACGTAGAAATTCCACTCGACAGTGGCGATTTTCGGTTGATGTCTCGACGAGTTGTAGACGCGCTCCAACGAATGCCGGAGCGCGACCGATTTCTGCGAGGGATGGTAGCGTGGACCGGCTTCGTTCAGACGCCGCTACATTACGATCGTGCTCGAAGAGTCGCTGGAACGACGAAGTATCCGTTCTGGAAGATGATGCGCTTTGCACTGGACGGCATAACCGCGTTCACCACCATTCCACTTCGACTTGCGACATGGGCCGGCGCTGTCGCAGCACTCATTGCTTTGGCTGGCGTGTTCTACGCGCTCTTTGTCCGACTATTTTTTGACAACTGGGTGCCAGGTTGGGCCGCCATCTTTGTTGCGGTCGCGTTCTTCAGCGGGGCGCAATTGATGGCACTCGGCGTGATCGGCGAATACCTCGGGCGCGTCTTCCTTCAAATGAAGGGTCGACCACTCTACGTGCTTTCGGATCTGTCTCCGACTCAAGTAGCCGATGATTGTTTGAGCGGCGACGAGATGCCAGCGATGGAACCTTCCAGAAACAAGGCGTAGCCGGCGAACATGAGCAGCGCAAAAACTGTGAGATCGTAGGGCAAGGGCATGAGCATGATTATCGCGCTGTGCAAGAGCACGCCGGCGGCGACCGCGACGCGACGACGCCTTGTCCAAAGCGCCGCTGCAATCCACAACTCTATCGCAATCGTCACCGCTGAAATCGCGATCATCCCGTTCTGACCTACCAGCGCAACCAGCCACGCTCCAACAGCGCTCCCATTCCAGGCGCTCGCGACGGTGGATCCGGACAGGTAGTCGTTGTTCAGCTTGGTGATGGCGCCGAAGAAGTACACTATCGTTATCTGCACTTTGATCAGTTCCAGCGGCCATGTTGGAGTCACGTCGCTATGCCGTTGACTCCTGACAACAGCAAATCGCTGATCCGCGCGCGACATCGAGACAAGCGCGGTCAGAATTCCCAGAAGGTAGAGGTGGTTCTGATAGAAGTGGCGGTCGGCGAGAACGACAATCACGACGCAGCAGCACAACACCACACCGCCAACGCGCGCCCCGACTCCCAAGGTCAGCGCGACAGCAGCGATCATCCAAACCGTCAGGACCGACTGAATCGTAGCGAGTGATATGATCGGCGCCTCGGCGAACCACGGGGCTCGAAGCGAGTTTTCGGCGAGCACCTGTGGCCCGATTTGTAGCAGATAGACGCACTTGATCAGCGCGGCCAAACCAATCAGGATTCGCGAAATCGCTGCGGGCGCCGCGTTAGTTTCGCGCGACAGCCACGGATCAGTTAGCCGTGCGGCTCGCATTCGTACCTTGAGCTGCGCGTGCCTTCGCCCCCGATCGCATCCAATTCGGTGACGACAACAGATCGAACTCCCTGGAAATGCCCGCACACGTGTCGTGGGACTAATACCGAGTAGTCGAGTTCGGCGCGAGGACGCGGGACGATCGCCGCGAAATCGAGCGTTGACACACTGTCGTTTCGCCACTCGATTCGAAACTCTGACTCGTTTCGCGTCGCGGAGTACATCTGCCATCCGAATGGTGCTGGCCGGTATTCGGCAAAGAGCATCGCGATTGGCAGTCCGATCTGGAAGGCGAGCCACACTAGCACGAATGCACGCTTCACGCACGCCTCCTCGTCACCACCCACATCGCCCCCGCCAGCAACGCCGCGTACCCACCCATCACCAAACCTCTTTCCAACAACGTCTGCCCCGCCAGCGGCCACCAGTCCGCCCACGTGGCCATCGCACTCCCAATCGGCTCTCGCCCAACCGCAATCAACACCGAGCTCATCCCGAACTCGGCGGCCACCTCAACCCCCACAAACGCGGCCACCCGCGCCGGCCAGCGCCTGAACGTGAAGTTGCTCAAATACCACGTCAGCACCGCGCACACAAACACCACGCCGGCCACCAACCCCGCAATGAACATCGGCCAGTTCGCAAACGCGTCGCCACTAAGCACCACCGCGCGATAGAGACGCAGCAGCACGCCGGTGATGCCCGCCAGCTCCAGCGTAGAGCGCGAGAACACGCGCAGCGTCGCGTGCCGAGACGGGGGCAGCACGTGCGTGCCGGAGGGAAGCGTTGGGGTCACCACGGCGAAGCTACGCCGGATCGCGCGACGCGCCACCACCCACAGCCCCTTCCGGGGGCCCGCTGGTGGCCACAGGTGTCACGTGCGATAACAGCCACACCAGACTGCTCGGCGAGTGCGCGCGCCAGTAGTTCCAATCGTGCCCCCCAGGTGGTTCGCGATACGCATGGGACACCCCAAGGACGCGCAGCGTTGCGGCAAAGGCACGGTTTTGATCGATAAACGGGTCGCCAAGGCCACAATCGATGTACAGCAAGGGTACGGCCTTCCCGGCCCGCACCAGACGCTCTGCGAGCCGCCCAGGATCGCGCGCGTACCAGCCAATCGTATCGCGACCAAAGCGCGACTCGTACCACGAATACCGAGTACCCGCCGCTTCCTGTAGCTCAGCGGGGTTCCGCGCCCAGCGCGCCGGTTCGGCGTACGGACGCGGTCCGATAAAGGCCGGCGCCAGCACACCACTGTGACTGGCGGCCGCCGTAAACACATCGGGATACCGCAGCGCCAGCGTGACCGCTCCGTACCCGCCCATGCTCAATCCGGCAATGCCACGGTGCCGCGCCTGGGCCCGCGTGCGATACGTGCGATCGACAAAACTCACCAGATCGCGCGCGATGTAGTCGTCGTAGTGCGGCCACGGCACGCAGAACTGCGCGGCCGGCTCCGCGCGTGTCGTGTCTGCGCGGCACGCCGCTTCGTTGGGCAACGTGTGCCACGTGGTGTACCACGAATCGTCGCCGTCGGGCATCACCACAATCGCTTCACCATGCCCGCGCTCAATCAGCGAATCCATGGTGCGATCCATGCGCGTGAGCTGCAACCAGTTGTCTTCGTTGCCACCCTTGCCGTGCAGGTAATACAGCACGGGAAAACGACGGGTGGTATCGGCCGCATACGACGGCGGCATATACACCACGAGACGTTTGCGCACGCCGAGCGACTGCGACCACATCGTGTCAATCCGTAACGCACCTCGCGCGAGTTCACCCGCCGCCGTATCTGTGGTCACCTGCGCAGAGGCCACACGCGATCCCAGCAAGACACCCGCGCCGATGAGCAGCGTCAACGCGAACGGCACGGCGCGACGAAGAACCCGCGTGAACACGTGCCCGCGCATGACGTACGTCATCAGCGAATCGCCGTACCGATGCGACCCCAGCGAATGTCTGTAAGGAACGGCAGCGCCCGATCGCTGTCCTGCGCATTGTACGAGTAATACACAAAACTCGGCCGTCCACGCACATTCTCGCGCGGCACCAGTCCCCAGTAGCGACCGTCTTTGGAGTCGTACCGATTGTCGCCGAGCATGAAGAGGTATCCGGCCGGAATCACGAGCGGGCCCCAGTCATCGAGCGTGGGGACAGCCGGCGGATTGCCAAAGCGTGAACCGGAAATCTCGTGCTGCTTCTGCCACGCAAAGAGCGGCACACTGAACGACCCGTCAGCGCGCGGATTTTCGCGCATCGCATCGGGCTGCGGCTGCGGAGTGCCGTTCAGGTGAAAGAGCGCGCCGCGCATGTACACCGTGTCACCCGCGATCGCGACCAGTCGCTTCACCAGCGTGGGGTGCGGATCTTCGGGCTGGTCGTACTGATACGGCGACTTGAACACCACCACATCGCCCCGCTTGGGGTCGGTGTAGCCGGGCAGGTTGATCTCGGTGCCCGGCACGTGCGGACCGTACGCGAGCTTGTTCACGAAGAGCCAATCACCCACAAGCAACGTGGGAATCATGCTGCCCGACGGAATGCGGTACGCTTCAAAGAGAAACGTGCGAATGAACAGGAAGATCGCGAGCGTCCACAACACGGCCTTGATGTTTTCCCAGGTCGAGCCTTTGGATGTGCCCTTGGGTGCGGCGTTCGAGGTATTCGACGCAGACTTGCCACCGCGCAGCGCGGCCACGGAGTTCGTGGGGGCGTCGGATTTGGACTTGGGTGCAGAGGCCACGGCGGGAGCGGAAAAAGTCAGAGAACGACAAGGGAACGACAAAGGGGCGCGCCCGTGTGGGACACGCCCCCTTATCACGCGTACTGAAAGATGGTCAGGAGAGGTGCTTGCTGACCAGCTTCGTCATTTCGAACATCGAAACAGACTTCTTGCCACCGAACACCGGCTTGAGCTTGTCGTCGGCGTTGATCTGACGACGGTTCTTCGCGTCCTGCAGGTTGTTCTTCTTGATGTACGCCCACAGCTGCTTCACCACTTCGGTGCGAGCCAGCGGCTTGGAACCAACGACGGCGGCCAGATCGGCTGACGGCGTGAGCGCCTTCATGAAGGCCGCATTCGGCGTGCGCTTCTTGGTGGCCTTCTTTGCAACGGCCTTCTTCGCAGGCGCGGCCTTCTTGGCAGCGGCCTTCTTCGGCGCAGCAGCCTTCTTTGCAGCGGCCTTCTTCGGGGCTGCCTTCTTCGCAGCGGCTTTCTTCGGGGCAGCTTTCTTCGCTGCCTTCTTCGCAGACTTCTTTGCAGGGGCCATGAATTCTCCTGGTTGGGTGCCGGTCCGTGTCACGCACATACACAAGTAGCGCGCCACAAGCTTATAGAGAGATGAACGGCGCGCAATAGGGCATTTTCTGTTTTCCCCTCTGAAACACACGTTTTTTCCCTCTGAGCGCACGTTTCGCGCAGAGTTACGCGAAAAACCTGCGCACGACGTGCGTTTTTCAGTCGCGCATTCAGCGTTCCGAGAGGGCGCGCAAGAGTGCAAGATCCTCGACATCCCACCGATCCGGCGTGTCGTCGTCTTCCGCGGGCTCACCGTTTTCCTGCGGCGTTTCCATTACGCACGGGATGCCACGCGCCCGTTCGTCCTGCAACAACCAGCCGAACGCGTCCTCGCCAATCTCTCCGCGACCGATGCGTGCGTGACGATCCTTGTTCGACGCAAGCGCACCCTCGCTGTCGTTCAAATGCAGAAACGACGGCGATTCACCCGTGGCCGCCTCGAACGCGTCGAGCACCGCAGTGACGTCTTGCCGCGAGTTCGCGAGGTCGTACCCCGACGCATACAGGTGACAGGTATCCAGCCCGTACCCGGCGCGCTTTCGCAGCGCCTTGGGTAACGCCGACAGCATGCCGCCCACTTCTTCCGGCGTTCGGCCTACCGTTGTCCCAGCGCCCGCGGTGTTCTCAATCAGGAGACGCGTGCTGCCATCGGGCACCGCCAGCAGGGCGCGTTTCATGGCTTCGCTGACCCGCGCGATCGCTGCATCGCGATCGCCGTCGGTGGCCGCGCCGGGATGGAAACACACCCCGCCCACACCCAGCGCGGTGCTGCGCTCGAGCTCCTTCGCCAGTGCAACACTCGCACGCTCCCACTTCACTTCGTCGGGAGTGGCACAGTTCAACACATAACCCGCGTGCACAATCACATGCGCGGGATCAATGCCGGCCTCGGCCAGTGCCGCCTGAAACCGCGCGATGCGATCCGGCTTCACGCTCACCTTGTCGTTGTAGAACTTCGGGATCGCGCTGAAAATCTGCAGCGCCTGCATGCCACCGCGACCGGCGCGTTTGGCGGCCATCGGGATACCGCCGGTGTCTGCACAATGCGCGCCGAGCAGGAGTGGCTTCTTTGTCATGGGAGGGCGGGAGGAGTGTGCGGGTGTACTACCGAGTCACTGCACGTCGACGAAGAAACGTGGTATCGCCACCCGTGGGGGGCGCTTCCATCCAGCCCACCACCAGCGCGCGTCCCTGCGTAACCACAAACGGATTCGACGCGGGGTTGAGGCCGGCATTCACCGTCACGCGGCCTTCAAAAATGTGTCCGGCGGTGCGCGAAACAGCGAGCGCGATGCGCGGACGTGTACCGCTATTGGGATCTTCGTAGGCCACCGCCACGAGTTCACCGTCCGATCCCACGCGAGCCGTGCCCAGTCGCTCACCGTACACAATGGGAATCGGCGGTTCGAACGACGCACGCGGGTCCATCTGGTGCGCGTAAAAAATGCCGGGGCCCTCGGGTCCAACAAGTGCGTAACTCACGTGCACGTAGCCGTTCACCGCGTCAACGGAAAGACCAGGCGCGGGACGATTGCACCCCACCGCGCCGCCACTCGACACATCACGCGCGTCGCTCGATCCCTGATCCAGTGTGTCCACGTAAATGGGACCGCGCCACATTCTGGCACTGTCCGGCTGATTCGCGTCGCGCCACGCGGCGAGCAGGTGCACGCGGTCTTTCACGCGCGCTGACCACCACACGGCCACATCACCGCGCGGTGTGCTTTCGAGACGCAACGATCCGTCGCAGCGCATCGAATCGAGCGGTGCGCTGAGATCACCGAGCGCGAGGTTGGGCGCCGGCGGCATCTCGATCACGGGCAGTGGAGCGCCAGTTGCGAGTGTGTCCGTGGCCTCCGGCATGTCGCGCAACACGCCGCGCAGCATGGTGACAAGTTGCTGCTCGCCGAGCGTGTCGCGTGCAAACGCGCTGGTGGTGAGTGGCGCCGCGTCGTCGTCCTGCCATTGCAACGAACGACCGGATTCAAGACAGCCCGTGGTGGCCGCGAGCAGCACAACGGGGACCAGCGCGATTCGCCCAATGGCGACACGCCCTACGGCGCGAGAGATTCGAGTGAGCACGAGTGTAATCTGACGGGTGCACAGGGCAGCGGCACCTGTGATCCCCAAGGATTGCGCCGACGGGTGCTCGACGGTGAAGCTTCGAGATGAACGTTGGCATCGTAGGACTGGGCGCCGTGGGACAGGCATTGGCGCGTGCCCTTGCGCAGTCGCGCGGCGATTCTGCGACGGACTCGCGGGTGCGATTGGTAGCCGTGCACAGTCGACGCGCAGACACAGGCAATTCGCTTGCGGCTGAGCTCGCTGGCGTGGCGCACGTACCAATCAGCGCCATGGCCGCGCACGTGGAGCTGGTCATTCTCGCCGTGGCCGATCGTGATGTAGCCACGTTCGCCAAGGATGCGGCGTGGAGCGCGGGCATCACAGTGGTGCATACGAGCGGGTCGCTCGACCTGACACCGCTGCGTGCAGCGGCCGAGCGCGGTGCAGCGGTGGGGAGCTTTCATCCACTCGTGTCATTCCCTTCGGCGTTGGTCTCGCACGCGGCGCAGTCCGAGCGTTTGGCCGGCTGTGTTGCCGCGATCGACGGAGACGAACGGGTGCTCACGCAGCTTCGCACGCTCGCCGATGTGCTCGGGATGCAGGCTGTGCACGTGGGCGCCGAGTGGCGCGTGCGATGGCATGCGGCGGCGGCCTTCATGGCCAACGCCTCGGCGTCACTGGCGTCGCTTGGTGATCAGATATTGTCTTCGCTGCCGCTTGAGGCACACGAGCGACGTGCGGCCATTGCAGGACTGCTCGGCAGCGTTGCCCGGAATGTGGCGGCGTTGCCCGCAGAGAACCCGTTGCGCGCGGTGATTTCGGGACCGATCGCGCGTGGTGATACAGAGACGGTGGCACGCCATCTCGCCGAGCTCGCGCGGGTTCGGGGACCGGAAAATGTCGCGCCGGACTCCACGCCAGACGCGCTCGTGGCCTATCGTTATGCGTCGCAGTTGGTGACGCTCGCGTTGCAGCTGCCGCCGAGCAGCACCTGAACGCCGTATCTGCACTCGGTATCTGCACTCGGTATCTGCACTCGGTTATCTGCACTCCGTAGCTGAACCTGCCGTTCTCTCCGCACCTCAGACCGCCCCGCATGCCCCGCCCTACCATTCCCGAACTGCAAGCCCGCGCGTCGCGCAATGAGCCGTTGGTCATGCTGACCGCATACGACTCCACGTTTGCGCGATTGGCGGAAGCCGCGGGCATTGATTTTCTGCTGGTGGGGGACAGCGTGGGCATGACGCAGCTCGGCCATGCGTCGACCGTGCCGGTCACCATGGAGCAGATGCTGCATCATACGAGTGCCGTGGTGCGGGCCACGCAGTCGGCGCACGTGGTGTGCGACATGCCCTTCATGTCGTATCACTGTGGTGAAGACGACGCGCTGCGCAACGCCGGCCGCGCCATGCAGGAGGCGGGCGCACAGTCCATCAAGTTCGAGGGTGGCGCACGCTGGGCCTCGTTTGTGACACGCTGCACCGACGCCGGCATTCCGGTCATGGGACACATCGGTCTGCGTCCACAGCAAAGTTCATTGCTCGGCGGCTATCCCGCGCAGGGCCGTACGGCCGAAGCGGCCCAGCGCATTCTTGACGACGCATTGGCCCTTGAAGCCGCCGGTGCGTGGGCGTTGTTGCTTGAAAAAATGCCATCGGAAGTGGCGGCGGCCATCACCGAGCAGGTGAACATTCCCACCATTGGCATTGGCTCCGGTCCGCACTGCAGTGGACAGGTGCAGGTAATGCACGACGTGCTCGGACTCGATGCCACCTTCCGTCCGCGGCACGCGCATCAGTACGCCGATCTCGCCGAGCCCATTCGCCAGGCGTTCGCGCAGTATGCGAGTGAAGTGAAGGACAAGAGTTTTCCCACCGACAAACAGTCGGTGCGCGGCGGCGAAGGGCTGGCCGGGTTTCCAAAGCCGCGCGGAGACGCGACGTGATCGTTCGCGATGTGCCGGCGTTGCGTGCGGCGATTGCGAGGGCATTGGAAGCGGCGCGACACGTCGGGCACGGCGGTGGCGAGACGGCCACAGAGTCACCCAGCGTTGGTTTTGTCCCCACGATGGGCGCACTGCACGAGGGGCACCGCACTCTCGTGCAGCGCTCGTGCGCGGAAAACGCGGTGACCGTGGTGAGCATTTTTGTGAACCCCACGCAGTTCAACAATCCAGACGATCTGGCCCGGTACCCACGCGATGAAGCGCGTGATGTGGCCATGCTAAACGAAGCAGGCGTGCACATTGTATTCGCGCCCACACCCGACGTGATGTATCCGCCGGGCTTCAACACGTGGGTCACCGTGGACGGTGTGACCGATGTGCTCGAAGGCGAGTTTCGCCCGGGCCATTTTCGTGGTGTGGCCACAGTAGTCGCGCGACTGCTGCGCGCCGTGCGCTGCGACCGCGCCTACTTTGGCGAAAAAGACTGGCAGCAGTTGCTGGTGGTGCGCCAACTCACGCGCGATCTGCTGCTCGACATTGAGATTGTGGGTGTTCCCACAGTGCGTGAGGCAGACGGGCTCGCGCTCTCCAGTCGCAACGCGCGTCTCGACAGCACAGCGCGCACCGCGGCCCTCGCGATTTCGGCGGCGATCAGACACGTACAGGAATCATTCGCCGGCGGGTTCACGCAAACCGATGATCTTGAACAGCGACTGCACGCCTCGCTCCGCCGGGAGCCTGCGCTCACGGTCGAGTACGCCGTAATAGTGGACGCGGAAACGTTGCGCCCGGTAAAGCGGCTTACAAGCCCGGCGCGTGTACTCGTCGCGGCCACCGTTGGCGGCGTGCGGCTGATCGATAATGGTCCCGTTGGTAGTATTCAGTAGCAATCGTGCTCCTAATGCTGGGGGAACTGCGGCATTAGGAGCACCTCCGCAACGAGCGCGCTTCAACTTCACTCCCGACCCCCCGGAGCTTTTTGATGTCTTTTTCCGCCTTCGACGGTACGCGCCGCATACCGCCTGCGATCAACGAACCGATTCGCGCCTACGCACCGGGCTCGCCTGAGAAGAAGTCCCTCAAGGCGCGTCTCGCGAGCATGGCCTCGGAGCAGCCGGAGATTCCGGTGGTGGTGGGCGGAAAACACATTCACACGGGCGACATGGGTGAAGCCACCATGCCGTGCGTGCATTCGCATGTGCTCGCCAAATACCACAAAGCGCGCGTTGAAGATGTGAGCGCGGCCATCGCGGCCGCCGAAAGTGCGCAGCGTGACTGGGCCAATACCCGCTGGGAAGATCGCGCCGCGGTGTTTCTGCGCGCCGCCGAACTATTGGCCACCACACATCGCGATACGCTGAACGCGGCCACCATGCTTGGCCAGTCGAAAACCGTGTTTCAGAGCGAAATCGACGCCGCGTGTGAAATGATCGACTTCTGGCGCTTCAATGTGCAGTTCGCACAGGACCTGTACGCCGAGCAGCCGATTTCGAACGCCACGATGTGGAATCAGCTCGACTATCGCCCGCTCGAAGGCTTTGTGTACGCGGTCACGCCGTTCAACTTCACGGCCATTGGTGGCAACTTGCCCACGGCGCCGGCGCTCATGGGCAATACGGTGCTCTGGAAACCTGCCGCGTCGGCGATGCTGTCGGCGTGGTACACCATGCAGTTGCTGGAAGCGGCCGGATTGCCGCCCGGTGTGATCAACTTTTTGCCCGGTGATCCGGTCATGATCTCCGAGCGTGCACTTACTGATCCGGCGCTCGCCGGCGTGCACTTTACCGGATCCACCGGTGTGTTCAATGGCATGTGGGATACGATCGGCCGCAACATGGGCCGCTATCGTGGTTATCCGCGCATTGTGGGCGAAACCGGTGGTAAGGATTTCATCCTGGCCCACGCATCAGCCGATCCGCAGGTGGTGGCCGTGGCCATGGTGCGCGGCGCGTTTGAGTATCAGGGACAGAAGTGTTCAGCGGCCAGCCGCGCGTACATTCCGCGCTCGCTGTGGCCCGAAGTGCGCGATCGTTGCGTGGCCATGATGGCCGATATGCGCATGGGTGACGTGCGCGATTTCCGGAACTTCACCGGCGCCGTGATTGACGAGAAGGCGTTCAACCGCAACGCGAAGTATCTGGCCATGGCCAAGGATTCCGCGAAAGTGCTCGCGGGTGGCGGCACGGATCGCAGTACGGGTTGGTTCGTGGAGAACACGCTCGTGGAAGCCACCGACCCGTCGCACACGCTCATGTGCGAAGAAATTTTTGGCCCGATTCTCACCTGCCATGTGTACGACGACGCCAAGTGGGACGAGACCCTCAAGCTCGTTGACACCACGTCACCGTACGCACTCACCGGCGCCATCCTCGCGCAGGATCGTTCGGCGCTGCATCACGCGGCCACGGTGCTGCGTCAGGCGGCCGGCAACCTGTACCTGAATGACAAGTGCACGGGCGCCGTGGTTGGACAGCAGCCGTTCGGCGGTGCGCGAGCCTCAGGCACCAACGACAAAGCCGGTTCAAAGCTGAACCTGGTGCGTTGGGTCAGTGCGCGAAACATCAAGGAAACGTTCAGCCCGCCAACGGACTGGCGTTACCCGTTCCTCGGCGAGGAGTAATACACGCGTATGCGCACGTTGCGCTTTTACACCTGCGATGTGTTCACCGACACACCACTGGCGGGTAATCAGCTCGCGGTGGTGTTTGGTGCGGAAGGGTTGCCCACCGAAACGTTGCTCGCGATTACACGTGAGTTCAACTATTCAGAAACCACGTTTGTCTTTGCGGCAGAGCGTGAAGACACCACGCGTCGCGTGCGCATTTTCACGCCGGGTGGTGAAGTCCCGTTTGCCGGCCATCCCACACTTGGCACGGCGCACGTTCTGGTGGCCAGCGGGGAAGTGCCGGTCACCGGCGACACCGTACAGATCGTGCTCGGCGAAAACGTGGGGCCGGTACCGGTGACCGTGCGCTGCGAGAATGGCGTACCGGTGTGGGCGCAGCTCACCACCGCGCAGTTACCCGAAGAGCGCACCGAAGGTGTGCCCACGATTGCGCAGCTGGCGCTGGTGCTCGGGCTTACACACGAAGATTTTGTTGGCGGCACACACATGCCGGCTGGCGTGTCGTGCGGTTTGCCATTCCTCATTGTGCCGCTCGCTTCAGTGGATGCGGTGCGACGTGCGCGCGTGCAGACGCAGCAGTGGGAGAAGCACGTGGAAGGTCATTGGGCGAGCGAGCCCATGGTATTTGCCGTCGTCCGGGATGACGCTGATCGGGCGGATGCCCCGCTGTCGCTTCACGACGCAGATATTCGCGCGCGTGTGTTCGTGCCCGGACTTTCCGTACCCGAAGATCCGGCAACGGGTTCGGCGAACGCGTGTCTGGCTGGTTATCTCGCCGCGCGCACACCGCGCGACGGCACACTCGGCTGGCGTGTGGCGCAGGGCGTGGAAATGCAGCGCCCTTCACGTCTTGATATTGAAGCCGACAAGTCGAACGGGGCCATCACGGCGGTGCGTGTTGCGGGACGCAGCGTGATTGTTACCGACGGAACGTTCCGGCTCCCATAACACGGCGCGGCGGCTCAAGCTCCTGCATGGAGTTTGAGCCGAGCGTGTCGTCGGGCGGAAAGGCCAGGCGCGCATCACGCTCCGGAGGCTGGCCCGCACGCAGCGCCGCCAGTCCCTGCGACCACACCACCACGCGGTTTCTTCCACTGCGCTTGGCCGCGTAGAGCGCTTCGTCGGCGCGCGCGAGCAAGTCTTCCGCAATGGCTTCGTCGGTGACCGTATCGGCCACGACACCAACCGATGCGGTCACAGGAATGCGCAGGGTGTCGCCAAACTCGCGACGACGGAAGGCCTCAACAATGCGCAGCGCCAGATGCTGCGCGCCGGCCACGCCGCTGCCCGGCGCCAGAATCGAAAACTCCTCACCGCCAGTGCGCGCCACGATATCGCCCACGCGCGCATTGGCGCGCAGCAACTCACCCGCTTCCGTGATCACGCGGTCACCCGCGAGGTGACCAAACGTATCGTTGATCTGCTTGAAGTGATCCAGATCAATGTCAATGATCGCGAGCTCCGTTTGCGCACGCGCGGCACGCGACAGCTCCCGTCGCAGCTGCTGTTCAAAGCCGCGGCGATTGAGACAGCCGCTCAGCGGATCCGTTTCCACGATATCGGCCAGGTGCGCGCGCATGCGATTGTAGGCGCGACCCACGTGGGTGATGGCATCGGGGCGCACATCAGACTGCACATCGTACGAGGCCGAAAAATCTCCGTCTTCAGCGCGCGCGAACATATCGAGCAGGCGCGAGAGACGTTCGTGCATGTGACTCTGCACCAGCGTGACCAGTCCCGCGCCCACCGCGAAGATCAACAGCGTGATGAACGACTCAGACCACGCGAGATCGGCGCCGCTTCGAATGGCGATGTCTACGATAAACAGATAACCCGTGGCCGTGGCGCCAAGCATGAGCAGTGCCGGGCCGCGTCCGAAATACACATGGGTAAGCTGCAACGCAAAAAGTGCCACGAGCAGCGCCCGATCGTAGTCACGCGCCGGTGCCAGTACGAACACCAGCACGAACACCAGCAGCAAATCACACACCATCATGAACGTGGCCAGGGCGCGACTCGCTCGGCGCATGCTTTGCACCCGTTTGTGCAGCAGCAACACCACGCACACGTAGGCCAACGCCGAAAGGCTGATCAACCAGTCGGCGGCCGTGGCGCCGAGCTGTGCTTCGGCCACCGGCGACACCGTGAGCCATCCCACGGTGCGCAGCAACACCGCGCTACCGGCGGCGAGGAACGCGAGCAACACACGGTACCGTGTCTGCCAGAGCAGCACGTCCGCGTTGCTTTGTTCGTACCGCGAGAGATCAGGGATGGCGGGATCCAACGCCATAACAACACGCGATGGGAATGGGACGGAAGCACCGGCGAGCCGGCTGGGAGTGCGCCGTAGCGCCAAGTATACACCAGACGACTCAACCCCGCCCAACGAAATCATCCCGCGCTCGCCAACCGGAAATCAGGGCACGGCAGCCGTGGGCAGGGTGTCGAGCGGCTTCTCGCGCATGGTGCGCAGCAGGTCGATGAAATCGTCGGACCAGGCGCGACCGCCGAGCGTTGGCGGCGCCTTCCAGTGGGCCCCAAGCTGCAATGCCGTCATGGCGCTATCCGAGTGGGTGATAAGCACCGCCGACGCGGACGCCGCCACGCGGGAGCGTGTGCCCGTGGTGCGTGCACCCGATCGCCACAGCCTGGCGCTCAGCCCCTCTTCCTTCGCCACACGCACCGCCTCATTCACGACCGCGAGATGTCGATTGGACACGTGCAGCACCAACACGCCGCCCGGCCTCAGCGCGCGCATGTAGATGCGCACGGCCTCGCGCGTGAGCAGGTGCGTGGGAATGGCGTCAGACGAAAACGCGTCGGCGAGCACCACATCAAGCGAGGCCGGCGGCAACCGTTCCATTTCCAGTCGACCGTCGCCAAGCAGTACGCGCGACGTACTCGGGCACTTGGCGAGATAGGTGAAGAAGCGCGGATCCTGCGCCAGCTCGGCAACCGCCGGATCAATCTCAATGAATGTGGTGCTGTCACCCGCGCGCATCACGCAGGCCATGGCGCCCGAGCCAAGCCCGATAAAGGCGCCCTGTGCGGCGCGGTCTATCGGCAACGCCGCGCGCACCGCTTCGTAGAGCGACCCACCTTCCGCGTAGTAGCTGAGGGGAATGCGCGCCTTGGCCGTGTCACTGAACTGCAATCCGTGCTGCGTGCTGCCGTGCATGAGCATGCGAACCAGCTCATTGTTCTGATCAATCTCCACCACACGATACGCGCCAAAAAACGTGCGTGTGCGCAAGAGCTCCGTGCCACCAACGAGTCGTGCATCCACCAGCACCATCGTGGCCACAATCACGGGAAGGGTGATCAGCTTGCGTCCACGATTCAGGTACACCGCAAATCCAGCCACCGCGAGGAACTGTGGTGAAATTTCCAGCCAGCCAAACATCACGGAGATAATGCCGGCCACCGCAAGCACGAGCGTGCTATTGGCGACCCATTCCCATTCCACCGCATGACTCGGACGGAACAGCATGGTGGCCGCAAGCGCGAGCGGGAATTCCACAATCCCGTCGAACAGCATGGGCGCGAGCAGCGCCGTGGCCGCACCGCCGATCACGCCGCCCAGTGACATGAAGTTGTAGTACTCGGTCAGACGCGACGTGGGCGGGCGAGATGCGGCCAGCGCCGCGTGACACACAAGCGCCGCAATAAAAAGCGTGGCCAGACGTAGCGCCACGTCGAGCCAGATCGACGGGGACTTTGGCAGCACCACCACGAGCGTGACAAAACCCGCGTGCAGACTCAGCATCACACCACTCGCGGGCTTGCCACCTTTGCGAAACGCCACCACGAACGTGAGCAGATAGAGCACCAGCGGCGGCACCCACAGAAACGGCGCTGATGCAATGTCGGTGAGAATGTGTTGCGTGACGCCAATCAGGAGACTCGATGGCACGGCGGCGGCGGCCAGCCAGAACAGGCGTTGTCGCCACACGGTGGCAGGTGCCGTGGCGAGCGCGTTGTTGTGCGCATTCGTGAGTGTATTGCCTTCGCCGCGCGTAGCGCCTGCATCCGGATCGTGGGGTACCGAGACACGGGCTCGCTTGTTGGCCACAACGGCCGTCAGTCCACTCGCGAGGACCAACGCAATCACGGCCACGTACGCCCACGACCAGCCCACACTTTGTCCGCGCACTCCAATGTTTGGCTCGACCAGCAGCGGATACGCGAGCAACCCAAGCAACGAACCGAGATTGCTTGCCCCGTACAGGTAGTACGGATCGGCGGAGTCGTATCTGCCGGTGCGCGCGTACCACGCCTGCAGCAGCGGCGCCGTGGCCGACGCCACCATGTACGGCGCGCCAACACTCAGCAGCAGCACACCAAGCAACCAGAGTGTGGGCTGCTGCACATTAGGCGTGCCGAGCAGCGAACTCGGCGCGAGTGGCAACACCACACAGGCGGCGAGCAGCAGGCAGGCGTGCACGATCACCTGTGCCGAGAGCGATCCCAGTTTTTGCAGTGCGTGCGCGTAGAAATAACCAATCAGCAGCGCGCCCTGAAAAAACACCATCGAGGTGTTCCACACCGCCGGCGAACCACCGAGCAGCGGCGTGACCATGCGCGCGAACAGCGGCTGCAATGCGAAGATCAGGGAGGCACTCGCAAACAGCGCCGCTACGAATAGCGGCGCTGTGATACGTGGCGCAGAATCGCCCGTGAGAACGCGAGTGCTCAAATAGATTCCTGCTAAATCGGGGCCTCAAAATACAGATCGGTGCGCCAGCCACCTCTCCGCGCGAGATTCCGCGCTACGTCGAGGCGGAATATGCCGTCGAGGAACGAGAGTCCGCCACCAGCGCCGCGCAACATCGCGCCCTTGCCGAAGGCGTCGCGTGAACCGGCCCAGCCGCCGTCATAGAACAGCACAGGACGCACGGCGCCAAACTTGGTACCCACTTCACCACGCGCAAACCAGTACGCGTTTCCGAACTGTGATCCCGGTGCACTGCCGCGCACGGTGCGCAGCCCGCCAAGGAACCAGCCACGCTGCGGCGGCAGATCACCAACACTGGTGCCCGCACTGGTGGTGAGCGCAAGCGCCGCTTTGCGAACCGGACGCGAGGCAATCAGTTCGAACGAGGCGCGTCCGTACGCCACGGTGCCAGTGCCGCCCTCACCACGCAGCTGCGACACAAGACGCAGCCCGAGCGGATCATTGCCGAACACACGAGCCCACGAGGCTTCAAGTCCCGTCACGGAAATCTTTGATGCGTCAAAGTTGGTGCGGAACTGGCCAACGCCCAGCTGACGACCGAGTGACCACGTTTCGACCACCGAACTATCACCGGCGGTGCGCTGTTGCTCGGTAAATAAACGCCATTCAAAAGCGCCCCGGCGCACGGTGCGACGATCGCCGACTTCCACACCGACCGTCCGAAAGTAGAAACCTTCGTCGCGCGCAAACAGAATGGCTGGTACCGACGGTCCGAACGACAGCGGATTGCCCCACTCCGGTGCGGTGGCACGCAGTCGCCGGTACACGTTGGCGAAGGCAGTACGTCGACCGTTGCTGCGTTCGATTCCAAGCTCGCCGTTGAGCTCAAGATCGGCGTGTCCGAGACGCGCGGTGGCACGCGCGGTGTATCCCGCGCCGAGCACTTGTTCGCCAAGCAATCCGACACTCAGTCCTTCCACGCGATTGTACCGCAACTGATCGAGCCCGCTGCGAAGTGTTGGACGCATGGGACCCCACGCCGGCTGCAGCGACAGACCAAGCGCGTCGAGCAGCTGATCTTGAGTGGTCAGATCGAACAGATCGGCGTCGGAAATATTGCTCGGCGGCAGGAGGTCGCTGTTGCGCAGCTTTTGCCGATCGCACGGCATGGTGTAAGCCACTCGCAGTGCGTCATTGTATCGCGATTCAGTGCGAACGTACGTGCTGTCTCCCGGCTTGCAGTTGGCGCGTCGATAGATGGAGTCACCACGCGCGAGACGCACGCTATCGCTGCCACCGCCCACGCTCACCGTTACCGAGACCGCGCCGTCGCGATCTGTGAAGATGCCGGACGTATCAGCACCCGCCTTGCGAATGCTGTCGTTGAGCGCCAACCGTTCAACGGACGTGAGTGCCTTGGGAATCGGTGGCGTTTTGTAATCGCCATTTACTTCGTCGTACGTAAATTTTTCGTCAAGCTTGAACGGGGTGCGCATTGGCCCGATCTGCGCGTGGAACTCGGCACTATTCGCGCGCGGCATCCAGAATCGTCCGCCGTACAAACCGTACTCAATCGTGACGTAATCGAGTGTGCCGCGCGCCGGACGGAACGCGGCCTTTACCCAACCCGGCGGCTCATCATCATCGTTGTTCGAGCGCGCGGCGCGACGCGTGGAATCAATCACATACTCTGCACGCGACAACCGTTCCCGCGCCATCGAGTCACGCGTGCGAGCCACCACGACGTTGCGCTCTTCTTCATAGCCAATTTCTTCGGTGGCGAGATCCCAAAACTCGATCGGGACCGCTAACCGATACGCAGCGCGCACCAGCTGTCCGCTCTCCTGATCAAACCAGAATGTGCCCACAAACACGCGCCACTCGGGACGACGCGCCGTAATACGCAGCTCGCGCAGCCGAATGTTGCGATCGCGGTCAAGTGTGATCGTGATCGAATCACCCGTTTCATAGCGATAGTACGCCTCGGCACCGTTGGCGATCGGATGAATAATCTCACGATCATCAACATCCGCTCGCACCACGCCAAAGTTGCTGCTGGGCATCCAGAGTGATTCGCGCCCAGGGAAATACGGAATCGACACCGCGTCGACCATATCGCCCGTGCTGTTCGCACCAGCCATTGGCACCGTGGCGCGCGATCCGAGTGGCGTGACCCACACGCCACCGTCGCGCGACCAATCCACGCGAGCCACGTTGTCGCCGCGAAAGAGCGTCTTTTCAAGGCCCACGCGTCGGACGCCCAGACCAAGTGACATGCGCTGCGTGGTGATGGCGCGGTACGAACGCAGCGCCGAGTCCTGGCTCAGCCGGGCCACTCGGGCGCGCTCAAGAATGACCTTCGCCTGCGGATCTGCGAACGCGCTCGATCGCACCTCGTCAGACATGTTCACCGGCTTGCGCGCGCTATCGTACGCGGCTCGGCCCATTCGGCCCGCTTCCCGGTTGACGTCCCGGAGAATCGCGCGCGCGCTGTCGGACAGGGTGTCGCGCGGGGGACGCGCTTGCGCGCTCAGAGGAGCAGCGATCACACAAAGGCTTAGCAGAGCAGCGAGCTGTCGCATCGAACGGCGGGTGCTTCGAGGAATGAAGAGTGATGAAAACCACATACCCAGCCGTACGCACGGTGATCCGGGGGGTTTCTCGACTTCGGAACGTAGTCTTCCGGGCAATCCGCCAGCATTGTGGCGGTGCATTTCGTAGCTTCGAGAGTGGCTCCTGGTTTGCAACGCAGCGGCCTCGGCTCTCCTTCCACGCCCGCCTCCCCCAAAATGACTGCATCCCCCGCTTTCATTCGCACACCCCGCTGGCTCCTCGCCGGTGTGCTGTGCGCCTCGCTCGCTCCTGTCGTTGCGGTCGCCCAGCGCGGCGAGCCAACACAGGCCACGCCGGCCGCCAGCATTCCAAAACGTGCGGCCGACCCCCGACTTGAGAAGCTCAAGGCCGAGGCAGTCACCATGGTCGACAAGGACGCCAAGCGCGTGCAGGAAATCGTCGACATGCTCTTTTCCTTCAGCGAACTCGGCTTCGAAGAAGTGGAAACGGCGCGGTATCTGACCGGCATGCTGGAAAAAGAAGGCTTCAAGATCGAACGCGGTGTGGCCGGCATGCCCACCGCGTGGGTCGCCCGTTGGGGCAGTGGCAAGCCGGTCATCACACTCGGCTCCGATGTGGATGGCATTCCGCAGGCCTCGCAGAAGCCGGGCGTGGCCTATCGCGCGCCGCTCATTGAAGGTGGACCGGGACACGGCGAAGGACACAACTCGGGACAAGCGGTGAACGTGGCCGCGGCGATTGCCGTGAAGAAGATCATGGAGCGCGAGAAGCTGCAGGGCACGTTGGTGCTCTGGCCCGGCGTGGCCGAAGAACTGATGGCCGGCAAAGCGTTTCTTGTGCGAGAAGGTGTGTTCAAAGACGCCGACGTCGCGCTCTTCACACACGTGTCGAACGACCTCGGTGTGGCGTGGGGCGCGAGTGGACAGGCGGCGCTCATCTCCGCCGAGTTCATGTTTCGCGGCACCAGCGCGCACGCGGCCGGCGGACCGTGGCGTGGCAAAAGTGCGCTTGACGCGGTGATGCTGATGGCGAACGGCTGGGAATACCGCCGCGAACATCTGCGTCTGGCCACACGCTCGCACTACGTAGTACGAGACGGTGGTGATCAGCCGAATGTGGTGCCGAGCACGGCCAGCATCTGGTTCTATTTCCGCGAGCAGGATTATCCGCGCACCATGGAACTGTTCGAAATTGGACGGCGCATTGCCAAAGGCGCGGCCATGATGACGGATACCGAGCTTGATACGGTCCGTATTCTGGGATCGGGTTGGTCAGCGCACTTCAGCAAGCCGATTGCGGAAGCCACGTACGAAAACATCAAGCGTGTTGGCATGCCCACGTGGGATGACAAGGATCAGGCGCTCGCCAAAGGCATTCAGAAAGAACTCGGTCAGCCGGATTTTGGATTGTCCAGTCAGCTCGGCACGCTGCGCGGCGCCGAAACGGTGCAGAACTTTACCGGTGGTGGCAGTGACGACATTGGTGATGTGTCGTGGAATATTCCCACGATCACGCTGCGTTTCCCGTCGAACATTCCGGGACTGCCCGGACACAACTGGGCCAACTCGATTGCCATGGCCACGCCGATTGCGCACAAGGGCGCCGTGGCGGGTGCAAAAGTTCAGGCACTGACCATGCTCGACCTGCTCCTCGCACCATCGCTGGTGGCCGACGCGTGGACGTACTTCAAAGACGTGCAGACGAAAGACGTGAAGTACCAGCCGTTCATTCGTGCCGGTGATATGCCAGCGAACACGCTCAATGCCGAAGTGATGAACCGCTTCCGTCCAGAGCTGCGCAAGCTGTACTACGATCCCACGCGTTTTGGCACGTACCTTGAGCAACTCGGCATTACGTATCCCACGGTGCGTTCCACCACGGGTAGCGGCAGCAATCAGAGCGGCGGCCCCGGTACCCGATGACCACTTCGGCACGATTGGGTGATCTCTCGCCCGAAGAGTTCAGGAAAGCCGCGCACGAAGCGGTGGATTGGATCGCTGATTATCTCGAACATCCCGAACGTCATCCGGTGCGTGCGCAAGTCGCACCGGGCGACGTCGCCGCACAGTTGCCCGTGTCGGCACCGGCGCACGCAGAATCTCTGGATGCGATCGTACAGGATTTTCACAACGTGATCATGCCGGGCATCACGCACTGGAACTCGCCAACATTCTTTGGCTACTTCTCGATTTCGGGATCGTATCCGGGAATTCTGGGTGAGTTGTTTGCGGCGGGGCTCAACGTGAACAACATGTTGTGGCTCACGAGTCCTGCTGCCACCGAGCTTGAACTGCGCACCGTAGACTGGCTGCGACAGCTCATGGGCCTCGGTGACGGATGGTTTGGTCAGATCACCGATACCGCGTCGATCTCCACGCTCTACGCACTCGCGGCCGCGCGTGAAGCGACGGGGCTGGATATTCGCACGCTGGGTTTGGCCGGACGACGCGATTTGCGTGCACTGCGTGTGTACACCTCAGAGCACGCACACTCGAGTGTTGAAAAGGCCGTCATCACGCTCGGGCTTGGACACGAGAACGTGATCAAGATTCCGGTGGACAGTGCGTATCGCATGCGCACCGATGCATTGCGCGACGCACTCGAAGCCGACGCCACCGCCGGATTTACCCCAATGGCGGTGGTGGCAACGGTTGGCACGACCAGTACATCAAGCATCGACAGCGTGCGCGAGATCGTACCGATTGCGCGCGAGTTCAACTGTTGGGTGCACGTTGATGGCGCCTACGGCGGCCCGGCGGCAATTGTCCCGGAAATGCGCTGGCTGCTTGAAGGTGTAGACGCCGCTGATTCACTCGTGGTGAATCCGCACAAATGGCTGTTTACGCCGGTGGACTGCTCGGTGATGTACACACGCCGTCCGGATGCATTGCGCAGCGCGTTTTCCCTTGTTGCCGAGTACCTGCGTTCACCAGGCGACGACGCCGTCGTGAACCTGATGGACTACGGCGTGCAACTCGGCCGTCGCTTTCGCTCACTGAAACTCTGGATGGTATTGCGCGCCTTCGGTGCCGACGGCATTGAAGAACGTCTGCGTCATCACTGCGAACTCGCGCGCGAGTTTGCGGGCATGGTGCACTACGAAGGCGACTGGGAGCTATGTGCACCAGTACCACTCTCGCTGGTGTGTTTTCGCTATATGCCACCCAACACCACCGAAGCCGAGCGCAACGCGATCAACGCCGCCATTCTCGAACACGTCAACGCGAGTGGTGTGGCGTTGCTCTCACATACGAAGCTTGAAGACCGCTATGTGATACGTCTCGCCATCGGCAGCGTTCGTACGCAGCGTGAGCACATCGAAGCAACATGGTTGGCGCTGCGCGAGGCGGCGCGGGTGGTTTCGGCGCCGTAGGAGCGTACCGCGGGCGGGCGTTTAATGCTGGGGGAACTGCGGCGGGAAGGGCACGAAAGCACGAAGTTTCCCCAGCATTAGGAGCACCTCCGCAACGGATCCCTAGGGATCCGCGCGCTTCGCCAGCGAGGCTGCGGCGCGTCGCGCGGTCCGACGCTCACGACGGCGCCACCACCAGACACCGGCGAAGACAAGCAGTGAGGCGCCCACCGCCATCACCACGGTTTCGGCGTTCTTGAGCCGGCCAAGTACCTGTTCGGCGGCTTCACCCGCGGCGATGCCAACGAGCACGAAGACCACTGTCCAGGCGAGTGAGCCGAGTAATGACATGGGTAGGTACACCGGCAGTGGTACGCGTGCCGCGCCGCAGGCAATTGGCAGCAGAATGCGTCCACCAAACAGAAAGCGCACAATAAACGATGCGCGGGCCGGATTGCGACGCACCACGCGCAGCGCAACCGTACCGGCACTGCGTGCGGTTGGCCACTTGCGGCGCAGCCACTCCCACTTGAGTCGGCCGAGCACGTAAAGCAACGTGGTCGCGATCCAGCCACCAAGCGTGATGGCGATGACCACATTGGTGACACGCAGCTGCCCTTCCTGCGCGGCGATGCCACCAAAGATCGGAGCGAACTCGGAGACGGCAATCGCCGATGCACCGAGCGCCGCGTAGGTGCTGAAGCGGTCTTCGATGGCGGCAATTGCCTCGAGCATGCCATCGGCAGTCGGGACAACCGTCGCCACCGCGACACTCGCAGCAGACACCAGCAACAGACGCGAAAACATCAGAACCAGCTCAGTCTCCAATCGTTGGCAGAGGCGCACCGCTGCCGCCGTAGGTACGGTGTTCACCCGTACGCGGCGGCTTCAGGCCAACCATGCGCAGCGCACGCGAGCGCATGCTGTCGAGCAACTCGTACACCGTAGGCACCACAACGAGCGTCAGCACGGTGGAGGTGATCACACCGCCGATCACCGCGATACCCAGCGGCGAGCGGAACTGCGCGCCTTCACCTGTGCCCAGCGCGATCGGCACCATGCCGGCCACAAGCGCAAATGTAGTCATGAGGATCGGGCGCAACCGAATGGCTCCCGCTTCAATGAGCGCCTCGCGCAGTGGCATGCCCTGCTGCTCGCGCGCCGTCTTGGCAAAATCGATGAGCAGAATCGCGTTCTTGGCCACAATGCCGGCCAGAAGAATCACCCCGATCATGCTCATGATGTTGATCGTGGCGCCGGACAATGCGAGCGCACCCATCACACCAATCAACGACAGCGGCAACGACACCAGAATCGCCAGCGGGTCAAGGAACGATCCGAACTGCACCACGAGAATCAGATACATCAACCCGACGGCCACGCCGAGGGCGACAAAGATCTTGGTGAAGACCTCGGTCTGCTGTTCAACCTGACCACCCTCGCTGTACTGTACGCCCGGCGGAAGCGAGATGCCCGACGTTGCCTTGTTGATATCGGTCAACACTTCGGAGAGCGAACGCCCCGCCGTGTTGGCCTGCACCGTGATCACAGCGTCGCGATCCAGGTGATTGATGATCGCCGGACCGAGTGCTGGGGTGATGCGCGCCACCTGACCCAGTGGCACGATTTGCTGCGCACCACCGGCCGGTCCAACTGAAATCGGAATCTGCTCGAGGTCCGCCGCGCGAGCGCGCGCTGCATCGCTGAAGCGCACGCGTACATCGCGTGTTTCACCCGATGGGTCCACCCACGTGCCCACTTCAATTCCGGCGAACGCAGGGCGCAGTGATTGCGCAACGGCGCCAACGGTGAGCCCGAGCGACCCGGCAAGCCCGCGATCGACCGTGACATCGAGCTCCGGCTTCTGACCGCGCGTTGAGAGCCCGACGTCTACCGCGCCCGGTACCGTGCGCACGGCCGCGAGGAACTCTTCGGCCACCGGCTGCAACTGCGCAATGTCCTGACCGCGCAACTGCAACTGGATCTGTTTTTCAGACCCGCCAAAGTCATTTGTGTACACCGACACGTCGGCACCAGCAATGCGCTTCACTTCTTCGCGCAGGGCAGCACCAATGTCTTCTGCGCTGCGATCACGCGAGTTTTTGGGCGTCAAGCGGAAATACAGATTCGCCTTGTCCACCGAACCCGAACCACCGCCCACTGAGGCGAAGGTGTACTCCACTTCGGGCTGCGATGATGCAATCGCGAGCGCTTCGCCCACTTTGAGGCGCATGTAGTCAAGATTCGCGCCCGGCGGTGTTTCGACCGCCATGTTCAGCTCGCTGCGGTCGTCAATCGGAAAGAATCCACCGCCCACGATGCCGGTCGCCGGCATGGCGAGTGCGGCCACAAACGTGACCACCGCGAGTCCAACCATCGACTTGGGATGATCAAGCGCCCAGGCAATCACATCGCGGTAGCGTGTGGCCAGTCCGTTAAACCAGATGTTGAACTTGTCGAGCTTCTTGGTGATCCACGCCTTCTTCTCTTCTGGCACATGCGGGTCGGGCCAATAGGCGGACAGCATCGGGTCAAGCGAGAAGGACACGAACAGCGAGACGAGCACGGAACATGCAATGGTGAGCGCCAGTGGCTTGAACCATTGGCCCGCCTCACCGTACAAAAATGCGATCGGGATAAACACGGCTACAATAGCAAACGTAGTCGCCGTGACCGCCAGACCGATTTCGGCCGTGCCTTCGCGCGCCGCCGTGTAATGGTCTTTACCCATTTCCACGTGTCGCACAATATTTTCTCGCACCACGATCGCGTCGTCAATCAGAATACCGATCGCCAGCGAAAGACCGAGCAGTGACATGGTGTTGAGCGTAAATCCGAACGCCCACACCGCCACGAAACTCGCCAACACGGACACCGGCAGTGCCAGACCGGTAATGACCGTGGAGCGCCACGAATTCAGGAAGACGAACACCACCAGCACGGTGAGGATCGCGCCTTCCACCAGCGTCTGCTGCACGTTGGTCACTGAGTTGGTAACGCGCACACCCGAGTTCTTGACCACCTTGATTTCCACACCCTTGGGCAGGGTGGGAATCAGTTCGTCGACCTTGGCGATCAACTGTTCAGAGACCGCCGTCGTGGAATACCCTTTGGTTTTCGTAATATCGATGCCAACCGCATCGCGGCCGTTAAACAGCGCGAGGGTGCGCGCTTCCTGCGTGCCGTCTTTCACGACTGCTACATCACTCAGGCGTACCAACTGACCGCCGCGCTGGCTCACCACCATCTGCGCAAAATCGTCAGGACCTTCAAGACGACCCTTGAGACGAATCGTGCGTTCATCAAGCGAACCACCAATGCGACCAACCGGCACCGCCAGGTTCTGCGTCTGCAATGCGCTGACAACCTGCGGCACCGTCACACCCGCCGCTTGCAAACGCATCGGATCCAGCTCGACCGTCAACTCGCGTTCCACGCCGCCGGACACTTCCACGTTCGCAATACCGGCCACAGCGCGGAGTTCACGCGTGATGCCAGGATCCGCCAACCGCGTGAGCTGCGCCGGCGTGAGCACATCCGACGTGAGCGCGAGGGTGATGATCGGACGATCGGCCGGATCGAAGCGTCGGAACAGCGGCTCTTCCATTTCAGCCGGCAGGTCCTGTCGCGTGGCACTGATGGCGTCACGAATGTCCTGCGTCGCCTGCTGCAGATCCTTTTCGAACACAAACGTCGTGACGACCTGCGCAAAACCATCACGAGCTTCACTGGTGATCTTGTCGACACCCGAGATGCCCTGAATGGCTTCTTCTATCGGTTCAAGAATTTCGCGCTCA
>JALHNZ010000045.1 GCA_022843265.1 Gemmatimonadaceae bacterium
CGGCCCCACGCGCAACTGGTCGCGTCCGACGACGGTGTATTTGAACGACGCTCGATCTCCGACCGCGCTGGTGGTCACCGGATAGAACTTCATACGACAACTATCTTGACACTCACCGCCATCGACACTTGATGTCAGAAACACTGCGCGCGGGCGTGCTCGTCACGCGTCGCCATCCCGGCTACAAAGACATTCCTTACGTCCGCTATCACTATCCAAAGGCGAAGTACCAGCGTGCCTTGGAGAGCATGATAGGGTGCCTTGTGCTGATGTATGAGCCGAAGCGCGGCGGCACGTCCGCCGAGTCGGCTGGCGGAGGTCGATCTTCATTCACCGGGTTTGCGTATATCACAGCGCTCTGGGATGATCCGAAGAGCACCGAACACGGATTTGCAGGCCTTCGCTTCGGATGTGAGTTCGCGACGCCTGTCCCGATTGCCACGACTGCCGTTTCTGGCAAGGCGCTGCAATCTGCCGTACTGCCCGTGCCGTATTCTGAAGCTGAAAAGATTTTCCGTATGGGAATGTTTGTCGAAAGCACGTCCGCTGGCGTGCGCGAAGGACTGGCGGACACTGAACCGCTTCAAGAGCTACAGGCGCGCCCGATTGAACAGATCCTTCAGAACGTGCGCGTTCGCGACGCGTCGTTTCGATATCGAGTTGTTGAGAAGGTGTACAAGGGACGTTGCGCGCTGACAGGTGTTCGCATGACGAACGGGAGTGGCCGTGCGGAGGCTGATGCCGCGCATATTCGGCCGGTCGCAAATGACGGACCTGACACGGTCCGGAACGGCATTGCACTCATGAAGAGTCTGCACTGGGCGTTTGATCGTGGCTTCATCTCCTTGTCCGATGAGGGGAAAATCCTCACCGTTTCCCGAGGCCTGGACGATGCGGTACGTCAGTTGCTTCGGCCGGATGGAGTGGCTGTGCTCCCTGCAGCAGAACTTGATTGGCCTCACCCTGCGTTTCTGCAGTGGCATCGCACGAATGTGTTCAAAGGCGGTGTCTAGCTACAAAGTGCGTCGATAAAAGAGGTGTCACCGTCACTTGAAGACTTTTCCAAAGCCAAGAGCTAACTGCGGAGCACCCCAATGACGAGTAGTTTGTTTGCAGGCTCAGTCGAGTCGCTGTCCGACGGCTCGGTAGACGCGATCTCTTCCACAACGAGCGCTGTTAAGCCTGACGCGGCACGTGTAGCGACGGATGAACTGAAACTGCGTGTCGACCTCTACAAATTCTATATCGATGGATATATCAAGGGCATCACAATTTTTCTCGGAATCCAAGGTGCCCTATTTACTTTCGCTGTCCGAGAGGCCGCGAATCGCGCGCTGATCCTTGCCGTCGCGTTTGTTTGCTGTTGTGCGATTCTAATGCCGCTACACAGTGCGTTCTCGCAAGAGAAGGAATTTCGGATGCGGTTTCAGGAGCTTGCTTTGCTCTGCGGTCAGAAACCAATCGAAACTAGCCCGCTCTATATGCTTGCGTGTGCGACAACTGCTTTCTTGATGATCGTCGTTGCGGGCTGGTGTGGGTACTGGGCATTATTTTGAAAATTGCAAGTCGGGGGAGGAGCACCTCTGCATTCCTCGGAAGTTGAGCTGCCCAAGGGTGCAGCTCCTTTGCGCCGGGATCCATCTACGCCTCGCAGCCATGGTTCGTTCACGAAGGATATCATCCCACGCTGCAAGTGGTGAACAAGCACGCAAGCCAGTGCAGCGTCGCAGTGGGCCGTCATCACCACCATCGCTGCGCTCGGATCTAGATATGGATACACTGGCGCAGACGCGGTACGACCTAGATCCGGGCGAACCACTTGTCTGCTACAGACGAATCGCCCCCTGCGCCGCGAGGGCAGGTAGGCGATTCGCACTGAGAGCGCCGCGGATTGCCAGCGACTTGCGCGCGGCGTCTACAGCGTGTTACTCGAACTCCGGATCGGCAGAAAATTCAAGATACGGCCCAATGTTCGCGGGCGTCGTGTTAAAGTTGGGCGTCCACTCCAATCCGGTTCCGGGAAAGTGCTTCGGGTACTTGACGACTCTAATCTTGAATAGCGCCAACAACGCTCCGAGAAAGTCCACGATGGGGTCCGAGAGAACTCGTGTGACCCACGCGAGTAGATCATTGGCCCAGCTTGGCCATCCCGGAACTCGAACCTCCACGCCATCTGATGAAAACCGACCGCGAAGGTAGATGCCGCTCGTCTCGAACGACGGGTAAACTGAGAACTTGGCATTCCGAATGGTGAGCTGCACAGCAGGACCGACGCACTTCCATTTTCCGAAGTTTTTCGGGTTCACATCGAAGTAACAAACACGTGCATATCCACCAACTTCCGGTGAAGCCTTGATCCACAGTCCACCCGGCGCAACGCCACCAGAAACACTATGAATGTGCAGCCACCAGCCAGCTTCTGCCTTCAGCAGACGATCGAGCTGGACCGACGAGCTAGAGCCCTCTCTGATGGAGAGCTCTTTCTTGGCGATATAGTCGATCGGTTTGTCATTGAATAGCAATGACACATTCTTCGGGAAGGTGTCGCCGGCTTTACTCGACCGTCCAGAGGCTGAAGTGGTAGCGGGAGCTTCGCGCAGCGCGAGTGTCGTCGCTTTCAGCCACTGGACCGATTTCAGTTCCACGTCTTTGATGTTGCGTAGCTGATCGTCGCTCATCGCGTCGAATTCTTCTTGAACGCGCTGCGTATATTCAGCAAGCACGGCCGACGCTCTTGTTTGCAGGCTCGATACCGCTATCGGCGCCATTGTAACATGGCCGCCAAGCGCAAGGACATCTGCTTTCACATCAAGAAAGCTAGGTCTGAACTCAACCCCTTCCGATAGCTCGATCGCCTTCGGCAACTCCCATGCGAGGATGAAGTTTGACAGCTGAACTGCAATGACCCTGTTCACCAACAGAAGGATAAGTCGCTCGATTTTTATGCACCACTCCGGATCGGGAGGGCTGTAGCTTCGCGGAGACTGTGCGTTTTGCTCAGTGTCACTCTTCATGATCAACTGGCGCACGTTCGCCAACACGCCAGACTCACCAATCGAAAACTCGAGTTTCAGAGGATCGAGCTTCACCGAGTACTGGCCATCATCCTCTGCAAGCAGGACGGCGCATCTTGCTTCCATGTCCCAGGCAAAAGGTACGCGGATAATGTCCGAGCCATCTTGCGAGCTGATAACCGCAATTTCGAATGCGATCTTTTCGCTATTAAGCTTAAGATTGGCCGGAACTGTGAACATGTGCGCGAGCCGTGTTGGGTCCAGACCCTTCGTAAGTAGATGTGATTCATAAAGACTGCGAAATCGACTCTCGGAAATTGGACCAAGGTCGAACTTCAACGGGTGAACGACCTGATATTTGATCTCCACCTTGTCACCAAGCTCGTCGCTGCTCGCGGCGCCGATGTACAGATGCGAGTTGAGCTTGTGATGACTCACTGAAAATTTGTTAAGGAAGTCCTCGTTCACCAGCGAGGCAATATCTACGCCCGCTTGCTCAAGATCTTGATACGGGTACGACATCGTGGCTCCTTTTTGTGCGGAAATGGATTCGACGATTCAAGCCCTCTAGCCCAGCAATCCGCTGCTGCTGAGCTTTAAGTGCTGCTGGCGTCGGCGGGAATCAAGCAGCTCTGCAACGGCTCCAGTGTTCGCATTTACTCATCAACTACTGCCGAGTCGAGGCGTGTCCTCACTTGGAAGAGAGTGCGATTCAGGGATCTTGAATCCCAGATAGGCGCCGCTACCGATACCGAGCAGTACGGTCAACGTGGCATCAAACTCAGGCATGGCCAGCGACGTTAGAACTTCGACGACAAAGACGATTCCTAGCGCGAGCGTCCATACGAGTAGTTGCGCCCGGTGCAGAGCGACGCCATCTCGATCGTTCAGAAGGCCAGCGAAGTATCCACTAGTCATGGGCTTCCCCAATCTTCCGAGTTGATACTTTATCTCGCGTTCCAACGGCTGTGCTGCGTGCATCGAGGCAGTCTCTCCGGCGGCACCATTCCCAAGTCCGTCGCGGAGTTGAGCACGAAGTTGTGCGAGCTGCGTCCTGGCGTTCTCCCGTTTAGTCTTTCCGATGCCTGCTGACGCAAGTGCCGTTGCGGAGCTGACTCCCATCAGCACGATCGCTTGACTCGTGAGAATCGCGTTAAACTCGCCTGTTACGAGATAGAGGAATCCGAACGAAGCGACGACGATAATCGTCCAGAACGCCATTTGAGAAAGGCCGAGGCTGACAGGCCAATCAGCCTTAGGCTCATGTACTTCACGAGACGATGAAGTAGCTGATGACTCAAGTGCGCTTGGCGGTTCGCGCAATGCGTCGGTGCCGAACAGTAGCCAGATTGCGGATGCTAGCAGAAGCAGATAGATAATCCACTCGATCGAAGAAGCGTTGCGCACCGCTTTGAACTGAACGGTACCGCAAGACACTGCCTCCGACTTTGCATCTGGACCAAGTCCTATTCTTGTCGGGCGAAATGACAGACGTGAAGTCTCGTAGAGCAGTTGCCAAGTCTCTCTATTTTGTTGTCGCGAAATAAGCCGATAACGCAACGCAACTGGTTGGCCATGTCGACGGGTCGCGTACATCGGTGCGCTTGCCAATGGATAGCCATCGATGTACAAAACCAACGAAGTTGCTGCTGTTGAGGGAATACCAAGTCTGGCCGTGTCATGCACCACCACATCGAGCATCTCCCCTCGACTGACGGGTGCCGCATTCCGCACGTCGCACGCAGCGGTCGCTCCCTGTGCGTTTCCGGTTGCAGACGTGAGTGTCGTTGCCAGCACCAACGTCACGGCCACGCCTGAGGCATACCGAACCGTTGAATGACGAAACTTTGCGGCTCCCACTTCAACGAAGCTCACGAGTGTTGACAGGCTGCTCATTGTATTGTTCGGTGCCGCGAAAGATTGGAGGGCTCGCGATTCGTACGGACGCGAAAAGTTTGGGGTAATTGCGAACGGGGATGGTCTGCACAGAGGCCATCTATCCGGTCGACTCTGTATACGATGGACACGTCCTAGATTTTTCCCTCCACCACGATCTTCCCTCTCGCCGCGGTCGCAGGTACTTTCGCACGGAGCATTCAACCGATCCGACCCGCCGCCGTGTCCGACGAAGCAAAGTTCCTTGAGCTGCTGCCAACGATCGACAGCCTCACCGCCGCGATATGTCGGCGACGAGGTCTGGATCGTACCGAAGCCGAAGAGTTTGCCGCAGACGTCCGCGCCCGCTTCGTCGAGTCCGACTACGCGCCGATTCGGCAGTTCCGAAGAGAGAGCTCAGTCGCGACCTATCTAGCCGTTGTTATCTCGAGTTGGCTGCGCGACTATATCGTTGCCCGAGACGGACGATGGCGCCCCTCTGCCACGGCGCTTCGCGCCGGGCCGGTCGCCATCCATCTTGAGCGACTGATGCAGCGATTGGGGCGAACTCGTGAGGAGGCAATTGCTGAGGTGTTCGCGGCAGGTGATCAGCCGTACTCCGAACGCGAGTTGCGTGATATCGCGTTGTCATTGCCTACGCGTGAGCCGCTGCGACCACGCCGAGTATTCGAGACCGACCATGAACTCGCGGCGTCCCCGTCCATGCTTGCAGACGCGCTTGTCACCAGCGGTGAACGTGATCTGGAAATTGCGCGTGCCCGTCGGGAGCTCAATGCGGCGCTCGATTCACTCGCGACTGAGGACCGCCTGCTCGTGTCAATGCGATTTCTCGAGGGGCATAGTGTGGCCGATATCGCCCGAACGTTAACCATAGAGCAGAAGCCTCTCTATCGACGACTTGAGCGCAGCGTTTCTGCGCTCAGGCGACATCTCGAGTCTGCGGGCATCACAACTGATTCCGTTCGAGACCTCGTGGGAGGGGCAGAATCATGAGCAGCACGCGAAATCGGTCGGCAGCGACCATCTACTATGGCGAGTCCGTTGTTCTTAACGGCGTGCAGCGATGGAGGCATCGTGTCTGAACCTGCGCTTGATGCCGAGAGAATCGCGGCGTTCCTTGACGGTCGCTTGCCCGAGTCGGAACGCGAAGTTGTGATGGCGCAGCTCGCGGCGTCGCCGGAGTGGCAAGAGATTGCGGTCGACGCAGCGGCGCTTCGCACTGCCAACGATGCAGTAGCTCCCGCTCGCGCTGGTCGCGCCCTGCGGTTTGGGAACAATCGCGGAATGTTGCTTGCGGCCGCTGCAAGCATCGCGGTATTTGCAACGCTGTGGAGCGCTGGCAAATCCGATGTCGGCGCCGACAGTCCTGCGATCACACCGCTGCATGCGGTAACGCTTGTCATAGCGAGCCATGACCTCAGCGCTCTTTCGAGCGAGAGATGGGTGGTGGTGCGCTCAGGGAACAATGAAGTGGACGAAACAGCACGCGCGGTTCGACTGGGCGTGCTTTCGGTAGACGCCGTGCTTGATCGGGCCGGGGACGGCGCGGGAGCCCGCGAAGAAATGCTCGTGCTAATGCGACCGCTCAACGCATCGGTCGCTAGCCAACTCGTTTTGTCGGCGCGTGACTCCGCGTCGTATGACGGGGCCTTCACTAGCGTACGAGCGCTGGTGTCCTCCGATGCGTTCGATGTTGGTGTATGGCTTGAGCTGCTGCGTGCTGGAAGCAGTACAGCTCAAGCAAACACCGACATGATCGCCGCGTTGCAGCGAGTGCTGCAAACCAAGCAACTGTCGCCGGAGCGCGCTGAGGAACTGACAGCGCACATCCGGCGACTCTCAGACGTCTTGCCAACCGGCGAACTAGTGAACGCCCGTGCTGCCGCGACCGATGTACTGAAAATCCTGGCATCGTGAACCAGCCAAAATGTTCATGGTGCGTTGATCAATCGTCGGGACAGTCCACGCAGTAGGCAGAGGGGCAGAGGCGGTACGGATTTTCCATTTCCGCGCGCGGCTCGATCCGCAACCCCTCGCACACCTTCTTCAGATCCGGACCGAAGTAGCGCGGTACAGCTACGGGCATGTCGCAGAGCGCGAGAAGATCGTCCGTCTCCTCGAGATGTTCACCCTTCTTTGTTTCACCACAGTCGACCTCCTGGTCTTTGTCGGTCAGGTTTTCAATGACGACCATGATGGTGGGCACACTCGTGTCCAGGTTGATGGGAGTGCTTACACCGTCTTTCGTCTTAATTAGAAACGCGGGCTCGGCCGCGGTGAGGCGGATGCTCGTGCCATAGTCCAGCTGATACATCTCCCCATTAAAACTGACCGGCCCGATGTCGCGGGCGCTCTTTCGTTCCAGCAGTTGCAGGGGCAGCTGCAAAGTAGCGAACACGCCGCGCGCCGAAGCGGGATTTTTCCCGCCCGCCGCTGAAGAATCACTCGCGCTCATCTTGAGCATCCACGACGGCGCTTGCGTTGCGGGCGCTGCGCCTGGAATCAGCCCGACGGTCGTCATAGTCACCCCCTCTAGCGACTCACGCTTTGGTGCTGGTGCTCCGCCATTCGTGATGATTGAGAGGTACGGACAGTGTTGCTGCGTGGGCTCCTTGCACGTCGGAAACAACACCTCCCAGTACTTCTTGCGTCGAATCCAGAGCGACAGACCTTCAACCGAGATCGTAACCGTCGTCACTTTTACGCTACTCCTTAGCTCCCCAAGAGCTGGAAGGCGGCCCACACTCGGGGAGATCGAAGTGTGGGATCCGGTGAACGCAGGGCCGCGAGCTGTGCCTCGCGAAGCGCATTCGCGGGAGATGCGCCGGCGCGCAATGACACGTGCAGCCGTTCCATCATGACGGCCGTCGCTTCATCATCGATTGCCCACGATGCACCGATCACGTATTTCGCTCCGGCTTCTCGAAAGGCACTGGCTAGCGACAACATTCCGCTGCCAAAGCGCGAGGTCGCGGCCGAGGCACTAGTACCGCCTCGCGTGTCACACGCCGCAAGCACAACAAGTTGTGTGCGTCCGAGCGGTTTGGACGCGATGTGAATGCCAGTCACTCGCGCATCAGACGCTGATGGCAGCTCCAGATACGATCGTTCCGGACGCGACGCGTGAAGCACTGCGTGCCCCGCGAAGTGCACCACATCGTATGCGGGAATCCGAGCGAGGATGTGCGCGGCGCCGCTAGTTCCATCGAGGCGGTCACTTTGCCTGCCCCATATGGCTTGTGTGCGGTACACCTCGTCCTGCGCACCAGGAAGCGCGCGTTGTCCACTGCGTGGCGCAGCGTCGATCACTACCACGCGAGCGTGACGAGGAGTCCGTTCTGCATCAATGCGCTGCCACACGTCTTCCGTTTGCCACACAGCGAAGCGTTCAACAAGAAACTGTTGAGTGCGCTCGCTATAGAGCGCTGCCCACGGCACGGCGGACAGATCGCCACGCGCATCCACGCGTAGTGAGCGCACCGCAGGACCAGCACTCACAAGAATCGGTTCAATCAGTGCGGAAAAGAGCGCGGCTAGCTGAGCCATCTGCAACGTGCTGATCGACTCGCGCAAGGTTCTTTCCGGCAAGTTAATGGTTCGCACGCGCCAGTCGCCGCCGCGGCGGAACCAGAGCAGCACGGTATCACCCAATCTTCGTACCGCCAGATCAAGACGCGTTGAATCAACGTCCCAGGTTGGCAGCTCACTGTTGATAAATGGCATTGCTGAGAGCGCGCGAAGGAGTGCGCCAGGCGCATTGCGTTCGCGCAGCAACTCGGCTGCGGCTTCGCCCACGGCCAGCGCATTCTCTGACAGTCGTACTCGATCAAATGGTGAAGACTGGGATCCGTTGCGCGCTTCAAGTGATCGCAAGAGAGAATCGAGCGCTAGCAACGCGGCTGTGCTGTCGCCTTCGCGCGCGATCGCACGAGCAAGCGAAAGTCGAGGTCTAAGTTGCCGAGCGCTGTTGCTGTCGCTTGCCATCTGAGCGACAGAGGAGTCGAGTACAGCGCGCGCACCGCTCCGTCCGGTGAGGAATCGATATTCTCCTTCTAGCCACCATCGCTCGGCGCGATAGAACTCCCTGTCCACCACGTTCAACCGCGTACTCAAAGTCGTATCGAGAGCGCTAATGAGGCGCTGTAGGCCCACGCTGTCTCGCTGGCGAGCTCGATTGTGCGCGCGCAGGGTCAGTTCCTGGACTTCAAGATCAGGACGCGCGAGTTGCTGCGCGACCTGTTCGGCTTCTTGATGCAGCAGATCAGCGATCGTGGAGTATCCATACACCTCCGCCGTCTGTCGCAGCACCGAGAGCAAACTCCAGCGCGACGTACCCATTGGTACGACACTGCTCTCCAGTGCACGCTGTGTGTTCTGCTCGCTGCGTTCATCGTCGCCCACCAGTGTCGCGACGCTCGCCGCCATAGCGTGTGCTTTGAACGCGCATTCGTCGCGAGCAAGCGCGCTGCAACGTTCTGCGTGCGCCTCAAGACGCTGCAGACCGCCCACCTGATCCCCGAGTGTCATGATTGCCAATGCTTCGTTGTAGGCAAGACGTTCACCCAGCACCGTTTCCGGTGGGAGTAGTCCGGCACCGAGCGCACGGTATGATTGCAGCGCTTCGTTCGATCGTCCGCTGGTCAGCACACGATTCGCGCGATACAGATCCGTCCAGAGCCTTAGCTGATCTGAAGGGCGGGTAAGTGCGGATATCGAATCGAGCAGCGCTTCTGCCTCAGCAGGCTCGCGCAAGTTCGATTGCAGTCGAAACTCTGCGTGCAGCGCTGTGGCGCGCAAAAGTGCGCGCTGTCGTGCCGATCCGGCGGGAGCCTGCGAAATGCTCTCAAGCGCGCGTCCAATGCTCGAATCTGCCGATCGCTGCGCAAGTAACGCGTGCACGCGCAGTAGATCACGGCGAAGCGCGCCTTCGCGGGCGCGGTCGCCGTCACTGAGACTCTGAGCCCACGCCGGTAGCAAGTGCGTCGTCGCATAGTCCCACGACGCGTCCGTCCAGCGTCCGTCGAGCGCAATGGCTCGTGCGTCGGTGGCAATTGGCGGACTGTCGTCAATGATCACGGGCAGCCTGCATTCTTGGCGTTCGCATGAAGATTCGCAGTGCGCGCGAGTGTGCTTGAGCTGCTCGCGCAGAGACAACCAGGCCAGCGATACGATCGCGTTCCAGCATGATTGACGGTCAGGATGCGCGCGATTCGCAGTTGTCGTGGCCAATTCTGCCGCGTGAAGCAAATCGGGGAGCGTGCGCTGGTCGCGATAGCGCAACAGAAGCGCGGCCGAGAGGTCGTTGCTGTAGTCATTTCGCAACGGCTCGGCGAGAACGGCGTTCGAGAAGAGTCCGATGGCCCGCTCAAGACCAACGGAATCCATCGCGGCGACAAGCTGAACGACGCCAAGTTGGTGTGCGACCGCCGCTGTCGGGCGAGCTGCATACTCCGCCGACAGCGTAGCTTCGAGTTCGGCCAGCGCTCGCAGTTCGCTCAGTTGACCGACGCGAGTTGGCGGCTCACACGATCGATGCGGCGCTGCGAGGAAGATCGTATCGCACGTCGGCTTGGGAAGCGCGGACAGTTCGACAGATGCGCGCCAGTGCTGCACATGCTTCGCAATCAGGTCCTGGAATGCCGATTGCTCCCGAGGTGCGCAAGCCAAGGGTGCAACACAAAGCACGATTGTAGTGAGCCACAGCGACAGCGCTGTCCGCCACAACTGGTAGGACGATTCGGGCATGAACTATCGCGAGTCGCGTGCGGGGAGGAGACAGATATCGCCCAATGTCGACATCGTAGAGACTTTGTCAAGCATGCACGCGGCGTGCGCTGTGCCCTTCGAACACGCGTCAAGCAGGCTCTGCCATTGTGAGCGGCACTGGGAAATCGGCACTGCGTGTCCGTCTACCACGAATACAGGCTGGCTGCCTCTCATTCAGGAGCCTCCATTTTCGAGGCCTTCGGATGCCCACGCACACGCCCATTTGCGAGTGAGTCCATCATGACCTACGTCTCTCCGCGTTCCGCCATAGCTCCGTCGATGAGAAGCACACACAGCACCACATTTTGTCTGGGGCGTCGCCTGCTGAGCTTTGCACTTTCGGTGACCGCTGTGGGCTCGCTTGAATCACAGTCCGTCTCGGCGAGGTCTCGCGTGGATGCTGACGTGATTCCGAGTTACTACTTCTCCGCGCAACCCGGCGTTGCCGGTTGTCAGCAGACCGGCGCGGGCACCCAGACAACAGGTGCTGTGGCAGCGTGTACCCCCGCCGTCGGAATGAATGGCGAAGCAGCTGCAAGTTTTCAGAACGGAGTGCTGCGGTCGAGCGCTCGACTCAGCGCGAGCAATGCAACATTTGCCGCCGCTGGAGAGAGTGGCGCCGACTTCATGGCAGTGTCACGCGTTGACTACTCTGATCGAATCACCTTTTCCGTTCCAACGGGTGTGTCACTGACCTCGTATCGGTTCCTGATCGATTGGGGTGGCCAGATGGCGGAACCCATTCCGAGCATCGCGGGACTCTCTACATTCTCTCTCGGTGCGCTTTACTTCATCGCGAGCGGTGGGCCATTCTCACCGTTCGGCTGGGTTGGCATTACGCGTTCGTTCTCCGGACTTCCGCTCAACAATCTTGTCGTTCAGGAGTTTGAAGGTAGTTTCGAAGGAACGGCGACGCGCACGCCAGATGCTTTCGGCCGCACGGTCACCACAATCGACGGTGTTTCGGCGTTTGACGGGCTACTCACGTCAAACACGCTCGACTTCACCTTTGCGCACACCAGTGAGGTCGCGTGGCGCAACTTGCTGTCGACTGAGTTGACCGGCATTTCGCAGGAGCTCTATTCGGAGTTCTCAAACTCAGCGCGTATCTCGGGGCTCAGACTGTTTGACGGCGACCGAGATGTGACCGATCTGGTGGGCGTCAGCTTTGCCTCGGGCTTTCAGCTGCCAGCAGAGGTGCCTGAGCCGTCGAGCGTGGTGTTGGTCGTGGTTGGCGTGGTGGGGTTGCTCGTCCGGGGACGGCGTATCAAAGGCAACGCCGCCGCACGTGCGGAATGACCACCGCCGCACGGATACGCACTTTGTGGTGTGGTGCGTACGGGTGGTGAATCGCGTATCATGGGCGAATACTGAGCGCCGAGTTGTCGCGCACGCCTGCCGCCACGATTCATCGCGACATCGCCCGTATACATGCACGACTACTCCCTGATCCTCCAAGAAATCCTGCGCGGATACTCTCTCCCCCCGACCGGCTACCACGGCGTCGTCCACTGGGCCCGGGTCCTCGAGAACGGCCTCCGAGTCGCCGAGTCGAACGGCGCGGACATCGAAGTCGTCACGCTGTTCGCGCTCTTCCACGACTCCCGTCGCATTAACGAACATCGCGACCACGGACACGGCCAACGCGGCGGAGACTTCGCGCGCTCGCTGCGTGGCACGCTCGTTCATCTCGACGACGAACGCTTCGAGTTACTCTACACCGCATGCGAGTTGCACACCGATGGTCACACCACAGGCGACCCGACCATCCTCGCCTGCTGGGATGCCGATCGACTCGATCTCGGGCGCGTGGGCATCACACCCCGTCCCAACCGTCTGTGCACAGACGCCGCGCGCGATCTGCTGGATTGGGCGCACGCACGGGCAACGTCGGCCCACGTACCGACCGCCGTGCTGGAGTCATGGAATATGTCGCCCAGGCTCACGCCGATCCGGTAGCGGCGACAGCGCGGCCCCAGCGCCGCTACACCTCCGGCATCAACAACGCCTCGCGAACCGCGCGCACCAGACGCAACGCGTCCACAGGCTTCGCCAGATACCCGTCGCACCCGGCGGCCAGACTCTGCTCGCGGTCGCTCGGCAGCGCGTGCGCCGTATACGCTATCACGACAATGTCACGCGTGGCCGCATCGGCTTTGAGTATCCGTGTAGCCTCCCAGCCGCTGATGTCGGGCATGCCCACATCCATGAGAATGAGCGCAGGGCGTTCGGTGCGCGCCATCTGCACGGCGTCGGTACCGGTAGAGGCGGAGATCACTTGAAATCCGAAATGACGCAGCAACGTGACCGCAATAATCCGGTTGTCTTCGTTGTCCTCAGCTACAAGGATCAGCGGGGCGTCGCTGGGGAGCGGTTCGATGGTCACAGCGGGCCGTTCCGCGACGTGAAAAGATGCGCTGTCAACAATCAACCGGTGTGACCGACGGTTGCAGCGTGCGGAACATCGAGTTGCAGAATGCGACGTGCCTGTTCGAAGACCGCGTGAACATCGGCGCCCATGCCGCGCGCCAGCGCTCGTGCCCGCGGGAGCGAGAGTGAAAGTCCGGGCGCGTACACCGGGCGCCCGTGTGCATCACGCGCGTACGGTACGAACAACAGCTCATGAGCGTAGTCGATCTCCTCACGGGCAGAACTCTCCACAACAACGGAAAGCATGTCGCAGGTGCGCTGCACGCGTACCACTACTTCGCTCCCACGCTCGCTGTGCGCGAGGGCGTCTGCCAGCAAAATGCCAATGATCTCCTGCGTGGTGCTCTCGTTGATCTGCGCCAGATCTGGCCTTGAATCAGCGGCATGCGCATCGCTCGATGCGCTGGTGTCATCGTGGCCCGCGCAGACGAATCGCACACCCTGCGCCAACGCCTTGTCTTTGAGCGCATCCACACCGTGCGCCACTATGGGATGAACAGCGCATGCAGTCACCGACGGCGGAAGCGCTGCCGATGCCGCTTCCGCGTAACTCAGCAGCTGGCTGATAATGCCAATCAGCTCCTTCTTGTTGGCTTCAATACGGTTCAGCGCGTGCGCCTGTGCCGCAGACAGCGGACCATGCACACCAAGCGAGAGCAGCGAGGAGTGTCCTGCGATCGCACTCAACGGCGTGCGCAAATCATGCGCGAAGCCGTTCAGCAAGTTTAGCGTCTCCGGGTCCATCACATGCTCGGCCACTCGTCTAGCGCTCCGCACCAACGAGTACTGGCACTACTGGCGCGTCTTCGCACGATACGTGTTCGTCTGACGGCAGAGTAACGCTGAATGTAGAACCCACGCCCGGCGTGCTTTCCATACGAACATCTCCGCCCATGGCGGTTGCGAGCTGTCGGACAATCGCCAAGCCAAGCCCCGTGCCGCCGGAGAGACGGGTGAGCGTATCGTCAACCTGAACAAACGCCTCAAAGATTGACTCGTGCGCCTCCGGCGCGATGCCAACACCGGTGTCGCGCACGAACAACGTGGTTGTGTCGTCCATCATTTCAGCATACATGTCAACACGACCACCGGGCGCGGTAAACTGCAGGGCGTTCGTGACAAGGTTGAGCAGAATCTGCTGCACGCGAACAGGGTCGGCGCAGAGCAGCGCCGGCGAATCGATAATCACCAGTTGCACGCGCTTGCGCTCAAACTGCTCGGCGACGGTATTGCGCGCGGTTTCAAACTGTTGTTGCACCGACACCAGCTCACGCTCCATCCGAAGCGGTGTTGCTTCCAGCCGCGCGTAACTGAGTATGTCCGAGACCAGATGCAGCAACTGTTCCTTGTTGTGGCCGATGCGCTCCAGTGCGATGCGCTGTTCTTTCGTTGTGGGTCCGTGCACACCGAGGGCCATCAGTTCGGCGTAGCCGCCAATGGCGTTGAGCGGCGTGCGCAGCTCGTGACTCATCACCGCGAGAAATCTCGCCTTGGCTTCGTTGGCCCGCAGCAGCGCTTCGTTCTGAGCGTGCAATGTCGCGTGCGCACCACTGATGCGCGTGGACATCGTGTTGAACGCATCGGCCAGCGCCGCCGTCTCCTGCGCACCGGTGGGCGTCACCGTCTGCGTATAGTCGCCGCTGGCCATCGCATCCGCGGCATTACGCAAGTCGGTGAGCGGGCGCGTCTCAAGCTGACTGAGCCACCACGCGCCAACCGTGCCAATAAGCAACACGGTGATCGCGATGAACAGCAGCTCTTGAATCAGCTCGCGCGCACGCACCAGAATCGACTCTTCAGCCTCGGTGAGCACAATGCGCCACGGTGCGCCAACAATTGAAGACGACGCGACATATCGCGCCTGACCGTTCTCAAGCTCAACACGCACCGTGCCCGTGTCGGGCAGATCACGCAGCGCGCGCTCGCCAAGCGGTGACGGAATGCGGTCACCTTTCACCGATGACCACACTTCCGATCCCACGTTGGCGTACGCAACACTCGCATTCTGGCCCGTGAGTCGCTTGAACACGCCCGCCATGGAATCGGATCCGAGCACCACACGATGTGTGAGGATCACGCCGAGCGGCACGCCGGTCTCGGTTACCCGTGTGGCCACAAATAAGCGGATCTGTGATTCGGATTCGTAGAGCTCCGAGTGCACCACCGAGTCGGTCTGCATGGCTCTGGAGACGACGGTGGCCAGTTCAATCGAATCGCCGGTCGCGAGCGATGTCCCGTACAACGATGTGCCATCGGCGCTGATCAGATGCCAGCCGAGCAACGCCGTATCGGAAGGACTACGTTGCTGCGCGAACAATGAATCGAGCGCCTGGCGATGCGCAGCGAGTTGCTGGTTGCGCACAGGTCGCTCATCAACACCGGCGAACGCGCGTACACGCGGGCCATCATTGGGCACCGATGCGTGGTTCAATGCGACGACAATCGATGTATCACGCGCCAATGTGCGCATTGCTCTCGCACGCGCTACCACGCCCCGGGATATGCCAGCCGCCAGTTCCCGGGCAACGCTGGCCAGTCGCTCCGACGAGCGCTCAACCGCGGCGTCGCGTACCCCGTGATAGGCGGACGCACCGAACACGCCGAGCACCAGAGTCAGCAACAGGACAAAGAGGACGCTGAGGCGCCCCGCTAATGTCCACCGTGGTCGTCGTGAGGCGTCCTTCACACAAGCAGGGGTTCAGGGTGCTGGTCAGAGTGCGGAACGTACCGTCTGGCCTATTCTTAGGTGCCATGCACCGTGCGCGCTATTTCCCTTTTGGGGTACCAGGCGTTCACCCGCCGGGAGTCGACGCTCGGCATCCCGCCCGAGGCGTGGGGAATCGACGATTTGTCATGAACGCGACGCGGGGATACCTTCGCCGAATGACTATCCCCTTCGCTCGCCTTCTTGCCGCCTGCGCGCTTGCCTCCGCGCTGTTCTCCCCTGCATCCCTCCGTGCCCAGCCGTTCGACATCATGGAAGCCACGGTGGCGAGCGTGCACGAGGCGCTCACCAGTAAACGGCTCACCTGCCGAGCGCTTGTGCAGCAGTACCTGGATCGCATTGCGGCGTATGACAAGACGGGGCCTACGCTCAACGCGATTCAGCATGTGAATGCACGGGCGCTCAACATTGCGGACTCGCTCGACGCGGTGCAGCAGCGCGGTGCACCACGAGGCCCCCTGCATTGCGTCCCCGTGCTGCTCAAGGATCAGGTGGAAACGCAGGACATGCCCACCACCTACGGCTCGATCCTCTTCAAGGATTTCATTCCGCAGCGCGATGCCACCATCGTCAACAAAATGAAGGCCGCCGGCGCGATCATTCTCGCCAAGACCACCATGGGCGAATTTGCATCGCGATACGTGGGCTCGGCCTTCGGTATTGTGCGCAACGCCTACGATCCCACGCGCAATCCGAGCGGCTCATCTGGCGGTTCGGCAAGCGCGGTGGCCGCCAACATGGGGCTTGTGGCGATTGGCGAAGACACCGGCGGCTCCATTCGAGGGCCGGCCGCGGTGAGCAACTTGGTGGGGCTACGGCCTACGGTTCAGCTGGTGAGCCGGTTCGGCATGATGCCCGCGAACCCCACGCAAGACGTGCTTGGCCCGATCACGCGCACCGTGACCGACGCCGCGCGCGTGCTCGACGTGCTCGCCGGTTACGATCCCAATGATCCGATCACGGCGGTCGGTGTGGGTCGCATTCCCGCGTCGTACGCTGATGCGCTCAATGCGAACGCCCTGCGCGGCGCACGCATTGGTGTGATCCGCGCACGACGCGACACTTCTACGAAGCCGCCCGTGCGTGCATCAACTATTCCCGCCGACTCCGCCGCGAAACTGGATTCGGCGCAGGTGTATCGCGCACGCGAGTTTGCCAAGGCACTTCCGGTCATCGATCGCGCCATCGAGCAACTGCGTGCGCAGGGCGCGGAGATTGTGGATTCCATTGTGATCCCCACGGTGCCCGGGCGTCGCATTGGCAATGACTTCGAAACGGAGCGCGCGACTGACGAATATCTCGCGCAGCATCCCAACGCGCCGGTGAAAACGCTCAAGGAAATTCTGCTCGCCGGTTCGGTGAATCCCTGGCGTGCGCGCGGGCTGATGAGCTACGTGGGCAAAACACCAGACGATGATGATTTCGCCACGCTCATGCTGCAGCGGGAGGCGCAGCGTGTGGCGGTGCTCAAGCTCATGGCGGATCACCGTCTCGATGCGATTGTGTACGCCACGTACGACGCGGGTCCCACGCCGATTGCGGCCGACGTGCTCACCAATCCCCGTCCGAACGATGATTACGGACTGGGTGACAATCGTGGACTCAGTCCAACGCTTGGTTTTCCGGCGCTCACCGTGCCGGCCGGTTTTACACGTGATGGGTTACCGATCGGGCTCGAGTTCCTCGGACGGCCGTTTTCCGAGCGCGCGTTGCTCGAGTACGCGTTTTCGTTTGAGCAGAGCACGAAGCATCGCCGGCCGCCGAGCATGACGCCCAAGCTCGCGAGGTAGGGCTTCGAAGACGGGTCTGCAATCACAGCTGCTGTTTGAGGTGTTCACCCTCTAACTTTGGCCTGATATGCAATCGCTGCTTCGATAGTCTTGGACGACGAGTCTGCACAGAACACACCCGCGAAACGCCGCTATTACGGATGGACCGTTGTAGGCGTGGCCATGGCGTGCTCCGCGCTCTCGTCGCCAGGCCAATCGTTCTTCTTGTCGCTCTATCTCGAGCACTTTTCGAGCAGTCTGGATATCTCGCTGGTACAGCTCTCGTCGCTGTACGCGATTGCAACGCTGAGTGCCGCGGCCACGCTGCCACTGGTTGGCAATCTCGCGGACCGGCTTTCGTCTCGACGATTTCTCGGACTCGTTTTTGTTACGTTGTCGCTCGTGTTTGTAGGTGTTGCGAATGTCAGTACCCCGTGGCAGCTGGGCGTGGCGCTCTTTCTGCTTCGCATGCTCGCGCAGGGCGCCATTGGCCTGGGCACCATTACCACCGTCGTTCGCTGGTTTCATCGTTACCGCGGACGCACCCTTGCCATAAGCAGTCTCGGTTTCTCTGTTGGCGAGATGGTGTTCCCGTCATTCGCGTTGCTGCTCATTGCGCAATATGGTTGGCGGGGTTCGTGGCTGGTGTACGCCGCGCTCTATGCGTTGGTTGCTGCACCACTCGTCATGTGGCTGCTGCGCGAACGTGATGTGCATGACGAGCTACTCGATGGCGAAACAGTGACCCAGCGCGCGGTAGCTGCTCGGTCACCAGTAAACACTGCGCCTGTGGAACGCAGCATTGCACTGCGCGACGCGCTGCGCATGGGCATCTTCTGGCGCGTGCTCGCGTGCGTGGCGGTCGCACCACTTGTCATCACCGGCGCGATTTTTCATCAGATCGGACTCTTTGCATCACGTGGCTGGGGTGTTGAACTCGTGCCGCTGGCGTTCATGTGCTTTGCGGTGGCTGGCATTGTTGGTACGTACGTGACTGGGCTGCTCGTCGAGCGACACGCGCCGCGCTTTGCGCTTGCCGCGGCGTATTGCATTCTCGCGCTCTCCTTCGCCGCAGCGTGGACACCACTCGTGGCGCTTCCGGCATCACTGCTCTACGGCACACTACTTGGCCTCGCGAGCGGCACCATGGCCAGCGCCAACGCCGCGCTCTGGCCCCACTACTTCGGCGTGGCCGCGTTAGGGAGCATCAAGGGTGTGGTCAACGCGGTGCGCAACGGAGCAACAGCACTCGGTCCACCAATTGTTGCGCTGCTTATTCGTCCTGACGGTTCGTTCGCCACATCGCTCAGCGTGCTGGCGGTGATGAGTGTGGTTGCGGGGCTGGCGCTGATCAATGCGAAGCCGCCGGCGCACTGACACGGCAGTTGAAGAGCCATTCGCTCCATTGACCAATTTGGTCAAATGTGCTAAATTCCAGTATGTCTCCTCGCAAACCCGCCAAGCACGTCGTGCGCGAACCGGTCGCTCTCTACGACGCGAAAACTCATCTCTCGTCGCTCGTGGATCGTGCGGCCGCGGGCGAGGAGTTTGTGATCACCAAATCTGGGCACCCGCTCGCACGACTTATGCCGCTTGAGCAGGCTCCGGAGAAGCGTGTGCCGGGGCAGGGCAAAGGGCGCTGGCGTGTCGCGAAAGACTTTGACAGTCCACTGCCGGACGACATCCTTGACGCGTTCGAGGGGCGATAGTGCGTCTGCTGCTCGACACGCACATTGCCATCTGGTGGGACATGGGTGCGACGCTTGCACCGAGCGCGATGCAAGCGATACGCGATGCAGACGAAGTGTATGTGAGTGCTGCATCCGCCTGGGAAATTGCGGTCAAGGCGGCGCTCGGCAAGATCAAGTCTGATCGATCGTTGGCTGAGTTGTGTGCAGACTCCGGTTTTCTTGAGCTGCCCGTGCTTATGCGACACACGGAAGCGCTGCAGTCGCTTGATGCATTGCACCGCGATCCGTTCGATCGGTTGCTCGTGGCGCAGGCGGCGCAGGAACAGCTGGTGCTCGTAACGCGCGACGACGTGCTCACGCGTTACCCGGTGGCAACGCTGCGGGCCTGATCGGCACGTGCAACCAGAACGATGCACGTGACGTAGTGTTCGCATCCCTCTCTCCACGGAGCCAGTGGTTGCCAACGACTGACACCTTCCTGTCCGTTTCAAACGTCCGCAAACAGTACGCTACCGTACTTGCTGTCAGCGACATCTCCTTTCACGTTGCCCGCGGAGAAATCGTCGCGCTGCTCGGCCCCAATGGCGCCGGTAAAACGACACTGTTGCGCATGCTCGTGCGCATCACGCGGCCTGATTCGGGTACGATCAAGTGGGACGGCGCCGACGCGCCGATCTCGCCCATGGCGCTCGGATATCTGCCCGAAGATCGCGGCTTGTATCAGGACATCCCGATACGTAAAACGATCTCGTACTTTGCGCGGTTGCGTGGCGTACCGGCACCGCAAGCCGCACAGCGCGCCGACGAATGGCTTGAGCGACTTGGCCTGTCAGACCGTGCGGGTGAAAAACTCGGCGCGCTCTCCAAGGGGAATCAGCAAAAGGTACAGTTCGCGGCCGCGATTCTGCACGGCCCACGCATTGCAATCCTCGACGAGCCGTTTAGCGGACTCGATCCCGTGAATCAGGAAGCGTTCCTGGACATTGTGCGCGAACTACGCGATGCCGGCACCACCATCCTGCTGAGCGCACATCAAATGTCGCTGGTGGAGCGCGTGGCTGATCGGGTGTTCGTCATGCATCGTGGTCGCGAACTGCTGCACGCACCCACAAGCGAACTTGTGAGCGGTGGGTCGCTGCATGACATCTACGTGGAACGCGTACGCGCTGCGGACACGGCATGGGCCGCCGCGCAGGGGGTGACCGCATGACACGCCTGCAGCAGACACTCGAAGTGGCCAAGTGGGAGTTCAATCGTTTCGTGAAGTGGCGTCAGCAGTTTATCGGATTGGCCGTGATGTTCGCATTCGGTGTTGGTGGCGGCATGATTGGCAAGGCCATCAAAGGCAGCAAATCAAAGGAAGCGGTGGTCGCCGTAGTCGGCGCTGAGAACCTCGGCTTTTCATTACCCGTGGCCGCAAACGTGCGCTGGGACTCAACACAAGTGTGGAATGCCGACGGCGCACGCACTGCTCTCGCAAACGGTGACATTGACGGTGTGCTTCTTGTTGCATCGCGTAGCGAAGCCAAGGTGCTGGTACCGAAGCGCGCGGCGTGGACAGAGCCACTCGGCGCGGCACTCAACGTCGCCCGTCAGGAGTCCGCGATCGCGCAGCTGGTGCTCACGCCGGAACAGCGCGCGGCATTGTTTGCTCCGCTCACCGTCACTACAGATTTCCTTGATCAGAGCAGCGCGGCTGTGGCCAAAAGCACGCGCATTTTTGTGTTCGGAATCCTTGGACTTGGATTGCTGATGCTCTTCTCCGGATTCGGCACCATGTTCATTGGCATTACGAGCGAAAAAACACAGCGCGTGACCGAACAGATCGTGGCCATGGTGCCACCGCAAACGTGGATGGACGGCAAGATTCTCGGCTTGGCCGGAGCCGCAGCGGCGGGATCGTTGGTGTTCGCTGCGGGTTTCCTACTCATCGGATTGCTGCTTCCCACGCTCATCGGCGCAAGTGCCTTGAGCATTCCGCCCATCGTATCGGACTATGGCACGCTGCTGCTCATCGTAGTGATCACCCTGCTCGGCGTGGCCATGTGGTTCTCGGTCATGGCGGCCATCGCGGCCACGATTGACGATCCGAACAGCTCAACACGCTCGATTCTGCTCTTCCTGCCCATGCTGCCCAGCGGTCTCGCGCTCATGCTGGTGTCGAAAGCAGAAACGAGTATCGCGCAGATCTTCTCCATGTTTCCGCTTACGGCAATGACCGTGCTGCCCATGCGACTCATGCTCACCACGGTTCCGTGGTGGGAAGTGGTCGTCGCGCTGCTTGGGCTTCTGCTTGCCGTCTGGATGTTCAGACTGCTCGCCGGGAAGATCTTCTCCGCAGCAATCCTCATGCACGGCAAGGAGCCGGGTGTGCGCGAGTTGTGGCGCTGGATGCGGGCGTGAGCGTGCGATTGGATCCGCGTGTCAGCGCAGATGTCGATCAGCCCGTGTAGAGCCCCGCGGCAGCCTTGGACGACACCACAATCCCCTTGATCATCGCCGAGCTCAGCCCCTGATGCTCCATTTCATTCAGCCCGGCGATGGTGCAACCACGCGGCGTGGTCACGCGATCAATCTCACGCTCGGGGTGCGCGCCGCTCTGTAACGCCAGGGCGGCCGCACCCTTGGCGGTCTGCGCGGCGAGCAGGGCCGCGTCTTCAGGGTGAAAACCAATCTCGATGCCGCCCTGCATGGCTGCGCGCACCGTGCGCAAGAAGAACGCAATACCGCACGCGCAGAGCGCCGTGGCCGGCACGATCATCTCTTCTTCGATCACGAGTGTGCGACCCACGAGATCAAACAGCGTGATCGCAGATGTGAGCGCGCCGCCTTCGCGCGCGTGCCCGGCAAGGCACGTCATGGACTCGCCAATGCTGACCGCCGTATTTGGCATTGCTCGCACAATGTCGACGTGATCACCCAGCACACGGTGCATGTCCGCGATCGACGCGCCGGATACCACCGAGATCACGTGATGCCGCGACGAGTCGATGACCGGAGCAATCTCGGCCAGCAGCGCGGGCAACTGACGTGGCTGCACCGCCAGCACAACAATCGCCGCGTCCGACACAGCGCGTGCATTGTCTGCATGCACGGCAATGCCGTCGGCGGCCAGCGCACTCAGTTTGTCGACCTGCCGACGCGTGACGGTAACCTGCGACGGGAGAAATCGACCCGCGCGCACCCACCCCCGCGCGAGCGCGACGCCAAGGTTTCCGCCACCGAGAATGGCGATCTGTTCCGTGCTTGGCGTCGTCATCAGATACTCCGGTTGGTAAAGATTACGGTCCGAACCCCGGCGGCGCTTTCTCCTCCGCTGGACTCTTGAGCACCCTGTAAAAACACCAGAAAGTGCCCGTCCACACAAGCGTCAGCGAGACGGTCATGAAAATCCATCCTAGCGTGGTCATGGTGCGAGCTCCTCAGTCCGCAGGGTTGTTGTCATCAATATCTACACCGGCCGCGCGCAGTCGCTTCTCGCCCACCATGGTGACCGCCACCAGGTACACCAGAATACCGGCAATCGTCAGCATGCCCACACGTGAACCTGTGTTGGCCCACGAGGCCTGCAACGACGCGCTGAAGTTCTGCACGGTGAAGCCAACGAACACGATGATCAGATAGGCCGGTGCCACGTACTTCATGATGAACTTGAAGATGTTCGGCACCTTGATCGACGCGCCCTGATGCAGTTCACGCCAGCCGCGGTCAATGCCAAACACCCACGCGAAGTAGATGATCTGCACCATGGCCAGCACAAAGATCAGATACGTGCCCACCCAGAAGTCCACCGTGCTCCAGAACGCGCCGCCAGCGGTGAACCACAGCGTCAGAATCGCACCGATGGTGCCAATGATCGCGATCACACTGGTTGCTTTCGCGTGCGTCCAGTTGGTGGCTTCCTTGAGGTGCGCAATGGCCGGCTGGTACATGGACAGTGAGCTGGTGATGGCGGCCAGCCACAACATGAAGAACCACACGGCGCCAATGATGTTCTCAAACGCGCCCATCTGTGCAAACACAACGGGCAACGTGTTGAAGCCGAGTCCGAACGAACCGGTGGCAACAGCGGCAGTCGTTCCGCTCAGTCCGAGAAACACAAACGCGGCGGTGAGCGTGATCATGCCACCAAAACCCACTTCGAACAGTTCGTTGGTGGCGCTGGCGGTGAGCCCAGAGAGTGCGACGTCATCCTTCTTGCGCATGTACGATGCGTAGTTGATGATCACACCGAAGCCGACGGACAGCGAGAAGAAAATCTGCGATGCTGCCGCGAGCCACGTTTTGAAGTTGCCGAGTGCCGCAAAGTCTGGGTTCCACATGTAACCCAGTCCGTTGACCACATTCTGTTCGGGTAGCGCAGGATCAGGCGTACCGAGCGTGAGCACACGAATCAGCACGATCGCGGCACACACGGCCATAATCGGCATGGCAAACGACACAAACTTTTCAATACCCTTGGACAGTCCGCGAAACACAAAGAAGATGTTGATCGCGAAGACAACCACCCAACTGATCACGGTGTACTTCGAGTCTCCCGTGAACAACACGCCGTCACCAGAGGCGCCAGTGATCGAGGAGTAGAAGCTTGCTGACGCCGCTGTCTGTTCTGCGATCGGCGTGCCCTGCACAATGCCAATGCCGCCAGCGAGATACTTGAGAAAGTAGGCAAACGTCCACGTCTCAATGAACACGTAGTACGTGGACACACCGAGCGGAATGAGCACTCCCAGCACGCCAAAGTATCGTGCGAGGCGACCCTTGCCGATGGCGCCCATGATCATCGGCGCGCCGTGCAGTCCCTTCTTGCCGCCGTAACGGCCCATCGTCCACTCCGCCCATCCGATCGGAATACCGAGCAGGAAGAGCGCGCAGAAATAGGGAATAAGAAATGCGCCGCCACCGTTATCGGCGGCCTGTCCAGGGAATCGGAGGAAGTTGCCCAGTCCGACGGCAGAACCGGCCACGGCGAGAATGACGCCGAGTTTGGAACCCCATTCTTCTTTGCGTTCTGACGACATGTTGCGTGGTGTCAGTGAAATGGATGATCGCGTGCGCCTGCGCTGTTGTGTCTCAACAAGCACGATGCGCCGAGCGGTCGCAGCACAGCGACCGGTTGAACAAAAGAAGTGCATTGTAAAGCGCTCGTCGCCGACATGATCATCGGCGCGAGAGAGGTCAGCGTAGCGCTGGCGGCGGCGTGGCGAAACCCAGCAACATGCACCCGCCGAGCCGGCGGCACTGGACTACGTCACACCAGCGCAGCGCGTCGGCGCGATGGCTATCGGATGGTGCCTGACTGGCGTGTGCCGCTGCGCCGGAGGTCGGGGCACGAACAACGCTGCGCATTTCGACCGACACGATTTCAACCTGCTCCCCCGTTTTCAGCCGGTCGGTGGGCAGGTCGCCGTGCGATTCTATCGTAGACTGCTCAAAGCGAGCTGCCTGGTGCTGGGCGGGCTCGTGCGCGTGCAGCACCTGCGCGGCCGTGCCGAGCGCGGTGAGCGCCAACCCTCCAATGACCAGAAGCGCTCGTCCGAGCGCGGCGACGCGATGGAGCAACACGGAGGGGCGGGGGGCGAGGCGGACGGGCGCGGTTCGTATGCGAGCAATCTTGGAGGGCGGTGCGCCGCGCGCAAGCGCGCACGGCGGTTGCCCTGCATTGCCTGATCAGTAGGCGATGGTACCAGACAGCGAAACCGAAGAGGTGCGGGCGATCTGATTCGCCACACCGGTCCCCTGCGCCGAGCCGCTCACATTCGAAAAGCGGCCCGTCCCACCAGTAAATGTGAACGTGGCCGAGAACTCGATGAGTCCAGGTCCGACGACTGAACTTGTTCCGGTAACGGCCGCATAGAGTTCGTCACCGTTGGCGGACGTGAATGTGCGGGTGCCGACCTGCGTGCCGGCCAGCACGTTGATGTCAAGAATGCCTTCCAGATGTGTGCGTCCAAGGTGCGTGAGCTGACAGGTACCCGTGTCCCGCTGCCTCACAATTGGAAAATTGTTTGAAATCCGTTCAATCGTGAGCTCGCAAGAGCCCTTAAACGGGCGGCTGGGTGTGTTCTGCGCGAGCACGCCGGCGGACTCGGTGCGTAGCGAGTGGATGTCTTCGCTCGGGGCAGTTGGCGCCAGCTCGGACTGATTGCAGGCGACGAGCAATAGCGTGGAGCACAAAACGGCGGATAGTCGGCTGAACATGATGACACCTCGGGGGAAACGATGAAGGAGTGGTGCACGCCACGGTTGCCCTGTGGCGTTCGTGAGCGATGTTTAAGTCCGGAGCCGTTCGCTAACCGTTAGCTCCGCGTTAGGTGTCGCATTCCCGATCCCATGCTCCGGCTCACGACTTTCGGCGGCTGTGTCATTTCGCGGGAAGGGGTCGCGATCATCAGCCTCTCGGCCCAGCGCCGCGCTCTGGCGGTCGTGGCAATGGTTGCGGCGGCAGGACCGGCTGGAGTAAGCCGCGACGTGATCGCGGGCCGACTCTGGCCAGAGAGCGAGGAGAGCAAGGCGAAGCTGTCGCTGCGTCAGATCCTGCACGTGGTGCACACACAGCTCGGCGAGCCAGAGCTGCTTGGAACGGGACCGGATCTGCGGTTGGATGCGGCGCGGTGCACCAGTGACGTGGCAGAATTCCGGCAGGCGCTCTCGTCCGGCAACGTGGAGCGGGCGGCATTGCTGTATTCCGGTTCCTTTTTGGCCGGCTTCTTTTTGAGGCAGGCTCCCGCGGTAGACGAGTGGATCGAAGGCGAGCGCGCCGAACTCGCGCGACTTGCGCAGCGCGCCATTGAGGAACTGGCCGGTCAGGCCGCCGCCAGCGGAGCGCACGAACACGCGTTGACCCAGTGGCGGCGTTTGGTCGCCATGGAGCCGCTCAGCGGCCGACTGGCCGCGAGCTATATGCAGTCGCTGGCAAACGTGGGTGATATTGCCGCAGCGCTTCGGCATGCTCGGGTCTACGAGTCGCTGGTGCAACAGGAACTCGGCAGCCCTCCGGACTCTGTGGTCGTCGCGCTCGCCCGGTCGCTTCGCAGTACAGCGCCCCCGGCGCCACTGGTTTCTCTCCCGACGCCGCCCGATGTCACTGGTGCACCTGGGCCGGTACATGTCGAATCTGTGGAGCCCGAGCGCGCACGAGGAATCGCGACTCCGCCCGCAACGCGAGTAGGCAGCCATCAACATGTGTCGACGAAATCTCCTGCGATCAGCGTGTTGCTGGCGACGCTCGCTTTGGTCGCAACTGTTCTTCTGGTCCTGATTACACGACGCGACGCGACCCAGACGCCAGATGTACAAGAATCGCAAGCGGCGGCGAATATCACCGCCGCGCCTGCAACAATTGCCGTGCTTCCCTTCACGAATTTGACCGCCGATCAGACTGATGCGTACGCCTCCGACGGACTCACCGATGAGTTGATCGGCACGCTCGGTCGAGTGCCCGGCCTGCAGGTTATTGCTCGCACTTCGGTGTTTGCGCTGCGCGATCGTGCACTCGGAATACGTGCCATTGCGGACACATTACGCGTGGCAGCGGTGGTCGAAGGTAGTTGGCGGCGCGACGGCGAGCGGCTTCGTGTGAGTGCACAACTTGTGCGCGCCTCGGATCAGGCGATCCTGTGGTCAGAACGATACGATCGCGATGTCGTGGATGTGCTCGCCCTGCAAGATGATATTGCACGGGCGATTGCTGGCGCACTGCTTCCCCATCTCGATGTCCGCGATGCAGACATCGTTCGTCCCGCTCGTTTCGGTTCGAATGATGCCGTTGCGCACGAGTTATACTTGCGCGGCAGGCGCAGCTTTTACGCACGAAGCACGCGCGAGGGGATCGAACAATCGCGCGCCTACTTTGAACAGGCACTGGCGCGTGACTCGATGTTTGCGCGGGCCTATGCGGGCCTGTCAGACGCCTGGGCGAGACTTGGTGTGTTTGGATACGCTCCACCGGCATTGGCATTCGCCAGCGCGAAGCAAGCGGCCGAGCGTGCGCTCATGCTGGACAGTACGTTGGCGGAGGCGCACGCTTCACGTGGGCACGCCTTGTACGTCGCCGATTTCGCATGGGCCGACGCCGAGCGCAGTTTCCGGCGTGCGCTCGCCCTCGACCCCAATGCGGTGTTTGCGCGCGCTCCGTTTGCGATTGGGTTGTCAAGCCAGCGTCGGTTCACCGAAGCTCTCGATCAGCTCGCCATCGCCCGTACGATCGATCCGCTGGCGCCCGCCATCAACAATGTGCTCGGTCGCGTGCAGGTCGCCAGCGGACAATACGAGGACGCACTGCGAACGCTGACCGAGGTCACGACGCTCGACCCGCTGCAGGACCTGGCGTGGCAGCAATTGGGCCATCTGCATCTACTACGTGGGGAGTCGGCGCTCGGAATACACGCCTTGCGTCGCGCCGCGCTGCTCAGCGGCGCCCGTGACTCCGCCCACCTCGCCTACGCGCTGGCCGTCTCGGGCAACAAAGTGGAAGCGCTGCAAATCGTGCGCTCGATTGAAGAAGCAGCCCCAACGCGAGATGGACTGGCCGTGCACCTGGCGATCGCATACGCGGGACTTCGGGATCGGGATCGCGCCTTTACGTGGCTGGACCGCGGCCTGGCGCTGCGCGCGTCATTTATGGTTGGCGTGCCCGTGGAACCAGCGCTGATGTCGTTGCATAATGATCCTCGGTGGTCGTCGATCTTGCGGCAAATAGATCGGAAGAGCG
>JALHNZ010000046.1 GCA_022843265.1 Gemmatimonadaceae bacterium
CGGCGTCTTGTCTCCCGCGTTGTTCGCTCTCGACGCTCACGTCGTGCGACTTGAGGTTCCGGCGTCTGCATCCGCCACGTTTCATGGTCGTGATGTCTTTGCACCGATCGCGGCTCAGCTTGCATGCGGCGTGTCGATCGCGCAGCTCGGCGAGCCTTGGCATCAACCGGTGCGCCGTCGCACGCCAGAGCCGCGCAAGCGACCGGACGGTGCGGTGGAAGGCGAGGTTTTGTCGATCGATCGATTTGGCAACGCGATCACGAATCTCTACGCGCGTGCTGACGGCTGGTTGGAAGTGACCGAGACCATGCTGCCGGTCGTTCGCACATACGCCCAGGTGCCCGAAGGCACTCGCGTGGGCGTAATCGGCTCGAGCGGTTTGCTTGAAGTGGCGGTGCGAAATGGCAGTGCGGCGCAAGAACTGCATCTCGCGCGTGGTTCGGTAGTAGTGTGGCATCCCACGCGGCGCGTCGGCGCTGAGCGACCGTAGCGGACGCTTACTGTACGCCCGCGTGCTGTTCGGCGGGTGTGGGGCGGCGGGCGGCCACAACGCCGCTCACTGGGGTTGGCGTGGACCAGTCGGGCTGCGGAGCCGGAGCACCCAAGGCGACGCGAGCTGGTACAGCGTCTGGCACACGAAGCCCGCCGCGTGACCGAACAACCGCACCAATGCCAACGGTCGCGACGACCCAGCTTGAAGCGAGCGCTACGATGCGCGCGGCCAGGCCGGCACCGGGAACGGCCACAAGCAGCGCGGCGAGCAGCCATGGCAGCCAGAGCACACCGTAGCCAAGCAGGAGCGCGCGAAGCAAGCCCGCACGGGTCCGGGCGCGATCACCAGAGGCGCGCGCACGTCCAATCACGGCCGCAACGGCGAGTGCACCGAGCGTGCTCACGCCAGCAATGCCCACGACGCTGAGCAACAGCACGAGTGGGACAATGAGCAAGCCGATCACAGTGACCGCGAGCGCCAGCAACACCGCGCCGATTAGCGGCAGCGTAATTGTTTGTGCAAGCAGTCCGCGCCAGAACGCTCCCGACACATCGGCTTCAACGGTGCGAATGATGCCTTCAAGCGGACCGAGGGCGGTCACCAGCACGATTAATGCGATGACCAGCCCGATGGCGGCGACGCCTCCCACCTGCGCCAGTGCGCTGCCTGTACGGGCGGCCGCTGACTGCGGCGCGCGCTCTGCACCCCCGCGGCGCTGCGCCAACAACGAATCAATACGTTCGGCGAGACCTGGAGAAAGCTGCCGTGTGGCTTCAATGACCCGCGCGGCGACAAGCTGTGAGAGCGATCGCAGCGCATCAGTCGGGCTGAAGATCGCGTCTGTCGCAACAACAGCACTGCGGACGGCCGTCGCGGCCGCTGAAGGGCGCTGCGCCTCGGCGCTTGTCCCGGAGAACACGAGCACACCGAGCAATACGCTCAGCATGCGTAGCGGGCGAAGCACACGTCGAACGCGCATCAGGACTGCCGACTGCGAGCCGTTGTCAGTGCCCGGAGTCCGGCCACGGCGGCGCCGGCCACCACCAGGAATCCAACCCCTGCGCCGAGGGCGACCATCGGACCGCCAGCGGCCCACGCCTCGAGGCCGGTTTGCCCGACCGCAGCCAGAATCAGATCGGAGACGGCAGCGTTTGCCGAAGCGCGCGCTTCCTCAAGGCCAACATTCGCCAGCAGCAGGCCGATATCGGCGCGGTTGACTGCCCAGACTGCTCCCGAGACCACGACGGTTGCCGACGCGGCCGTTGCCAATCCCGCGGCGATCTGCGCCGGGCGAGTAGACGGCACAAAACGCAGCACACCGTTGCGGGCGGCCACATGCCATGGCTCAAACACCTGCACCTGACTCATGACACGGTTCGTGAAATCGACAGATGGCACGAAGTGCGGCAGGTCCTCGAGGACCAGCAGCACCGCGCGCGCCTGTTCTAGTTCACCCTGACATTCGAGGCAATCTTTCACGTGATCCCGAAGGGGTTTCACGCCAAAGCCCACCTCGGTGTCGAGGAGAAGATCGATTTCGTCCGGGCGCAGGTGTCGTTCTAACATTTGTCTACCAAGTGAGGCTCCTTCGGGGCGTACGGCCCAGTCCGGCTGGCGGTTTCACATCTGTTTCACAATTAGCGGCGCGCCTCTACGGCGAGACGGATCGTGTGTAATTCCGGTCACTCATTGATCCCTTCCAGCGCGCGCCGCAGCTCGTGTCGTGCCCGATGGATGTAGGTTTTCACCGTCCCCAGCGGCAGGTCGAGCGTCGAGGCGATTTCTTCGTACGAGCGGCCTTCTACGTGGCGCAGCATGATGCAGGCGCGGTACTCCGGGCGCAGCAGGCCAATCGCCGATTCAATCGCATCACCGAGTTCGCGCGCCTCCATCTCATCCAGGGCGCTTTCCTGGTCCGAGGCCACATCAAACGTTGAGGCCTCGACTTCCGCCGCGCTCGACGCGTGTGGCGAGCCGTCCATGCTGACGGTGTCAAGACGGCGACGACGCAGGTGATCGATGGCCACATTGTTCGCAATCTTGAACACCCAGCTCGAAAACTTGAACTCGGGGCTGTAGCGATCGATGTGGTTCAGCACCTTGATGAACGCGTCCTGCGCCAGATCTTCGGCGGTCTCGCGGTCGCGCACCATGCGATACACCAGCGAAAACACCGGGCGTTCGTAACGGCGCACGAGTTCCCGAAACGCGATCTCGCGCCCCTCTTGTGCGAGGCGCACGACATCCGCGTCCGGAAGCGAGACCAGCTGGTCGTTGGTAGGCATCAGGGCGACGTCAAGGTAGTCCCACGCTCAGCGCGGGACCAGCGCTGATGTGCAGTCCGATGCGCGCAACTCGTTGTCATCGCTTGCTCGCACGGTGGCGGAGGGCGAGTTTTGAGGATGGTACCACCAGTCGTTTCCGGGCCGCCGGCCGCCCCTGAGCAGAGCGCTCGCACGAGTGACAGTTCGCGTGACGCCGCCGCGGCTGCCGCGGCCGGCGATGGAAAGCGCGCGTATGTCCAGCGCATGTTCAGTGAGATCGCACCGCGGTACGATCTGCTCAATCATGTCTTGTCGTTGAACATCGACCGCGCCTGGCGCCGCAAAGCGCTCCGCGCGCTCGCCTGGGATCGTGCGCCGAAGGGTTTTTACCTCGATCTCTGTGCCGGCACGCTCGATGTCGGGGCGATGCTGATCAAGCAGAGCGGATTTGAGGGGCGCGTGATCGGGGCCGACTTTGCGGTGCCGATGTTGCAGCATGGTGCAGGCAAAGCGCCAACCGATCGCCTCACACCGGTGGGCGCTGACGCGCTCGCGCTACCGATCGCCGACCGTGTACTCGACGGCGCGATCGTGGCGTTCGGTATTCGCAATGTGGCTGATCTCGATGCCGGATTGCGAGAAGTGCGGCGCGTGCTCAAGCCCGGTGCGCGGTTCGTGATTCTGGAGTTCAGTACGCCGCCTTCGCCCTTGGTGCGCGCCGGATATCACGCGTATTTCCACCACGTGTTACCTGCCGTCGGTCGCCTCGTAAGCGGACACGGCTCCGCCTACACCTACCTGCCCATGTCGGTGTCACACTTCCCGACGGAACAATCGTTGGCGGACCGCATGTTGACCGCAGGATTTCGCGATGTGTCATGGCAGCGCGTGAGCTTCGGAATTGCGGCGATTCACGTAGGTATTGCCCCGTGATTGGGCGTGCCAGTTTGTCCTTAACCCCGCGTTGACGTGTCACTCGATACACTGTCGGAGTTTATTGCGGCCATTGACAAGGCCGGCGAGCTGCATCGCATCACACATCCCGTTCGGGTTCATCTTGAGTTGTGTGAGATCGCCGATCGGGTAATGAAGCTGTCCGGCGGCGGACCCGCGTTGCTTTTTGAACATCCCGTACTGCGTGACGGGACACGTTCCTCGATGCCGGTGGCGATCAATCTGTTTGGCTCAATGCGCCGCATGTCGATCGCACTGGGCGTGGATGATCTCGATACGGTGGGCAACCGCATTACACAGTTGCTCGATCTGAAAGTGCCCGACGGCCTGTTCGCGAAGTTGGGCCTGGTGTCACGGTTGTTCGAGGTCGCCAAGTTTCCGCCGCGCACGAGCAGCAGCGGAACGCCGGCGTGTCAGGAAGTGGTCTGGCGCGGTGATGAGGTGGATCTCGACAAGCTGCCGATCATTACCTGCTGGCCGGAAGATGGGGGGCCGTATGTCACGCTGACGATGGTCATTTCCAAGGATCCGGCGCGCGGCATTCGCAATGTGGGCATGTATCGCGTGCAGCAGATCGGCAAGCGCGACGTTGCCATGCACTGGCAGCGTCATAAAACAGGCGCTGAGCATTTGCGCGTGATGGCGGAGCGTGGCGAAAAAATGCCGGTGTGTATTGCCGTTGGTGCCGATCCCGCCAGCATGTACAGCGCTTCTGCGCCGCTGCCGCCCATGATCGACGAGTTCATCTTTGCCGGTTTCCTTCGCAAGTCGCCGGTGAAACTGGTCAAGGCGGTGACGTGCGATCTCGAAGTGCCCGCCGATGCGGATCTCGTGATCGAAGGCTACATCGATCCGGCCGAAGCACTCGTGATGGAAGGCCCGTTCGGCGATCACACGGGCTACTACAGCGAAGCCGATCTGTATCCGCGTGTGCACGTGACCGCGGTCACGATGAAAAAAGAGGCGACCTACGCCACTACGATCGTGGGCAAGCCGCCCATGGAAGACTTCTATCTTGGACATGCCACCGAGCGCATCTTCCTGCCGCTGCTCAAGCTCACGTGTCCGGAGATCGTGGATTACCACATGCCGGCCGAAGGTGGATTTCACAATCTGGTGTTTGTGTCCATCGACAAGCGATATCCCGGGCACGCCGACAAGGTGATGCATGCACTCTGGGGCGCAGGACTCATGTCCCTCGCGAAGGTGCTCGTGGTGCTGGACCACGATGTGAACGTGCGCAACACAACGGAAGCATGGTGGGCCGCGCTCAATAACATGGATCCTGATCGTGATACACGCTTCACCATGGGACCTGTTGACGTGCTCGATCACGCCAGCCGTGCGTTTACGTACGGCAGCAAGATGGGAATCGATGCGACGCGTAAATGGCCCGAGGAAGGCGCCACGCGCCCGTGGCCGAAAATGATTGCCATGGACGAGACCACGAAGTCGAGCGTCGACGCGATGTGGAGCACGCTCGGCTTGCCCGCGGCAAACCGCGGAGCGGGGACGCGGTGAGTACACCGGCGGGCGTACCGCTGCCGCCGGGCGCGCGCGACGGCCAAACGTTTGACGGCACATCGTTGCTGGTGCGACTGGCGAACTTTGTGAAGCTGCCGCACACCGTGTTTGGTTTGCCGTTTGCGCTCGTTGGTGTGTGCTTCGCAAGCGCCGTCGTATCGCCATCGTGGCGCGTGATTGGGTGGGTGCTCGTGGCATTCACCGCGGCGCGCTTTGCCGGTATGGGATTCAATCGCATCGTGGACCGCGATGTTGATGCCATGAATCCTCGCACCGCGATGCGGGAAATTCCGCGTGGTGCACTCACGGTGGCGCAAGCAACCATCGCCGTCGCGGTGATGAGTGCGCTCTTCGTCTTTGCCTCATGGCAACTGAACACGCTCTGCCTCTGGCTCTCGCCAATCGCGCTGCTCTGGGTGCTCGGTTACAGCTACACCAAACGCTTCACGCGCTGGTCGCATTTGTGGCTTGGGCTGGGCCTGAGCATCTCGCCGGTGGGTGGCTATCTCGCGGTCACCGGCGCCTGGAGTGATCCATGGTGGTTGTTGTGCGCCTTGTCGCTGGCGGTGGTCTCGTGGACCGGTGGCTTTGACATTCTGTATGCGTTGCAGGACGCGGAGTTCGATCGGCGACAGGGCCTGCACTCGTTGCCGTCAGCCATCGGGGTATCACGTGCCATTGCGGTTGCACGCACGCTGCATGTGTGTACGGTGGTTTGCCTGGCTGTGGTAGTCGCCGCTGATCCGCTGCAGCTGAGCGGCCGCGACGGCGCGGAGTTTGCACAGCTCACGCTATGGGCCGGCGTTGCATTTGCCGCGATGCTGTTGGTGTGGGAGCACCGTCTGGTCAAAGCCGACGATTTGAACAAGCTCGATGCCGCGTTCTTTACGATGAATGGAATCATCTCGATGGTGTTTTTTGTGTGTGTGCTCGCCGCTACCTTGATGGGCCGTAGTCTGGCTCCGGTTCTCACGTGAGTCAGCGTCTGCCGGTCGTGCTCGCGGTCACGGGTGCCAGTGGCGCCCCATACGCGGTGCGTTTGCTCGAAGCACTGGTGCAGTTGCAGGTGCCGACGTGGTTGATTGTCTCGTCACACGGATGGCGGCTGCTGGAAACGGAATCCGGGATTGCAAATCTTGACGCGCTGCGCGCCGCTGTTGGCGTGGAAGCGTTCAATGCGCACGTGACCGTGTTTGATGACAATGATCGCGGCGCGAAGCCTGCATCGGGCTCTGCCCGAACAGCTGGAATGATTGTCTGCCCTTGCAGCATGGGCACCGTGAGCGCGATTGCGCACGGCACATCACGCTCGCTGGTTGAGCGCGCTGCTGATGTGACGCTCAAGGAGCGTCGACGTTTGTTGTTGGTCCCTCGGGAGACGCCGTTGTCGCTCGTGCATCTTGAAAACATGACCGCGGTGACGCGTGCCGGTGCAATTGTGCTGCCGGCGGCACCGGGGTTCTACCATCAACCGCAGCAGATCAGCGAGTTGGTCGATTTCATCGTGGCCCGAATACTGGACCAGTTCGATGTCGACCACTCGATTGGTCGTCGCTGGGGAGCCCCACTCGAATGACCCCAGTTCCAATGGAAGGACGCGGCGCTGAACACGTCGTGATTGGTCTCATCGCGGACACGCATGGCTTGGTGCGCCCCGAAATATTTGAGGCGCTCAAGGGTGTCAGTGAAATTTTGCACGCTGGTGATGTTGGTCCGGCCGCAATCCTCGCGGAGCTCGGCACCATCGCACCGATTCGCGCTGTCTCCGGGAACACGGACGAACCTGGCCGACCCGATCTCACTGATCGCATTGAAGTCACGATCAGCGGCATACGTGTTGTGGTGACGCACGGACACGAACTTGGCGCGCCGACGCCCGAGGCACTCGTGGCTCGCTACCCGAACGCGGAAGTGATTGTGTACGGACACACGCACAAATCACTCGTGACGCGGGTTGGGAACACGCTGGTGGTTAACCCCGGTGCCGCCGGGCCCAAGCGTTTCGAACTTACGCCCAGTGTGGCGCGGCTGAACATTGCGCGCGGCAGCTGCAACGTGGAAATCGTACCACTCGGCTAATCGGTTACAAGAGCTCGCGAACCGTTGGCGCGGTTCGCGAGCTCTCTTCGGCGCGCGTACGGAACCAGTGCTCCAGTAGCGTCAGCTCTTCCAGCGCGTCAACCGTCAGTGCAGTGGCTGTAGACACGGGGCGCGCTTCGAGCGTGAGCAGATGGTCAATGCCGTCTACATCGCGCACAGCCGACTCGCCAATCACGCGACCATCGCGGATGAGATAGAGCCGATCGTCGCCGGCCACTCCAGGCAGTCGATACGCAAAGGATGGACGCTGCAGCGCTTCACGCACACGCGCGAGTTGTGCGTTCAGTGTTTCGAGTGCGGCGAGGCGGTCGCGAAGCCAACCCGCGCGTTCATACGAGAGCTGCGCACTGGCCACGGCCATGTCTCGCTCCAGCGCTTCCTGCGGGGCATCACTCGTACCACGCAAGAACGATTGCGCGCGCGTGAGTTGCACGTGGTACTCGGCGTGTGTGCACGCCGCCACACACGGCCCAAGGCAGCGTTTGGTTTCGTAGCGGTGACACGCGGGTGTACGCGCGTACGCCGCGTCATCAGCAAAAAAATCACCACTGTCGCGGAGAATCATGGGTACGCGATCCGCACAGTCGCGCAGTCCGAGCGCATCATTCAGCACGCGTACCGCCGACACGAGTGGCGTACGGTGCGCAAACGGGCCGATCACCGTGCTGGCGGCACCGCCGCGTGATGACGCCACCATGCTGGCACGCTGCACGCGAAGTCGTGGTATGGCACCTCGTGGAATAACAATCACCCACCAGCGATCCAGCGGGCGGGCACCGCGCCGGTTGTATTCCGGCAGGTGCGCGCGGATCAGTCGTGTTTCCCTCAGCAGCGCGGCGAACTCATTGGGCGACGACTCCCATTCGATATGCGCCGTTTCGCGGAGCATGCGGGCGTGGCGATGCTCGGGCCACGGCAGTCGAAAGTACGACAGCAGACGCGTGCGGAGCTGGCGCGACTTCCCCACGTAGAGGACATTGCCCCGGGCGCCGAGCATCCGGTACACGCCGGGTACATTCTTCGCGTCACGGCGAACCAGTTCGCGCAGCGGCGACGCATCAAGCCGAGGCGGCGCCTCAAGAAACGAGAACTGAAGCGCGGCAGGCTTCTGGCTGGATGTGTATCCGAACATAAGCCGAAGATAGGTCGTGGCTGCTCGGCGGGCAATACGTAGGTGGCAACATCAGTTACTACGTCATTCGACCCATGTCGGGCCACTTCGCCGATGCGCACACTTCCGCGTAGGATTCCCGGATATTGGCCGGTGTGCCGCTGCACAAAGCGGGCGGCACCGGACCGAACTCTTCACTGATCCATCTACGCATGATCCTGTCTTCCCGAATTGAGGCGCGTCAAGAACTCGCTGCAGAGCGGCCACTCGCGTATCGCCAGGCGCAGACGGTGGTGCAGCTTGCGGCGGTCAGCGGGTACCTGCCGGAGCGCGTGCAAACGTCGCGCGAAGTGGAGCAACTGATCGCTGCCTCGAGCCCCGGTTTTCGCGTGCGCCCGGGAATCATTGAGGCGCGCACGGGCATTTACGCGCGGCGGGTCGCTGCACCGGATGAGCAGTGCAGCGACCTCGCGGTGGCCGCAGCCCGGCGCGCACTCCGCTCGGCGGGTTTTCACGTGCGCGACGTGGATTTGCTGATCTTTGCCGCCGCAAGCCAGGATCTGATCGAGCCCGCAACCGCGCACATTGTGCAGCACAAGCTGGGCACGAACTGTCAGGTGCTCGACGTGAAGAACGCCTGCAACTCGTTCCTCAACGGCATTCAGGTGGCGGAATCGCTTGTGCAGACTGGCGCCGCACAGCGCGCGCTGGTGGTGACGGGCGAGGTGTGCTCACGTGCCGTGCGCTGGAGTGTGCGCGATGCCGACGAGTTCCGTCAACACTTTCCGTGCTACACCATGGGAGACGCAGGCGCTGCCGCGGTGTTGACGGCGTCCGACACCGGCCGCGGTGTACGCTATCGCCACTTCGCGGCGCGCAGTCGTCATTGGCCACTGGCCACGATCCCCTACGGTGGTTCCATGCACCCGCGCGGCGACGAGTTTGCGTATCTCAAAGGAGATGGCCCGGCGCTCAAAGACGCGTTTGTGGCGGAGGGACCATCGATCTTGCATGACATGATGCGGGATGCACAGATCGGGTTTGACGACGTTGACCACATTTTTGTGCATCAGGTGGGTGTGCCGTATCACGCCGAAATGTTGGCGGCGACGGGAATCCCTTCCCACAAAGTTCGAGGTACGGTTTCGGACTATGGAAACATTGCTTCGGCCACCATACCGGTCGCGCACGCGATGGCGGTGGCCGAAGGCACGGTCCGTGAGGGTGATCGTGTCATGTGGCTCGGCATGGCGAGTGGGATCAGCGTGGCGCTGTTCATCATCGACGTATGACGGCGAGTCGGCCCACCTCGCCGTCTCACTTGCCCGCAATGTCACAGACGCTGCAACAACCGGCGGAGATCACCGACCGCTTCGCCGTGGTCGTACCGTGTTTTCAGGAGGAGCGTGGCATTGCCGGAACGTTGCGTGCACTCGCGGCGCAAACAGACACAGCGTTCACGCTCGTTGTGGTGGACAACGGCAGCACCGATCGATCCGTCGAGATCGTGCGCGAGTTTGCTCGCACGATCGCACCATTTCGAGTGGAGGTGGTGCACGAACCGGAGAAGGGCACGGGGGCGGCATCAGATACCGGCTTTCGCTTCGCGATCGCGAGCGGTGCGGCGCTCATTGCGCGCACGGATGCGGATTGCGTGCCCGCGCCCGACTGGATCGCCAGGATCAAACGCGCGCTGCGTCACGATGGCCTTGAGTTCGTGGCCGGGCGCATTGCGCCGCGTCAGGACGAAGGCTTGTCGCTGCGCGAACGATTTGTGCTGCCGCTGATGATTGCGCTCGCCGAGCGCTACGGCCGGTACACGCGGCGCGGGCCGCAGTTCAAGTATCCGTACTTCATGGCGGCCGGCAACAACCTCGCCATCGCCGCGGAACTGTACGTGCGGGCCGGCGGGTTCCCTCGCACCGCGATTGAGGTAGCGCACGAAGACCGCGAGCTCTCCGAGCGTGTTCGTCAGCTGACGCATCGTGCCGAAGTGCGTCGCGACATCGTGGTGTTCAACTCGGTGCGTCGAGTGCGCGCGTACGGTTTTGTGAACGTGCTCCGGTGGTATCGCAATCATGGATACCGCCCCGCCGTGGTGGACGTGCGATGACGCGCGGGTTGGGACGGCGCATGGTGTGGCAGGACATGCGAGTGAATCTCGCGGCCCACCCATTCGCGTGGCCAGCGGCGCGCGCCCTGCGCAACCTGGGCGCGGTTGTGCGCGTGCCCGGTGTGGGTGTTGTGGTCAACAGCGCGCTGGTGGCGCATGATGTGCTGTCGCAGGATCGCACGTTTGTGAAGCAGGGGCCCGGTTCGATCGCAGAGGCGTTCACAGAGGCGTTTGGTCCGAGTGCTCTCGCGAACATGGACGGCCAGAGCCATCGCGAGTTGCGGCAGCGTCTGGGTCCGCTGGCCAGCGTCGCTCAAGCGGATGCGTGGCTGAACAGTGCGCGTGCCCCGTTTGAGCGTGCAGTAGCGGCACTCGCGAGCGGAGCCACGGTGGATCTGGCGCGCACGGCGCGCGAGCTGTCCGGTCGTCTGACACTCACCATGATGGGCGCGATCCCGGACCGCGTGTCGCCGGCTGAAGAGGAAGGGATAGATCGGGCCGCGCGCGATGTACACGCACTCGGCGAGCGCATCGCGTCCTCGCTGCAACTACGCAACCTGTCCAAGTCGGTGAGCCCGCTCGTGCAAGCGGATCTCTCGCGACTGCTGGCGTATGCACACGATGCATTTGCGCGAGATGATCTACCGCCAACCTCGTTGGTCGCACGGTTGAAAGCACTGGGGTGTGACGCCGAAGAGACACGCGGCATTTTGTCCATTTTTTTTGTGGCGGGTGCGCTCACGCTGGGTGTGGCACTGCCGCGCATCGCCTCACTGCTCATCGAGTCGGCGCAGCTGGCCCGCGTGCGCGACGATCACGCGGCTGTAGTGCGCGCCGTTGATGAGGGTTTGCGCTACACGTGCCCTGTTCCCGCGACAATGCGCATCGCCGCGCACGACGCCGAGGTGGGTCCGGTTCGGGTGCAGAAGGGCGAGCGACTGCTGATTCTCACCGCAAACCTGTCGCGCGACGCGGAGTTGTTTCCCAACCCTGATCGCTTTGACATTTCGCGTCAGCATGATCCGCGTGCGCGATATTTGTGGTACGGCGCCGGTCCGCACTTCTGTCTGGGATTCACGCTCGCCCAGCGCACGCTGCAGTACGCGGTGGGGGCGTTGGCGAATGTGCCCGGTACTTTGCAGGTGGTTCGCCGCCGCTCGGCGCGCGGCGTGCTGTTGCCCGCGTGGCTTGAACTGCACGTCGCGCAGCGCGCGCCATGAACACGCCCGGCACGACGGCCACGGACGAACAAGCCGCACTTAATGAGGTGGGCCGCACGCCGCCTATGGCGCGCATACGTGATCAGGCGCAGCGTGCACCGAACGCCGTTGCTATTGTGGAAGTGCATGGCGAGCGAACGCTGCGGAGGATCACGCGATCAGCGCTGGTAACGCGGGTTGCGCACGTTACGCGTGGTCTTACGCAGTCGGGCTTTCGCGCTGGCGATCGGGTGCTCTTCTCCGTGCGGCCTGGCATTGATGCCGTGGTGCTCGTACTCGCAGTGCACGCACTTGGCGGCGTGCTGATCCCACAGGATCCGGGAACCGCTGACGCGCTATTCTCCGCGCGCATCGAGCTGCTGCGGCCGCGCTGGGTTATGGCCGAAAGTGTGCTGCTGGTGTCTCCAGCGAGCATCGTTTCGAAGGTGCTCCGCTGGAGAAACGTGAACCTGGCGCCGCTGGGCGCGGTGCAGGGGGCGCAGATCATTCGAACAGGACCCTGGTTGCCAGGGCTTCCTGTCGCCAAGACCATGGAAGCGATTGAACGCGCGGGGCGCGATGCAGGGGCCGCGCTTCCGGGCGAGCAAGAGGGCGCAGCAACACAACAACGGGCTCTGTCAGGTGACACGTTTGCAGATGATGCAGAGGCCTTCATTGTGTGCACGTCGGGTACCACCACGGCACCCAAAGCGGTGGTTCATACGCGCCGGTCGTTGATGGCGATTCTGAGCGCTACGGAACGGGAGCTCGCCATCGACTCATCGCACGTGGTGTACAGCAAAGAGTTACACCTCGTGCTGCCGGCGCTCTCCGTAGGTGCCTGCGTGCTCATGCCGCGCACTCTTTCGTTCGACGGAGCGCAAACGCTCAAGGCATTCCGGGCGCACCGTGTGACGCACGCGTTTCTGGTTACGCGAGATTGTCGGGTGTTGCTCGAGACCTGTCTCGCGCAAGGAGCGATGATTCCCGACTCGCTGCAGTCGTTGATGATCGGCGCGGCTCCCGTGCGTTCCGCATTCCTTACTCGGCTGCGCGGCGTATTGCCCGCACATTGCGTCGCGTGGTGCGTGTACGGCGCTACAGAAGTCTTGCCCATTGCACGCGTCGCGTTGGAGGAAAAGGTCGCCTGGACTGGCACCGGCGATCTTGTGGGGCGCGTCATTCCGGGTATCAGTGTGCGCATAGGCATTGACGGACAACTGCATGTGCACGGCGAACGACTGTGCGCCGGTTATGCCGGTCACGAGCCGATGCTCGAGTACGCCACGGGAGATTTGGCGCGAATTGATGAGGAGCGCATTGTGCTGCTCGGTCGCGCCAAGGACATGGTGATTCGTGGCGACCATAACATCTATCCCGAATTGTATGAACCGTTGGTGGAGCGCATCGGAGGCGTGCGACGTGCGGCAATCGTCGGTGATTTTGACGCCGAGAAAGCCGACGAGCGCGTAATCCTGGTCGTTGAGCCAGAGTCAGGTGTAGATGCCGCCGAACTTCGCGAGCGTGTCGCGCGAGAGGTTCGCGCGGGTCCCAATCGGCTCGATACGACCGCGCTACCAGATGAAATCCACGTGCGCTCGCTGCCCGAATCTGGTCGCTCCAACAAAATTGATAAGGACGCGCTTCGCCACATGCTCGGGGCTCGACCGTGCGTGTAGCGGTTACGGGCGCGAGCGGTTTCATTGGTGGACGGATCGCCCGCGCACTGGCTGCGAGTGGACACGCGGTGAAGGCCTTCGGACGGCGAGAAGCCACGCAGCTGGAACACTACGTTCCCAACTATCAACGCTGGGATCTCACAGAAGGTCCGTATGCGTTGGGCCACGTCGATGCCGTGGTACACTGCGCTGCACACGTTGCGCAGTGGGGGAGTACGGAGCAGTTCGCGGCCGTGAACGTACGCGGTAGCGGACACGTGATGGACAGTGTGCCGAGCTCGACACGCATTGTCTATGTGAGCTCAGGCAGCGTGCGTCACGGCACGGAAGCCAGAGCGCTGCCGCCTTACGCGCGAACCAAGCTGCTCGGCGAGCAGATTGTACGACAACGCAGCGCAAACACCGTGGTCTTGCGGCCGCACATCGTATACGGTCCCGGCGATACCACACTGTGGCCACGCGTGCGCAGCGCGAGACGGGGCACTCGACTGCTGGTGCCCGGTAGTGGGCAAAACCGTGTGGCCGTCACGCACGTGGACAATCTGGTGCACGCCGTCGAGTGCGCGCTCGACACATCGAGTCCGGGTGGTGTGTATGACATCGCCGACGCGATCGCACCCACTGTGCACGAACTGCTTACCACCATGTTCGCGCGCTACGACGAGCCCGTAAGCATCACGTACGTGCCTCGGCCTCTCGCGTACGCGGCCGCCCTGTCAGTCGAGGCGGCGTGGACACTGCTGCAACGGCGATCCGATCCGCCGCTCACGCGATACGTCGTGCAGAATCTGGCGGATGCTTTTCCGCTTGATATCGAAGCGGCGATGCGGGAACTGCACTACGCGCCGCGCTACACCTATCTCGACGGGCCGCTTTAACGCGTGGTTGTTTCAGTCGCGTGCACGTCACCGCGTGCACCGGAACATAGACCCGTGAAAGCCTTTACCGCTGACAATACGCGCAGAACACCGTGTTGCGTCCATCCACAGCGTGCGTTGCAATCAATCGCTTGCCACAGCGCGCACACGGTTGCGCTTCCCGCCCGTACGCCTGGAGCTGTCGCACAAAGTCCCCGCGCTCACCGCTCGCGTCGCGATAGTCGCGAAAGCTCGTGCCGCGCGCGGTGATGCTCGCCGTGAGTATGCGGCGCAGCGCGTCATGAAGCGCTACCCATTCGGGCTCAACAAGTGATCGCGTTTCTCGCGACGGGTCGATCTGCGCGGCCCAGAGCGCTTCGGTTGCATAAATGTTTCCCACGCCGGCCAGTCGGTGCTGGTCCATGAGCGCGGCCTTGATCACCCGAGATGAATCACCCAGCGCAGCGCGCAGAGTAGTCGCCGTAAACTCGTCGTCGAGCGGCTCCGGCCCCAGCGTGCGCTGGTATTCTGCGAATCGCGCGGGATTCATCCACGATACCGTGCCAAGTCGGCGTACATCGCGGTAGTGCAGGGCGCGACCATCGTGCAAGGTGAACGTGACGGTAAGGTAGTCTGCAAGACCCTCGGGCAGTGTGCCGTCATCAACCAATAACGAACCGGTAAAACGCGGCTGCACCACAATGTGGCCAGCGCGCGTTATCGCGTGGCCGCAATGATTGGAACCCGAGGCGCGAGGCGCTTCAAGATCGAGCACGATCAGCTTCGCGCGGCGCCACACGGCGGCAATCGTACAACCCGTCACATGTTCAGCGAGTTCGCCAGCGTTCGCGCCGCGCAGCACGTCGTCGCGGAGGACCGTCACGTCACGTACGCTTGCCCCTCGCACCCGTGCCTGCAAATCGCGCGCGATCGTTTCCGTTTCCGGCAACTCCGGCATTTATGCCTGCCGCTCGTGCTCCCGCCACCCGATGTCACTGCGGTATTGTTTGTCTGCCAACTCCACGGCCTCTGCGCCTTCGCGACTGATCATTCGCGCAGCCTCGAACGTATCACCAAGTCCGGTCACGGCCACCACACGTCCACCACTCGATACCAACTCGCCGTTCTCCGCGCGCCTGGTGCCGGCGTGAAACACGCGTCGTGTATCCGTGTCATCTGGCAAACGAATCACATCACCCGTGCGCGGCGTCTCGGGATAGTTGGCCGCAGCGACCACCGTTGTGACCGACGCACCGGCTCGCCACGTAAGCGGCGACATGTTGTTGATCTTCGCACCGCGCGCAATCGCCAGCATCGGGTCAAGCAAACTGCTTGTGAGCATGGGAAGAATTGCCTGCGTTTCCGGATCACCAAAGCGGCAATTAAACTCCACCACCTGCGGCCCTTCTTCCGTGAGCATCAGACCCGCATACAACAGTCCCGTAAACGGTGTGCCGCGCTTTCGCAGCGCGTGCAACGTGGGCAGCAGAATGCGCTCCGTCACATCTTCAAGTAGCGCGGGGGTACCGAGTGACACTGGCGTGTATGCGCCCATGCCACCCGTATTCGGGCCGTCATCACCGTTGAGTAAACGTTTGTGATCCTGCGCCGGCAGCATAGTGAGCACGTCCGTGCCGTCGGTCATCGCGAAGAGCGACAACTCTTCGCCTTGCATGAATGCTTCAACCAGACATTCATCACCGGCGGCGCCAAACGCCTTGTCGCCCATGATGCGATCAATTGCGGCGTGTGCTTCCGCGTCCGTATGGCAGACGATCACGCCTTTGCCCGCCGCCAGGCCAGATGCCTTGATCACTACGGGTGCCGCAAATCGCTCGTTGACCGCAGCATGTGCTCCGGCGGCCGTGAGATGTGTTTCCGAACGCGCTGTGGGAACACCCGCACGCTCCATGAGCGACTTTGCCACATGCTTGGACGTTTCGATCTGCGCGGCTTCGTACGTGGGTCCGAACGCGGGAATCCCGCGCAAACGCAAACGGTCCACGAGTCCATCAGCCAGCGGTGCTTCCGGCCCAACAATCACCAGATTCACCTGTTCATCAGCGGCGAACGACACAATGTTGTCGCTCTCTGACGATGGAATCGGCACCACGCGCGCAAGCGACGCGAGACCCGGATTGCCGGGCGCCGCGATCAGTTCAAGCGTGGTGTTTTCCCGGAGCAGCGTGTCGGCGATCGCATGCTCGCGACCGCCGTTTCCAACCAGAAGAATCTTCATAGCCAGCAAAGCGAAAAAGGGGCGTGGCCGTGTGGTTCAGGCCACGCGAAACCTAATCCGTCTTTGGCGGCGGCGCGTCGTCTTCTGCAGTCGCTGTGGCAGCCCCGCCCGTGGCCGCGCGGAACGCTTCCGCGAAGGCGTCGGCAGCCTTGGTAATCACGTCTGTCACCTTGTCTGCGGCGGCACGCGCCTCACGCGCGTAATAATCAGAGGCTTCGCGAACATCGTCGCCGAGCGGACGGGCGGATTCGTCGCCGCGTCGCACGTAGGCGCCACCTACGATGCGACTGTAGTCGCCCGATTCCACCCACCGATCCAGTTCGCCAACGCGCACCGTGTGGAACGGATGCACGCGCAGCGCGGTGTTGAGCGCTTTCAGCACGGCGTCCCAACTCGTACCGCCAATCTCGTACTCGCGCGCCTGCGCGAGATACGCATCGAGGTCGACCGTGTCATTCACGACCTTGCCGCCGGCCAGCGACAGAAACGCGCCCATCGAGGCACGCACATTCTGCGAGCCAAGCAGCCCCGCGCGATCGGCCGAAAGCTCCGACTTGCGATACCACTCGAGCAGCGCCAGCTGAAACGGCAGGATGGCGACCGTGGCGACAATCGGCAGCGCTTGCAAACCAAACGTCATCACGATGATTGCAATCGTGCGATACGTGGTGTGCCCGCTCATGATGTGACCAAGCTCGTGCGCCAGAATGAATCGCTGTTCTTCGTACGACAGGATTTCGAGGGCGCCTGAGTTGATCACAATGAACGGCTTGTCAAAGCCCACCGCACCGGCGTTCGCGATTGGCGTTTGGGCCACGTACAGCTGCGGCTGCTCGAGACCGGCGTTGGGCCAATCCAGCGTTTGCAGGACTTCCTGATACAGGGCGAAAAGATTGGGCCGCTGCGTGGGACCCACGAGCACGGCGTCGCCAAGGAAGAGATTGCGAATGCCGCGTTCGCCAAAAGCGCCGGCAATCTTGCGCACCGCGAGGTCAAAGCCTGGCAGTGCGCGCAACGAGTTGAGCGCAGCGCGGTCGGCCGGGTGTTCCCAGCTGACGGACGCGATCTGGGTGAGCGGTACTTGGGTCATGGCGGCTCTGGCTGGAGGTTTCCACTCCCTACGCCAAACCGGCCGGAAGGTTGCGAGTGCCCGCAGGAATATCCCGCGGGCGCTTCGCCGTGCACCATCACGCCAGCGCCTGCTCCAGGTCCGCGATCAGATCTTCCACGTCCTCCACGCCACACGACAGGCGGATCATGCCATCCGTCAGCCCCATCTCCGCCTTCACATCCGCCGGCACGGAGCCGTGCGTCATGCTGGCCGGGTGGCTGATCAGACTCTCCACGCCGCCCAATGACTCAGCCAGCGCAAAGACCTTCACTTTTTCCAGCACCTGCGTGGCACGGGCCATCGTACCGAGCTCCAAGGTGATCATGCCGCCAAACCCGCTCATCTGACGGGCCGCGAGGTCGTGCTGCGGATGCGACTCGAGGCCCGGGTAGATCACCGACTCGTGCCCGAGCCGTTCCGCCAGCCAGCTCGCGATCTGACGGCCGTTGGCGTCGTGCTGCTTCATGCGCAGCGGCAGCGTCTTCGTCCCACGCAGGGCCAGCCAGCAATCGAAGGGTCCTGGCACCGCGCCAGCGGCATTCTGAATGAATTGCAGGCGATTTGCCAGATCGTCCTCAAGAACGACCGCGACGCCGCCGATCATATCAGAATGACCGTTGAGGTACTTCGTTGTGGAGTGCCACACGATATGTGCACCGACTTCGAGGGGGCGCTGAAAAATCGGCGTGGCAAAGGTGTTGTCGACCACAAGCAGGGCGTCGTGTTTCTTTGCGATCTCGGCCATCGCTGCGAGATCGGCCAGACGCATCAAAGGATTCGTTGGAGTCTCGATCAGCAGGGCGCGGGTAGTTGCCGTCATCGCGTCCGCCACACGCTGCGCATCGCGTGTGTCCACATAGGTGAAGGACAAGCCGAAATGACGCAGGATTTTGTCGAACAGGCGAAAGGTGCCGCCGTAGACATTTTCGCCAACGACGATGTGGTCGCCCGCGCGAAAGAGCTTCATGATCGAATCGAGACAGCCCATGCCGCTGGCGAAGGCGAAACCGTGTTGCCCACTCTCGAGTGTGGCAACATTGCGCTCCAGCGCCTCACGCGTAGGATTCTTCCCGCGGGCGTATTCGTAACCCTTGTTCCGTCCAACCCCGTCCTGCACGTAGGTCGAGGTCAGATAGAGCGGCGTCATGATCGCGCCAGCGTGGGGTTCCGGGCGCTGGCCCGCGTGAATGGCGCGGGTGGCGAGTCCGGCCTCGAGATCGTCAGCAAAGATGCGCGTCATGGCAAACTGGGCGTGGTGCGAGGAGGGAAGAAGGATCGTGTGGAAGCTAGCCGACGGTTCGTCTGGTCGCAGGCTGACACCCGGTTGGACCCTCCTCCCGCGGCCTGATGTCCACGATTTCCCTCGTCCGCGATACGATGTCAGAGTCCTCCGCTGATACGCGTCCCCGCTGTCTCATCGTCGATGATGAAGCGCCGCTTCGCGCCGTGTTGCGTCGTATTCTGGAGCAGCAGGGATTCCATTGTCGCGATGCCGCGTCGGGAGTTGATGCGGTCGTCGCGCTGGAGCAGGAACCGGCATCCCTGGTCCTCTCGGACTACCACATGCCCGAGATGGACGGCGTGGAGCTGCTGCGCACGATTCGCGATCGGTGGCCGGATACGGCAGTGGTCATGGTCACGGCGGTGTCCGATGTGGAACTCGCGGTGCAGTGTCTCGCGAACGGCGCCATGGACTACGTGACGAAGCCGTTTCGCGTGGAAGAAATTCGCGGACGTGTGGGACAGGCGCTCGAAAAGCGCGAACTCTTGCTCGAAAACAAAACGTATCGCGAAAATCTGGAAGCCCGCGTGCAGGCGCAGGCCCGTGCCTACGAAGAGCTGTTTCTCGCGTCGCTGCAGTCATTGGCCGATGCGCTGGAAGTGAAAGATCCGTACACGTGGGGACACTCGGTGCGTGTTGGTCGGTACGCCATGGCCATTGCCATTGAACTCGGTCTCGACGAACAGCATCTCGTGCAAATCGAACTCGGCAGTCGGTTGCATGACATTGGCAAGATTGGCGTGCGCGAAACGGTGCTGAACAAAGACGGTCCGCTCACCGACGAAGAGTACCATCACGTGATGGAGCATCCGGTGATCGGCTGGCGCATTCTGTCGCCGCTGTTGCGCGATGCTCCGCACGCGCTGTCGGTGGTGCGATCACATCACGAGCGTTACGACGGACGTGGTGCGCCGGATCATCTGGCGGGCGACAACATTCCGATTGAAGCGCGCGTGGCGGCGGTTGCGGACTCCTTCGATGCCATGACCAGCGGGCGCCCGTATCGCGCGGGTATGGCGGTGGACGATGCCATGGCGGAACTGGAGCGCTGTGCCGGATCCCAGTTTGATCCGGAGTGTGTGCAGGCCTTCAAACGAGCGTTGGCGGCGCGGGCGTTTCCGCTGCCGGATTCATTTGTGAGACGGCCAACGTCGCGCTCGGCGGTCGCGGCCTAGTCCTTTTCGGACGGCGCCTGGCCGTGTGTCGGCGTTGCTATCAAGTGCCGAATAAGTTCGCCGGCCCATCCGCCTGTCGAGCCGCTCATCACTTCGTGGTGACTGGCGCGCTGAATTTCACCGTGTTCGTACCACTCAAGCACGGTCTCGTTGCTGCCCGGCACCTCTGACTCGCCTTCGATAGCCAGTCCAACATGCGAGCCGAGGTCGACGTCGCGAATATCCGCGGCCGACAATCGTACAACTGCGATCTGGGGCACCCGGTCGAGTAGCACGCAGATCGTCTCGACCGGCACCTGCGCGGCGAACTCGGCCAGCGTGAACACCACGCGTGTCTCGTGCGTGGCCAGTGTCTCCTTCAACCGGTACAGCGCGTCGCGCGGATCGAGCACAAGCAACGCGTGGCCTTCGCTGGCGCCGAGCGCGGTGACAAAGGCTGCGCTGGGCAGGAGCAAGGACGCTGGCGCCGAATCTGCCAGCGCTCGTACCAGCGGCGCACATCGCTGAAGCAGGGTGACGCCGGCCGCGACCAGAGCCCGCGCGGAGTGTCCGTTGACTGATCCGTCCGCCGCGGCGATTGCGTATGGCACGTACGACATGGGGTTCGACATAGCCCGAGCTTAGCGACGAATGTGCATTTTGTCACCAACACGTTCTGGGCCATGGATGTAACGGCAGAGCACACTCGGGCGTCATTGTAACGCAATCGCCGCAGTCGCCCGCCCAGAGTGTGCCTCCGCATCACAACTCATTTATATTTCAAGGTTTACCGCTTTTTACCGCGCTCCGGCGCGCGCGAGGATTCATGGCGTTTGACGGCTTGATGGTGAGTGTGTCCGGAGTCCGGGGGCGTGTTGGTGAGGCGCTTACGCCGGAGGTCATGGCCACCTACGCGGCGGCCTTTGGGGCTTGGGCAACCAGGCAGCATCCGGGCCGCCCGGTGATTGTGGGACGGGACAGTCGCGTGAGCGGGGAGATGTTTACCCGCATCGTGCACGGCGCGCTCGAATCGGTCGGCTGCCACGTGATCGACATTGGCATGGTGCCCACGCCCACGGTGCAGATGGAAGTGGAGCACCATCATGCGGCCGGCGGGCTCGCGATCACGGCCAGTCACAATCCGATCGAGTGGAACGCGCTCAAATTCATTGGGTCGAGCGGACTCTTTCTTTCGGCCGACGAAGGAGCACAAATGCGCGCCTTGCTTGAAACGGGTATTCCGCGCGCCACATGGGACAAGCTCGGTCGCGTAGAATTTGATACGCACGCCATTGCGCGTCATCTCGATGCCGTGCTTGCGCTGCCTTTCCTCGATGTTGCCGCTATTCGCGCCAAACAGTTTCACGTGGCACTTGATTGTTGCCACGGCGCGGGCAGTCGCATCATGCCGCAGCTGCTCGAGCGACTCGGCTGCACGGTCTCAGCGATTGGTATGGACGCCGACGGCAAGTTTCCGCGTCCGCCTGAGCCGGTGGCCGAGAATCTTGGTGACCTGAGTGCGTTGGTGCGCGAAGCCGGCGCAGTGATTGGTCTGGCCACGGATCCCGATGTTGATCGGCTCGCGCTCGTTGATGAGACGGGTCGTCCGATTGGCGAGGACTATACGCTGGCCTTTGCGGTGCGTGCTGTACTGCCGTCGCGCCCGGGCAGCGTGGTGACCAATCTCAGTACGAGCAAAGTGGTGCAGGACGCCGCACAAGACGGCGGCGCGCGCTTTCAGTTCGCGCCGGTTGGTGAAGTGAATGTCGCGCTTGCGATGAGAGACGCTGGCTCGACCATCGGAGGCGAAGGCAACGGTGGTGTGATCTTGCCCGAGCTGCACTTGGGTCGTGACGCACCGGTCGCCGTGGCGCTCGTATTGCACCTGCTTGCCACAAGCGGGAAAACAGTGTCCGCGCTCGTAGCGGCGCACCCCAAGTACGTGATTGTGAAGGACAAGCTCGATCGCCCGGACGCGCCACTCACTGCGGTGTACCAAGCACTGCGCGAGCGCTTTCCGGACGCAACGGCTGATACGCAGGATGGCCTGCGCCTTGATTGGCCCGATCGCTGGGTGCATCTGCGCCCGTCGGGAACGGAGCCGATTGTGCGTGTAATTGCTGAAGGTCCAACGGAAGATGCAGCGCGTCAGCTGGTGGCTGATGCGCGCGAACCGTTGTCGGCGCTTGTTGGCGCGTCGTAACTGAACTGTTTTTCACTCGTAACCAAGTACCACTATGTGCGGCATCGTCGGATACGTCGGCCCTAAACTCGCAACACCCATTCTGATCGACGGACTCAAGCGCCTCGAATATCGCGGCTATGATTCCGCCGGTGTTGCGATCATGAATGGCAAGGGTGTGGAGACGCGCAAAGCAGCGGGCAAGATTGCCCGGCTTGAAAAGGCCATCTTTGACGATCCGCCGCACGGTACGCTGGGCATTGGTCATACGCGCTGGGCGACACACGGTCCACCAACCACCACCAACGCACATCCGCACGCCAGTCACAACGGTACGATTGCCGTGGTGCACAACGGCATCATTGAAAACGCCACCACGCTCAAGCGTTCATTGGAAGCGCGCGGTTATGTGTTCAAGTCAGACACAGACACCGAGGTGCTCGCGCATCTGATCGAGGCCGCGTACGCCGGGAATCTTGAAGCGGCGGTCATTGAAGCGCTGCATCAGGTCGACGGGACGTACGGCATGGCCGTGATCTCAAGCGCGGAGCCGGACAAGATTGTGGCGGCGCGCAAGGGCAGTCCTTTGCTCGTGGGCCTGGGCGATGGCGAGTACTATCTCGCGTCTGATGCGAGTGCGGTGCTCTCGTACACGCGCGAAGTCGTGTATCTCGACGACGACGAAGTGGCCGTGCTCACGCGCGACGGGTACAAGATTCTCGATCTCGACGCGTCGCTGCAGGACAAGCCGGTGAGCCGCATTGACTGGGACCTCGCGCAGATTGAGCGCGGCGGATACCAGCACTTCATGCTCAAGGAAATTTTTGAGCAGCCCACCACGATCACCGACACCATGCGTGGTCGGTTGCTCGTGGACGAAGGCTTCTCCAAGCTCGGCGGCATCAATATTCTCGCCGACGATTTGAAGGCTGTCGACAATATTGTGATTACGGCGTGCGGAACGAGCTGGCACTCGGCGCTCATCGGCAAGATGATGATCGAAGAGCTGTGCCGCATTCCGGTGGCGGTGGAGTATGCGTCTGAGTTCCGCTATCGCAATCCGATTGTGCGTCCGAACTCGTTGTGCATTGTGATTTCGCAGTCTGGTGAAACTGCCGATACGCTGGCCGCCATGCGTGAAGCCAAACGACGTGGTGCGCGCACCATGGGTCTGGTGAACGTGGTGGGTTCGACGATCGCGCGTGAATCAGACGGCGGAATTTACCTGCACGCTGGCCCGGAAATTGGCGTGGCGAGTACCAAAGCGTTCACCAGTCAGGTGGTGGCGCTGGTGCTGTTCACGCTCAAGATGGCACGCTTGCGCGATATGTCGGTGGAGAAGGGTCGTGAGATTGCACAGGCACTGGCCGCGTTGCCGGCGCAGGTGCAGTCGATTCTCGACCGCGCGCAGGAGATTGAGAACATCGCCGAAGAGTTCAAGCGCGCGCAAAACTTTTTGTACCTCGGTCGCGGCTACAACTTCCCGGCGGCGCTCGAAGGCGCACTCAAGCTTAAGGAAATCAGCTACATCCACGCCGAGGGCTATCCGGCGGCGGAAATGAAGCATGGGCCGATTGCGTTGATCGACGAAATGATGCCGGTCGTGTTCATTGCGCCGCACGACGCGGTGTTCGACAAGATCACGTCGAACATTCAGGAAGTGAAAGCGCGCAAGGGCAAGATCATTGCGATCACCACGCGCGAAGAAGAAGCGCTGGAGGGGCTGATTGATTACGAGTTCCGCGTGCCGGAAACGATCGATCTGCTTACGCCGGTGCTGGCGTCGGTGCCGTTGCAGTTGCTGGCGTATTACATCGCAGTGAAGCGTGGGTGTAACGTGGACCAGCCACGGAACCTGGCGAAGTCGGTGACGGTGGAGTAGGGCGAGAGGCTGAAACTCAACGTTTCCATGGATGCTTGAACAGCCACTCAAGACCGTCATCATCCACGCGAACGGTGTAGACCGCGTCGCGACCGAATCCTACGATGCGCCGATTTTCCGCCATGACGAACTGCCTGAGGCGCCTGCCCGCGCGATCCACGTGATCGTATCGCCTTTCAGGCGCGCGTGCCGATGGCAGCCGTGCGACCAGCACGGTGCCGTCGGGCGCCTCAAGCATCGGCGAATTCTCAAACGGGGGTAAAGCAGAGGGCCACAAGGCATCGTCGCGCGGTTCTCCTGAGCGTCCTCCTGCACGCTCGGCGCGCGCGCGCACGAACTCTCGTTCGCGCCGGTCGATGGGCACGTGCACCAGCTCAATTACGGCACCGGCGACCCACCTACCGTCCGGGCGGCGCCAATCGATGCGATAGGGATCGAGTCGCGCAATGGCTATCCAGCCGTCCCGCGTCAGCAGGACCTGCTCTCCAACACGTAGTACAGGAAAATCGAATCGGATGCTGCGCGGCCTGCCATCCGAGGCAACTTCACCTGCTGAGGTTCGCCGAGGTGCGCTTAGGAGTGTGCTCACGGTGTCGATTCGCTCCGTCCGGAGAAACGAATACAGCGCCAGGTCCAGGGTGTCGCGCCAGAGCTCGCCAGCGCCCGGCCGCACCGGTGACCCCAGCGGGCGCCCCACGGTGGAGAGGTACTCGCCTCGTGCATTGGCGAACAGAACGTTGCCCTTCGTTGCAGCAAACGCCCTATCCGCAGTCGACACGAGCCCAAGAATCGAATCCCGATGTAGCAGCAGCCAGCGCCGTGCTGTGCGATCGATCATCAGGGTGCTGTCATCGCCGCGTGCGAACAGCGGTCGCACGGCTGGGTACTCGTCTGGACCCGAACCGACGCGCCCCACATCCTGTACGCGCCCGGCGTCGAAATCGGTGAGCCGCAGCCTCGATTCCTTGAAGTCGGCGACCAGCAGCCTACCCGAAGAAAGTTCGCGGAGTGAGCCGACGTGTGAGAAGGGTTCACCAATAGAGTCGCTTGGCGGCAGCAGCGACTGCCGGGACTGAGCGGAGGCGGTCGCCAGGTCCACCGTTTGAAATGCGAAAACGATGGGCGCGAGAAGCGCGGTTCGAAGAAGTGACACGGTTTCTCTTCTCCTCACCTACCGTCGGGCTGCGCTTGTCGCGCCGCCCAGGTGACATACCTCCGCAAAGAGTCTAGCGACGGAAGGCCGGTTACCTTCATTGAATCGAACAGCAGAGTCGGTGTCCCGCGGACACCAAGGCGGATGGCAGCGATCGAATCTTCCGAAATTCGCGCCCCGACAGCTTCGCTGGCGAGGCAAGCTTGAAACGCGGCGGAGTCCGTGACGCCGGCGAGACGTGCGAGGCTCCACCACGCCTCCGACCGCAAAGAGTCCGGCAGCTCGAAGAGCATCCGGTGCATTACGTTCGCTCGCCCTTCCTGCGCAGCACACTCGAAAGCGGCGGCAGCTCCCCTCGCCTTAGCGTGCGCAGGACTGATTAGGTGCCTGTAGACCACCCTGATCGGTTGACCAGACGCTCGAAGGGAGTCGGAGAAACTGAGCAAACCTCGACAAAAGGGGCACTGAAAATCAGAGAACGCAACAACTGTCACAGCAGCGCTGTCGGATCCGAGGGTGACTCCTATTGAAGCAACCTCTCTCCAGTCCTTTACGTACTCTACGCGCGCCAATGAAGCTCGACTTGGCTCGTCGCGGAGACTTCGATTAATCACAAAGGCGGATGAGACGAGAGCACAGCCCACCATAAGTCCAGTTGCTATTGTCTGGAACTTCATCAGATGTCCCTCGACGAATTCGCGTTGCGCGCGAATGGTGTATTACCGGCTTCGAAGCGAGAGCGAAACCAGGCCCTATGCTGCTTGTTGCCTTCACACCTCCGATCCGCCCCCACATCCGTCGAGCTGATAGCCCCCGGGGCAGCAGAAGCTCGTGTTCAGCTCACAGATTCGAGTACACCCGTTGTCTATGCAGCACGACTCCAATTCCTCGTAAGTCGAGCCGTAACAGCAGGTGCCGCAAGCTCGAGCGAAGCCGTCGAGTCCACACATAGCGGCTGGTTCTGGTGCTGATGATGCGGATGCGACAGCAGCGAACAGCACCAGCGCGGACACCGCACGAATGGCGATTCGCATGGACATGATCTTCTCCGGTTGCGAAAGGTGGACGGCGCGAGTACGAGGGCTTGCGCACCGCTATTGTGCGGTTTATGAGAGGAGCTGTCAAGAACGAGCGTGTGGTCGCCGACTCAATGTCTGACGAGCTGAACAAGAAGGCATCGGACGTACCCTGCTGAACGCCTTCGTGAATGAAGCGAGCTCGGCTGAAACGCACTGCGTGCGATCGCGCGCAGTTCTCCCAACGTGATCTGATGCTCAAGTGGCACGTGACAAGCTTCTCAGTCGAGTCAGTCACGTCAGTCGCAGGTCTCGCACGATCGCACGTACCGTGAGCGCGAAAGGCGAGCGGCGGCGCGACGTGGGCACTACTGACGCGGCGCGAGCTGGCCAGAGTGCAGCAGTACCAACACCCTGGAAGGCCGACCGGAAGGCCGTTGGCAATTCTGACTACCGCGAGTGACACGAGCCGACTGTCGGCGCTCATTGGCAAGATGATGATCGAGCAGCGGTGCCTTATTCCGGTGCCCCAGGAGTACGTGTCCGAATTGCACTAGCGCAATCCGATTGTTCGTCCAAACTCGCTGCGCATCGCGATTTCGAAGTCGGCCATTCATGCGCGCGTCGAACTTTTGTATCTCGGTCGTGGCTACAACTTCCCGGCGGCGCTCGAGGGCGCGCTCAAGCTCAAGGAAATCAGTTACACCCCCGCCGAGGGGTATCCGGCGGCGGAAATGAAGCATGGTCCGATTGCACTGATCGACGAAATGATGCCGGTGGTGTTCATTGCGCCGCATGATGCGGTGTTTGACAAGATCACGTCGAACATTCAGGAAGTAAAAGCGCGCAAGGGCAAGATCATTGCGATCACCACGCGTGCTGAAGAAGCGCTCGATGGCCTGATCGACTACGAGTTCCGCGTGCCGGAAACGATCGATCTGCTCACGCCGGTGCTGGCGTCGGTGCCGTTGCAGTTGCTGGCGTATTACATCGCGGTGAAGCGTGGGTGTAATGTGGACCAGCCGCGGAACCTGGCGAAGTCGGTGACGGTGGAGTAGCCAGCGCGCGAGCGTCGCAGAGCAGTTCGGTGGGTACGCGTTTGATCAGCATGTTCTGCGAGCGCGATGCTATTCGTAGTAGCCGTTAACCACTTTCGTGGAACGGACCGCGATTCGAGGAGTTGACCAGTTGCCCACGACTGAGCTCGCAGCCAACTCATCGCGGATGTCACCCAGCTTTCGTGAGTCGGTCGCGAACGCAACGCGCGCGCAATAGCAGTGTCGGCGCAAACTTGCATTCAACGATCGGTCTTTCGCACCTGCCTCACAGCAGAGTCTGCTTTGATTTAAGCGAGCTGATCCATGCGAAATATTTGCTTGACAGAACGACGAGGGGGGGGACTCCCCACCATTTGTCAAGAAAATATTTGGCATTATGCGGCGCATGGCGCCGCCGTTGCGTTGACCGAGCGGACGTGCTCGGACTGGTACACG
>JALHNZ010000047.1 GCA_022843265.1 Gemmatimonadaceae bacterium
CGGGCGGGCGGTGTCGTCAGCGAACTCGTGGATTTTGCCCGGTCCAACCGGGTGGACATGATCGGTATCGGCTGCGGCAGCGAGTTCAACGACGAGGAACCGCACGTGGTCGCCGCCGGGATTCTGGGTGCGACCAAGCTGCCGGTGCTGCTTGTGCCCGAGCGATTGCGTGGCGCGGCGCCGAACGACGGCCGAGCGTGGCAGGAAAGCAGGCGAGCGTTTGCGCACGCGTCACGTCCACGTATCGAACGCGGTCCGGCGCGCGGAGCCGAGAGTAGCTTGCGAGCTTCGTAGAGCGGTCGCGCATTCACGGCGCCCGCCACCTGCACGCGGCTTTATCTCGACTACCCGTACGATGCGTCAGACTTTCCTCGCCTGTTGTGTTGCCACCCTGCTCGTTGGCTGCTCCGCCGCCCGCCCGGCCCTCGAATCGTCACAGGCGCCGAGATCGCTCGCCGACCGCGGAATCGCGCTCCCCGCTGACTTTTCCTATCCGTCGCACGACACAGTGCGGATCGCGACCTGGAACGTCGAAAATCTGGTCGACGGCCTCGACGATCCGTACGTCAGCGCCGCGTGGGAGGACAGCGGCGGCCGCGATCGTGAAGCCAAGCTGCAGCGTATCGTTGAAGTGCTCCGCGCGCTCAACGCCGACGTGGTGGTCATGCAGGAGTTCGAGCACTCCCGGTTTCTGCGAACGCTCGCCGCCGAACGATTCCCGGAACTGGGCTACCGCTACTTTGCCGGCACCGAAAGCTCGAACTGGTACCAGAACGTGGTGGTCATGAGCCGCCTGCCGCTGGGCACGATCCGCAACTACGCCAATGTGTACACGCCCGTGCCGGGCATTCGCGACTCGGCCGGACGGCCCGAAGTGCAATCGCTGATCAACAACCGCATGTGGATTCTGGAGCTGTTCGCGCGCGAACAGTCAACGATTCACCTCGCCGGATTGCATCTGAAGGCCGGGCGCACACCGCGCGATACGGCCATGCGATCAGGGCAGGTGCGATTTCTCCAAGGGGAACTGCGTGACGTCTCCGGCTCGGGAATGGGGATCGTCGTGGCCGGCGACCTCAACGCCACCCCTGGCAGTCGAGAGCTCGACGAACTCATCGCCGGTGCCGGCGTGGGCGTGCCGCTGGTAGACCCGCTGGCCGGAAGCGGAATTCTCACGCATCCGGCGCAGAATCCCACGCGCCAGCTCGACCACATTCTGGTGGACCGTCGACTGGCGGGGCGCTTGATCCCCAATGGCGTGCGAGTTGTGCGTCCGCTTTCGGCTGAGTTGATGGCCGTGGCGAGCGACCATCTGCCGGTGGTGGCGACGATGGTGATTCGCTGAAGGGGCGAAGATACTGGGTCAGCCGTTCGCGTTCGCTCGACGACGCCCTCGAAAGAGTACCGCAGCCACACTAGCGAGCGTCACCGCAGCAACGATCGGCAGCCAGGGGATTGAGCCGCGAATCTCACCGAACAGGAGAAGCGCGACGAAGGCAAAGGGCTGCACTACCGCTTGCAGGAGCACAAAGCGTTGGAGTGGCCGAACGACTGCCGCTATCTGCAGCCGCCCGGACCAAGGCACCACTCGCGCGAAGCTGCCAACAACGTGAAGCAGATGCAACCCGGCGAGCAACAGATAATAGACAGTGTCTGTGGCACTCGGGACTCGCGAGAGTTGGCTCACGCCGAGCAGGAGCAGCAGCCACCATGTGGGCACGGTGTTGGGCGCGAGCGTACCGGCCACGGCGAGCGAAAGTCCGATCGAAAGCCAGAGCGGCGCCGGCAGCACGAGCACGCACAGCCCGGCGGCTACGGCGAGGAACAGCAGGTGCAGCGCGGCTGTTGGCGCCCACCATCCGATCGCGGGCTCCGAGGCGACGAACACTCGCGTTTCGCTCATCGACGCCGCCGGCCGGCACGGGCAAGCGCCCGAATCACCACGGCGCGGGACGGCTGCTCGACGTCTTCCTGCCAACGAAACAGCTCGACGCCGTTGGCACGTACATCTGCAATGCGACGCCGCCGTTCCGCCATTACCAGACGGTGGGCGATAATCGTGTTGGGTTCGCTACCGAACAGGATGGGCGCCGGCAGCACGTCCACCGCGATCACGCGATGGCCGACGGCACGCCAGAGCAGTGCGATTGACGTGGTCTCGTCGTCGAGAAAGGTTGACATCAGATATATGATGGCCCCGGTGGGCACCACAGGGGCCCGCCGTCGGTCGACTCGGACACCCGCCGGCTCACTCACCGCAATCCGCCGCAGCAGCCGGTCGAGATGACGCTTGCCGCCACCCGGCGCGACCACGCCGGCGTACGAGGCGAGGTCGATCAAACCGACGCGGTCACCCGAGCCAATCGCCGCCGTCGCGAGCGACGCGGCCGCTTCACGCGCCAGGTCCATTGTACTGAGTCCGCCAGCACCGGTTTGGCTTGCTGACCAGTCCGATACACGCTCGCCAATGTCTTCGCGGCTGTCGATCACCAGTACAATTGTCGCATCCGACGTCGCATCGGTCCGGCGCACGTAGAGGTCGCCAAAGCCCTGCGACCTCCGCGCCGTGGCCTTCCAATCAATGCGACGGAGCCGGTCACCGGGCGCGTACGGATGCACATCGCGAAACTCGCCGCCGTCGCCCACCCGCGTTGACGCGTGTGTACCCGTGAGCCCCGTCAGCCGGTGCGGGAGCGGAATCGAAGCCAGCGGCGCGATGGCCGGCAACACGACCCGGTCGGCCACCACCCTCGGTGACGACGGCGAGATCCAGCTTCCGTCGGTGCCGAGCAGCCGGTACTCCACGGCAAGCACGCGTTGCCGACCGGAGTGCAGCACGGGGATGGCGCCGGTTACGCTCACCTCGCTGCGCGGCGCCAGGATCAGGTTGCGGAGGTGCGAGCCCTGCGGGGTGAGTCGGAGATGCACGAGCTCCGCGCCCGCGGGTATGTCGAGCTCAATGCCGTAAACAAAGTCTGGGGCACCCGGGTCGCGCGCAACGTCCACCCGGACGCTGCTCCGTTCGCCGGCAGCCGGCTTGCGGTCGAGCGCAATTGCCGCCGAGGCCAGCAGAGGCAGGCCGAGTATTACAATGTCTACTCGACTGGTGAAGGTCCCGGCTGCGGCGAGCGCCAGCCCGAGTACCATCGCCACCTCCATGCCCGACGTCATGCGCCACGACGCGCGGATCGGAGCCTCGTGTGTGGTAGCGTGGGCGTTGGGCGCTGCGGCGGGTGCGCCGGGAGTTACGGGGTTTGTAGACTTTGTCAATCTACTTGTCACGCGAAAGCTGCCGCACGGCCCGCCACCAGCGGGCCCGGAACCGTCCCCACGATCTCGGCTACCACGTGCGCCGGATCCGTGCCCGCCGCCCACGCCTGCGTTGTGAGCGACAGCCGATGCGCGAGCACCGCCACCGCCACGCGTTTCACGTCTTCAGGCAAGATGAAATCACGCCCCGCAATGACCGCGAGCGAGCGCGCCATGAGTAGCAACGCCTGCGAGCCGCGAGGCGACGCGCCCACGGCGATCGCCGGGTGACTGCGCGTGGCCTCGGCCAGATCCACGCAGTAGCGCACCACGTCGGGATCCACCGTGACCGTTTCAACGCCCGCTTGCATCTGGCCCACTGTGTCCGCGCTGATAATGGCCGCGACGTCAGCCCGCTCGCGTCGCCGCGCCACCCGGTTGAGCAGCACCTGCTGCTCGCCATCGCGCCCCGGGTAGCCCACGGCGAGTCGGACCATGAACCGGTCGAGCTGGGCCTCGGGGAGTGCGTAGGTACCCTCGTATTCAATCGGGTTTGCGGTGGCGATTACGTGGAAAGGTCGCGGAAGCGCAAAACTCTGCCCCTCAACCGTCACCTGTCCCTCGGCCATCGCCTCGAGCAGCGCCGACTGCGTTTTGGGCGCGGTGCGATTGATTTCGTCGGCCAGAAACAAACCGGTGAACACGGGACCGGGCCGGAAATCGAAGGACGAGGTGGACGGTGCGTATACGAACGATCCCGTAATGTCGGCGGGGAGCAGGTCCGGTGTGCACTGCAGTCGGCGGAAGTCGAGACCGATGGCCGAGGCGATGCTGCGGGCGGCGAGCGTTTTGCCGAGCCCTGGCACGTCTTCAAAGAGCGTGTGACCGCCGGCGAGAATCGCTGCGAGCGCGAACTCGATCGCATTCTCCATGCCCACCACCGCTGTGGCCACTTCGGCGCGGATGCGAGCCACCAGGGCGGTGATTTCGGGAACGGTGAGCGGGGCGGCCGTTTTCGGCTGCAAGTCGGTCATGTTGATCCCTTGGTGAGTGTGCCGAGTAACTCGACGGTGTCGAGGCAGCGTTCGATCGCGGCGGGGGTGACGGGGTGGCGAACGTTCGGTTGCAGGATGGTGAGGGCGTCGGGGCCGAGCAGTTTTTCGACCGCGTCATTGTCTTCGGAGTCGACGCCCCGGTGCTGCAGCTCGGCGACCAGCAGCGCGCGTGTTCGTCGCATTAAGGTGGTGCGAGCGAGGCGGTCTTCTCGCTCAGGGATGAGCAGTGCGCGCATCCGGCGGAGGGCCAGCGGGCGGGCGAGTCGATCACACGCGGCGAGTGATTGCTCGAGGATGGCCACGGTGATGCGGATCCCGCGCGGCGTATCGCCGGCCGGCAGGTCCCACGGGGCCTCTTCTTCCAGTTTGACGGTGGCAAGCGCGGCCGCGACGGGGCCAACGGCCAGCACGGTGGCGACCGCCCAGAACGGGTCGAAGCCCAGAAACCAGACGCCGTAGGCAGAGGCCGCTGCGATGACGGCGCCCAGCGTGATGCGCCGAATGGTGATGCTCGCCATCGTAGGGCGCCGTGTCGTCGCGCGTGAGGGGTCGGCCGCTACCGAACGATCTGTCATCGCGTCACCCTGGATGGGCGTCGTTGGGGCAGGTCGGCTTGCCACAGATCCACCAGCGTGGCGAGCGACGCACGAGCGGCGGCGACCTCAGCCTCACTCGGCGAGTGATGGCCAAAGCGCACCCGCTGGTAGAGCGAAAGCAGTTCGGCAATCGGCTCCGCCGAGCGTTTCGATCGGTAGAGAATGCGCGCGGTGAACTCCGAGGCGGTCTCGGCGGGTCGGCGTTCAAGGCCGGCCAGGGCGGCGGCGTCCTGCAGTCCCTGCCAGGCACGCACCACGGCGTTTCCGGAGTAGGGCTCCGTGGTGAGGATATGCAGCGCGGCCGCGAGCCCCGAGCGCACGATCTGTGCGTCCGCTTCGCTCGGCGCACCGGCGTCGGCTCCCGTGCGGGCAACCGTGAGGGCCGGCGCGCGGCGCGTGCGACGGAGGAACCAGCGCGCCAGCACCCGCAGGGCGGCCAGGACCGCGAGGGCGATCAGGGCTATCAGCAGCCAGGAGAGCCAGCTGTCGTCCGCAGCGCCACCCGATCCGAAGGCGATGTTGCCGGACTCTTGTTCCAACGGCACGATGACCCATTCGCGCGGGGTCGGCTTCCACCGGAAGCCAACAGATGTAGCGGGCGCCTGCAGGCCGACGGCCACCACGAGCGCGAGGCCGGCGGCGGCGCAGGCGGCGAGGGTGGGGAGGGGGAGCCTGAGGCGGGTGGGCTGCATCGCGTTTGTCTCAGCGGCGGGAGAGGCGGCGCTAATGTGCGGGCGCTTCTTTCAGCACAGCAACACGCGAAAACAAATCCTCACCGAAACGTCACGGAATCTTCACGCGCGAAACGCAGAACGGCGCCGCGAGGCTGCGCGGTGATCCACAACCGCGCTGCTCAGACTGCGGCACCGCGCGCGCAACCTCAGGGCCTTGCGAAGTCGCCCTTCGACAGCACCACGCCAAACTGCACTGAGTCAGTCTGCAGTCGGATTGGCGCCGGCATGCCCTCCAGCGCAATCTCCATCAGAAACGGCACCTGCGTCCGTTGCACGATCCGGTAGTCCTTCAGCGTGATCGTCATGGAGACGTCGCGTCCCATCGATGGCCGACGCTGCGTGCGCAGCACCTCAAGGAAACGCTCGGCGTGCAAGTGCGCCACAGACTGCCGACCGTTCGGCCAGGTCACCTCCACCAAGTGTACCGGCGTGGGTGTGCCCGACACCGGCACGACACGCGGACCGACGTAACGCAACCGGATCCCCTTCGCCGGCGCGTTCAGCAATGGACCGTCAAAGTCGGCCTCCTCAAGCAGATCTGGCAACTCCGCGGCTGGGACGTCCACCGGCTTGCCGCTCGCCGACACGAATGGATCAATCCGCCACGCGCTGCGTCCGTCAAAGCCGGTGATTTGCACCGCTCCCTGCAACGTGACCTTCTTGAGCAGGAGGTTCGGCCGCATCGCGTCCGCGACCAACGGGATCTCGAAGGGCGCCATGCCGGTCACGCGCATCGAGACACGGCGGGTCTGAATGTTCTGCGACGGACCCACGGCTGCGGCGTATCGGGCAATGACGGTATCAAGCGGAAGGGCAGCGGGCGCCACGACGGGCTGCGCAGCACCGATGGTGGGGATCAGGAGCAACAAAGGAAGGGTCTTCATCAGAGTGGTGCCTCCAGCATTGGTTGGGGACATACGCCCGCTTGGCGGAAAGCGCCGTCCGTTTAGAAGTGCACCGATGGCGGTCGAGCGCACGAACCATCGATACGAGACCAGCAGCAGCGTCATCACAACGCCGAGCAGCAGCGCGAACTTGAGAAGCCATGGCAGGGGCCAGTCGCGCATCAGGAGTTGCATCGCGAGCACCAACGGGAGATGCGCCAGATAGATCCAATACGACGCATCGGCGAGGTAGCGACGGCGGGGCGACGGGTTGGAGAGAAAACGCAAACCAATCCCGACCAGCGCGAACGCCCAACTCCAAAGCCCCACCGCGTACGCGGCCGCGAACCGCAGCTTGACCGGCCCGAACGGAACCGGCGCGACAAAGGGCTCGAGACTGGTGGCGGCGAGGCAGTACACCGTCGCCGCGACGGCCAGCGTCAGGAACAGCGCCCAGTGGCGCAGCACCCGGGGCAACAGCAATGTCTGCTGGCGCTGTAGCAGCCAACCGAAGCCGAACGCGATGCCGTACGTTGCCAGCGCCGCACGGTTGGGGAGGAACCCGAAGTCCGGCGTCGGCACGCCGAACCACATCGCCCAGTAGGGGTGGGCGTACAGCGCCCACGCCACCGGCAGTGCCAGGAGCAGCGGCGCCCAGGGTCCAACTGCACCGCGCACCACAACATCAGCGGCGCGCCGAATCATCCCGTTGCGATCGACGGCCACCACAAGCGCCCGAAGCAGCAGCATCGCCGCGTACAGGAGCAACAGCACGTACAGGAACCAGAGGTGGGTGAGCGGGAAGCGCTCGACGCTAAGCCCCAGACCGCCTGTCGCACCGGGCGGCGCCGTGGCAGTGAGCACCGCGATAATCGCGCCGAACACGAAGGGCCACGCCACCACCATCGGCACGCCAATGCGCAACAATCGCTGGCGCGCGAACACCGACCAGCCGTCACGGTGCATCACCATGCGGCCGAAGAACCCGGCGAGCAGAAAGAAAACCGTCATCCTCGCCATGTGGATGACGAAGAACGACACGGAGAGCGTCGTGCTGCGCGAGGCATCCGCGACCAGCCAGAGCTGCGGTCCTGGGAGGAACGCCATCGCGCCATGCAGCACAACGCCAAGCGTGAGGGCAAGGCCGCGAACGGCGTCGAGTCCGTGCAACCGTTCAGAGCTGTTTTGCGTGGTGGTGTGCTGCGTCATGGTGTGTCCTTCGCTCGGCAAGGGATGCGGGTCCCCCGGACGCCCCCCGGAATCGGAGGGCGCCGAAGTGACCGGACGGCCACGGTGGTCAGATCAGGTGAAGTCGGTTCTGCGGACTTGCCAGCTCCACACGATGGCAAGGATCGCCACCACGGCGACCAGCTCGGCGGCAATGAGCCAGCGGATGCTGCTGGTCCAGACCGGCAATGGGCCATTGATGGTGGCGGCGACGTCGGGCAGGTTGCTCGTCCAGAACATGAAGCCCTGAAGGGCGAGGTTCGTGACGCCCGCGACCGCGATGGTCCACCCCTCGGAGCCGGTAATCAGCGCCGCCGCGAGAGCGAGCACGTATCCGGTGAGCATGTGAAACATCAACAGCGTTGCGTACGGGAGCAGGCCATCCGGCACGCTGTCCCGAACGAGGATTACAGCCGCAGCTCCAAAGCCGAGCACTGTCCAGGGGATCAGGAACAGGACGCCGTTGGACACGATCTTGGACATTGTATACTCTCGCGTACCGATCGGCAGCGACATCACAAACGGCAGCATTCCCTGGGTGCGCTCGTGAACCACGCTCAGGAACGCGAGGTAGATACCCACGGTGATCACCACCGTGATGAGGAGTACGCTCCCGACATAGAAGACAAGCCTGGTGTCGGACCACAGCAGCATCGCCAGTGCCAACAGGCCGGTCGCCATCGCGGCCGCGGTCGGCACGCGGTGCAGCTCCCAATCCTTGGTCACCAGGTGGCGGATCATGACGCCGTTCATGCGGCGACCTCCTCGCGACGCGCCATCACACTCGCGACGAATATCTCCTCAAGCGTCATCCGGTCCACGGATTGCACCGTGGCGCCCGTCGCACGGCAAGCCGCGAGCAGCTCGTCGGAATGCCGGTCGGTGACCAGCGTCGCGATGCGTCCGGTTGCTGTGACGGCCACCGCCGACGGCAGCGTTGTTTGTCCCGCCGCGTCGGGCAGTGTAAGCCGGAGCCGCCGCCACCGCTCGAGGTAGCGCTCTTTGTCGTCGGCGTCCACGATCCGTCCGCGATCGATAAACGCGATGCGATCGGCGATCTGCTCTACGTCCAGCGTGTTCTGACTTGAAAAGAGCACCGTCCGCTCCTCGTCCTGTACCGCCGCGGTGAGGGCACCGAGTACCTCGTGTCGTGCGACCGGATCGAGGCCCGTGGTGGGCTCATCAAGGATCAGCAGCCGCGGACGACGCGCCAACGCCAGCAGCAGTGCCGCCTTGACCCGCTGGCCGTGCGAGAGCCCTTTGATCTTCTGATCCGCGCGGAGGTCGAAGCGACGCACCAGCTCGGCCGCATACCCGGCGTCCCAGCCGCCGAAGACCTTCGCGACGAAGCGCATGTGCCAGTCAAGTGTGGCACCGGGAAAGAGCTTCATATCCTCGGAGACGAAGCCTACCTGCGTTTTGGCCGCGATCGCTCCGTCCGGGATCGGATGGCCAAGCATCTCTACGTGCCCGCGGTCGTGCGACACGAGCCCCATCAGGATTCGCAGCGTGGTTGACTTGCCGGCACCGTTCGCGCCGATAAACCCGAGGATGGTGCCCGTGGGCACCTCGAGCGATACATCCTCGAGGGCAAAATGCGGGTAGCGCTTGTGCACGCCCTGGAGATGCACGGCGAGGTGAGTCATTCCTGCTCCTTGGCACGCCGGATCGCCTCGGCGAGCCGGTCATGCAGCGTGTCGATGGTGAGATCCATCTGGACGGCGAGGTGCGCGAGGGTTTCGATCGCCGGGGTGAGTTGTGAGTCGAGCAGTCGCGTGACGAGGTCGGGAGCGTCGACCACCTCTGACCCTTTTCCCTGTCGGGTGGTGATCACGCCGTCACGCTCGAGTTCGAAATACGCCCGCTTGACGGTGATGACGGAGACGCGAAGCTCGGCCGAGAGTTCTCGGATCGAGGGGAGCGGGTGACCGGCGGTCCAGTCCCCCAGGGCGATGCGCTGGTGGACCTGCTCGATGATTTGCAGGTAGATGGGCCGGGGATCGGCCTTCGCGAGAACAAAGCCACTGTGCATACCGATATACTCAGTATGCACAGTGGGTTTGTCAAGTAGGGTGGGTCGAGGCCTTCAGGAGCCGAAGGGATTCTGGCCGCCCCTCGCCGCCGTCACGCCACGCGACAGGGCCGGACTACCGCTCCCTCTGACTTCCGGAGATCGCTGCCAACGTTTGCTTCGTTCCTTCCCCAAGCCCGGCCTGCCAGTGCACCACCTCGCCGTCGGCGTTCACAACGACGATTCGATTCGTGTGCCCGAACTCCCCGTTCGGCTCTGGCAGGTAGCGCACACGCAGCACCGCTGCGAGTTCGCGCACGGTGGGGTCTGGAGCCGAGAGCAATGTGAAGCGCGCCGTATCAAGTTGCACCTCCTTCGCCCACTCCAGCAGCCGCTCCGGGGTATCACGGTCGGGGTTGATCGACGCGATCACGAAGCGAACGTTCTTCAGTAGCTCGGACGAGAGCCCACCCTCGATACGCTTGAGGTCCACAAGAATGCGCGGACATGACACCGTACAGTGTGTGTACAACATGGTGACAACCATGAATGGCCGACGCGGAATGTCCGCCAGCCGAACGCGGCGCCCCGACTGGTCGGTCCACTCCCCTTGCAAGTCAAAGAGCGAGACGCGGTCACCAGGGGACTGGGTGGTCTCCGTCTCAGCGGCGGTCGCGGCGGCGGCATGAGCAGCGTGCGGATCAGCACCGGCGTTGTCTGACGCGGCAGACTCCAAGCGCTCGCCACAGCCGCTAAAGAGAGCAACTGCCACGAGGGCAACGATAGAGTGACGGCGGTACATGGTCAACGCGAGTTCAGAGTGTTCAGGAGGTGGCGCAGCGGAAGCCCAGCGACGCCATGCCGCCGTTGCCATCAAGTCCAGCGCGCACAGCGGCGCGCAGAAACGCCGGATAGTTGGTGGGATTTGTTGCCCCAATGGCTGCCGAGGCACAGACGGCGTCCACGTCGCGGCCACCGACACCGCGCGAATCGTCGGAAACCAGCGTGCTGTTGTAGTCATCCACCCACTCCCATCCATACTCGTGCAGTCCACGGATCCCCCAAGCGTTGGGTACAAGCGCCCGCGGGGCCACGGCCGTCCGTCCGCGCTGCGCGTATAGCGAGATCAGGTGTTGCATGAAGCGGGGATCGCGCGACGCGTCGTGCCGCGTCTCATCCGCTGCGGCCGCGTACTCCCATTCGGCCAACGTCGGAAGACGCAAGCCGCGATCGCGGCAGAACGCTTGCGCCGCGTGCCATGACACCCACGTGACCGGCAGGTTGCGCGCGCGCGCATTCCCGGAATCGAGATCGTCGCGCCAGTCGCGCAAGTATGTCGCGGCCTGAGCGTACACGCCAGCCACAGTGCTGCGACGCCATTGTGGGTTCGCGCGCACAAACACCAGAAAACCGCCCCGCGTCACAGGATCGCGGTCTATCCAGAATCCCTGCACCCGCTGCCGTGTGGTCGTGTCGCCGACCATGGTGTACATCCGCCCGATACTCCCCTCGGGGAGCCGAACCATTCCCGGGCGCCCAGGATTCCCCGCAGCCCCGGCGACTGCCGGGACCGTGAGGAGGAGAGCCAGAGGGAGGGTAAAGCGCATCTCGGTCATTCCTTAGTGGTTCGTCTTCCCGATGCCTTCCAACTGCTTGAAGACTGCGGGTTGCTCGTCACCGAGCACCTTGATCATGCCGATCGCGCCCTTATTGAAGGCGCGGAAAATTGCGTGATCCACCAACACGAGCGTTCCGGGGACCTCGGCGCGAAACTCGACAATCGCCGAACCGCCGGCCGGGATCATTGTGGTCTGCACGTTGCGCTGGGTGATCTCTGAACCGCCTTCGCCGTAGACATGATCGAACACCTCGCCGATGACATGGAACGAGCTGCTCAGGTTCGGGCCGCCATTCCCGACGAAGAGTCGTACCGACTCGCCGACGCGCACGGTCGGGGCGTTGTCGCCCGTCAGGGCGCCAACCGAGCCGTTAAAGACCACGTGCGTGGGGTTCTCGTCGATGCCACGCTCCATGTCGAGCGTATGCGGTTCGCCGGGCTTGCCCGCCTTGGCGTAAAACTCCGACTGCAAGATGTAGAACTCGTGGTCCACAACGGGCAGTCCTTCCTTCGGCTCGACGAAAATCAGCCCGTACATGCCGTTGGCCACGTGCATGGGGACAGGAGATACCGCGCAGTGGTAAATGTAGAGGCCCGGGTTCAGCGCCCGGAATGAGAAGCTCGAGCTGCCGCCGGGGAGCGTGAGAGTGACTGCGGCACCACCACCGGGGCCGGTGACCGCGTGCAGGTCGATGTTGTGCGGGACGCCGCTGGTCTTGGAGTTCGTGAGCTTGAACTCGACGAGGTCGCCTTCCCGCACGCGAATGAACTTGCCCGGGACTGCGTCGCCGAAAGTCCAAAACGTGTAGTCCACGCCATCGGCCAAACGCCGCACGATCTCGGTGGTCTCGAGCTCGACCACCACTTTCGTCGCATAGTCGCGGTTGAGTGGGGCCGGGACCAACGGGGCGCTGGTGAGCGTCGCTGTCTCGACGCCCTTGACGTCGGGGAGCTCACGAACGGGGACGCTCGGGCGGGCCCCGCTGGATCCGGTAATACCACGGGCGGCGGTGAGCAGAAGAAACGTGGCCACCACCGTGAGGGGCACGACGACTACGGTACGGGAAAAAACGCTGCGGCTCTTGGCTTCGCGCGCGCTGGACATGTGATGGTTCCTCAGAAAGAGTTGTTGTGCTGCACATCGAGTATTGCACAACGTCTCATTTGACTGAGTCAGCTCTTCCCCGAGGTCTTGCTCGGAAATACCTGACAACCACTTACCACTTTCTTTCGCGTTGGTGGCACGTGAGTTCAGTGTGGATATTCAGCGTCGGATCGTTGTCTCAAGGTAGGCAAACCGCGCGGGACGGATATCCCCGTAACTCTGGGCCGTAACCGCTCCGCCCGAAGCCCGAGCGGCAAAAAGCTCTACCTGTACGTGTGCCGACGGCCGCCACTCCACGCCCACATGCACAGCATTGCTCAGGCGACGTGCGCCATTGCTCGGTCGGCCAGCGAAGCCGAAGCTCTGTCGATCAAAGGCGCCGCCTCCCAAGGTCCAGAGGTCTGCCCCCTCGCGAAGGAGCAGTCTGTGCGCACTACCGCGAAGCGTCCAGGTGGCCCGCGGCCGCCAGTCCAGCGACAGGTGATCGTCCTCAATGTTCTGCATATTGTGAAACGGGAACAGCGCGAACGGCCGAGGCGTCGGCAACTGTTGAAAGAAGGTGCCGTGCCGCCCGTCGGCGGGGTCGTGGTCGCCGCTGCCGCGAACCGTACCAACGCGCAAATTCGGAGCGCCCCGCAGGCGGGTTCCTTGCCAACCGGCCTCCACGACCAGTGCTCCGGCCTCGTGCCGTAGCCCGCCCCAACGGCCGAGCTGCCGCACGCCCCACACCAGCACGTCGAGATCCCCGCGTCGCTGGATCCAGTGCGCGCCCAGCGTGGTGATACCGATGTCCCGCGGCGCGCTCGCACGCAGCGCCGCCGATCGCGAATCCACGGGCACGGTACCGCGATGGTCGTCGTAACGCATGGCAAATACGCGCAGATCCGCCGGAGCGGTTGCCGTCCCCGCTTCGCGATTCAACGCGGCGTACAACACGTCTACGGCCAGTGACGCACCTCCGTCGGTGTCGAAGACCCCCGCCGTGGGACGCATGGCGGCCAACGTCACCTGTCGGCCTTTGCCATTCCAGCCATAGCTGGCACCGTCAAAGCTCCGCTGCCCGTGCGTGAAGCCGAAGGATCCGATCAGCCGCTGTGCCACACGAGTCTGTCGCAAGCGCGATAGTGTCGCATCACGAGAACGCCACTCGCCGCCATCACTGAACTCGAAGCGTCCGATGCGTCCACTGTGTCCTTCCGCGCTGGGTGTCGCGCCCACACGGAGCCAGAGCTGCTTCGCGAAGAGCGCCACGCTCTCGCGAGTACCGTTCACTGCCGCGTAGGTGCCCCCCAGCCCCAGCTGGCCCGCCGGCGCCGGCAAAACCGCGTCCGTCGGTAAACCGAGCAGCGCCGGCATCGCCAACTCTGCACGCCAACCGATCCGCGCCCGTTCCTGCTGGAGCCCGGCCCTCGAATGGACGCCGACAAAATGGTACCGGCCCTCTGGCCCCGCATCGAACCAATCCCATTGCTCGCCGCGCACGCGTAGCGATCCGATCAGTTGCACTCCGCTGGTGGCCGGTTGGGCCGCTGCGGAAACCGCGAACAGAGTGGCGATCGACGCACTGATGATCGCAACCCGGGTGTAGCCTACGTGCGTGGAGGTACACATATCTCGTCGCCGGATTGATCCGCACCTCGGGAAAGGAATGCACGGGTGCTGCGGTGCCTCTGGCGACGCCCGCCGCGCGGCTGTGGCACGTCGCGAGCGGCCATGTGCGCTACCGTCGTCTCGGTGAGGAACGCGAGCACCTGTTCGGCGACTGGCTTCCAGCTTTCGTGCACTTCGCAGGCAGTAGCGGCGCTGCAGCGACCACCGCCCAGAAGACACTCGCGATAGCGGGCCGGTGGATCAAACGGCCCCACCACCATCGCAAGCGTCAGGTCGGCAGCCGGGTGTCCGAGCCGAAAGCCGCCGCCGCGCCCACGCCGCGACTGCAGCACACCGGCGGCCGCCAGCTGATGCAACAGCTTGGAGAGGTAGTTCGCCGGAAGCTTGAGCTCGGCGGCCAGATCGGCTGCCTGACCCCACTCATCTTCTCCGAGCGCCGCGAGGCGGACAACCACGCGAATGGCGTACTCAGCCGATTGGTTTAGCACGCGGCCGTTGCCCGCCCGTCAGCCACAGGCAGCACACGATTGCAAATAGTCACGGGAGTTTCAGAATGAACGCGCTGTCCCCGAACGAGACTAGCACTACCCCGGCAGCGGGAACTTGGACAACGGTGTCGAGGACCAGGCTGCGCGGCACGGCTCCACGCCGCACATCGGCCGAATCGACCGGCCTGTCCGACGGTTCCACGCGGGAGAAGCGTATTTGCACGCGTCGTGCGCCGGGCTGGAGTGGGTGCTCCTGCAGCACGAAAATTGCCCGGTCCTTTCGGAGCCCTCCGCCCTCCAGCACATCCTCAGCGATCGGTTCCCCATCGATCGTTACGGCCAAGCGATAGCTGGCTGAGCCGCCGCGGCACTCTCGCGCCTGTCGCATATGCGCGGGTTGTTCGGCAAGCTCAGCGTCCGTGCGGCTGCGGCATTCCTCGATGCGCTCCGGACGCGCCACCCACGAGAGCCGGAGCAGGGCCGCCTCATCGCCGTGCCACGTCACGGTGGCGCCCGAGCTAGCTGCGAGCAGCCAAGCCACCAAGGCGACGACCAGCCCGAGAGCGAGTCGTCTGATCACGTTCCCGCCTCCGGCTCGAGCGGCTCACAGAGCAGCCGGATGTCCACGTCGTCTTCAACTTCGGGTCCTTCCAGCGCACGCACGGCGTCGCGGAAGTTCGCGTACTCCGCGAGCGTCTCCCCGGCCAGACCGGCCGGCGCCACCGTGAGGTGAACGCGACGACGATCCACGCGCTCCTGCAGCTCAGCCTCCCGGTCGTGAAACAGCCGAAGCTCCGTCCACTTGGGCCCCTCGCGTGCGGCGCAGTCGCGCGGAGGGCACCCGGCAATAAACACACCGCTCGCTCCTTGCCGCAGCAGCAGTTCTACGACGGAGGTGTGCAGCGTTCCTATGCAGGGCACTTCGTGGAGCCTTGCACCAACCGATCCAAAATGCTTGCGCACCATTGCGTCAGTTTGACTACAACACACAGCCACAATCCGCGAATCGACGGTGCCTTCGCGCAGCTGGGGTAAGAGTTCTGTACGTGCACGAAATAACTGATGGCGACCGGTGCGACCTTCAGGACCGACGCCCATTGGCGCGCACGAGGCAGCGCAGATGCCGCAGCTGACACACAGCGCCGGGTCTACCAGCGCAACGAGCGTCGGGCGTCCATCCGTTCGTGGCACCATGGTGATCGCCCCCCACGGACAATCCTGCGTACACTGGTCGCAGCCAGTACAGAGGCGCGGGTCGACCACACTCGGTGCGAAGGTTTCGCTGCGAGACCGTCGTGCCAGCCACGGCACGGCGATGGCAAGCAGCGTCAACATGGCCGCAGCTCCCCAGACAAGCCACGGCGAGCTCCGTTCGGCGAGCGGCAACCACCACGCCGAACTCAGGTTCAGCACCGTCGCGGCAGGCAGCCGCAGCGGATCCGCAGCGGGTCCGAGCGGAGCCGGGATCACGACCGCAAGTATCACAAGACCCGCGGAAACGGCCCACTGCAGGCGCCGTGGAGGCAAGAGCACCGGACGCGCCACTTTCGACACATGGAGCCAGAGACCGATTCCCATCAGGAGCGGTAGGCCAATGTGCACGAACAGATTCAGGAAGAAGAACGCCGACGGCATCGCGCGGTCGCCAGCGAAGATGCGGGCGACGGGTTCCGAGAGCACAGGCAACACATCGAAGAGGCGAGCGCCCACGATCGCGAGTCGCTGGCCGAAGGTATCCCACGCCATCACGAACCCCGTCCAGGCACACGCGAGACCGACCCCGACGAGCACCACGCCTGTAACCCAGGCTCGTGCACGCGGGCCCCAGCTCCGCGCCTGTCCAAAAACGCGGAACCCATGGACTACCGCGGCGAGGAGGAAGACGTCCGTCGCGTATCGATGTACGCCGCGCATCCAACCGCCGAGCCACGGATCGGCGGCGATGCGTTGCACCGATTCGGATGGCGAGCCGACGCGATAAAACACGATCAGGTAAAGCCCCGTGACACTCAGCACGAGCAGCAGGTAGGCGGCAATGGTCCCGCTCTGGTGCAGCGGGTTGAACCGCCAATCGGAGAGCCGATGCACCGCACAGTCCAGGAGGCGCAGCAGACGCCTGACGCCCCGCTCGACGCGGGCAATCATCGCCGCTTTCCTCGCTGAGTAACGGCTGCGAAGAGCGTACGGCGCTGTAAGGGTTTCCGGAATTGCGCGCGATATATCATAGGCATATGATATTTGCGAATCCGGCCTCCGTCTAGCCGGATTATCCCCCCACGTGGAGCGATTGGGACATGAAAGGGACGCAAAGCGAGCAGGATCAGGAACCCGTGCCGCGAATGCAGCGGCTCTTCGACAACATCTGGCTACTGCTGGCGGTCGGACTCGCCGTGATGCTCATCGTTTACACGGGTTGGGGCATGTGGGAAATCCTCACGATGCCTCAAGCCACCCTCCCCTGAGCTGCCGTCATGTTGACCAAAGTGCATACCGGCCTGGAGTCCGTGCCGGGCGTCTGGTGGAAGCCAGCGCACAAATCAGAAAAAGTCTGGGTCGGCATCGCCTTTGTGTGGTGCATGATTCTTTTTGCGATGATGCCGTTATGGCACTGGAAGGGCGGTCAGAATCCGTCCGGCATCCGACGCAAGGTGGATCCGAAGGCGTTTTACGAGCGCACCGTCGCCTTCGCCGCACAACACAAGATCGGTGAGGACCGCGGGGTGCCGATCGTCGCACCGCCCCCGGGCAGCCACATCTACCTCACGGCGATGGCGTACCAGTGGTATCCCATCCTCCAGCTTGAGAAGGGCAAGGAATACGTCCTGCACCTCTCGGCGCTCGACGTCAACCACGGGTTCAGCCTCTATCCGCTAAACGTCAACTTTCAGGTGATCCCGGGCTACGACTACGGGCTCCGCGTGACGCCGACCGCGAGCGGTGACTTCCGCATTATCTGCAACGAGTTCTGCGGTATCGGCCACCACACAATGGTCGGACGCGTAATCGTCGTGGACGAGCAAGGAGATGTCGTCGCTGACAACGCCGGAGCCAGCCTCGAACAGGAGGGTCGTCCATGACCGCCCCTGCTTTGACGACCCCCGGCGTGTTCCGTACCTGCGACGTTACTGGTCGCAAGATTCACCGCCAGGCGGAGCTGCTCGTGCGGGCCAACGCCGTGACGGCGGTGGTCGCGCTGCTCATCGGTGCGATCGCCGCGCTTCTGCTGGTGCTCACGCGCTGGCAGGCCGTGCACCTCCTCCCAGCGGACTGGTACTACCGGCTGCTCGGCGTGCATGGCATGAACATGCTCATTTTTTTCATCATCTACTTTGAGATGGCCGTTCTCTGGTTTGCAGCGACGGTATTGCTCAACGCCAGACCCGCTGCGCCGCGCTTCGGCTGGTTCAACTTCGGCCTGATGATGGTCGGCACCCTGATGGTGCAGTGGGCGCAGTGGACCGGACGAGCCGACGTACTCTTCACATCGTACGTACCGCTGAGGGCCCATCCGGTCTACTACCTCGGCATCATCCTCTTCGCTGTCGGGGCGTTGTTCGTCTCGCTCCAGTTCTTCGCCACCCTGACCATGGCGAAGCGCGAACGTACGTACGAGGGCTCGATGCCGCTGGTTGTATATGGCGCGCTCACCGCTGCTATCATCGCCGTCATTACGCTGGTGCACGGCGCGCTCATCTACGTCCCCACCCTGCTATGGTCGCTCGGCATTATTGAGACGGTCGATCCCCAGGTGTATCGGATGGTGTGGTGGGCGCTCGGGCACTCCTCACAGCAGATCAACATGGCGGCGCAGGTTGCCATTTGGTATATGCTGGGCGCGCTCACGGTTGGTGCGGTGGTGATCAACGAGAAGGTGAGCCGTACGGCATTTGTGCTGTACATCCTCTTTATTTCCATGGCCTCGGCGCATCACCTGCTCGTTGACCCCGGGTTCGGCCCGGCGTGGAAGATTGCGAACACGTCGTACTTCATGTACATGGCAGTGCTCGCGTCGATGATCCACGGCTTTACCATCCCGGCCGGGATGGAGCTCGGGATGCGGCTTCGTGGTTTCACGCAGGGATTCTTCGGCTGGCTGCGCAACGCGCCGTGGGGTGATCCGGGCTTCAGCTCCCTGGTGCTCTCCGTATCCATTTTCGGCTTCGTGGGCGGGATCACCGGCGTCACGATCGGCACGGAGCAGATCAACATCGTCGTGCACAACACGCTGCGAGTGCCCGGTCACTTCCATTCCACCGTCGTCAGCGGTACGGCGATGGCATTCATGGGCGTGACGTACTACTTGCTGCCGCTGATCTTTCGGCGCCGCGTTGCGTTCTGGGGGATGGCCAAGCTCCAGCCGTACGTTTTCTCGCTCGGCGTGCTGCTGCTCGCCATGGGGATGACTTTTGCAGGTAGCTTCGGCGTCCCGCGGCGGCACTGGGATATCTCGTTCAGCAACGCGCCCTACAGCGTTGAGTTCACACCCGCTGTGGACCTGATGCTCGCGATCATGGGCATCGGCGGCATTCTGGCTGTGACCGGCGCGCTGATGTTCATTGCCATCGCGGTAAAGTCGGTGTTTTTCGGTGAACGCATCGACGCTATTACGCGCGGCACGGCGATGGTTGGGGTGCCGCAGGGACTTACGCATCCTCCCGTGCACCCGGTGGATGCCGATGCCAAAAACGAGGCACTCCACGCGCCTGCTCGGGGCATCATGGGTCCGGTACCGGGTACGATCGTGCTCGTCGCCATCTTTTTCATCGCGTTCGTCACCTACTATTTCACCAACTGGAAACTCCTTTCGTTCCTCTGGAAGATCGGATGACCGCGTTCGACGCGCCGCTGGAAGATCAGCTGACGACGGTCAACGCGCCGCGACCGCCGCTGGCGGCCGTGGCGCTCGTGGCCATCGTTGGCATCAGCGCCGCGTGGTGGGCACTCGCGCTATGGCCGCTTGAGCCCACCGCTCCCAACTGGCTGCTGCGTACTCGCGAGGTGTGCTTCGGGGCCACACACTCGGGGCTGCCACACGCCGGCGGCTGGCTCCTGCTCATCGGGGAGCCGATTGGACTCGTCGGATTCCTCATCATCGTATGGGGAGACGAACTGCGCCGCGACCTGCGGCGCATCACGTCCGGCAACTTAGGACGCATCGCACTGCTGGTCGTCGCCGTCGCCACGGTATCCGGCGTGTTCGCCTCGATTCGTCGGGTGGCTGCGGTCGTCGCGGAAGGAAGCGGGGAACCGTTCAGCCTCACGGCAGAACTACCGGCCCGTGGCAAGGGCGCGGCTCCCGGCCTTTCGTTGCACGATCAGCGCGGGGAGCGCGTGTCGCTCGCGCAGTTCAGTGGTCGCTGGGTCATCGTCACCTTCGCCTTTGGGCACTGCGAGGACATTTGCCCGGTGATCGTCGAACAGGCCCGTAGCGCGCGTGCCAGCGAGAACGCTACGGAGATGCCCATTATTGTCGTATCGCTCGATCCCTGGCGCGATACGCCCGACCGACTGCCGACCATTGCGGAGTCGTGGCAGCTGACCGGCGAGGACCGTGTCCTCTCGGGATCTGTCGCGGAAGTGAGTGCCGCGCTCGACGAATGGCGCATCGGTCGACAGCGCGACCCCACAACCGGTATCATCGCGCACGGAAGCACGATTGTCCTGGTGGATCCCTCCGGTCGTGAGGCGTGGCGTCTCGAAGGCGCGCCTCAGCGCATCCGCGAGGCGATCCGTCTGGCGCTGGCTGAGCACGCCGTACGCTGATCCGACGCGCTGACCTGTGGTCAGCCAACACCGACCGCGGCGACACCACGCGGCTCAGCGATCGGATCGGACAGTCGGACATCCCGTATCGGAACCCACAACGCGTGCACGGCGAGCACGCCGGCGGTCAACGCGACGGTCCCCGCCAGTTGGTGCAGTACGCCGAGAGCGAGCGGCACGGCGAGGAGAATGGTAGCGATACCGAGCACGAACTGCACCGCGATGGTCAGCCCAAGCACACGAACCGCCATCGCCCCGTACTCGCCAAACGCACGCGGTGTGGCGCGCCACGCAAGTACGAGACTCGCGATACCAGTCAACACCGCCAAAACCCGGTGGTGGAACTGCGCCGCCACGGGGTTCTCCAAGGCATTGATCCACCATCCCGACAGCGCCAGGTAGCCGGGTGGCACGAGTTGTCCACCCATCAGCGGAAACTCGTTAAAAATTTCGCCACCACGCAGGCCTGCGACGAACGCGCCGGAAACGATTGTCAGTCCGAGACAGGTCACGACACCGAGCGTGGACCATCGCCACGCCGCGGAGGCGTTGACCTCCTCGCGTTTGGGATTGAGGTCCGCCCACGTCCACACCGCGATCACCAGAATGGTGAGCGCGAGCGCGAGATGCGCCGCGAGTCGATAAGCACTCACGGAGCTACGCACCTCCAGACCGCTTTGCACCATATACCAGCCAAGCGCACCTTGGGCGAGCGTCAGCAGCGGTAACCATGTCAGACGCATTCCGTAGCGCTCGGGGAGCTTGCCTTTGGCGACGAACCAGAGGAAGGGCAGGGCAAAGATCAGACCGACGGCACGGGCCGCCAGACGGTGAAACCATTCCCACCAGTAGATCCACTTGAACTGCACCATGGTGATGCGCGCGTGCGTCGTTCTGGCCTGCGGGATCTGCCGGAACTTCTCGAATGCGTCGTCCCATCCAGCAGTAGTGAGTGGTGGAACGACGCCTGAGACGGGTTTCCACTCAGTGATCGACAGACCGCTCTCTGTTAGCCGGGTAATGCCGCCAATGAACACGGCCACAAAGACGGCCGCGATGCAGCAGAGCAGCCAGCGACGTACTGCAACGTGCTCATTCATAAGTATCTCGCCATGGCACGAACCGCAGAGGTGTAAGGAGTGTACCGGAGCTCCCTGTGCGTGTAGCGTCGCTCGTGTTGACGAAATATTCCGTCGGGCATTCGCTGCACGGGCGTCAGGGAACGGCTGACGCGCCGTGTACAGCGGGTTCCGCTTGCTCCGTTGTGGCGCGCCACGCGCGAACAAGCCCAATCGTAGCGAACACAGCCCAGGCCACCCCGGCGGCACTGGCAATCGTATGCGCGAGCGACGGTCCCAACCACGAAAAGCCAACAAGACTCGCGCCCATTGTGGCGGCGGCAGCGAAGATGCACCACGCCATCACGCCGTATGTGGGAGCGAGGGCCATGAACAACGGACCGAGCAGCAAATAGTGCAGTCCGCCAATCGTGGTGTTGTGGCTCACTGGTCCGAAAACGACGAGTGCAACACTCCCTGCCACAAAACCCAGAAACGCGAGACGATGCACTCGCTCGATCGGTGACCGTAGCAGCGTCCACGACAACAAGGCTGCGACACCAAGCAGGCCCGCCGAAGCGATCGCGACGGGCCAGGCCCCGAGGTACGCTGCTGCCATTAGCGCGGAGGGAGCGTAAATGCGTGCGTCAAGAGGGACCGCGCCAATGCGGCGCAATGCAGCCGGCAACGCGATCAGCAGGAACAACGTGGCGAGAAACGAATGCACCAACATTGTAGCCATCGCGGGGTTACGTCGTGTAAAAATCGCGATTGGGGGAATGAACGCGGTCACAATCACGAAAGCGACGGGCATCAACCGCAGCGCGCCCTGCTGCTCCAGCACTGATCGGCCTCGGTACGCCGCCAGCAACCACCCGCCGGCCACGATCGTCGATGCCACAATCGAGAACACCGAGTAGCCAGCCAGCGAGAACGTGACGATCGACGCGGCACCGGCCGCGTAGTACCAAACCATCGTCCGGCGGCCGACAGAAGGGACGCCCAAATGGCGCCACGCCAACACGCACAGTGGGAACACGACGAGATAAACACCACCGTGCGAGTGCGCGTGTCGAAGGTGTGCGTAGTCACCGGGGACCGTCCACAATCCTGCCAACATTCCGCGCATGGCCACACCCCAGATGGCCGTGGCAATCACACCGAGGACGATTGGCCAGCGAGGCAGGGCGAGCAGTTCGGACCGGACTTGAGGCGGCGTGTCGGTCAACGCTTACATCCGAAGAAGTTGGTGCACAGACGATTGCCAAGTGCCATGTACGCTTCGCCAAGGCTATCATGCCGATTAGCGGCGTTCGGGTATTCGGCGGACTTCCTCTACCCAAAAGGCGCATTCGGACTGCGCCAGCGTGGATGGAGGGACGTGCGACAACCATGTTCGCTCCCCGCGCCGCGAACGGCTAGCTGGCTGTCCGTCTCCGAACTGAGCAGCAGCCTAAGCACGACATCTCGTCCGTCTCGACAATCTCAAGTCGTCGTGAGCCATCGAGGGCCGCGAGAGCACCGAAGAGCCACCGTGGCTTTAGTGACTCTATTATGTTCCCTTTATGCCAGCGCCAGTCGTCAGACACCACCGAACCCAGCGATGACTTCCGAGGCACCGTACCGCGCACTCGTCGAGCATTCCCCGGAGGCGGCGTACGTGGTGCGCGATGGGCGGATCGTGTTCGCGAACGCGGCGGCGGTCCGGATGTTCGGCGCACCGTCGGCGGAGGCACTGCTCGGAACAGACGTGCTGGACCGTGTTCATCCGGACGATCACGCTCTTGCCCTTGAACGACGGAGGCTGGTGCTCGCGTTGAATGTCCCGGCCCCACTTGTTGAGATGCGATTCGTCGCGCTCGACGGCCGAGTCTTCGAGGTCGAGGTGCAGGCGACGGCAGTCGAGTTTGATGGTGTGCGGGCCACTTACTCTGCCGCGCGCGATATCTCGCGCCGAAAGCTGTTGGAGGAGCAGGTCCGCCAGAGCCAGAAGCTTGAGGCGGTGGGACGCTTGGCCGGGGGCATCGCACACGACTTCAACAACACGCTCGCGGTGATCCTCGGGCACGCCGAGTTCGCGCTGCAGGAGCTCCCGCCGGAGCATCCACTCCACCACGACATCCGCGCCATTGAACGCGCGGCCCAACACTCCGCCGCGCTCACGCGCCAGCTGCTCACCTACGCGCGTCGGCAGACTGTCAGTCCACGGTCGCTTGATCTCAATGAATCCGTGACCGCGACCATGCGGATGCTCCGGCCGCTCCTCGGCGAGAGCATCGATCTCGCGTGGTCACCGGGTGAGGGCCTCTGGCCGATCACGCTCGACCCAGCCCAACTGGATCAGATCCTCACGAACCTGTGTGCCAACGCGCGCGATGCCATCAGCGGTGTCGGCCGGCTCAGCATCGCGACGTCCAACTGCACGCTCAACGCGGCCGATTGCCTTCAGATCCCCGCGTCGCAGCCCGGAGACTACGTCCGCTTGCGTTTTACGGATGATGGATCCGGGATGTCCGCCGAGACGCGGTCGATGATTTTCGAACCCTTCTTTACCACCAAGGGGCTCGGTGAGGGCACCGGCCTCGGACTCTCGACCGTGTACGGGATCGTGCGGCAGAATCACGGGGCGATCACCGTGGAGAGTACGGTGGGTGTGGGCACGCAGTTTGATATCTATCTACCCCGCCGGATGGTGCGACCGGAGCCAGTCGCGGCATCGGCGCCGTTGTTCCCGGAATCCACTGGCAGCGAGACAATACTCGTTGTCGAGGATCAGCGCGACATCCTGATGCTGACACGACGCGCGTTGATGAAGCGCGGCTATACCGTCCTCGCCGCCGATGGGCCGGAGCAGGCACTGGCTATTGCGCGCGCACATCCGGCGACCATCGACCTGTTGCTCACGGACGTGATGATGCCAACGATGAGCGGGCCCGATCTCGCACGCGCGATCGCGGCCGAGCGAGCTATCCCACGGTTGCTCTTTATGTCCGGGTTCAGCGCGGATTTGATCGCCAGCGACGGGCTGCTCGATGCGGACACGCAGTTCCTGGGGAAGCCGTTCACCCTTGCTGAACTCTTCTCGAGGGTGAGGACGTCGCTTGACACGCCTCAGCCTGTCTAGACTTCGCGCGGCCATCAATTCCGCCACCGGCATCGGATAGGTAATGCGACGGAGGGCGCCGCCGTGGGCTGCGTGTTCCATCGGTGTGAAACCGCCGCTTGATAGTGCGTTGCGCACGAGACCGCTGACTCGCGTGGGGCCGAGGCGTGTTTAAGTCAGAAACGGCGCCACGCATCGTGTCAAAAACCTGCTTGCCACCAGATATGCGCACTACTGTTCACAATAGTATTGCCAATGATAGTATTCTTGACAATACTATTTCCTATAGAATCTTTAGACTGCGGCTTGTGCCTCCGATGGGACTCCAATGGACCTCACACAGAGCAGTGCCCCTATTGAGCGATTCCTTGCAAGCGGACTCGACCGCAACACGCTAGGACTCGTGTACGGACGGAGGCGCATTGGCAAGTCCACACTGCTCGCCTCACTGACACGCGCGCGCCAAGGATTTTACTGGGAGGCTACGCGCTCTGAGTCGGCGATTCATCTCGCACGCTTGGGCGAGGCGCTAGGGGCACACCTTGGCGTCGGGCCGCTTGCCCTTACGGGTTGGGAAGATGCACTGACGCGTCTCCTGCGTCTGGGGGCGACCGACAACACGCCGGTCGTACTTGACGAGTTCGGATATCTGCTCGAGGCAGAGCCCGGTCTTGACTCCATCATCGCCACACTGCTGGGCCCTTCGCGGCGCGATGCGGGCGGTCAGGCCCGACTCATCCTGTGCGGCTCGGCTCTCGCCATGATGCGCAAGCTTACCGACGGTCAGGCGCCGCTTCGAGGGCGGGCGGGCCTTGAATTGGTCATGCAGCCATTTGACTATCGCGAAGCGGCCAGTCTGCTCGGCAAAGAATCCGACCTAACGCTCGCCGCCCGGGTCTTCGCCGTTATCGGCGGTGTTGTGGGATATGCCACGGATATGGTCGATGGCGACCTGCCCCGCACTCTCGACGACTTCCCACGGTGGGTGGCCGAGCGCGTGTTGTCCCCGGCGGCCACGCTGCACCACGAAGCCACGACTCTCCTGGCGGAGGACCCCACTCTTACCGCCGCAAGCCAGACGCTCCATCACAGCATTCTGGGAGTCATTGCAAACGGCGCGGTCACCGCGGGGACCATCGCCAACCAGCTCCGCCGCCAAGTGTCAAACCTCGACCCAGCGCTCAAGCGCCTGATTGCCACCGGCTTCGTCATGCGCCACGAGGACCCCGTGCGGGCGCGGCGCCCCCTGTACGCCTTGGGCGACTCGTTTCTGCAGTTCCATTACGCCGTACTTGAACCGCACGCGACGGCCCTCCGGGAGCGCGACCCACGCACCACATGGGACCGCCGGCTCGCCGCCGTCTTTGACGCTCGCGTCCGCGGACCTGTCTTCGAGGAACAAGCGCGCACGTGGGTCCGTCGCTTTGCCAAGCCGGAAACCCTGGGTGGCGATCCGGACCACGTCGGTCCGTCCGCCGCCATCATTGGCGGGGTCGAGCATGAACTCGACGTATTGGTCGCCGCCGACGGTCGCGGTACCGAACCGGCCAACCGCCCCGTTCTCGCCATTGGGGAGGCCAAATCAGGCGAGACGGTAGGCACGGGACATCTTCATCGCCTCGAGCAAGCGCGCTCAGCGTTCGGGCCCAATGCCGCGAGCGCCCGCCTCCTGTTCTTCGCGCCCGCATTCACGGCCGAACTCGAGCGCTTGGCGTCCACGCGCGCCGACATCGAGCTCGTGGGACTCGAACGACTCTACCGCGGCGAGTAAATCGTCATTAGTTGCGGCGTGGAGCAGCGGAGCACGCGCACGCGGCTTCTGATACGCACCAACGGTGCCGCGAACGGGCGTCATGCTGACGCGTCGGGCCGATGTTGTTTGCCTTCTTGGGGAGCGTACGGCGCCGGCTGTGTCGCTCGCGACTCTGCCCTTCGCTTTCCACTCCCTCTACGAAAATCGGCGCCCCGGCAGCGGGACGCCAATCTCGAAAGTCGTTCGTTTGTAAAGTGGCTAGGGAGGGAATTGAACCCCCGACACGCGGATTTTCAGTCCCACCAGTGCGCTGGAATGGATGTATGTGCTTGGAGAGCTTGACGTTACGCGGAGGGGAAAGGCGTGCAGGGTCCCTCTTCGGTTCGATTTACCTCCCTCTTCATTCCCGCGTACCTCCCTCTTGAAATCGATCGACGTGTTGGTGCCCCGGACTGACGCTGGCCCCCACCAGCGGTTCAAGTACGGCAACCAGTAGGGTGTCGTGCCGTTCACGTTCCCGGTGTTGCATGGACCCGCTATCACCTTGCCACCTGTCAAGCTTGGAGCGAGCCGACGAGCCGAGAGCATTCCTCCCGCTGGTCGCAGACGTGGACGCGCCGTCAGACGAGCGCGTCTGACACCGGCCCGATGTACACTTCTCGAGTTCTGCGAGTCGGCCCGTCGCGGTGTGGCGGCGGCGGGCGTTCTTTCTTGTCTAAGTCGTCAAACCCACGGAGGACAGCTCCGGCGGCCGCTGCGCAGGCGTCAACGCTCCGCTCGAGATCATGCGCACAAGTGAAAGCGAGTGGGCGTCAAGGTGCAAACGTGCGTCGACGGTCCGCATCACCGCCAAGTGAGTTGATGGATACGAGCGGCGAGTTCACGCTCCCCTCGCGGACTCAGCACGGCTCGCACACGACAGATCCTATCGAGCACGCGAGCAAGTTCCGGTTCGATCCAGCCCACGACCTCGTGGATGTCCCTGTATACATCGAGTGGGCATTTGCGCTTTGCTGTCGCGAAGATGGGCTCGTGGTGGAACACACGGTTTCTGAAATGTCGCAACTCGTTAAGTAGTGGTCCGACCTCGGTCACACTCGTGAAGCGGGGAGCGCGGTACGGGAAAACACGGGTGAACAAATCTCTCATCGTGTGTGGATAGCGCGGGCTGCCACCCCACAGGCGTGGATCTTTCGCGCTGCGAAAAACATAGGAACCGTGAAACAGACCAGTCCAGAAGCCAAAGTCGAGCTCAGCAACGACCTGCCCCTCGGTGATGGCCTGGCTACCGGGCCTCGG
>JALHNZ010000048.1 GCA_022843265.1 Gemmatimonadaceae bacterium
TGCCGGCGGATGCGGCCGCGACAACTGAAGCCGCGCCTGCCGATGCTGTGGCTCCTGTCGAAGGCGCAGACGTTGAAACGCGTGAAGCACGCGAAGAGCGTGAAGAACGTCGTGGTGGACGTCGTGGTCGTCGTGGACGCGGACGGGATCGTGAGCGTGAGCCGCGTGGTGCAGAAGGCAGCGATGACGCGGCACCTGCGGCCGCCGCTGCGGCGCCCGTTGTCCCTGCGGTTGACTCGGATGCGCCGCTTGGTTCGGTCGCGCGCGTTGGTGCGGTGCGTCCGCCGGTGGCGGCGCCTGTTGCCGCGCCTGTCTCGGCGTCGGCCGCTGAAGCGCCGGTTGTTGCACCACCGCGTGACATGATTCGTGTGTCGCCGGAGAACGATACGATCGGCCTGTCGGGTGAAAAGCTCACACGCGCCGAAGCGTTTGATCTGGTGCAGCGTGCGGTGGCGTCGCTGGTCAAAGGAGTGCAAACCACGACTGCGGTGAAGGTGCGCAAGAAGTCGTTCGAGTTGCTCGGTCGCGATTCCGAAACGCTGGCGGCGCGCATGTTCGAGCGCATTCTGCGTGATGCGCATGATGCCGACGTGATCGACTTGCGTCGTCGTGGTGATGACTATGAAGTCGGTCGTGTTGCGGAAGCGGCCACGATTTCTGATCAGCTCGCGAAGAAGGAAGCCGAGATCGTGCAGGAGCAGAAGGCGGCCAAGATTGCGAGTGGCACAGCCGGTCCGAGCGGACTCGGCACACGTGGTCGTGCCCCGGCGCGCGGTGGATCGCGTGGCGGTCCGCCGCCCGAGCTGTTGATGGTTGGTGTAGTGTCGCAGTCCTCCAGCGCCGCAGCAGCCGCCGCGGCGAAGCCGGTGGTGCAGGCAGCACCGCCGGTTGTGGCCGCGCCAGTTGCAGCCGCGCCGGTGGTTGTTGCGCCGGTCGCGGAAGAGAAGCCGGCGGATCTCAAGGCGGAAGCCAAGCCCGCGCGCGGTGGCAAGGCTCCGGCCAAGGCACCGGCGAAGTCAGCGGCGCGCGCAGAGCCGCGCACGTCGGCGGCAACGAAGCCGGTGAAGGCGGCCAAGGCTCCGGCCAAGGCTCCGGCCAAGACGGCCGCCAAGAGCGCAGCGAAGACACCGGCGAAGGCACCGGCGAAGGCACCAGCGAAAGCAGCGGCCAAGTCGGCCGCCAAGGCGCCCGTGAAGACTGCAGCGAAGCCGGCCAAGACTGCGGCCAAGGCGCCAGCGAAGAAGGCGGCCAAGAAAGCCGCGAAGTAATTCGGAGCGGCCGCTCCGTTCAGTGCGCGAACCGCGCAATGCCCCCGGTGTAGCGCCGGGTGGTATTGCGCGGTTTGATTTTTAAAGCAGTTGCAGTTCCTGATTCGGTCATTCGGCCGAGTAGCGGGAGCCCATGGCCATTTGGCCTTTCGGCCTCGCATTTTCGTAGGTCGGCATTGAGCATCAGTATTGCAGTCTGTCTTTTCTGCGCAGCGCAGATTGGCAGTGCGGTTTGGGCGGTGAGTGCAGCCTTTCGAAACGGTGAGGCCGAAAGGCCAAATGGCCATGGGCTCCCGCTACTCGGCCGAATGACCGAATCAGACAGCTTGTTGAGGCGAGTCCGTCGCAATGATTCCATCAGATCACGTCGAACCCCGTCCCTCGCTACCCGCCCACTTCTACAACCGAGATGCGGCACTCGTCGCGCGTGAACTGCTCGGCGCCGAGTTGCGCTTCTCATCCGCGCACGGTGTGATCAGCGGTGTGATTGTTGAGACGGAGGCATACCTGGGTCCGCACGATCCCGCCTGTCACGCAACGGCTGGCCGCACGGCGCGCACGTGGCATCTGTTCGGGCCGCCAGGCACGGCGTATGTGTACTTCGTGTACGGCATGCACTGGTGCGTCAACGCCGTCACGCGTGAGGACGGGTTCGGCAGTGCCGTGCTGATACGTGCGGTGCAGCCGCTGCGGGGCATCGAGACCATGCGGGAGCGCCGTCCAAAAGCACGGCGTGATGCAGACCTGTGCAACGGCCCGGCAAAGCTGTGCGCGGCGTACGGGATTTCGCGTGCGCAGGATGGTGTGTCACTCGTTAACAGCGCGCTGCGGATTGTAGAACGAGAGTCTGTGCCAGACGAACACGTGATCGTTGGTCCGCGAGTTGGGATCAGCAAGGCGGTAGACTGGCCGCTCCGGTTTCGCGCGGTTGAGATTGGTGCGGTGCCTTGAACGGCAACAGCAACAGATTTTGAGGAGGGAACTGCAACGGTGTGCAGTTATCCAAAAAATCTGTTGCTGTTTTCGTGTCCTTCGTGCTTTCGTGCCCTTCCCGCCCGCCGTTCCCCCAGCATCAGGAGAACGCACGCTCCAGCGCTCGAATCCTACCGCCCGAGATACAACGCGTTAAACAGCAAACGAAACGTCCCGTACGCCTGCGCACGGTGCTGCGGACGGAATCCGAACAACACGGCATCACCGCTGCCAGCACGCACACGAACCATCGCCGCACGACCAGCGATTGTTTCCGCGCCGTCGAGATAACCACTCAAGAGAATGTCGTTCGGCGCGGTCGGATACCGCGCCACGACTTCAGCAGGGCCGTCAGCGGGCAGCAGGAACGACACGCTGTTGGTGAAGTACACGGCGGTGGTGTCACTTGCACCGACGGCAAGCGGATGCCCGCTATTCACGAGCGTACGAAGAATCGAGCCAGGCGCGTACGGTGACGTGCGCGGGGCCGCAACGGCGGCTTGATCGCCACCGGGATTCGCTTCGCCGGTGCGATTGCCGCCCGCGATAATGCGAAGCGGTGCACCAAGCTGTTCCACCGCGAACTCACTCGCGTGATCGAGCAACACGAGTCGGCCACCGGCGCGCGTGAACGACGCGAGTTCGCCCAGTCCAGCTTCACCGAGTCCGCCCGCATATCGCGCGGGGACATCACGCGCGGACATGCCGTCGCGCATCTGTCGCAGCGGCATGTCGGGTACCACGATGACGTCGAACTGCCGCGAGAGACCGCCGGCTCGTACCATGGAATCGGTGAGTGCGGTGAACGGCACGCCGAACTGTTCGAGGATCCAGCGCGTCCACCCTTCGTCCATGTTGGCGGTCCACGGTTTGTACATCGCAATGCGCGGTGCGCGAACCACGGTGCCCGCCGGCACGCGCGACACCGCGTGCACCTGATGCGCGCACGCCGGCTCTCCGCCAAGCGCTGATGCCGATGGCAAACGGTCAAGGATCACCGTGCCCGCGGGCATCGAAACACCTGACGCCGTGACGAACTCCGCGTTGCTCGACCGCGCACGAATGCCCGCTTTCAGTGCCCGCGCGAGCAGCGAGTACGAGCGCGTATCGCGAAGATCCAGCGCGACGGCGCCGCGAATCGAAGCGGCCGTGCAGCTGGCCAAACGATCGTGTAACTCCGTGACCGGAGTGCTGGCAACATTGGCGAGCGGTGCATCGGTGACCGCGTGCGCGGCCACGCCGAGCTGCATGGGCAACGTCCAGCCGGCCACATCGTACGGTGGATCAACCGGGCCGCCCGGATACTGCTCCATGCGCGGGAATCGCTGCACTTCGAGCAGATCCTTGGCATGTGCACGGAACGGCTGTGACATGGGCACAACATAGGAACCGGCCGCGTACTCACGACCATTGGCGCGGAACGGCGCCGTGGCTTTCGACACCTCAACGCCACCAATGCGCAGCACTTCAACGAGCCGCTGCACCGCACTCGGGTCGCGCTGTGCGGGCGGAATCACGTACGCGTAGGGTGCCGAATCCGCGCCGAGTGCGAGCTGTTTGCGCGTGAGCTGCACCTGATTGCGCACAAAGCTCGCGCGCTGCGTGCTGGCCAGTTCAATGAGTGCTTCGGCCGCGATGAGCTCGTAATCCATGATGTCGCGCAGCCGCCACGTGCCACCCATCCATGGATTCGGGAAGTTCACCTTCCGTTCATATGTAGGCAAACCACGCGGATGTCCGCGCAAATCGCTGGCAGACTGGGTGATCGGCGTGGCAATACGAACACTCGCCGCCTCGGACAACAGGCCAATCATGTTGTGCCGCGTGGGCGTGGAACGCGCGCCACCGTGCCACCAGAGGTCATACGTGACGCCGTCTCCAACGCCCGTTTTGCCAGCGGCTTCGAGGGAGAACTGCATCTGCATGCCGACCAGATTGATACTGCGCACAATGAGCGGATCGAGATTTCCGTTAATGGGATCCACGTGTGGCGGCACGGTCAGGCGCATGCCCGCATTGCCCTGCTGGTGTACATCATAGAACACGTGCGGGAACCACCGGCGATACAGATAGTCGGTAACCAGTCGCGTTTCGGCCTGCGTGACCATGAACCAGTCACGATTGTTATCGTGCCCGGTGTACACCTGATACAACCACGGCAGCGGTCCACCTTCGAATGGCGTGCCCACGCCCTGGCGATACCACTCGGTGATCATCTGCTGACCGTCAGGATTCATGGACGGCACCAGCAGCACCACCACGTTCTCCAGTTGCCGCTGCAGCGTATCGACCGTGGCCAGTCGATACGCGAGCTCCATGGCCATCTGCGACGCGCCAATCTCATTGGAGTGGAGATTGCACGAGATGAAAATCACCGTGGGCTGATCGGCGCGCAGTCGCGCTTCGTCGCCCGCGCTCAGTCCGCGCGGATCGGCGAGTCGCGCTTGTGTGGTTCGAATCTGTTCCAGCCGCGCAATGTTGCGCGTGGACGAAATCGCGGCCACCACGAACGGTTTGCCCTGTGTGGTGCGGCCGAGTGTGTCGAGCTTGATCTGCTGCGGCACGGCGCGCGCGAGCGCCGAGAAGTAGCTGGTGATTTGTGGCCAATCGGCAAGCACGCGATCGGCGCCTACTTCTATACCAATGTGCGCGCTTGGTGTGGGAACGCCCGATACGGGGCGGATCGGCTGCGCGTGCAGCGTTGTAGCGAGCGCCGCAGCTGAAACCGTGGCGGCACTGAGCGTTAGCGCGATGCCATGACGAAGCGATGCGGCGATGCGCGCACGGCGCCCGCTCATTTGAGCAACCCCGCCGTACGACCAGCAACCTTGAACGCCGCGACCACCTGCTCCAGATCCTCACGCGTGTGGTCCGCACTCACCTGACAGCGCACGCGCGCCTCGCCTTTCGGTACCACCGGAAATCCAAAACCCGTGACAAACACACCCTGCTCCAGCAGCAGCTCACTCATGCGAATCGCCAGCGCGGTTTCGCCCACGATGATCGGCACGATCGGCGTTTCGCCTTCCATTGGCGCAAAGCCGGCTTCGCGAATGGCCGCGCGGAACCAGTTCGCGTTCTCACGCAACGTGGTCACACGCTCCGGTTCGGCGCGCAACACACGCACCGCCGCCAACGATGATGCCGCCACGGTAGGCGGGAGCGCATTCGAAAACAGCTGTGGCCGCGAACGCTGTGTCAGCAAATCCACCACAGAGTCAGCCGCGGCGACAAATCCGCCCGCTGCACCACCGAGCGCTTTGCCGAGCGTGGAGGTGATCACGTCGACCTCGCCAATCACGCCAAAATGTTCAGCCGTGCCGCGCCCGGTTGCACCAAGCACACCGGTGGCGTGCGAGTCATCCATGATCACAATGGCGTCGTACTGGCGCGCCAACTCAAGAATCTCCGGCAGTTTGGCAATGCTGCCTTCCATGGAAAACACGCCGTCGGTCCAGATAAAACGGCGCCGCGCGTCTTTCGACGCGATCAGTTTTTCGCGCAGATCGTCCATGTCGCTGTGCTTGTAGACAGCGCTGCGACACTTGGTGATCGACTTGGCCAGGCGCACCGAATCAATGATCGACGCGTGATTGAGCTCGTCGGAAATCACCATGTCGTCCGGTCCCGCATGCGTGGGCGTGAACGCTTCGTTCGCGTTCCATGCGGACACGTATGACAAGCTGGCGGGCGTTCCGGCCAGCTCCGCCAGCTCGGTTTCAAGCTCGCGGTGGAGGGCGAACGTGCCGCAAATAAAGCGCACGCTTGCCGTACCGGCGCCGTAGCGGTGCAGTGCATCCACGCCCGCCTGCACCACGGTGGGATGATTGGCGAGTCCGAGGTAGTTGTTGGACGAGAGCACAATCACCTCGCCGCGCCCTTCCATGCGAACGCGCGCACCCTGCGGCGACTCGAGGTGATTGAGGCGCTTGTACACGCGGTCAGTCTTGAGCTGAGCGATCTCGGCGTCGCTGTCAGCGACAAAGCGGGCGTTAATCATGTGACGAATCGGAATGGGGAGAGCGCAGCCAGCGTAGCGAGCGTGGGCCCAGCGATTGCCGCTACGCGATCTCGAAAATCACTTTGCCGGCCTCGCCGGACTTGATCAGATGCATCGCGTCGTCCACCGCTTCGAGCGGCAGACGGTGCGTGATGACGGGGGTTGGATCGAACGTGCCGGCGCGCAGGAAGCGCGTCATCTGGTGCCACGTGTCGTACATGCGACGTCCGACCACGCCGTAGATCGTGAGCCCCTTGAAAATGATTTCCGTGGCAAAATCGATGTCGATGGCGCGGTTCGGAATGCCGAGCATGTTGACGCGACCGGCTGGCCGCGCGAGCGCAAAGGCCTGATGGACGGCGCTTGGTACGCCCGACATTTCGAGCACCACATCGGCGCCGTGTCCGCCGGATGCGGCGTACACAAGTGCCGCCGCTTCGTCGGGATGCACGGCATCGTGGGCGCCCATCGTACGAGCGAGTTCGAGGCGACGCGGGTTGATATCGGTGGCGATGATGCGCGCCGCACCGGCTGCGCGGCAGATGCCAACCGCGAACGCACCAATCGGTCCGCAGCCGGTGATCAGCACAACGGCGCCCGGAATATCGGCGGTCAGTGCCGTGTGGAACGCGTTACCCATGGGGTCGTGAATGCCGCCGATGTCGTAGCTGATCGCGTCGTCGAGGTGCCAGACGTTTGTGGCCGGCATCGCGATGTACTCGGCGAAACAGCCGTCGCGATCGACGCCAATGATCTTCGTGGACGGGTCGACGTGCGCGTTGCCGGTGCGCGAAAAGATGGATCGCTCGTCGACAATGTGTCCTTCGGCGGTGACCCGATCACCGACCGCAACGGACTCCACGAGCTTGCCGACTTCGACGACGTCACCGGCGAATTCGTGGCCGACCACGAACGGCGCTTTGCATCGACCCTGCGCCCACGCGTCCCATTCGTAAATGTGCACGTCGGTTCCGCAGACGCCCGCGCGTCGCACTTTGATCAGAACTTCGTCGTCGCGAATGCGCGGTTCGGGAACTTCGGTCAGCACGAGACCAGGCGCAGCGGACGGTTTGACGAGAGCTTTCACGGTGGTGTTGGCGAGTCGAAATGGGAGTGTCGTGCATCGCGTTCGATGCACGTTCAGGTCAAAGCTCGCACCGCGTCAGGGTGGTTGGAAGGGTGTGCGCGTGGAGCATTCACGATGTTCGGCTGTACAAAATCGCGCGCGTTCTTTATACGCACTATTGCGCAGTTGAAATGTCCACACGTATATTCGCGTTAATTCAACAACTTGCGCGCGCTGTCCACATTGGACGCCGCACTCACTGAACCCCGGAACTGCGTGGCCATAAACCGGCGCGAGTTTCTTCAAGGCACAAGCGCTGCAGCAGCGGCGCTCGGATTGACCGTCGGCGCTCCGTCGCTGCTGTCAGCCGAAGGCTTCGCACCACGTCGCATCGCACATCCGGGAACGCCGGGCGACGCCGTGTCTCGCGACCTCGCCCTGCTCGCGCTCGATGCCGCAAAGTCCGCCGGTGCGTCGTACGCCGACGCCCGCATCAGCCGCAACAACGTGCGTACCGTCGCCACGCGCGAACAGCGTGTGCTCGGTCTGGTCGACAACGAAACGTTCGGCATTGGCGTGCGCGTGCTGGTTGGTGGCGCCTGGGGATTCGCCGCCACGCACGACCTCACACGCGACGAAGTGATCCGCGTCGCCCGGCAGGCGGTGGCGCAGGCGCAGGCGAATCGTTCCGCGCAGCGTCGTCCGGTGACGCTCGCGCCGGTCACGCCAACGCCCGACGGCACGTGGCGTTCACCGGCGCGCATTGATCCGTTCGACGTTCCCATCGAAGAGCAGGTTGGACTGCTGCTGCAAGCCAATGAGGCGGCGCTCAAGGTGCTCAAGCCCGGTGGACGCGGCATGGGCTTTGTGAACTCGTCCATGTTCTTCCTGCGCGAAGAAAAGACGCTCGCCACCACCGACGGCACGTTTGTGGTGCAGACGATTTATCGCTCGCAGCCGAGCATGACGTGTCAGGCGGTGAATGTGGCGGCCGGTGATTTTCAGTCGCGCCAGTCCACCGACATTCAGCCTATGGGGCGCGGGTACGAGCATGTGCTCGACGCGAACCTGGTGGTGAACGCGGAACGCTGGGCCACGGAAGCCACGGAAAAATTGAGCGCCAAGTCGGTGGATGTGGGGCGCTACGATCTGGTGCTGCACCCCACGCACCTCTGGCTCACGATTCACGAATCCATCGCGCATCCTACCGAACTGGATCGTGCGCTCGGCTTTGAAGCGAACTATGCCGGCACGAGTTTTGTGGCGCCGCCCGAGCGTGTGCTCGGCTCGCTCAAGTTTGGTCCGGAGTTCATGAACGTGCAGGCCGACCGTTCGCAGGAAGGGTCGCTCGCGGCGGTGGGTTGGGATGATGAGGGCGTGAAGCCCGACGAGTTCCTGATCATCAAGAACGGCGTCATGAACGATTATCAGACCACGCGCGAGCAGGCGCCGTATCTGGAATCGTGGTATCGCTCGCAGGGGCGCGACGTGCGGTCGCATGGCAACTCGTACTCGCAGAGCTGGGCCGACGTGCAGTTCCAGCGCATGCCGAATGTATCGCTCATGCCGGGCGAACAGGATCTCGTGTGGGACGATCTCATTGCCGCCACTGATCGCGGCATCGCGATTGTCGGTGAAGGATCGTTCTCCATTGATCAGCAGCGGTACAACGCGCAGTTCGGCGGACAGCTGTTCTACGAAATCCGCGGTGGCAAGATCGTGGGCATGCTCAAAGACGTCGCCTATCAAATGCGGACGCCCGAGTTCTGGGGTGGCATGGATATGCTCGGCGGCAAGCGCAGCTACGTGCTCGGCGGCGCGTTCAACGATGGCAAGGGTCAGCCCTCGCAATCAAACGCGGTGAGCCACGGCTGCCCGCCAACGCGTCACAAAGCGGTGAACGTGATCAACACGGGACGGCAGTCGTGAGCGGCCCGCGTTCGCTGTTCTCGGCGGTCGCCGCGCCGCATCTCTCGCGGGAGCAGGCGCAGGCGCTCACCACGCGCGTGCTTGGCTTTTCTACGGCTGACGAGATGCGCGTGAATGTGAATTCCGGCTCCACGGCGAACACGCGGTTTGCGGTGAATCAGGTATCCACGGCGGGCGACAATACCAACGTGTCGATTACGGTGCGCGCGGTGTTCGGCAAAAAGGCCGGCAGTGCGACCACGAATCGCCTTGATGACGAATCGCTGCGCGCGGTGGTGAAGCGTGCGGAATCGCTCGCGCGGTTGGCGCCGGAAGATCCGGAAATGCTGCCGGAGCTCGGCCCGCAAACGTATCTGACCAGCAGTGGGTATTCCGCGAACACGGCCAATCTTGATCCGGCCGGTCGTGCGCGTGCGGTGCAGGCGATCACTGAACCAGCGGCGGCCGCTGGATTGATTGCCACCGGGTACATGCAGGCCAACACCGGTTCGTCGGCCGTGGCCACGTCGCGCGGATTGTTTGCGTGGGCTGAACAGACCGCGTCGTCGCTTACGACCACCGTGCGCACAACAGACGGCACGGGATCCGGATGGGCCGGTGCAACGCACCACGATTGGTCGCGCATCAACCCGGCCGAGCTGGGTGCACGAGCGATTGACAAAGCGAAACGTTCGGCCAATCCGGTTGCGGTTGAGCCCGGTCGCTACACGGTAGTGCTGGAGCCAACCGCGGTCGGGAATCTTGTGCAGTTGATTGCGGGTGCCGCACAGGCGCGCGCGGCTGATGAAGGGCGTTCGTTTTTCTCAAAGCCAGGCGGCGGTACCAAGATCGGACTCAAAGTGGTGGATGAGCGCGTCACGCTGCTCTCTGATCCGCTCGATGCCGACGCGTACGGCAGCACGTTCGGCGGCGACGGACTGCCCACGGCAAAGATGACGTGGATTGAAAACGGCGTGGTGAAAAACCTCGCGTACGATCGTTACTGGGCGCAGCAGAAGGGCGCACAGGCGTCGGCGTTTTCCGGTTCGCTGCGCATGATGGGTGGCAACAGCAGTGTCGAGGAGATGATCGCGTCGACCGAGCGCGGACTCCTCGTGACACGGCTTTGGTATATCCGACCAGTTGATCCACGCACGATTCTGTTCACCGGCCTCACACGCGACGGCACGTTCCTCATTGAGAACGGCAAAGTCACGCGTGCCGTCAAGAATCTGCGTTGGAACGAGTCACCAATTTTCATGCTCAACAACATTGAAGCGATGGGTGCACCGGTGCGTGTCAGCGCCAGTGAAGATGGCGGGCCTGGTCAGGCTGTCGTTGTCCCACCGCTCAAAGTTCGTGATTTCACCTTCACCAGTCTTAGCGACGCGGTATAAAAAGCGTGACGTTGTAACACGTTGCACCGTCATTCCGACAACCGTTCGCAGTGCTGTGCATGCAGGTCGTGTATCGACACGCATGCTCAGCGTATCACCACCGGGAGCTCGCTCCGCATTACGGACGGTGATACGTCGCTCAAGTTTCCACCGGGGGAAACTGGGCAGTTCACCCTCCTCGTGAGGAGTTTTTCAGATGTCACCAGCCAAGAAGGGCGCGCGCAAGAAGACGGCCAAGAAGGCCACGCGCAAGACAGCAAAGAAGGCCACGCGTAAGACCGCGAAGAAGGCCGGACGCAAGACGGCGAAGAAGGCCACGCGTAAGACCGCGAAGAAGGCCACTCGCAAGACTGCAAAGAAGGCCACTCGCAAGACTGCGAAGAAGGCCACTCGTAAGACGGCGAAGAAGGCCGCGAAGAAGGCCGGTCGCAAGACTGCCAAGAAGGCCACTCGCAAGACCACGAAGAAGGCTGCAAAGAAGGCCGGTCGTAAGAAGACCGCCAAGAAAGCAGCCAAGAAGACCACTCGCCGGAAGACCACGCGGAAGCGCGCGGCGGCCGAAGCACCGGCTGCGGCTGAGGCGTAAGCCATATACCGTCGCGGGTCCCTCGGGATTCGTCGAACGCAAAGACGCCGGCATGTCTGCCGGCGTCTTTCGCGTTTTCACAGGTGACGCTTCAAAAAAATCGCGCGCTACGATCTGCGTAGCGCGCGACTTTGATGTAGTGCTGTGCGGTGTGTCAGGCCGTAGCTGCGGTGAGCAGCGATGAGGTGAACGGCGACGTTTCATCGTCGTCATCCGGACCCGGTCCCCACACATAGGCGAGAAAACGCGTAGCCGTTTCCGGTGCACCGCCGTCGGCAATCACAATCCCCATGGGTTCGCGCGCTTCAACCGCTGACGCGCTCTTCTTACGATTCAATGACATGTGGGCAGACCTCCACCCGTATTCGAGAACTATCGTTGGCAGGCCGTCGTGGCCAGCGCCTCGAAGGGGAGTAGCGCAGAAGTCGTGCCGCCGGAGGTCATGAGCGTAAGTCATTTTTTATCAACGAGTTCCTGCTTGGCCGCCGAGCCGCGAGACAGCCGCTGTGTCGATTCCACACGCGGGAAAGCAGACAGGCCGTGTCGTTCGGACACGGCCTGCTAATCACGAGAAGAAAGTTCCGCGCTGCGGGAGTGAGCCGTAGGGAAAAGGCGCCGAGCGTTACGCGACCGCTTCCTTGCGTGCCAGGAAGGTGCGACTGCCGTTTTCGCGCGTGCGCTCAAGCGACACCTGCCAGCCGCGATAGCGCGCTTCCAACTCTTCGATGGGAATCACCACCGCGCCCGTTGCAAGCTGCTCACCGTCACGGACGATATCCGGATTCGCGCCCGTGGCCACGGTCTCTACAAGGTGCACGCCACCGTCAGCTGTTGCCTGCTGCAGCACGGTGATGACGCGCGCACGATCGCCGGGCGACAACATGGCGAGCGATGCTGCGCTGCACACCACCGCGTGCAGTTCAACATCAGGACTCCAACCCGCAAGGTCGGCACAGTAACCGCGTACACGATCGATGAGCCCCGCCTGCTGAGCCGCGGCGAGCACACGCTGCATGGCGTCAGCCGCCGGATCCAGCGCGGTGACCGCGCAGCCATGCGCTGCCAGGAACAATGCCTGTCCTTCACGCGCTGCGCCGGCCACCAGGACGTGTCGATCGGGCGAGTGCTGGAGTTCGCGAACCAGCGCCGCGTTGGGATCGAGTCCCCAGTGTTCGGGACGACGATACTGCTCAAGCTCTTTGACCCGTCGACGACGCCATGTCGAGTAGCTCGGCAACCGGAGGCGTCGCGAAATGATGCGGTCGACTTCCTGCCAGATCAGGATTTCCGTGAGCGCGACCTGCGCCTGTTCGGCGAGCGCTGCTACAGCCTCATCCCCGATTTTCAGGATGTGGCTGCGTGGGATCGAGTCCTTGTAGTCCTCGATCTCGCGTTCGACGTATAGCTCGTATTCGTGCTTGAGCGAGCGCGGATTCTGGAAGGGCATGCCCCATGTGGAAAGGTGTGGACAAATCATAGGTTACAATCAAAAATACGCAAGGGCACGACACGCATTTGACGTTCGTTTCATGCACGAATCATCACATTCGCTCCACATGACACCGAGGTGACGTGCCTGAACTTCCAGAAGTCGAGCGCGCAACACGTTTACTGCGACGCTCACTCGAAGGCCGAACACTAATCGACGTGCAAACACTGCATCCGTCGGCGGCTCGTTCGTTACCACACACGGTGGCGCAGTCGGTGCTCGGTCATGTGGTCACGGCCGTCGAGCGTCGCGCCAAGTATCAGTTGCTGACGCTGGATGACGGACGCGTGATTGAGGTGCATTTCAAGATGACGGGCGATTGGGCCATTGGTCCGGTGTCTCTGGATCCGCCGCCGCTCGAGCGCGTGCGCTTGGTCACCGATGACGGCACGCGCATTTCACTTGTCGATGGTCGCGCGTTTGCGGTGGTACGCGTGCACGCCGCCGGTGCCGTGTTTCTACCGCCACTCGGCGCTGAACCGCTCGATCGTGACTGGTCAGGCGCCGTGCTGCGCGAGGCGCTGGCGCGAAAGCGTGGGCCGATCAAGCCCGCGCTGCTGGATCAGCGCGTGGTTGCGGGACTCGGCAATATCTACGCGGCCGAAGCGCTCTGGGAGGCGCGAATCCATCCGCTGGCCAAGGCCAACCGATTGTCGGTTGCACGCGTGACACGGCTCGCTGATGCCGCGAGGGAAGTGCTTGAGCGTGCGCCGTCGGCGCGGTACTACGGGAAACGCGCGACGGAGAATGGTTATACGTACGCGCTCGGCGACGGCGATGATGAGTCGTGGCGGGTGTACGGCCGGGAAGGCGAGGACTGTGCGCGGTGCGGTGCCGCGGTGAAGCGCATAGAGCAGGCGGGGCGCAGTACGTACTACTGCGGCGGGTGTCAGCGGGTGTAGTTGTTGCTGCTCAATGATTCGGTCATTCGGCCGAGTGGCGGGAGCCCAGGGCCATTTGGCCTTTCGGCCTCACCGTTTCGAAAGGCCGCACGGAACGTACGAAGCGCTGCTCGGAAATCGCGCTGCACCGAATTCGATGAGTTGCATTGGTGCTCCGTGCCGCTGTACGAAACTGCGAGGCCGAAAGGCCAAATGGCCCTGGGCTCCTGCCAGAGCGGCCGAATGGACGAATCGGGAACAGCAGAGGTAAGCGCCGCGGAAAAACGTGCCGCTACCCCACATCCTCCAACAACACGCCCTTCAGGTATCCCGTCTCCGGAATCGTGATCACCTCCGGATGATCAATCCCCTGACCGGTGACCGCACGCACAGCAAACCGTTTCCCGCTATCCGCCGCGGCGGCCTGCAGCATCTCCAAAAACATCGCGCGATCCACGTGATGTGAGCAGCTGGCGCTGAACAATACGCCACCCGGCGCCAGCAGCTTCATGGCCTGCACATTCACATCCTTGTAGCCGCGCAGTGCGCCGTTCAGCGACGCACGCGACTTGGCGAATGCGGGCGGATCCACGACGATCGTTTCGAATCGACGCCCTTCGCGATGCCACAACCGCATGGTGTCGAACGCATCTCCGACGTGCGTGCTCAGGTTGTCGTACCCATTGAGCGCTGCATTCTCGACGGCCCGTTCCAGCGCCGGCGCCGAGATATCGAGCGCCGTGACTTCGGTGGCGTTGCGCGCCAGATGGAGTGCGAACGAGCCGTGATAGGCAAAACAATCGAGCGCGCGACCGCGCGCCAATGAACCGATCAGCACGCGGTTATCGCGTTGATCAAGGAACGCGCCGGTTTTCTGTCCATCCCACGGCGCGGCCAGAAATTTCACACCGTGCTCGATTACTTCAATCGTGCGTGGCACGCTTCCCATTAACTCGACCGTCTCGCGCGGCAGTCCTTCACGCGAGCGCACGGCGGGATCGTTGCGTGCCAGAATTCCCTCACACGCCGTGTGCGCAGTGAGCGCGGCGATGATCTCGTCACGACACGCTTCGAGCCCGGCCGACAGCAACTGCACCACGAGCCAACGATCGTACTGATCGACCACCAGCGAGGGCAAGCCATCACCCTCGCCGTGAATCAGGCGTCGCGCGTTGGTATGTGTGCCGAGTACCTGGCGCCACGCAATCGCCGCTCCGATGCGCTCGTGCCACCACGTGGCATCAACGGTGCGGTCGTTCGATGCTTCGATCAAACGCAACGATATTTCCGACGCCGGACTCCACAGCGCCTGGCCAAGCGGTCGGCCATTCGAGGCTTGCATGCGCACCACGCCAGCGGGCACGGTGGGAGCGGCCAACACATCACTCTTGAAGATCCACGGATGTCCGCGCGACAAACGTTGTTCGGCGCGTTTGTTGACCGTGGCGACCGACGGAAGATTTGGTCGGTTCACGCGTGGACCGAAGAGCGATACGAAGGAGTTGCAGTCACAGAAGTAGGGTTGCTGAGTCCCAACTCGCACCAGGTGGCGCGTGTTGAAAGCGTATGCTCAAGGATTGCCTGATTGCGAGGCAGCGCCGCGCGCGGTTGTTCAGGGTGCCACAAGTGCCAGGCCGCAGCAGCCAGCTTTCGCGACGCCCGTCGCACTCCGGTGTGTTGCAGGCGCGCGACAAACTCGCTGTCTTCGCGTCCCCAACCCGTGATGGCCTCGTTGAATCCGTTCACGCGCACGGCATCGTCTCGCCAGAATCCCATGTGGCAGCCACGAATACCGCGTTCCGGGTCGTTGGGCACCCGCGCGAAAAGTGGGGTGAACAACGGTACGTACCACCCGTTGGCGCGATTACGCACCTGCTTCTCAAATGGACGAACCCACGCGCGCGTAGTTTGCAGAAGTTCCTGTGTAAGCTGCGGTCCAAGCAGTGCACGACTTCCCTGGACGAACTCCCCGCGGCGCGCGCGCGTGACATGCGCGCGGATGGCTTCGGGATGCAACAGAATGTCGCCATCAAGTTGCACGATGTAGTCGCACTGCGAAGCGCTGATTGCACGATTGCGAATGGCGCCAAGCCGGAAACCTTCGTCGGCATGCCACACATGTCGCAGGGGCACAGGGAAATCGCGCGACTGTGCCTCAATGAGGTCGGCGGTATCCGTACCGGATCCGTCATCGGCAATGATTACTTCGCTCGGCAGCAGGGACTGCCGGCGCAGTGCCTTGAGCACCAGCAAGAGCGCCGCGGGCCAGTTGTAGGTGGCCACAATCACGGCGCACGACGGGAGCCCGGAGCGCGACGCGGTCACGAGGATATCGTGGCGTCTTCGCGCCCGGCATTCCGCAACGTGAGTCCGCGATCCACCGCCGCGCGCAGCTCGCGCGCTGCACCTTCCGGATCAGTCTGCGACAACACGGCGCGAATCACGGAGACGCCATCAAACCCTGCCGCGACAATCGAGGCCGCGTTGTCCATATCGATACCGCCAATTGCAACCGCGGGTCTCGACGCCGACACGGAGAGATCAGCGGCGTGCGCAATGCCCAGTCCGGCTCCGGCGTCACTCTTGCTCGGCGTGTCAAAGATCGGACCGACGCCGGCGTAGTCGGCGTTATCCAGCTCAGGCAGCTCGGCCGCGCTTCCCAACGATGCCCCCAACAAGAAATTTTGTGGTACGATGGTACGGGCCAGCATGATCGGTACGTCTTGCATGCCAAGATGCGCACCGGCGGCGTCGGCGAGTACCGCAATGTCGACCCGATCATTAACCAGCACTGGAATATGAAGCGCACCAACGAGCGATCGCGTTACACGCAGCAGCTCGCGCGATGTGGCGTGCTTGAGTCGCACCTGCAACATCGTGACCCCACCACGTTCAGCCGCGATGGCACGAGCCACAAGCCCGTCTATACCGTCACGCAGGTTGTCGGTGATTGCCACCACCGCCAACGCCTCACGCACCCGTTCCGGCGTCCACAATAACGTGCTGCGCCCGCGCATTACTGAGAGCCACCGTTGCCACGCGGTTCTGCGCTGTTGGCGCGACGCCGAGCTTCACGCCGCACCATCGCAATCGCCTGCTGATGCTCGGCGAAGGTTGTGCGAAACTCGTGATGCCCATCGGGATGCGCCACGAAGTACAGATACGGGACATCCACCGGATACAGTGCCGCTTCAATGCTGGCCGCGCCTGGCGATGCGATCGGGCCGGGCGGCAGACCATCGTTGCGATACGTGTTGTACGGCGAGTCAACTTCCAGATGTACAAACAGCACGCGGTCCACATGTTCTGGCAGCGCATACTGGACCGTTGGATCGGCTTGCAGGCGCATACCACGCTTTACGCGGTTCCAGTAGACGGCTGCAATGACCGGGCGTTCTGCTGCAACGCGCGCTTCCTTTTCGACCAGCGCTGCCATTGTCATTGCTTCGTGTCGTGTAATGCCGAGTGAGTCGACGCGCGCGTTCCACTCGGGACGCCACACATCATCAAACCGCTCCAGCATTGCCTGCACGGCTCGCCGCGCACTCGTCTTTGCCGGAAACGTGTACGTATCCGGAAAGAGATACCCTTCGAGTGTGGATGCTGTCACAGATCGTTCGGCACGCCACGCCGAATCGCTGGCTGCGGCGCGCACTGAATCTTCCGGCACCTGCAGCACGCGCGCGAGCCGAGGGGCGATTTGTCGGAGATCAAATCCCTCGGGGATCGTGACCGAGATGAGCTGCCCCTCGCCGCGTACCAACGCGTCAAGAATGTCACGCCAGGATTGCCCCGGGTGCAGCGCGTATGTGCCCGCCTGAATCGCGCGATCGCGATTGCCCACCGACGCGTACCATCGGAACAAACGTGATGAACGAATCACGCCGGTACGTTCGAGTGAATCGGCGGCCGCGCGCAGTGAGGCTCCGGCTGGCACAATCACTTGCACGGGCGCGCCAGCTGCCGAGCCGCCGCACGCGCCAACGCTCGCGATCACACCCGTCGCGAGCAATGCAAATGCGACGGCACTGATCGATACGACGCGCCGAAACAACGAGCGGCGTCTCGCCATCAGTTGTTGGCCTCTGCGGGCAACGGCGTCACGCTTTCGCCCAGAGTGACGCCACCGCGCTCCGCATTGAGCACCTGGTCGAGCAAAATCGCGGCCGCGAGCGCATCAACGTCGCCCTTTCGACCTCGCGTACTGCCGCCCTGTTCACGCACGGTGCGCAACGCGGCCGCGGTGGTAAAGCGCTCGTCAACCAAACGCACCGGCCGCGTGGTGCGTGCGGCAAGTCGCGCGGCAACTTCGCGCACTTCCAGTGAACGCGCGGTTTCGTTTCCGTCCCCATCGATGGGCAATCCAAACACAATTGCCTCCACGCCGAGTGTGTCAGCGTGACGCAGAACCTCGGCAATCGGTGGTCGTTTCCCGGCGCGACGTGTAATCACGCCAGCCGGTGAGGCGAGCAATCCCAGCTCGTCGCTCACCGCCAGGCCAATGCGGCGGTCTCCCCAGTCTACAGCTAACGTGCGAACCGGCATGCAATGCTCTACTCAGCGTAGACGGCCGCACGCCTTCGTGCGGCCGGAACCACAGCGCCGGGCCATCACGGCTCGTGCATGCGTTCGAAGAACTCCTGATTCGTTGCGGTGCGCTCCATGCGCTTGAGCAGGAACAGCATCGCTTCATCACTCGGCATTTCACTCACGAACGATCGCAACAGGTAAATGCGCTGTTGTTCAAACGGTGTCAGCAACAACTCCTCGCGGCGCGTGCCCGACTTGTTCACGTCGATTGCCGGAAATATTCGTTTGTCGGCAATTTTGCGTTCGAGCACCAGCTCCATGTTGCCGGTGCCCTTGAACTCCTCAAAGATCACATCGTCCATTCGCGAGCCGGTTTCAATCAATGCGGTTGCGAGAATGGTGAGTGATCCGCCTTCGGCCACGTTGCGCGCGGAACCAAAGAAGCGCTTGGGTTTTTGCAGCGCCTGTGCTTCTACACCGCCCGACATGATTTTGCCGCCCGACGGTGCAATCGCGTTGTGCGCCCGTCCAAGCCGTGTGATGGAATCGAGCAGAATCACCACATCCTGACCGCTCTCCACGAGACGCTTGGCTTTTTCAATGACCATGTCGGCCACCTGCACATGGCGGTCCGGCTGTTCGTCAAAGGTGGAGCTGATCACTTCCGCCGAGGGCACACTGCTCTGCATGTCCGTGACTTCTTCCGGTCGTTCATCGATGAGCAGAATGATGAGCGTAATTTCCGGATGATTCGCCGCAATAGCATTGGCGAACTGTTGCAGCAGAATTGTTTTGCCCGCTTTGGGGGGCGCGACGATCAGTCCACGCTGCCCCTTGCCGAGCGGCGCAATAATGTCGCAGAGTCGGCAGGCAACGTCACCACCCGGATGCTCCAGGCGAATGCGTTGATCGGGATAGCGGGGGGACAGGTTGTCGAAGGAGATCCGCTGCTTCGCCTTCTCAGGATCGAGACCGTTAATACGTTCCACCTTCAGCAACGCCAGGTACCGCTCTCCTTCTTTCGGCGGGCGCACTTCGCCCATAACCGTGTCGCCGGTGCGGAGATCGAACCGCTTGACCTGCGACGGAGAGACATAGATGTCGTCGGGGCCGTACAGGTAGTTGAAATCCTGTGCGCGCAGAAATCCGTACCCTTCGGGCAGGACTTCAAGCACACCTTCCCCGTACAACGTGGTTTCCGCATCGAGCAGCGCTTGCTCAATCCGGAAGATGAGGTCCTGCTTTCGCAGTCCCGACGTGTTGGTTACGTGAAGCGATGCAGCGAGAGCCTGAAGCTCCTGCACCGACATACGCTTCAATTCGGCGACGTGCACTAGGCGCGACGGGAGAAGGGTGGGCAGGCGAACCTATCTGCCACGCCCGTCCCGGTCAATGCCAGCACGTACCGGAACAAGAACAAACGGCGAAATGCGCGCGGCAGGATTCGAACCTGCGACCTTCGCCTCCGGAGGGCGACGCTCTATCCAACTGAGCTACGCGCGCAGACTGGGTAAGCCTAACGGCCCCGCCCCACTACGAGCAAGCAGTTGACACGAGGTGACACTGAGATGACGCCTCGCCGTACACTTCGGGTGCTTCTTCCCTCCCAGCCCCTGAACGGATGCTCATTGAATTCAGCATACCGCCCGCTGCACTCTCCGCCGTACGCGATCTGCTGCCGTTAGCCGCCGAACTGCAACATGTCGACAGTATGAAGCGGCTCGCCTCGCTGGCCGGTCGATCGAGTGGCGTGCTCATCGGTTTCGAGGATCCGCCTCCCTCTGAGCTGCTCACGCAGCTGCAAATCCTGCGCGTGCGGCATCCATGGCTGCCGATCGTTGCGGCGGGATCGATCCCGATTTTCGGGATCAGTTCATTCCGGCGGCACGATCTGCTCCAGGCCGGCGTCGATCGCGTGATGTCGTATACGGCGCCCACCCGCGCCGATCGTGCGCTTCGGGAAAGTTGGCGACACTCGCCACTCCAGCGACTCGCGGCGATCGTGTATCACGCCGAACACATTCCGGAGAACATTCGCGCGCTGATGGTCAAAGCCATTGCCGCTCAAGTCCCGGTCGCCAATGCGCTACAACTTTCCGCGCTTGGCGGCATGCACCGCGCGTCACTCTGGAAGTCGTGGGCGCGCTCGTCGCGTCCCCTGCCGAACGCCGGCGCCTTTATCGATTGGCTGCAGCTGCTGCACGTCGCCGTGCGCAAGGATAGCGGTCGAACGTGGCGTGGTGTGGCCAGCGAACTAGGTGTTCGTCACTCGTCGATTTCCCGCATGGGCAAGCGGGTGCTCGGACACACACTCTCCGAATACGACGAGCGCGCGCGCCGTCGCATCTTTGACCGCTTCCTCCGGGAAGCCGTGGGATTCACACAGAAAGAAATCCGCGCGCACGCGCTGGTCGCACCGCCGTTAGTCGATGCGGACGGGGTACCTGTGGCTCCGGTTCCGGATCCACCGCCGCGCGATCCCGCGCTGGAGGCCGCGATCCGGGCCGAGCAGCGAGAGTACTACGGAATCGGACGCATGTGGGCGATGTAACAACGAGTCGCCCACGCGCTCGCGACGTTCACTCCGCGGCCGGCACGCTCGTGTAGCGGGCGAAATGCACCATCGGTACGGGCGAACCGGTACCACACGCGCTGCGAAATGCCGCCAACGTCTCTTCGTAGCCGTTCCCGTTCCGCAGCTGTTGCGCGCCTTTGCCGAGATAGCGCCGTAGCAACGAGTTCAGATTCCGCCACGATGGGACGTCGAGCTGTGTGGCGACGAGAGACAGCGAGGCGTGATCGATCGCGACCAGATGCGCGGTGTACACCACGCGACACCAGCTCACGAGCTCGCTGACGGACGGGCTGCCAGCCAGCGCCAGGCGGCTGTGCAGCGTACGCCGGCTCAGGCCGAGTCCGGCGGAAATCGAGACCACGTCAAGCGGTTCGCGCAGGTGTCGACAGATGAACTGCACGGTGAGGCGAACGTCTCGCGACAAGCCTTCTGTCATGGCCTCGGCAATCCGCGCCGACGTGCCACGCTGCTCAGCGTTTTGCAACACACGCTGTAACACAGCGCGTGAGTCATCCATGTCGCGCAGCACCAGATCTGAGAGATCGGCTTTGCCCGTTTGCAGGATAAAGCGCGAGGTCAGATTGCGCGGGTCGACGTATCCAATGATCGGATGATCCGGAAACGCTGCGTGGAGCTGCCCCACGGCCTCAAAGGCCTGCTTCTGCTGGCTGGGTTCGAAGAGCACCACGGTGGCACAGATCTTCGTGGAGTCAGCCAGCGCGTCGATGATGTCGCGGCCCGAATCGGCCAGCCAGATCGATGCAAAGCCCCGGAAGGCTTCGGAGAGCCTCGCGTGGGCGATCCGATCGACAAAAAGCAGCGCAACGCGGCGCTCACGCACGCGCTGGCCCAAAAGTCATTGCCCGTGGAGTACACCAATTGCCCGTGGCGCACACCCGCTCCGGTTTAGGACGGGCTATCTGTTGTGTAACCCTTACCGGAGCAACAAATGTCACGTTCGATCCGCCTCTTGGCCGTAGCCCTGATCAGCTCGTTCGCCCTCGCCGCGTGCACGGGTTCTCCGACCGGCGTTGACGATCCAAAGCAGTCGAGCTTTGACACGATGCCTTGGGTGTGATGTAGAGGCGGGGCGGGCTCACGCTGCCACTGAGCATAAGCGAGCCAACCCTGTGCGGGCGGCCTCCGGCAGAGACTCCTCAGCCGGACTGCCTATCTCCAGAGACGCCGTGACGAGAGGCTGGGTCGTAATCCGATCCAGCGCCTCCTCGGCTCTATACGCAAGTTCGTGGAATTCGTGCGTGCGCGCCAGTGCCAAGGCTTCCCGGGCAAACCGCTCGGCCGGCTCAACCTCGCTCGCCGAGTTCCATCCTTGCGCCAAACCGAGCAGCCACTGGCAATGCTCGAATGGGACGGCGGTACTCGCGTGCCGCTGTCCACGCTGCTCCAGCTGCTTGAGCAGGTCGGGACGACCACCGTCTCCGGCTGCCTGGGCGGCCGAAGCGGCAATACTGAGCCAAAGCCGTGCTGGTTTGGCCAGTCGCAGTGCGCCTTCAAAGCCCGCCACGGCCTGATCCACAAATCGGGCCTGGTGCGCCACTGAGGCAAGATTTGAAAGGATACCAGCGCGCTCGTCATCGGTCGTGGCCAGGTCGTGTGCCCGCCAGCCGTGCAGTAGCGCGTCGGCGAGTGAGTTGGTGGCCAACGCGTAGTTCATCAAACCCCAGCGCGCGGCGCTCTCAAGTGAGCTGCCGTCGGGGGCAACGGCGAGCGCCCGCGAAAAAAAACTCAGCTGGGCCGGACGATTACCGCGCATGATCGCGATGTTGCCAAGACCCGCCAAGGCTAACCCGGCGACTGCCGGAAAGCCGCGTGTCGTGCCGTCTTCAACAACGTTGCGATAAATCTCTTCGGCCGTTTCCACCTCGCCGAGCTGACGCGCGATACGTGCAAGTTGGTTGTTCGCACACATGGCACTCGCCGCGTCGAAGCGGGCGACAATCCGCGCCGCCGCCGTGACCGTTGTGTACGCCATTTCAAAACAACCATCGCGCTCCATTTCTTCCGCTGCCACACGTAGCTGCTCGGACAGCACGACGAACGGATTCACTGATCGCGGATTCCCGTAATCCACGTGCGTAGGCCGTAGAGCCGGATCCGGGAGCAGTGATTCGGGTGTTGTACGAATGAACGCCAGTCGCGCCTCCGGTGGGAGCGACGCAATGCGGTACGCCAGGTGCGTAATGGAAAACCAACCGTGCGGTTGTGTCGGGTGTCCAAGCCATCGCGTCCCTTCGCCGACATCTACCTGATACGCATTCATCGGAACTAGCGGTTCACGCATCACTGCTCCTTCTTCGGCCGTGGCCAATGATGGGGTTCACGAGAGAGCCTTCAGCGTCACTCGACGCTGGTGGTAGCGACAACGGCGGGGGATTGCTGAGCAGATCACCGCGACTGCGCAACAAGTGCGCGACGCGCAGTGCATCGATGACACGCTCGACCTGACCTGGTCGTTCACTAAATGGCAGATTGCACAACGCGACCATGAAGCGCATCCAGGCGGCCTCGTACCCCGCTCGTATACGCGCGTTGACCTCATCCGGTGCCGCATCCCGCACCAGCGTGGCCGCCGACAACAGCTCCCGCTCCGCCAACCACACTTCATAGTGCGATTGCGACTCGGTGTCGCTGATGTGGTCAGGCGGATCGCTCATGCAAGCGCAACAATGGTGAGGGTCCTTGGCAACGAATTGCACATTCTCCCACTGAACTATGGGCCATAGTTGTCGGGTAGAGGTGTGCGCCACGGGCATTTGGTGTGCGCTAGGGGCAGGTGATTTCATGCCACGAGTTTTGGCGGCCCGGTTTACGGTTGAGCTCGCCCCGCGTTTTTGCTCACGCGCGCAACGTTTTGAGTGGAGCCAATTCCGTGGACGCGCGGTATACTGGGGCAGCAAAAGCATGAGGACTCGCGAAACGTCGCAGCAACCTTTCTGCGGTTTGGCGCCACCAATGGGCGACCCTTTCGTGCGTGCTCTCCTCTTTCGTCGCCGACGTTCCGATGTCGGTCCCGCCCTGTGACCCGATAGCGCATGTCATCTCGTATCGCTCGTCAATCGCTGCTGCTGTTGCTCGGCTGTGTTGCGTTCGCTTGCAAAGGCGATGGCGAAGACAGCGCCAACGGCGAGTCTGGGGCCGACAGTGCAGCTGTTGCGTCCGAAACTCCTGAGGGAGACGCACCGCGTGCTGGTGTGGCACTCCCGGTCGTGGCCGAAGAAGCGCGGGAAGGCGATCTCGTATTGCGCGTGAATACGCGCGGCGATGTCTACGGCGATGTGGTCGTCAGACTCTCATCCGATGTCAGCGGCCGCGTGGCTGACGTGATGGTGAAAGCCGGCTCGCGCGTGAGCAAAGGGCAGCCGCTGGTGCGACTGGTACAGGAGCCGTTCGACCTGGCGGTTCGCGAAGCGCAGTCTTCACTGGATGAACGCGAACAGGCGTTTCGCGAATCTTTCGTCCCGGAATCATTGGTCACCGGAATCGGACCCACGGGTGATCAGCGCAAGGCGCTGCGTATCCGCAGCGGCGCGGCGGCTGCAGAAATCCGACTTGAGAAGGCGAGGTGGGAACGCAGCCGATCGGTGATTGCCTCGCCGGTGAATGGTTTTATCGACCGATTTGATCTGGCCGTTGGCGAGCAGCTGGGCGCGGGCTCGCCGTTTGCTACCGTCGTTGATGTGGGCGCGCTCCGTATAGAAGCACGCGTGCTCGAAGATGATCTGCCACTCATTCGCGTTGGCGGTGAGGCCATGGTCTCGATTCCGGCGGTGCCCGGACGCTCGCTGCGCGGTCGCATTGATGCCGTCCTGCCCATGGTAGACAGTGTGCGCCGCACAGGTCGTGTGATTGTCCGCGTGCCAGGCGAGTCGTCGTTGCGCCCCGGCATGTACGCCGATGTGCAACTCGAAGCGCAGCGCTTGCCGGGTCGCATCATGGTGCCGGCCAAAGCCGTGATTGAACGCGACGGTCGTCCGCTGGTGTTCGTGGTGCGGGAAGGACGAGGGCAGTGGACATACATTCAGCCCGGCCGAAGCAACGGCGTGGACACGGAAGTGCTTCCCGATTCCACCACGGGCGTGATTCCGATCAACAAAGGGGATCAGATCATTGTCGATGGTCATCTCACGCTCACGCACGATGCGGCAGTGATCGTGTCCACGCTGCGTGAACGTGACGATGCACCCGCGCGGCGCACGCCGGCGTCGGTGCGACGCGAGAACAACTAACAGCCGCGCGGCGCATGTCACTCTCGCGTTGGGCAATCGCTCGTCCGGTTGCCACGGTTGCTGCCGTCCTCGGCGTGGTGCTGCTCGGCAGCGTGTCGCTCAGTCGAATGCCGGTATCATTGTTGCCGGACGTCACGCTGCCCGTGTTGACCATTCGCACGAACTATCCGGGGGCCGCGGCAACAGAAGTGTCGCGGTTCGTTGGTGAACCGATCGAAGAAGCTATTGCGGCGACACCGGGGTTGGTCGAGCTGCGCTCGGTCAGTCGTAATGGTGAAGTCACCACGACGGCGCGTTTCGGTTGGGGCACCGACATGCGCACCACGGTGCTCAATGTGCGTGAGCGCCTTGATGCGACGCGCGGCCGATTGCCCGAACGTGCGGAACGTCCAACACTGCTGACCAGTGATCCCGGTGAACGTCCGATCGCCGTGTTGGGCATGCGCGCCACCAGCAGCGCGGAACGTGCGGCGCGCGACAGCTTGCAGGGCAGTGTGTCGGGTGGACTTGGTGTTGGTGATTTGCGTGGTCTTGCACGTACGGCGGAAGATGTTTTTGCGCGACGGCTCGAGCAGATCGCGGGTGTTGCATCGGTGGCCGTGGTTGGTGCGCCAGCTGACGAAATCCGTGTTGACGTGAATCCGGACCGCCTGCGTGCGCTGTCGCTTACACCTGAGGACGTGGCGCAGGCCATTCGCGTACAGAACTCCACCGGTGCCGGTGGTACGGTACGTCGCGGTCAGTTTCGCTTTTCCGTGCGCGCACTCACGGAGTTTCGCGATCTCGAAGAAATTCTTTCGGTACCGATTGGCCCGCAGGGCAGTGGCATCACGCTTCGCGATGTCGCCACGGCATCGATTGCGCTGGCCGATCCCGTCACGATTACTCGACTTGATGGGCGCGAATCGATCGGACTTGTGGTGTACAAAGATGCGGGTTCGAATACCGTATCGGTGACGAACCGCATGATGGAAGCGGTGGAATCGTTGGAGGCGGAGTTTCCAGCGGTTGAGCTCACGGTCGTGGCATCGCAGGCGGAGTTTGTTGTGGATGCGCTGTCGAACCTGGGGCAGGAGATTGTGGTCGGTGGCTTGATGTCGCTGCTCATGATCCTGGTGTTCCTGCGCGACTGGCGTGTCTCGATGGCCATCGGTTT
>JALHNZ010000049.1 GCA_022843265.1 Gemmatimonadaceae bacterium
CAACAGTGAACGTCCCGAGCGGCCTGCACGCGGCGGATCTGTTTCAGGTGGATCACAATGGCTTTGCCTATGTGCGCGCGAGCACCACCATCATCCGACCCGGCACTCCCTTCACGCCATCCATGATGCGCGAGGGTTGGATACGCCTTAATCCCGCCGGCAAGGTGCTGGACACCATTCCGATTCCAGCATCCGTGCAGGGTGGCCCTGCCTACGTACTTGCGAGCATCACCGGATTTGATCGGCCATTCAGCCGCGAAACTGTGAGCACCATGACAACGCGCGGGGAAATTCTCGTTGGCGACAACGCGCTGTACAGTTTCGAGTTGCGTCGTGCTGGCGCGCCAACCGTACGGATCGACCGTGCCTTCACACCCCTTGCCGTACAACCGAAGGAGCGCGCGGAGTGGCAAGCGTGGTCAGCGTATTTTGAAGAACTCAGCAAGCGGCCGCCACCAGCCAATACGATCGTGATCCGGCCGCCCCGGGTGGACTACAGCATTCCGCGTCAGAAACCAGCCTTCAAAGAGCTGCGCAGCGACCGTGACGGTCGCGTCTGGGTGCGTCGGTATGTCGCTGCCGTCTCACGCCCGGGCCCCGTGCGTCTGGCTGACGACAAACGTCCACGTCGCGAATGGCGCGAGCCCACCACGTATGATGTATTTGAACCATCCGGACGGTTTCTCGGAAGCGTCACACTGCCATGGGACTCGCGCTTCGAGGACGCATCCGGCATGAACGTGTGGCTGACCGGCACCGGTGAAGAAGGCGAAGAGTTCGTCGCGCGCTACCGGATTGTTTCCGGCGGTCGGTAGCGTGCGTGCCCGCGACTCCAATCAAGAGGACTATCTCCTCCGCATCATCAAGCAAGCCGCGGAAGCGCTGCGTCGATTGCGGGAGCTGCTGCAGAGTTCGGCGACTACGAGTGATACCGTGCATGCGGATGTGCAGCAGGCGGTCTCACACCTGTTGGGCGATCAGGCGGCGCTTCTCTCTCGTCTTGATGCACGAACGGCCGTCCAACTGCTCGGTAATGTACAGAAACAGCAACTCTGGGCCGAGTTGCTTGAGCTTCAAGCGGACAGCTGCGCGGCACTCGATCGGCCCGAACAGGCGAGCACCCTGCGCGCTCGCGCGGCGTCGATTCGGAAAGAGACATCCCCTGACGTGTAGCCGGTCCTCCCGACGTGACGCCGCGCGCGCAGGGCCTTAGAATGCGGCACCCTTCCTCTCCCACCTCGGAGCCCCCATGTCGACCGACCGCCGCCAGTTTCTGACCCATCTCACACTCGGCGGAGTCGCCATCAGCGCGCTTCCCTCGACGCTCGCCGCGGCGAGTACGTCAACCGCAGCGTCGCACGCTGCATTCAACGAGTTCGCATCGCTCGATCAGCCGGCCGCGCAGTCGTTTGATACTACGTGGTCGAAAAAGCTGACCGCAAAATATCGCGCCGTGTTTGACGTACCTGAGTTAACCGGCGGCAGCGGCGTGTGGCGGGCCGGATTGTGGAGCAATCACTACCGGGATCTGCTCCAGGCACAGCCCACCGATCTGAATCCGGTCATCGTGATCCGACACAACGCGATTCCGTTCATCATGACGCAGGAGTTCTGGTCCACGTACAACGTGGCCAAGGATTCCAAAGTCACGCACCCCACGACCGACAAGAAGACCACGCGCAACCCGGTGCTGATGACTGCGGAGCAGGATCAGCTTCCGCCAATGCTCGCCAATCTCACGCTGAACAAGCAGATGGAGCGCGGCGCGATCGTGCTCGCGTGCAACATCGCGTTCAGCAGCATGGTGGCGCTGGTGAGTCGCAAAGACAAACTGCAGGGTGCCGAGGCACGCGCGAAAGCCGTGTCCATGATGCTGCCGGGCGTGATTCTGCAGCCGAACGGGATTTTTGGTGTCACGCTCGCGCAACATCATGGCTGCGCGTTCGTGGCCGCGTCGTAGTGGGCTACGCCCGCGGCTGTCGGACAACGCGCCGTTGCTCAACGTAGTAAACAGCGACTCCGTAGCGCACGTGACCGCGCGCTCCGGTTGCGTTCATCTACCGCCTAGCAACACCGCACATCATTCGGTCCACCAACCGGTCGGTGCACAATGCGCCGCACCGTTGCGTCGAGCACATGCTGTTCCAGTGCCTCGACGTCATCGAGCGTGGGCAGGGGAATGGTGTGTCCACGATGCGGGCACTCTGGGCTGGCTGAAATCGACGCCGCCCGAAGCGCCGCCGCCTGCACATCCGAGCGCGACGTAAACGGAACCTCAGTGGAAACGGCAGGCGTGCGACCGCTCATCACGTTCCACCACTTCATGATGCTGGCAATCAGAATCACCCACACGGCCGCCAGAAAGAATGCCGCGACGGCCGCGTCCAGTCGATCGTTGAAAATGATGGTGCGCGCCGCTTCAATGGTGGGCGCGCCGCGCGGCAGCTCGCCGACCGCCAGCGCCTCGCTGAACACGCGAGCGTGCGCAAGAAATCCGATGCGCGGATTGCTGTCGAAAATCTTGGTGAGTGCCGCTGTGGTCGTCACGATCACCAGCCAGGACAATGGCACGATCGTCACCCACGCCAGCTTGCCACGACCCATTCGGACAATCACCGTGGTACCAACGCACAGTGCAATCGCCGCCAACAACTGGTTCGCAATACCGAACAGCGGCCACAACGAGTTGATGCCACCAAACGGGTCCGTCACGCCCTGATACAGGAAGTATCCCCACGCAGCCACGAACATCGCGCTCGACAACAGTACGGCGGGCATCCAGCTCGTGCGACCAAATGGCTCCCAGATGTGTTTGCCTGCATCCTGCAGCAGAAAACGTCCAACGCGCGTGCCGGCGTCCAGCGTGGTCAGAATGAACAGCGCCTCAAACATGATCGCGAAGTGGTACCACAACGCGAGCGCACCCTCGCCGCCAAGTACCTGACTGAACAGCTGCGCCATGCCGACTGCAAGCGACGGCGCACCACCCGTGCGCGACAGCAATGTGCCCTCACCCACCTGCTGTGTGAGCAGTGCGAACTCAGCCGCATCAAGCGTGAAGCCCCAACCGCGAATCGCTTCGACCGCCGTGTCAATTGTAGGGCCGAGTGCCGCGGCTGGTGCATTGATCGCGAAGTACGTACCGGGATCAAGCACGCACGCGGCGATCAGCGCCATGATCGCCACGCCGCTTTCCATGAGCATACCGCCGTAGCCGATCATGCGTGCGTCGGATTCACGATCGAGCAACTTGGGCGTCGTACCACTCGCAATCAGTGCGTGAAATCCGGAGATTGCACCGCACGCGATCGTGATGAACACGAACGGGAACAGCTTGCCGGCGAAAACCGGACCTGTTCCGTCAATGAACTGCGTGACGGCCGGCATGCTCAACGGCGGCAACACGATCAAGATGCCCGCGGCCAATCCTCCCACTACACCGATCTTCACAAACGCGCTCAGGTAGTCACGCGGTGCAAGCAACAACCACACCGGCAACACGCTGGCCGCATAGCCATAACCCATCACCCACAACGCCAGCGTGGGTTTGTCGAGCGTAAACATCGGGCCGAGCGTTGGATGGGCCGCCGCATATTTGCCGGCGTACAACGCACCGATCAACATGACGAGTCCCATCATTGTGGCTTCAATCACGCGACCGGGGCGCACGAACCGCAGATACGATCCCATGAACAGTGCGATGGGCACCGTCAGCGCGATTGTCACCACACCCCACGGTGACTCGGCCAATGCATTCACCACCACCAGAGCCAGCACCGCAATCAGAATGATCATGATGGCCAGAATCGCGATCAGTGCGACCGACCCGGCGAACGGTCCGATCTCTTCACGCGCCATCTGCCCCAGCGATTTGCCATCGCGTCGAACACTTGATGCCAGAATCACAAAATCCTGAACAGCGCCACCAATCGCGACACCAATCAGGATCCAGAGTGCACCCGGCAAATACCCGAACTGCGCCGCCAGTGTTGGTCCGACCAGCGGACCGGGTCCGGAGATCGCCGCGAAGTGGTGTCCGAACACCACCCACTTGTTCGTTGGCACGTAGTCGCGACCGTCATCAAGCCGAAGCGCTGGTGTGGCACGCTCGGCGTCGAGCGCAAACACCTTGGCGGCCACGAACTTGGAATAAAAACGGTACGCAATGGCGTACGTGCATAGCGCCGCAGTGATCAGCCACGCGGCGTTGATTGATTCACCACGGCGCAGCGCGAGCACGGCAATGGCGCCAGCGCCTGTGGCGGCTACTGCGGCCCAGGGGAGCGCACGAAGGAGGGAGCGCATTCGGCGGGAAGGGAGGCGGGGAGAACGGGCGACGCGTGTCAATCACGCGCCCGCAGGCAACCCGCCAGAGATAACGCCGCGACCACGCAAGCGGCAGGGCGGCGGACATCTTTCCTTGCCGACTACTCGTCGACGGAGCGCACGGCGGCCGCGGTGAGATACCCCGTTGTTCCGTCCTCGAACTGCACGCGATACCACTGCGCGCTCGCACCCATGATCTGAAGCCGCGTGTCGCGCGGAAGCTCCCGAACGGCCGGACTATCCGTCCGAGGCCCCTGACGCAGCGTGACACCCGCCACACGTGTCACCGCCGAACCACCCAGGCGGGACGTATCGGCGACCACGCGCGGCGGATCGGCGGTGGTCAACCGCACAAACCACAGCGGATCGATGGGACCCATGCCCCGCTTGTAAATGCCAAAGTGAAGATGCGGAGCGGTGGTGCGCGCATTCCCGGAGTTGCCAACGAATCCGAGGGTGTCGCCGGCACTCACGCGCTGACCCGCCACCACATGGTGCGATTCAAGATGCGCGTAATACAGTGACTGGCGACGCCGTTCGTCGAGCAACCACACCACATTGCCACCCAGATTGTTTGGCGAGATACTGCGCACCACGCCATCGGTCGCAGCGAGCACCGGCGTACCTCGTGGCGCGAAAATGTCGATGCCATGATGCGCGCGTCGACCGCCATCACGTTCCACACCAAAGAGACTCTGAATCGCGCGGTTCGTGCTCCCCTGCACCGGAAACACCATGCCAGGCGCAGATTCCAGCGTAAGTTCGAACTGCCCGCTGCGCAGCAACTCGGGCTGCAGACGCACGACATAGTCGCCATCGTCATCCGCTTCGTACGCCAGCGTCATGGTGAAACCCGCGCTGTCACGTACCACGAGTGTGTCTGCGGTGGCGCGATGCACAAATGGTCGCGCAGTGTCCGCAGTGACGGCGAACACATCAACGTAGAGCCGCGCGGGCAGTCCCGTGACGCGCACGGCCGCCTGCAGCTGCTGGCCGCGGCGCAGCGCGACACGATACGCCACGGCGCGCGCCTCGTGACGCGTGTACACGCCCACTTCGCGCGCCGGCAGAGGCGCCGAGAGCGGCGCGCGCAATGCGCTATCACTCGCCGCGAGCCACTCGGCACCAAGCGCTGTAGAATCAAGCCCCGCGTCGATCAAGGCACGCGCGTATCGCTCGTGCGCGGTAGCCGGTTCGGCGCGCCCATCCTTCAGCAGCCGTTCCCCAACACTACAGCCCGCGAGGAACACCAGCAGAAACACCCACGCTCTATTCATTCACGTTCAAGTCGAAACCCGGCATCGAGTGCAGGACGCTTGCTTGTATTGGCCACCATCCATCCCGTCATATAGAACCACTGCGTCATGCGCGTGAGTTTGGCATAGTCAATCGTTTCTGGTGCATCACGCGGCGTGTGGTACTCCGGATGCAAGTTGCTGCTGAAGAACAACGCCGGCACATTGGCGCGCGCATACGGCAAATGATCAGAGCGAAAATACCATCCCTCCGGATGCGTGGGTCTGTCCCACAGAGAGTCAATCGCAAAGCGCCCGGTGCGTTGGTTCGCTTGCAGTGCCATCGTCACCAGCTCTGTTGAGTTGCGATGCGGCGGCTGGCTGCCAAGCAACGCCGCTGAATCCGGATGGTTGCGACCCAACATGTCGCCGTTCAACACCGCGACAATATTCGGGAGGGGCACCACCGGATTTCGCACATGATGGTTTGATCCGATCAATCCCCGCTCCTCTGCACCGTGATATACAAACAACGCAGACCGACGTGCGGGCTGCTGTTTGAACGCGCGTGCGATCGCCAGCAACGCTACACTGGTGGTGCCGTTGTCGTCGGCCCCGTTCCAGATGGAATCGCCGGCCACATCATAGCGTACCCCGTCGTGATCCTGATGGCTGCTGAACAACACATACTCGTCACGCAATTGCGCATCTGTGCCCACAATGCGACCCACAATGTTCACTGAGGGGTAGGTAAAAGACTCCTGAAACAGCCGGATCAACGCGGGCTGGCCAGCCGCTGCCCTCAGCTCCGCTCCGAGTGCGCGCTGCACCAGAAACACCGGCGCGCTGCTCCCGGGCGTGCGCGCAGCCGCCTGCGGGTCGTCCAGCCGATACCCGCCCCGCGAACCGATGTTCGAGATACCGCTGAAGGCGATCTGCGCGGTTGAATCAGCAATGAGCATGACAGCAACCGCGCCGCGTCGCGTGAGGGCAAAACCCAGTGACTGCATCGCAGAACGCGCGTACCGATACTCCGGCGAGTTCACGCTGGTTTGCCGACCGCCCCCTGGCGGCGCCACGAGCTGCGCCAGCGCAATCTTGCCACGCACATCAATCGTGGTATCGCGTCCATCGCCTGCCCACACCGTGCTGCCCGACACATCGGCCGGTGCCGTGCCAGTGACTGCCACGTCGCGCCACATCTCGAGGTCTCGTGTGCCCACGCGGACTAGACTGGACGCACCAACGCGTGTACGACGCAGGTTGAACCACTGAAAGTAGGAGCCCGCGTCACCCATCGGCTCCACACCGATTGCGCGCAACTGTTCGGCAATCCACACGGAGGCCTTGAGTTCGTCGATCGTGCCCGCCTCCCGTCCGCGCATGCCGTCGCCGCCGAGCAGGGTGAGATCGCGCCGCAAGTCGGTTTGCGTGATGGCAGACATCGCGCGTGGCGGCGCCGTTTGTGCGACAAGCCGACTGTCGACGGTGAAACTCATTACCAGGAGCGCAACCGCAGCGGATCGCAACATGACGTGTCTCTTGAAAGAGGAGAGCGTGGTGCCTGCGGGGAGTATGCGCACGCTCAACGTGTGGAGCAACCAGTGATGTCACACGCGCAGGCGCTCGAACGCCTTGGCGGTGCTGGACGTAAGTTGTGCAAGCACGCATGCTGGGGGCTGTTGCCCGCTGGTGCGTGATCTTCCCGCCACTTCTGTCCCGTGTTCTCATGAAAACACCGACGCGTTCTCTCGCAACATCGCGTATCGCAACTGCGTGCGTGGCACTCGCGCTCTGTTCTTCCGCGCTTCTCGCCCAGCGAGGCGGTGGCGCTGCACAGGCACCGCGCGACACTGCCCGCAAGGTGCACATCGTGCCCGGCCAGCGCGACGGCGTGAGCATGTTTCCGCTCGTGAACTACAAGGAAATGCAGCCCAAACAGTGGGGCGTGATGGATTTTGAGCACTATCACACCACCGAAGAGATCAACTACTGGATGCAACGATGGGCCAAAGAAAAACCGGAGATTGTGCAGTTGTATGAAGTGGGCACGTCCTTCGGCGGCCAGACCATCTGGCAGATGACCCTCACCAATACCGCCACGGGCAAACATTCCGACAAACCCGCAGCGTTTTTTGAAGGTGGCCGCCACTCTGGCGAAATCACCGCCAGTGAGAGTGTGCTCTGGCTCGCGTGGCATCTCGTCGAGAATTACGGCAAGGATCCGCAGATCACCAAACTGCTTGATACCAAAGCCATCTATCTGCGTCCGAACAACAATCCGGACGGTGCAGATATGTACAAACTCACCGCGCAGACCAATCGCAGTTCGGTGCGTCCGCAAGACAATGACGGCGACGGACTGTTTGACGAAGATCCCGCCGAAGATCTCGACGGCGATGGGCACTCACGGCAGATGCGCAAGTTCGTGGGCGCCGGCAAGGGCACACATGTCGTCGATACGATGGACAAAAAGAATCGTCTGATGCGCGCCGTTGGCGCAGGCAACGGTGACTACATGGTCTATCCGGAAGGTATCGACAACGACAAAGACGGTCGCATCAACGAAGACGGCGTCGGCGGTCTCGACTTGCACCGCAACTATCCGTACAACTGGCGCCCGGAACGTGAAGCCACCGGCCGCGGATTCACGCAAGGCGGCGCCGGTGAGTTCCCGCTCTCGGAGCCGGAAACGCGCTCGGTGTTTTTGTGGCAAGTGAACCATCCGAACATCAGCGTGACGAACTCCATGGACACGCAGGTGCCGATGCATTTGCGCGGGCCGAGCACGTGCGAAGACAACGAGTGCGTATTCCCGTCTGACCTCAAGCTGCTGCAGCACTACGACTCCGTCGGACTCACGCACACGCAATATCCGTGGGCCGGCAACGTGTATCGTACGTACGCCACACGTTTCTCACCGCCGGGCGAAGGCACGCCAACGCCGTTGTTCGGCCACGGTCCTGATTTCGGGTACTTCCAGATGGGACAGATCTGGTACGGTGATGAACTCTGGAACGGCGGACGTGAGCGCGACTACAACGGCGACGGACGCTGGGACCAGTACGAAGTGCTGCGCTACTGTGACGAAGAGTTTGGCGGACGCTGCTTCCAACCGTGGACCAAAGTGCAGCACCCGGACCTCGGCGAAGTGGAAGTCGGTGGCATGGACCCCAAGTTCTGGTCGCAGAATGGACCGCCCGAAGTACTCGAAAAGTGGGCCAGTCGTCAGGCACGTTTTAATCTCGCGATGGCGCTCGACTTGCCAACGCTCGAAATCAGCAACGTCGCGGTCAATAAGGTTCGCATGTCGTCCGACTCGGCCACGCATGAAGTGAAAGTCACCGTCAAGAACACCGGTCGTATTCCAACGGCGCTCGAGCAGGCCAAGCGCGTGAAGATCGTTCGTCCGGACGTGCTCACCCTGCAGGGCACGGGCGGCTCTACGGCCCGCGCGGTCGGGCGCAACACCGAGTTTTTCCTGAACGGCTTCGAATCGCGCGTGTTCACAGTGCGTGTGCGTGTACCGGCTGGTCAGCAGGCAACGATGACCGCGCGCGTCAGCAGCACGCGTGGTGGTATCGCGAGCGCTCCGGTCATCATCACTCCATAATTCTGTTCGCTTTTGCTTTTCTTCGCGCCTTTTCATTGCTCTGCTTCGCGCCTTCGCGTGCCCTTCACTCGCTGCCAAGACCAAGCTGGCAGACAAGACTCGTACTGACTGGCGTTGTATCCGGTGCAGGTGGAGGGCACGCGAAGGCGCGAAGCAGAGCAACGCAAAGGCGCGAAAACTGCAACCGGCTGTGAAACATTGAAAAATGGAGCGGCACCGTGGACAGTCAGATGGCTAACGAAGCGCTGATCACGCGTTTTTACACCGCGTTTGCCGCGCGCGATGCTGTCGCAATGGGTGCATGCTACCATCCGGGCGTGCACTTCTCCGATCCTGTGTTCCCGGAACTGCACGGTGACGATGCGCGTGCGATGTGGTCGATGCTCTGCGCGCGCGGCAAGGACCTCACGATTGCGTTTCGTGATGTCAGGGCAGACAGCCAGCGCGGAAGTGCCTCGTGGATTGCGCGCTATACGTTCTCCGCGAGCGGTCGGTTCGTAACCAACCGGATCAACGCTGAGTTTGAGCTTGCCGACGGGTTGATCGTGCGGCACACAGACCGCTTTTCACTCTACGCCTGGGCCAGAAGCGCGCTGGGTCCAACCGGAGTGCTGCTCGGTTGGACCCCGCTCGTTCAGTCAAAAATTCGCCGGCAAGCGGCCGCAGCACTGCGCGCGTGGCGTGCGAAGGAGGAGCGCTAGCTGTTCATGCCAGGCTCAGCATCAAGCGATTACGGCACAATCCGCGGACGCCCGATCTGATATTCCTTGGGCGGAATGTTGCCCTGCAGATGCTGCACGAAATAGTCCCAGCGACGACGCATGATGTACGGCCCGTCAACACCAAAACCGTGGCGTGCATTCGGCAACATCAGCAGATCAAAATCCTTGCCCGCCTTCATCAGCGCATCAGCGACCAGCAGCGTGTTGGACGGCGGCACATTGTCATCCATCATGCCGTGAATCAGGAACAGCTTGCCCTTGAGTTTGGACACGTGTGTTTGATTGGCTTCAGCGGCGTAGTTGTCGGTATTGCCGTTGCGCACCAGTAGACCCTGGTAGCGCTCGCCCCAATCGTCTTCGTAGTTGCGATTGTCGTGGTTGCCGGATTCAGAAATGCCAACCTTGAAAAAGTCCGGTGCGCTGAACATGGCCGCAGCCGTGGCAAACCCACCGCCCGAGTGGCCCCACATACCCGCTTTGTCGATGTCAATAAAACGGTAGCGTGACGCCAACTCTTTCATGCCGGCCACCTGATCCGGAATGGTGTTGTCGTTCATGCGGCCGTAGTAGAAATCGTGGAAGGACTTCGAACGACCCGGCGTGCCCATGCCATCAATCGCGACCACAATAAAGCCCAGCTCCGCCAGCGCCTGATGATCATTCCGCGCCGGTGTGAAGCTGCGCGACCCCACACTGCCCGACTGCGGACCCGGGTAGATGTAGTTGATGATCGGATATTTACGCGTGGAGTCCAGCTGCGACGGCGTGAACATCAACCCATAAATGTCCGTCTGTCCGTCACGCGCTTTCATGCGGACAGGTGTTGGCGGCTTCCACCCGGATGCGAGCAAGCGCGAGACGTCCGCGCGCTCGAGTTCGCGCACAAGTTTGCCATTTGCATCACGCAACACTGTGACCGGTGGCGTAGTGGGCGTGGAATACGTGTCGGTGAAATACTTGCCGTCGGGAGACAACGAAACCGCGTGATTCGCGTCTTCCGGTGTGAGCAACATCTGGCGCTTGCCGTCAAAACCAATGCGATAGAAGTGCGTGTAATACGGATCACGTCCCGCTTCCTTACCTACGGCCGTGAACCAGATCGTGCGCGACTTCTCATCGATGCGCACAATGTCCGTCACGTTGCCATCACCTGTCGTAATGCGATTCTTGAGCGTGCCGGTGGTGAGATCGTAGAGATAGAGGTGCACCCAGTTGTCACGCTGTGACCACCAGATCAGTTCGTTGGAGTTGGGCAATACGCGCCACAGGTTTTCGGCCAGTGAGGCATCACCAATCTGTGTCGCACTCTCTTCCTTGAGCACAGTGCGCACCGCTCCCGTGTTGGCATCGGCAATGCGCAACCAGGCATGCTTGTGATCACGCGAGCTGGAAATAAACGCCACCTGGGAACCGTCGGGGTACCACTGCAAATCACAAATGGCGCCACCGCAGGCGATATGATCGGACACCGTGGACCGATGCGCATCAGGCGGCATCTGCAAGCGCACCACCTGCGGCGTCCCATCGGCGCTGCGATTGATGATCACGCGCGAGATACGAAAGATCACGCTGTCGCCCGGCAACGGATACTTCCAGCTCTGCAGCACCGGATTGCCAACGTTGGTGGACACGAGGTGCATGTCCGCGACACCACGTCCGTCGTGCTGAAACGTGGCAAGGCGCCGGCCGTCCGCTGACCAGCTGACAATCGGATTGGCGCTGTGCGTCCACCCGGCGTTGTCGGTGGCGTAGCCAAACTCGTTGATGCCATCACGTGTCAGCTGCGTTTCCGTGCCGCTCGCCAGATCCTTTGACCACAGATTGTGGTCGCGAATGAAGACGGCGGTTGAACCATCTGGAGAAACTCGTGAGTTCGCGGGCGCGGACGGAGAACGAGACGCGTCGGCACAGGTGTACGCCGAGAGATCGCATGTGAAACTGCGACCGCGAACGGCAACAGTGACCGCACGCGCGTTGGCCGCGAGATCAATCGTCGCGAACGGCAGTCGTTTCGCCTCGATGGTGGTGCCACTGGCCGACCCGAGCGCCGAGGCCAGGCGCGCGTGGTCAAACGCAGGCTCTCGAGTGCGACGCGTTGGACTGACCATCACGAACTCGCTGCCATCGTTCGTGACCGCACGATACCAGAACCGCCCATCGGGCAGCCACGTGGCCCGTCCGGCGGTGCCGGCAACCAGCGGCGTTGTGCTGGCGGCCAGCATGCGTTCCGCACGCGCGTAGTCGTCAGCCGAGACTTGGCGGGGCGTCTGCGATCCGGCGGAAACAGAAGTGACGGCGGCGAGGGCAACAGCGGCAAGCAACAGGCGCATAGGACTCGAGGCAGGGGGCACAGGCAAACGCGGACGGCAGGTTTTCTGCTTCCGTTTCAGCAGCAGCATACCCGTAGTATAGGATGGGGGTTCGACGTTCCACACCCTGTTCAGGCGGTGCGCCACACTGGGGCCCTCACCGGTGTATTGGTAGATTGGTAGATCGTGGTTTGCGTTGGTCCCTTTCCCGAGTCCTGAATGCGCACCAGTAATCCGATGCTCTCCCGCCTGACCGAGGCCGCGCGTACCACCGTCGCGTCTTCGCAGTCGGAATCCATGACGATCGCCGGAACGGCCACCAAGGCCACGATCATGCTTGCGATCGTGCTCTTTTCGGCGACGCTCTTCTGGAATCAGATCAACGCCGGACGCACCGAGCTGATCACGCCGGCCATGCTCATTGGCGGTATTGGCGGGTTCATCGTGGCGATGATCGCGGTGTTCAAGCCGCGGACAGCGCCGTACACCGCCCCGATCTATGCGTCGCTTCAGGGCGTGTTTCTTGGGGCAGTCTCGGCGATGTACAACCTGCGCTTTGCTGGACTGCCGCAGCAGGCCGTGATGCTGACCTTCGCGGTCGCGCTCACGGTGTTCATTCTCTATCGCGCGAATATCCTGCGTGCAACGCAGGGCTTTCGCCGCATGATGATCGCCGCCACCGTTGGCATCGCCGTGTTCTACCTCGGCTCCATGCTGCTGTCGCTCTTTGGCGTGTCGATTGGTTATTTCACGTCATCAAGCCCGCTGTCGATCGGCATTAATCTCGTGATCGCGGGTGTGGCAGCGCTCAACCTTGTGTTGGACTTTGATCGAATTGAGGAAGGCGTCCGCGCCCGCGCGCCAAAGCAGATGGAGTGGTTTGCGGCGTTTGGGTTGATGGTGACGCTGATCTGGTTGTATCTCGAGTTGCTGCGGCTGTTGTCTCGGTTGCAGGGACGGCGCGATTAACCGGGAAGAATCGCAGCACGCTGTTCTCCGTGCCTCCGTGTCTCCGTGGTAAATCGCGAACAAGCCGTCTCTGCGTCTCCGCGTCTCTGCGTTCCACGCAGTTCAGCGAGCACCGTAACTGCACGCACAAATCGGTCGCGAACTTACTCTACACTGAAGCGCTTCGCGAAAAGAAACTTGCGGCTCAACGACAGTTCTGACCGTGAAATCTTGGCATAGCGCGCAATTTTCTCGGGATAGTGCTCAAGACCCGACTGCGCGAATCCCATGTGCAAGAACAGCTGATCAGCAAGCGACACCGCAAACAACTCGGGATAGCCCCGACGTTCGGCCAAGGTCGAGACCGCGTCGATCAGCAACTTCCCAAGGCCTCGATGCTGCGCCTTCGGCAGCACGGCCAGCGACACCAGTTCGACGAGACTCGGGGAATATTCGTCAAGCGCCACGCAACCCAGCACCGAACCGTCGGCTGCGCGAATGATTCGATAGTCATCGATATGCGCCGTCACGAACGACTCGTTGCGAGGCAGCGTGAGACCGTCGGGCGCAAACAAGTTGTTGAGCGCGCTGATCTGTGCGACATCGCGCAACGTCGCCCGCTCCACGCGAAGCGGCGCGGTGCTCGCGTCAGTGCCCATCAGTGAGCTGCACAGAGATGCGTCAGCGCGTCGCGTAGACGGTCGTCTTTCCCGTCTTGTCGAAAAGCAGCACCTGATACCGCTCTGGTGTTCCACCTTCCATTCCCGGTGAGCCCACCGGCATACCCGGCACGGCGAGGCCGCGCGCCACGGGCTTGTCGCGGAGCAACTTGATCACCAGATCCGCTGGAACGTGCCCTTCGACCAGATACGATCCCACCTGAACCGTGTGGCAGGACTCGAGCGCGCGCGGAATTGCAAAGTTGCGCTTGACCTCGGTGAGGTCCTCCATGTCACGCACCACGCACTTGAAGCCCGCTTTCTCAGCGTGCGTGACCCACGCCTTGCAACATCCGCAGGTGGGCGACTTGAACACCGTCATCGTGGGCAGCGCTTGTGCATGGCCGTTGCCCATGGCGCGCACCACGCCTGGCGCCGCCAGCAACCCGGCTACGGCCAGACCCGCCTGAGCGAGCCACTCGCGACGCGAGGTGCGGCTCGTAAGCAGTCGAACGACGGCGGAATTTTCTGCGGTGTCACTCATCGTGTCTCCAAATCGGATGTATCCGTGGAATCTACTGATTTTCGGGCAACGTGGGCACCCGGATCGTGCGCTCGTTCTCAACAATTCGAAGGGGAAGCCGAGACTAGATGCAGTGGGGCTTCGGCTCCCGCCCGACGCCGGGCACGCAACGCTTCGATGCGCCGCGCCGCTCGATCGCGCCCGTAATCAACTCCTGTCTCATGACGATGCATCCCTCGACTGCGCCCACTTCTCCGTCGTCTTTTCTCACCGAAAGCCGGCGAGGCGCTGATCGCCTGCTCTCGCGTGTGTTGCTCGTGCACGTCCCGGTAGCGCTTGGACTTGCGGCCTGGTACGGGACGTGGACGACTGCCATTCTCGTGTCGGCGCTCGCGGCCGGCGTGCCCTGGTGGTTGGCGCGATCTCGCGCCGGTGAACCGATCACGCGGCACATGATGGGCGCTGGCTTCATGACCTTCTCAGCACTCTTTATTCAGCAGTCGCAGGGTGTGATCGAGCTGCACTTCCATATTTTCGCTTCGCTGGCGTTTCTGCTCGCGTATCGGGATTGGAAGGTACCAGTGAGCGCGGCTGGACTGATCGCAGTACATCACGTCGCGTTTCATTTGCTGCAGCACAGCGGCGTGCCGGTCTTTGTGCTGAATCACGACGGGGGACTAAGCTGGGTGCTGGTACACGCGGCCTTTGTGGTGTTCGAGGTAGCGGTACTTGTCTTTCTTGCCCGTCAGCTCGCCCATGAAGCCGAGCGAACGCAGGCGGTGTTCGAGTGCGCCGAGGCGCTCGCGATTGGTGATCTGTCGCGCGTACCCACTGGAGATGGCGTGGCCGCCGCGATGCGACGCGTGCGCGATGCCGTGATGCGGGTGACGGAGCAGGCGCGAGAGATGGCACTGGCGGTTCGTGAACAACGTGAAAATCGCAGCCACACCGACGCCTCACTGGGCGGCGCCTTCGCCGAAATCAGCGGATCGCTCCACGATGCTGGTGCCACCGTAGACCGGTTGCGCTCGCAGAATGCGTCCGCGGCCGCCGTGACGCATCGTTTTCTGGAGGGACTGAGCACGTCCATCAAGGGTCTGCAGCACAAGGACCTGACGGTGTCCGTAGAGTCAGGCTTTGGCGGCGAGCACGACGCGACCGGCGAGGCCCTCAACGAAGCGTTGGGTGAGTTGCAGCACACCATGCATCAACTGCGTGACGCGGCCGACCATGTGGAAGCCGCCGCAACAGATATCGCCTCCGGCAGCGACGTAGTGGCGCGAGGCACCGCGGAGCAGGCGGCGGCCTTCGAGGAGGTGTCCGCCTCGCTCGAATCGCTGTCGTCCGGAAGTCGCGAGTCGGCCAGTGCCGCGCGCGAGGCCAAGGCGTCGAGTGCGGATGCGCTGCAACGCGCGGAACAGAGCTCCAGCAGTGTCCAGCAGCTGATCCAGGCGATGACCACGATGCAAGCGGGTGCCGCGTCGACCGCGAAAATCATTCGGACCATCGACGAGATCGCGTTCCAGACAAACCTGCTGGCGCTGAACGCTGCCGTTGAGGCGGCGCGCGCAGGCGATGCCGGACGTGGGTTTGCGGTGGTCGCCGAAGAAGTCCGCGCGCTGGCGATTCGCTCCGCCGACGCTGCCCGGACAACGGCCGCGCTGATTGAAGACACGGTCCAGCACGCGCAGGAGAGCGCACGCGTATCGGAAGATGTCCGCACGCGACTGCATGAGCTGCAGGGCGAAATCGAGAGCGTGGCCGCGATTGTGGAGCGTCTCGCGACCACCGCGGACGATCAGCAGCTTGGTGTGGAGCAGATTCGCAGCGCGGTCAACTCCCTCAACGAGTCCGTGCAGTTTGCAGCCGCAGCAGCGCAGGAATCGGCGAGTGCGTCGCAGGAACTCACGGCGCAGGCGCGTTCGCAGCGCGACCTGGTCAACCAGTTCCGCATTCCCTCCGCCAGCACCTCATTCGAGCCCGAGCTTGAGCCGGTGTTCTAGTCGGTCGGGCTTTACCTGACGACGAGGTCGGGTGAAGCAGGCGGCATTGTAGGGCGTCTCTTGCTGTAGCAGATACGCCTTGGGAGCGAGCTTCTTGAGTATCCCTACCGTCCGCTTCCTGCGGGCGGACGGTACCTACTTTGAGGCTACTCATGAGTGCAACAGTTCTCCCGCCGTCGGGAGCGGTCGCGAGCGCGCGGCTCGAGTCGTTCAGCTACGATGACGATATTGTTCGCAAGTTCCTCTGGGCCACCTTTATCTGGGGCCTTGTGGGCATGCTGGTCGGGTTGTGGATCGCGCTACAGCTCGCGAACCCGATTTTCAATACGTCACTCGAATGGCTCTCCTTCGGTCGATTGCGACCGCTGCATACGAACGCGGTGATTTTCGCGTTCGCTGGCAACGCGTTCTTCTGTGGCGCGTACTACTCCACCCAACGACTGCTCAAAGCCCGGATGTTTTCGGATTTTTTGAGCCGTTTTCATTTTTGGGGGTGGCAAGCCATCATCGTTGCCGCAGCGATCACACTTCCACTTGGCTTCACGCAAGCCAAGGAATACGCCGAGCTCGAATGGCCGATTGACATCGCGATCGCGGTGGTGTGGGTTGGCTTTGCGATCAACTTTGTCGGCACCATGCTGCGGCGACGCGAGCGCCATCTGTACGTCGCGCTCTGGTTCTACATTGCCAGCATCGTGACCGTGGCGATCCTGCACATCTTTAACAACCTCTCCATGCCGGCGGGGCTGTTCAAGAGTTACAGCATTTATGCTGGCGTGCAGGACGCATTCATGCAGTGGTGGTACGGACACAACGCCGTCGCATTCTTTCTCACGACACCGTTCCTTGGCCTGATGTACTACTTCATGCCAAAAGCGGCCGACGGGCCGGTGTTCTCGTACAAGCTGTCCATTCTGCACTTCTGGTCGCTGGTGTTTCTGTACATCTGGGCCGGTCCACATCACCTGCACTACACGGCGCTTCCGGAATGGGCGTCAACCGTCGGCATGTTGTTCTCGGTGATGCTGTGGGCGCCGAGCTGGGGCGGCATGATTAACGGTCTGCTCACGCTGCGCGGCGCCTGGCACAAAGTGGCCGACGATCCAATCCTCAAGTTCTTTGTGCTCGCGATTACGGCGTACGGCATGTCCACGTTTGAAGGACCACTGCTGTCCATCAAGAGCGTCAACTCGCTGGCACATTACACCGACTGGATCATTGCGCACGTGCACACTGGCGCGCTTGGCTGGAACGGTTTCCTCACGTTCGGCATGGTGTACTGGTTGCTGCCGCGCCTCTTTCAGACGCCGGTGTACAGCAAGCGTCTGATGGAGCTGCACTTCTGGATCGCGTCGTTCGGCATTCTGCTGTACGTCGTGGCCATTTACAGCGCTGGTGTCACGCAGGGACTCATGTGGCGCGCGTTTGACGCGACCGGTCGACTGGCGTATCCCGACTTTGTCGAAACCGTAGTGCGCTTGCTGCCCATGTATTGGCTGCGCGTGGCCGGTGGCTCGATGTACATCATCGGCATGCTGCTCTTCGGCTGGAACATCTTCATGACGTGGCGTCGTCGTCCCGCGACGTACGTCGTTCCGGTGATCACCGCACCAGCGCTCGAAAAGCGGTACGTACCTGAAGTCGTCACCACGCCTCGGCCAGTAGGCGTGTGGGCGCGCTTTGCGGCCGCGGGATGGCATCGCACCTGGGAGCGCATGCCCATCACGTTTACGGTTTTGACCGTGTTGGCAGTTGTGGTGGCCTCGCTGTTCGAGATTCTCCCCACGTTCCTCATCAAGTCGAACGTGCCAACGATCGCGAGCGTCAAGCCATACACGCCGCTCGAGTTGGCCGGTCGCGATATGTACATCGCGGAAGGCTGCTTCAACTGTCATTCACAGATGATTCGTCCATTTCGCCACGAAACCGAACGGTTTGGCGAATACTCGAAGCCTGGCGAATCGGTGTACGAGCATCCGTTCCTGTGGGGCTCGCGTCGCATCGGTCCTGATCTCGCGCGCATCGGCGGCAAGTATCCGCACTTGTGGCACGTGCGGCATTTCAACGAGCCCACGAGCATCACCGCGCGCTCGATCATGCCCGCGTACCCGCATTTCCTCACGAAGACCATCGACTTTGAAGAGATCCAGTCGCGCGTTGATGCCATGGCGATGCTCGGTGTTCCGTATGGCGACGCGGTGAATCGCGCGCCGCAGATGGCACGCGAGCAGGCAACGGAAATCGCCGCAGAGATTGAACGTCAGGGCGGACCATCCGATCTGGCCGACAAGCAGATCGTGGCCATGGTCGCTTACATGCAGCGCCTTGGCATGGATATCAAAGCGATTCCAACCACGGTGGGGGTGCGGCCATGAAGCTCTCCGACATTATGGGCCACGCGAATCTCTCGATGTACGCAGAAGTCGCGATGGTGATCTTTCTTCTCGTCTTCGTGGCAGTGGCGGTGCGACTGTTTTTGCCGAGCCGACAGCAGGACCTGCGCGATGCCGCACGGCTGCCACTTGAAGACGATGCCTCAATCGCGGCTGTGCCGCGCAAGGATTGAACCATGGCCGATCAGACGAATGAATCGGGCGGCGAAGGACCGCGTCTGCTTGAACACGAGTACGACGGAATTCGCGAGTACGACAATCCGATGCCAGGTTGGTGGCTGCTCACGTTTGCAGGCACCGTCATCTTCTCGGTGATCTACTTGTTCAACGTTGGACCCGTAGGCAACGGAAAAGGACGCATCGCAGACTACGAAGCGGAGATGGCGACCGCGGCCGCGTTGCAACCTGCCACGCCGTCGCGCCCGGCTGCGGCAGCGCTTCTGGCCATGGCGAGCGATGAAGAAGCCGTCGAAGAAGGCGAAGAAGTCTACCAATCGTATTGCGCGTCGTGTCATGGACCCGACGGCGGCGGATTGATCGGACCGAACCTCGCCGATGCCAACTGGATTCACGGTGGCTCGCCGGATTCCGTGTACAACACCATTGCGGTCGGTGTGCTCGCCAAAGGCATGCCACCGTGGGAAAAGTCGCTGACGCCGAAACAGATGTCTGAAGTGACGGCCTACGTGCTCTCGCTGCGCGGCACATCGCCAACGAATCCCAAGCCACCCGAAGGGGAACCGTACACGCCATGAGCAGTCACCCGGTCGCCGCTGGCCGAGTCCTGCCCACGATGAATGAAGACGGATCCCGCAACTGGATCCGTCCGCGTCCGTCCGATGGTGCGTGGTGGAAGCGCCGTCGAGTGGTCGCGTATACCCTGATGTTTGTGTTCTTCGCCATCCCGCACGTGAAGGTTTTCGGGAAGCCTGCCTTTCTGATGAGCTTCCCGAAGCGCGAGTTCACACTGATGGGCTACACGTTTCTGCCCACGGACACGCTGCTTTTCATGTTGCTGCTCGCGAGCATCGTGATTGGCATCTTTTTGCTCACCGCCTTGTTCGGTCGGGTGTGGTGCGGTTGGGGCTGTCCGCAAACGGTGTATCTGGAATATCTCTTCCGTCCGATTGAGCGATTGCTTGAAGGTGGGTACACGGGCTCGCGGAAGCTCGATCGCGAGGGAAACTTCTGGGGGCCGCGTCGCCTGCTGAAGTACGCCATTTACGCGCTGCTGTCGCTGTTTCTGGCGCACACGTTCCTGGCCTACTTCGTGGGCACGGAACAGCTGGCCGTGTGGGTACAGCGTTCGCCATTTGAGCATCCCACGTCGTTCATGGTGATGGCCATTACGACGATCGCCATCTGGTACAACTTCACGTACTTTCGCGAACAGACATGCCTGATCGCGTGCCCGTACGGCCGTTGGCAGTCGGTGCTGCTCGACCGTCAGTCCGTCATTGTTGCGTACGACTACACCCGCGGCGAACCGCGTGGCAAGGCATCAACGGTTGGTACCGGTGATTGCATCGACTGCAAAGCGTGCGTCACCACGTGCCCCACTGGTATCGATATCCGCAACGGGTTGCAGATGGAATGTGTGCACTGTACGCAGTGCATCGATGCGTGCGACTCGATCATGGACAAGGTGGGAAAGCCGCGTGGCCTGATTCGCTATTCTTCACAGGAAGCCCTCGCAGGTAAGCCGCGTCGCTTCTTGCGCCCGCGTGTGGTGCTCTATCCGGTGGCCCTCGCGCTTTCGCTCGGTGCGCTGCTGTTTGCGATGGCCATCAAGGAATCCGCAGACGTCACGGTGCTGCGCGGGCTCGGCGCACCGTTTTCCGAAGAAGCGGACGGTCGCATTGCAAACCAGATTCGCATCAAAGTCACGAATCGTGGCAGTGACGACGCGCGGTACACGATTGCGATCGACGGCGTTACGGGCGGCCGCGTCATCGCACCCGAAAATCCATTGCTCGTGGGCGGCGGTGTGACCCGCGAAACCTCGGTGTTTGTATTGTTGCCGCGTGACCGGTTTGTGAACGGTGAGCACGCGATCACGATTACCGTCAAAGACGGTGCACGATTCTCGAATGTCATTCCATGGCGTTTGCAGGGTCCGTCAGGAGGAGCGCCATGAAGAAGGGAATGGGTTGGCCCATTGGTGTCGTGGTCATTCTGGTGGCCACCGTCGCCAGCAATATCGGCGTCATTGTGCTCACGCGAGACGACCCATCGTTTGCGGTCGAGCCGGACTACTATCGCAAAGCTGTTGCGTGGGATTCAACGCAGCAGCGAGTGGCGCAGAGTGACGCGCTAGACTGGCGTCTGTCCGCGCACATATCAACACGCAGTGCTGAAGATGGCGCAGGCTCGCGCACCCTGACCATCGACCTCACGGATAACACGGGCGCCGCGGTGCGTAACGCGACGCTGTCGGGATCGCTCCTCCACGTTGCGCGTGCAAACGATGTGCAACGCGTCGCGTTCACGGAGAACGCAGCCGGACAGTACGTCGTGACCGTGCCCATGCCGCGCGAAGGCATCTGGGAGCTCCGTCTCGCGGCGCTACGACAGACCGATCGCTTTCAGGAAACGGTGCGCATCGATACCGAACGCGACCTGATCACGCCGGCCGGGCCCTGATCATGGACTTCGCCGCCTCGCCGACGCTGGCGTTGGGCGTATTCACGGCGAGCCTGCTCGGCAGCCTGCATTGCGCCGCGATGTGTGGAGGGTTTGCCTGCCTCTACGGTAGCGACTCGGCCGGCAATTCAGCCGGCGCACGGGCCGCACGGTCGGGCGCAGCACCGCCACGGCTGACCGGTCACGTCGCGTATCACGGCGGACGTCTCGCGGCGTACGCGTCGCTGGGCGCATTGGCCGGTGCGCTTGGTGCGAGTCTCGATCAGTTCGGCGCACTCGGTGGCGTGCAACGCACTGCGTCCATCGTGACCGGTGCACTGCTGCTTGTGTGGGGCGCGGCATTGCTCGCACAGGCGTTCAACGTGCGCGTCCTACCCACGCTGGTGAGTGGCGCCGTACCGGAAAGCGCAGCGCGCCTCATGGGCCGCGCGCTACTCCTGGTGCAGCAACGCACCGTGGGCGTTCGCGCGTTGATGCTCGGTGTGCTCACCGGGTTGATGCCATGCGGCTGGTTGTATGCGTTTGTAGTCACCGCGGCAGGCACCGGATCCGCAGTGCGCGGTGCGGCGTTCATGACGCTCTTCTGGATCGGCACCGTACCAGCACTTGTGGCGGTCGCGGTAGGCATGCGGCGTGCCTCAGGACGGTTGCAGCGCTCGTTGCCCGTAGTGAGCGCCGTGATCGTGATTGGCTTTGGCATTGCCTCACTTGGCAATCGCATGGGTGCGTCTGCGGCGCACGCGTCGCACAACGAGTCGGATGCGGCGCGTAACGCGCCGAGTGTGCCACATGCGCACTGAACTGTTGGGACAGCCCGTCGCGCCCCGCGCGATTGAGCGGGTGAACGCAGACGTGACGTGCGCGCACTGCACGCTGCCGGTACCATCGGCGTTTGTTGAGCATGACGCAACAGAGCAGTTTTGCTGCGCCGGTTGCCGAACCGCTTTTGCGCTTCTGCGCGATCACGGTCTCGATCAGTTCTATCGTTTTGCGGACCGCCGCGATGTGCCGGTGCATCGCACCGGACGTAGTTACGAGGAGTTTGATCACCCGGCGTTCGCGGCATTGCACGTGCGCAGTACGTCGGACGGCCACTCGCGGATTGAGCTGTATCTGGAAGGCGTGCATTGCGCGTCGTGTGTGTGGCTGGTTGAGCGCGTACCCATTCTGGTGCCGGGCGTTGCACGGGCCGAACTCGATATACGTCGGGCTCGCGCCGTAGTTGAGTGGGATGCGTCGTCTACACCGCTCTCGCAGATTGCCCGCACACTCGACGCGCTCGGCTACGCGCCGCATCCGTTTCGCGGCGTGGCGCGTGACAACGTGCGTCGCAGTGAAGACCGACGCATGCTCATGCGCATTGGAGTAGCGGGCGCGATTGCCGGCAACGTGATGCTCTTTGCCCTCGCGCTCTACAGCGGGGAAATCGCGTGGATGGATCCTGCGCACACGCGATTCTTTCGCTGGTTGAGCATGGCGCTCACGCTGCCAACGCTGATCTGGCCAGGCCGCGTGTTCTTTACGGGTGCGTGGGCGGCGCTGCGAACACGCTCGTTGCACATGGACCTGCCGATCGCCATCGCACTGGCCGCCGGTTTTGTACGCGGCGCCATCAATACGGTGTACGACTCCGGTCCGATCTATTTCGACGGACTGGCAATTCTTGTGTTTGCACTGCTTGTTGGCCGATTCCTGCAGCAGCGCGGACAGCGGTTGGCCAGTGACTCGGCGGAGCTGTTGTACGCATTGACGCCGGCCACGGCACGAGTGGTGTCGGAAGACGGCGCACTGCATGAACTGCCCACTGAAGCCGTGTTGCCCGGTATGCTGCTTGATATTCGGGCCGGCGAGTCGTTTGCGGCCGACGGCATTCTCGAATCGGAGAGCACGACGGTCAACGCGGCGCTGCTCACCGGCGAGTCGCGGCCGGCGCGCGTGCATGAGGGAGAATCGGTGTTTGCCGGAACGCTCAACGTATCTGTGCCTGCGCGCGTTCGCGTGACTGCCTCCGGCGAGAGCAGTCGCGTTGCGCGGCTGTTGCAACAGGTTGAACAGTCGGCGCAGCGTCGCGCTCCGGTGGTGATCGCGGCCGATCGTCTGGCGGCCGTGTTTGTTGCGGTGGTGCTGACGGTTTCGGTGCTCGTGTACCTGTTCAAACTTTCGATCGGCTCCGCCACGGCACTTGATGATGTGATCGCCTTACTGGTGGTCACCTGTCCCTGCGCACTCGCACTGGCCACACCGCTTGCGGTGACCGTGGCGGTTGGCCGGGCGGCGCGCGGCGGTATTCTGGTGAAAGGAGGCGACGCGCTTGAAGTGCTCTCCAAGCCCGGCGTGCTGGTACTCGACAAGACCGGCACACTGACCGAAGGACAAACCACGTTAGTGCAGTGGATCGGTGATCAGTCGGTGCAGTCGCTGGTGCTTTCGCTGGAGGCTGGTTCATCGCATCCGATTGCCGACGGATTCAGGCGCGCCTGGCCAGACCACCACACGCACGAAGTGCTCAACGCGGAACATGTGAGCGGTGGAGGACTTCGCGGCGTGGTGAATGGCCATGACGTGGTGGTTGGTTCACCAGTATTCGTGCACGCGCACGCAGAACGCGCAGGCGCGCTTGCGCGGGAAGTCGCCACGCTCGATCGAACACTTACACCCGTTTATGTCGCGGTGGATGGTGTACTGGTCGCCGCCGCTGGCATTGGTGATCGCATCCGACACGATGCGCGCGAGGTGCTGACCGATCTCCGCGCGCGCGGATGGCACACCATCATGGCGTCTGGCGATACCACCGACGTGGCGCACGCCGTGGGTGAAGCGCTTGGCTTTGACACAGCGGATATTCACGGCGCCATGTCACCAGAACACAAGTTGCGTCTGGTGGAGGAGCTGCGCGCAACCGGTCAGTCCGTCGTGATGGTGGGCGATGGCGTCAACGATGCCGCCGCGATCGCCGCCGCCAACGTGGGTATTGGCGTGCATGGCGGCGCTGAGGCGTGCCTGGCAAACGCCGATGTTTTCCTCGCGCGTCCGGGACTCTCGCCGTTACGCGAACTCATCGTTGGTGCGGAGCGAACCGTGCGGGTCATCAATCGCAACTTCGCGTTCTCACTGGCCTACAATGTGATCGGTGCGTCATTGGCCATCGCCGGTTTGCTGACACCACTGATTGCTGCGGTGTTGATGCCGCTGAGTTCGCTCACGGTCGTGCTCGCGTCATGGAGAGGACGATCTTTCGAGCCACCCGCGCCTGTCGCGCAAAAGGGCGTACGCGACGTGACACCGTTACTTGAGTCGGTCACCGTTTCATGAGCGTTCTCTATCTCGTGGTTCCGCTCGCGCTACTGGTGGTTGGCATCGCCGTATGGGCGTTCATTTGGGCGGCCGGCCGCGGCCAGTTCGATGATCTGGACACGCCGGCGTTGCGCATGCTGCGTGACGATGGCGATACCGTACCCGAGCGTCGCCGTGTGCCAACTCCCGCGCCGGACGCGCCGGACGCACCGGAATCATCACGGGAGAATTCGAACACTCAGTGACGGCAATACGCCCGGCAGATAGCGCGGCACCTGCACGAACGAGGCATCGCTCGCTGCAGCGCTCGGTCGAATCAGACTGTAGTCGAGCACATTGGCGCGATTAAACACGTTCTGGACCGCCGCACCAATTTCGGCTCGCCACGGACCAACGCGCGTGGTCCAGGTCACCCCGATATCCGTTTCAAGAATCGCCGGTCGCGGGGCATCCGCTGGCGCGCCAATCGGCAAGCCCGCTCCCAGATCACCCACCGTCAACAAATCGTAGTACGATTGCCGCAGCCCCCACGTGCGTCCCCACGTGCCGCGCGATCTCGCCGCCAACAACCATCCACCGCCGGGCCGGAGCTCCACCGATACCAGCGCACGATGTGGCTCGTTCCACGGCGTGGGTTGCATGGTCCCCTCAAAGCGCGAGGGGAACGTGCGGCGCGACACACCGAAGTCGTAACCGGCTTCCACACGAACCGGCAGGCCTCGGCTGCGATCTGACCAACCCGTCCACCACAAATAGCCGTCGCGTACGGCGCGCAGTCCAACACCGTATGCATGGCCTGTTGCCGTAGACACGTACGCACTCGGTGGCACTGCCAGTGGCAACAACGTGTCGCGATTGAGCAGCACACCGTAGTCAAACGCCATGATTGTGGGCTGCCATTTCGCGTACCACTCGCCGCGCAACTGCCACCGTCCGCCAGGCGTGATCACACCTTCGCCGGACAAGTGATACGCGGTCGCAACGCCGTCACGTCCATCGGTGGGCAACCAGAAGCGCACGCTGGGCACGAGCGCCGTTGGGTTCGAGGTGGCCACGTCGAACTGATTGACGAACTGGCGGTACACACCGCCGCCCAGTCGCCACGCCCACGGGCCCCACTCGTTGCTTTCACCATCAGCGCGCAGCGCAATGCGCGGCTCAAGATATGCGCGACCCGTTTGTACGAGCTGTGTAATGCGAAGTCCTGCGTCAATCCAATGCCGGGTGCCAATGCGCTTTTTGACTTCGGCATGTCCACCAACGCGCCACGCGCGCTCGTCACTGCCAAGCGCACGCAATACACCGTTCCGC
>JALHNZ010000050.1 GCA_022843265.1 Gemmatimonadaceae bacterium
CTTTCACGGCTTCAGCGCCGACTTCCTCAAGCTGATTGACGGAAGCGACGCGCGCGAGATACTCGGCGGTGAAGGCTCAGCGTTGAGTCGTGTCAGGAACTGGAGTTCGTTGGCGCGCAAAGGCATGAGTCTGGCGCGCGAATCGGTTGCGCGGCAGCACCGCGTGCAACTCGACGAAGCGCCCGACCGCATTGTCTATCACCCCAAGTGCAACACCGCGATTGTGTGGGGCATGACGCGTCCCGGCCGCACGATCATGCTCAGCCCGGTGCCGGGCCTCGCGCACACAATCGATGATTTCGCCCCCATGTGGAAGGACTTTGGGAGAACGCTCAACCGCGTCAGTTTTTCGCTGATCAATACCATCAAGGCATTCGCGGTGAAGCGTTTCATGACGTCGCTCGCCAAAGACACCGGCAACGTACAGCTCTCCGTGTCCGCGCTTCGGCATGCCATGCTCGAAACCGAGCGTGCGTTGTACACGGTCTCGCCAAGCCTCTTCGCACGGCCCGCCAACTGGCCGGAGAGCGCGCACGTTGTTGGCTACTTTGAGCGCGACAAAACCGTTGATTGGCAACCCGACAGCGCGATTCTGGCGTTTCTCGCCCGGTACGAAAAGATCATACTGATCAGCTTTGGCAGCATGACCAATACGGATCCGCGCAAAAAGACCGAGGCCATTGTCAGCGTGCTCGCACGCACCGGTATTGCCGCCATCATCAACACGTCGTGGGGCGGTCTCGAGCGAATCGAGAACGCGCCGGAGCACGTGCATTTTGTCGACAACATTCCGTACGATTGGCTGTTTCCGAAAATGCACGCCGTTGTGCATCATGGCGGATCAGGCTCCACGCATATGGCGCTCAAGTATGGCAAGCCGAGTCTGGTGGTGCCGCACGCGCTTGATCAGCCGTACTGGGCGCGCCTGGTGCATGCGCGCGGCCTTGGGCCCGAGGGAATTCCAATCGGCAAACTGGCGGGGGATGTGTTCGAGGAGCGGTTGCTCAACTTGCACGCGAACGAGGATTACCAGACAAATGCGCGCGCGATAAGCTTCCGGATGGCCGGTGAGGCCGATCGTGATCAGTTGTTTGAGTTCATCGCGAAACAAACCTGACGTCTGCTGCGGGCAATCGAAATCCTCAGCTGACCGTCGCCCCCACCCCGTCCCCGCATGCGCGCAACCTGTTGGCTGTTCGTCTGTGCGCTTCTGATGATCGGCTGCACCAGAATGACTGTGCTGCCGCCTGCTACACCGCTTCCGGTTGATCCGGACCCAGCGAGCACCCCCGAGGTGCGTCGCTTCATGCTTGAGCTCAGAATGCTCGCCGCAATCGACAGCCAGCGCGTTGCCTGGCAGGAAGACGAGCGACTTGAGCACGACACGGACTACACCATGCCGCTAGTCCGCGAAGTGCTCACGTTTCGCAGCCGGATGCTGCACTGTCACTTCGATGGTTCCTACCCCTCGGGCTCGCCGCGTGCGGCTCGTGCTCCGGGGGAGCCGCCTGAGCGTATGCCAATGATGGTTCGCAGCCGAGTTCGACGTGTCGCCCTCTGTCCCAACTGGCCACCGATTGAGGACTTCGGGCAGGCGATCACCTCGCATCGCCGGATCAAGGACAGCACACGTCACCGCTTCCCCGCTTCGCTCGAAGCGGCACTCGACAGTGTGGCCCGCGAACTGCCCGAAGATCTCTGGATTCTCAGGCAGCGCGTTCGCATTGCGATCGACCATCGAGATCCGGCGCGAATACGGCAGGTAGTCGCTGAATGCACGTCACGCGAGTGGTGTGACGTATTCGCTGGCTACGCATCGTACCCTGAAGGAGACTGGCAGGCGGCACTCACCACGTGGCAAGGCGTGCTGATCGCAATGTACGATGAAGAACGTTGCAGAATGCTGAGCGCTGTGGAGCTCGTATACGGATCAACGAGCGACGACCTGGAAGCACCATGCCTGGAGCGCGCCGCACTCGACCGGGATCTCTGGTGGCTGGGCAAACCACTGTTCGGAGACTCGCTCAACTATCGCGGCCTTGAACATGTCGCGCGTGTCATCCGCACTGATCTTGCGTCGGATTTTCCGCGGGACGTGCACTTTGATTTGCGCGAAACGCACGGCGGTGATGCGGTGCACCAGATGCGAGTGCGCTACGGATGGCCGGCGCACACCTATTGGGGTGGCGACACGCAGGACCTGGGCCACAGGCGATACTTGTCGGTCAATGGAGGGCCACCACATCATGATCCGCCGTACGTCTCGCCGGAGTACTCGTCCGACGGAGCATCCACCATGCCCACCCTCAAGGCTGCGCTTGCGCCGTACAGTATCACGGACGACGCCTTCTTGCTGGACCGACATCGGGACAGCAAAGGCAACGAAGTCTGGCCGCAGGAGTTCTTCACGCACCCGTTCGGCCTGTTGCTTGGCATTCGCACGCAACAGCGCGGAGTGCTTCGCCGAGACAGTACAGCGATGCTCGTCGTTGCCACGAAGTTGCCTACGCCACCGATCGAGAGCGGGCCCCATGCTCGTGTGCCTTTGCGGTTGTATTCGTCCACCGCGCCGGATTCGCTGCAGCTGCTGGCGGAATCGCGGAGCAGCTGGGGCACACGTGCGTTTATCAGCGGCATGGTGCATAAGCCGACAGTGATCGGTCTCGAAGTGCACCGTGGAGGTGAACGCATCGCGGGTGCGCGTTCGCGATTTGGCATTCCGCAGGTAACAACGCACGCCAATGCGGTTGAGACGTGTGGGCTGTCGGAACCCATTTTGCTCGACGCTGCAACGCTCACCGGCAACGGCATGCGCGATCTCGAGCGTGGAATGCTCAGCGATACGCGCTTGAACAAACCCGTCAGGCTCGGCGTGATGTGGGAAAGCTACGGCGCGCGTGTGTCGGACTCGGCCACGCTTCGCGTTCGCGTGAGTGGGCTGGCGAACCGTTCGGGGCTGGGGCGCATTGCACAAGCGCTGCGCGTGATCGGTCGACAGGATGTCGCGATTGAGGTGTCGTGGCGAGAACCAACGGCGCAACAGCAGGTGGAAGTGATCGAGGCTTCGGTACCGACGCTATCGCGGCAGCTCACGCTAGACGTGTCGTCACTGCGCACGGGGAACTATGGGTTGCAGCTGTCGATGACGACGCGAAAGTGTGAGAGCGTGTCTGAGGTTCGTGAGTTCAGCATCACGCGCTAGAGCGAGAGGTAACTTCGGCTGAAGGGCGTCGTGGCGGTCTTCACACAATCCCCGCCCCTGCCATCTTCGCCACCGCTGCCGTGCGCGATCCAACGCCAAGCCGCGCGTACGCTGCGCGCAGGTGGGTTTTTACCGTCGCCACGCTAAGCCCTGTCTCCGCGGCGATCTCGCGGTCGCTGAAGCCCCGTGCCACAAGTCGCAGCACATCGCGCTGACGATCCGTGAGCGGTACGCGCGCGTCGTCACGATGTAGCAGACCGGCCGCGTCCAGGACACGACGCGCGTGCGACGCGCCGCGTGGATGTTCGGCCGCGCGCCGCAAGAGCCGCACGCGTGCTGGCGAACCGTCGATATAGACGCGAACAAAACCGCCCGCCTCGCCGCACTCCAGCGCCCGCAGCCACAGTTCCAGCGCCTCGTCCACGGCCCCCAATGCCTCTCGTGAGACGGCCCGCGCACACAGTGCGCTGATAACGTATCCCACTCGCAGCTCACGCGCACCTCGCTCGATCACCTCGCTGAGCTGCGCCAGACTCGCCCACTGTCTTGTCGATTCCAGCATGGTGAGCAAGTGCGCAAACTCGTGCAGGCGCGCGGTGACTTCGGCCTTGGCAAGGCGCACGAGCGAATCGATCTGGTAGTCGTGACGGCGCTGCCATGCATCAAGTGCGCGCAGATCGCGCGTGACGGCGAATCCTTGGCGCGTGCGAACCGCCGCCAACCACTCGCGATTACGTAGCGTCATTGGTTCGGAAACAATCGCGGCCAGATCGTTGCTCCACTGCTGCGCCGCAGCGATGTCACCACTGGCAAGTTCAAGCTCAGCCATCATGCGCGCCACGCCGCTGCGCACACCAACATCGGTCACCGCGGAAACTCGCCACGCGGTCAGTAGACTGCTTCGCGCTTCCTCCAGGCGATTCCACTCCATGAGCACATACCCACGAAACTGATAGCCCATGGATGCGACCCGATCATCATGCAGCGCGCACGCGTGAGCGAGCGCCAACGACGCGTCGCACATCTCGATTGCTTGATGAAGTCGCCCTGCCATCATCAGGATGTTGCCCGCTAACGCCCTTGCCGGGATCGCCCACTGCGGCAACGCCGTCTGATCGCCAACGCGGATGCAGGCCGCCAGTGCGCGTTCGAACATGTCCGGTTCTCCGGAAAATCGAAACGCCGCCTGCAACATGCTCGCGACACGCATGTGGATCGACACGTTTGCCAAGTCGTGCGCCTCTGCCAAACCTGCGGCCTGGCGCGTGTGCAAAAGAAGGTCGCGAACGCGGCCTTCCGTCAGTGCGGCGTTGGCGCGCTGCAGCAGCGACACCACATCGTCCGTGTCAGTCTTCATCCTTTTGAACGATAGTGCGCACGAGGTGAAACGCGGTATGGTGGCGGGTCCGTTTTCTCCCCCTCCTCTTCGGTGAGCCATGACAACCTCGCGATCGATCGCCGTACTCGCAATCGTTGGCGCTATCTCGTTCGTCCATCCGCCGCTGGGGGCGCAGGCAACGCCTGCTGCACCCACTCTCCTCTCCGCAGATCGTGTGATCAGCCGTGCGCTTGCGCTCATGGGCGGTGAGCAGACGCTGCGAAGCCTTGAGCGCGTGACGTACCGCATGATGACGCAGTGGCAGCGCACGAACTTTCGCAGCATGCCCTTTGTAGATCAGCCGTCGTTCGAGCCACACACCGACGTTCGGGACTACACACTCCCCGCGTGGCGCAACACGCGTGAGTTTGGGACGAACCGCATTATTAACGTGATTCGCGATTCGATTGCGCTCACCACGCTCGGCACCGCTGTACAACCTCTGAGCGTCGCGTACGTAGATGAGCGGGCCGAGTTGTTTGTGTATACCCCCGATCGCCTCGTGCTGGCCCTGCGAGACGCGGGTGATGTCGCACTCGGCGCGGACACCATGATCGGCGGAGAACGCCACACGCGCGTGACGGCAACGCTCGCCGGCCGTCTTCGCGGCACCGTGTTCTTTCACCGCGGTACCGGACTTCCCGCCATGCTGCGCTTCCGCGCCGGACACCCCAACGACTTTGGTCTGGTCGCCTGGGGTGTGATGCCAGTGGAAGTATGGTACTCCGCGTGGCGCACCTTTGGCGCAATCAGCACTCCCACGCAGTGGGACATTCTGCGCGTTGGCGTGCCCTACAAACGCATGACCGTTCAGAGCGCGAACTTCAACGCGGAGTTTGCTGCGGACTCGTTCGCCGTGACGTCTGAGCAGCGTGCGATGTACCTCGGCTCATCGGCCACCAGGCCGATGCACGAAAACGTGGTTCGACGTGCCGTGAATATGGCCACGCCCGATATCGCCATGATCAATGCGTTCGGCATTCAGGCCGGCGCCGCAAGAATCGACAACGGTTGGATCATGCTCGGCGCTGGCCATACAACCTTCAGCTACGCGTACGGTGCACGGTTGCTCGATTCACTTGGTGCGACACCGATCACTGCGGTGCTCGCCGCCACCTCGATTTCGGCCACCAACGGCGGCGTGTTTACCGCCGTCGACCGTGGAATCCCCGTCTACGTCTCACAAGCCTCCGAAGCATCGTTACGACGCATCTTTGAAGGGGCGGCTCGACTGGTGCGCGGACTCACGCGCGTGAAGGCTGGCACGACAATTGGCAGTGGCGCGTATCGCATGCAACTCGAGCCGCTGGATCTTCCCAATACACCGGGCTCGCTCATGGCGTACTCGGCGCACAACGGTTGGCTCTACATACCGGATGCGGTGACGCCGCTGGACATTGCGGTTGCGCGCGAAAGGGCGCGCGCGCTGGGGTGGACGGTGAAGGCGGTTGGTACCGCTGGCGTGCTGTTTCAGCCGGTTTCGCCGTAGCGTACGGGCGTTGGCGCAGCGCTATTCGGAATTGGTGACGGTCCCGGGTTTTGGTGGGTTTGGTAATATCCTCGCCAACCAAACCTCGGGTACCGCGCATGTCACGAGCCGCACGAAGCGTCGTCGCAATCGTCATCGTTGTACTCGGCGGCTGCAACACGCCAGACGCAACAGATCAGGTCACGCGTCAACAAGTGGGCGACACGCTGTACGTCCGCTCGCCATCACTTGGCGTTGATGGCCCGGTGCAGCTGCAAGAAGTACAGCGCATTGATGTCAGCGCACTCAACGTTGGCCGGGCAGTTGCGGCGATCTTCGGCCCAAACGATACGTACTGGCTGCTCGACCAAGCCGGCCCCAACGGCGCCTCCGTGCGCATTCTCGACTCACTCGGCACACCCATCGGCGAGGCCGGACGTGAAGGTGCCGGGCCGGGTGAGTACCGCATGCCACTGCGTTTGTTTCGCCTGGCCGACAATACAGTGCTCGCCAAGGAAATGACCACTACGCGCGCGGTGCGTTTCGGCGCGAATGGTGAGGCAATCGCAACGCTGTCGTTGCCGCCTTCCGTCGCCACGGGCTGGGTGGTGACACCGGATACCGTAGGAGGCTGGCTGATCACCGCCAGCTTCGAAGCGAACACACCCACGCGCATCGGCCGATTTGGCTGGCTGCACTTTGACGCGAATGGTGCCATCATCGACACGGTGCAGTCGCCATCCCACATGTTGAACGAGCCCACGCCCGACGGCATCGCACCAGGTCGCATCAAAACGGTGGCGCGCGATGGCGCCGCGCTCACCACTGTACCGGGCTCCAATCGAGTGCTGCGTTACGCGCGCGATGGACGCACAACCATCATGGAATGGCCGGGCAACCCACCGTCGTATCAGAGCAACGAACGCGTCGACATCCAGAAAGTGGCCGACCGCATGAGTGAGTTGCTCGGCGTGCCTTCCAAATCACTGCCAGAGCACAAGGCGCCATCGCATCGTATTCTCACCGACAGTGCGCAGTGGATCTGGGCACATCTCTCGTCCACCGGCGTGCGCATTCCCGACGAGGAGCTGCCCAAAGACGACATGGGCCTGACCATGCGTTGGCGCGATCGCGAACGCTGGGCGGCCTTTGATCGCGCGTTCGCGTTGCGATTTATCGTGGATGCGCCGGCGAATACCACGATCGTTGATCGTGCAGGTTATCGACTGCTTGGTGTTGAGACTGATGACGAGGGCGTGCAATTTTTGGTGGAGTGGCGCGTGGTGGCGAGCCGTGCGACACCGCAGTGATCACGCCAACTCCACCTGCATCCGCTGCAGCAGCTTGAGCGTCGCCCGCACGCCCTCGGCCTCAGACAGCGTCGCCCCTTCGTACTCAATACCCACCCACGACTGGAACTTCGCGCGCAGCACAATCTGCAGCATGCGCTTGTAGTCCGTCTTGGTCTCGTTGCCCGAGGCATCGAAGTCGTGCGACTTCGCACTTACTGCCTTGGCGAACGGCATCATCTCCTCTACGGCCTGGTAGCGATCGTAGTCGTAGAAGTTGCCAAAGTCTGGCAACGTGCCGCAGCGCGGATGATCCACGCGCTTCATCACCCGCACCAGCCATTCGCCGTGCGAGGAAAGGCCGCCATGGTTCTCCACGATCACGTTCAGATTCATCGGCGCTGCGATCTCAACGAGACGGCGCAGCCCATCGGCAGCGAGACGTTCCTGTTCTTCAGGTGTGCCCGTGCTCTGCGCGTTCACGCGGATTGTCGCACACCCCAGCGTCTTCGCCGCGTCGAGCCACTTGCGATGATTCTCAACCGCCAGCGTGCGCTTTGCACTGCCTGGATCGCCCAATGCCCCTTCGCCATCTACCATAATCAGGTGCTGATACACACCCTCGTCACGCGCCCGCGTGTTCATCTGGGCGAGATACGCAGCGTCGGTGGCTTTGTCCTTGAAAAACACGTTGACGTATTCAATCGCTTCGATGCCGTAGTCACGACGAGCAACGCGCGCCAGATCGAGATGGTCCATCTGCCTGGCGAAGAGCGTCTTGTGAAACGACCACTGCGCCAAGGAGATCTTGAATGGCACTGCACCCGGCAAAGCCCCCTGCCCGGCGCGAAGACGCGAAACGGGGATCATCGGCACCGCGGCGAGCGCGAAAGCAGACTGCTGGATAAACGCACGGCGCCGCATGTGTGCTCCGTTGCAGGTGAGAGGCTGAGAGCGCGGAAGAATGCGGTGCGCATTGGGACTAAGGCTGCGGACGGCGGCACAGTCACGCAAGGCTTCGGTGGCGACACGTGTGCATATTCTCCCCCCGCCACATTTGTGACAATGCCACCGGTGTAACACCCCGTTCCCAAACCGACCTAACTTGGCTTGCACACACGATTTGCGCCTGCAGAAATCCGACCTACATTCCACTCTGCTTCAGTGATGTGACCTGCGACCGAGACTCTGTGTAGTCTGAGTCACCCCCGCCCCATACGCCGTGTCCCGACCTGCCTCACGATTCCCTTCGCTGCCCATGCCTCGCGGGCAGAAGAAGGAGGAGATCCTTCGCTCCGAGCTGCCGCCTACGCTGCCGCTCATGGCCCTCCGGTCCACCATCGTCTTTCCGCTCGGCACCATCGCCGTGCAAATGGGCGCGCCGGAAAATCTCGCGCTGCTGCGGGCACACGAAGAGTCGGGCTTGATCGTTGCCCTCGTTGTGGCGGGCACAGATCAGGAAGATCCGATCGATCCAAACGTGTTCGTTGGGAAAGTGGCCGTGGCCGCACGCGTACACGAACGCATCAACCTGCCGGGCGACACCGTCCAGATTACGCTGCAGGGGCTGCGGCGCATCACGCTCGATCGCATTGAACAGATTCAGCCGTACGCGATTGCCGCTGTGCAAGGCGCGCGCGAAACACCGGCCGATCCGGTGGAGCTCGACGAACTCGTGGCGCGCACCGTGTCTGCCGCCGAGACACTGGCCGAACTGATTGAGCGCATTCCGGCCGAAGTACCGCAGATTCTCAAAATGAACGTGTCCGATCCGGGTCGCTTTGCCGACCTCGCGGCCACCAACATGAATCTGCGCATTGCCGACAAAGACGAAGTGCTGCAGCGCCTCGACATTGGCCAGCGCATTCGGTTTATTCTCTCTCGCCTCGAGCGCGAAGTGGCCCGCGCACGCGTGATGGAAGATGTGAAGAAGCAGACAGAAGTAAAAATCGAACAGCATCAGCGCGAGTTTTATCTGCGTCAGCAGTTACGCGCGATTCAATCAGAGCTCGGCGAAGCAGATCCGAACGAAAAAGAATCGGTCGACCTGCTGCGCCGCATTGAAGAAGCGCAGCTGCCGGAAAAAGTGGGTCAGGAAGCACGACGCGAAACGGAACGCCTGCGGCAGCTTTCGCCCGCCAGCAGTGAATACCAAGTGCTGCGCACGTATCTCGACACGCTGCTCGCCCTGCCCTGGCACGCGCGCTCAGCGAACGACTCGGATATCGCGCTTGAAAAAGTTGAAGAAGCGCTCGAAGACCGTCACTACGGACTCGACGAAGCCAAGGAACGCATCACGGAATACCTGGCCGTGCGTAAACTGCGCGGCGGTGATCCGAACGGCCCCATCCTTTGTTTTGTAGGCCCGCCAGGCACCGGTAAGACATCACTCGGTGAAGCGATCGCGAACAGCATTGGTCGCGCGTTTTATCGCATCTCCGTTGGTGGCGTGCGCGATGAAGCAGAAATTCGCGGACATCGCCGCACCTACGTGGGCGCCATGCCGGGCATGTTGCTGCAAGCGTTGCGACGCGTGCAGGTGCGTGACCCGGTGATCATGATTGACGAGATCGACAAAATGGGTAACGGCGGCGCCAGTGGTGATCCCACCGCGGCCATGCTTGAAGTGCTCGATCCGGCGCAGAACGATTCATTTGTTGATCACTATCTCAACCTGCCGTTCGACTTGTCGAGTGTGCTCTTCATCTGCACCGCGAACAATCTGTACGACATACCACCGGCGCTGCGCGACCGCATGGAAGTGATCCGCATTGCGGGCTACACAATCGAAGAAAAAGTTGAGATCGCAGAACGGTACATCATGCCGCGCCTGCTCACGGACCACGGACTCGACCCCATCGATCTCGCGATCCCCGAGCCCGTGCTCGGCCACATTACCTCGCGCTACTCGCGTGAAGCGGGCCTGCGCGCATTTGAACGGTGCATCGCATCGGTCATGCGCAAACGCGCCCGTGCCAAGGCAGACGGTGATCTCAGCACCTGGCTCATTGACACCAGCAAAGTGGAAGAGATTCTCGGCGCCCCGCGCTACAGCATGGAAGAAGCCGAGAAAGAGCCGGAGATTGGTGCGGTCACTGGTCTCGCGTGGACCAGCACCGGCGGTGAACTCATGACCATTGAAGCGCTGCGCATGCCAGGCACCGGCAAGCTCACCGTGACTGGTCAGCTCGGTGGCGTGATGCGTGAATCGGTAGACGCTGCGTATTCGTTTGTGCGCTCACGTGCGACAACGCTGAGCATTGCCGACACCGAGTTCCGCGAATCGGATTTGCACCTGCACTTCCCCGCCGGCGCCATTCCCAAGGATGGTCCGTCGGCCGGTATTGCTGTCACCCTCGCGCTCGCCAGTGCACTCTCCCGCCGCCCTGTGCGCCGCGATGTCGCACTCACCGGCGAAGTCACGCTGCGCGGACGCGTGCTCGAGATCGGCGGCGTGAAAGAAAAAGTGCTGGCGGCATATCGCGCCGGTCTGCGGGAAGTGATTCTGCCCAAAGCCAACGAGAAGGATCTGCGCGATGTGCCGGAGGAAGTACGCACCGGCATGGCGTTCACATTTGCGGCCACCATGGACGAGGTATTCCATCTCGCACTGCTGGCCATGCCGAGCGTTACGCCGGCCGATCGTGTTGACGATACGCTGGTGCTGCCACTCGACGACGCACCGGCGGGCGAACTCCCAATGCGCCGATCAGAACGCCAGCGCGAGCGCGTGAAGTAAGAGGCCCACCAGTCCGCCGACGACCGTTCCGTTAATGCGGATGAACTGCAGATCACGTCCGATCTGCAGTTCGATCTTTCGTGACGTGGCATCCGCGTCCCACTGCTCCACCGTCGTCGCGATCAACTGCGCCACTTCGCCACGCGCGTGCTCAACCGCGTACGTCACCAGCTCGACCACCCACTGATCCACCTTCGCGCTCAGCGCGGGATCCGCGAGCACACTGCGCCCAAGGCCGCTCACCCATCGCTCAATCGCATCGGGTTCGGCTTGTTCGTCTTCAACCAGGCGTTCGGCGTATTTCGTAATGCGCCCCTTCACATCGGTCCATACGTCGCGCGAGAAGTCGGCGACCGACGGATGCTCCAGCAACTCCAGTTTGAGCTGCTCCGCACGAGCAATCACGTCGGGTGACGATCGCAGTGACTCAACAAAACGCTGCACCGATTCATCATAGCGAATGCGCAGCGGATGATCAGGATCGGCCGCCACTGCCGCGAGCGTATTCTCCACGCCGGTAACGATGCGATCGTGCAGTTTGTTCTCCACCATGCCGGGCACCCACCAAGGGCTTTCGGCTTTGATGCGCTCGCGAATCACTTCTTCGTTGTCGGCGACGAAACGCGCCGCCAAACGCAGCGCGTCATCAAGCAATCCCTGATGCCGACCACCAACCGTCAGCAGCTCAAATCCGCGCGCGAGCAGCGGCGCCACTTGCATCGTGCGCAGCCGCGATACCACCGCGCGATCAGCCACCGCCTGCACGTCGTCATCTTTGAGCACATTCACCGCGCCCGACAATCCCGTGGCCACGTGACGCGCCAAGCGACGCGAGTTCTCCGGCTCGGCCAGCCAACGCGCCGCACGCTCGCCCAGCTTCATGGCCGCAATCTTCTGCGCGACAATCTCGCGCTGCAAAAAGTTGCGCTGCACGAAGTTGCCAAGTGCCGTGCCAATGCGGTCTTTGCGCGCCGGCACAATGGCCGTGTGCGGAATCGGAATGCCGAGCGGATGCCTGAACAGCGCGGTTACCGCAAACCAATCGGCAATACCGCCCACCATGGCCGCTTCGGAAAACGCGCGCACCCAGGCAAGCCACGGGTAGACCGGTTCGAAGTATTTGGATACCGCAAACAACGCCGCCACCAGCACCAGCATGCCGGTGGCCGTGCGCTTCATTTTCACCAGACGCTGACGTTTGATTTCGTCATCTGGTGTGATTTGAAGCGCCGGAGGATCGATCACTGTTCGAGCATGATCTTTGACACGTCGATCAGTCGTTCGGCCAAACCGAACGGCGCATCCGTGATCACAACCAGCGTGCGTCCATCGCGCTGCAACACTTCCATCTGGATCGATCGATCGGCCACGCTGCCCTTTGTGGCATCCTTGGGCGCAATCCAGCGTCGGAGCACCGCGTCTTCGGCATCCGCCGTATACACGTTAAGGTATCGCTTCTTGATCCACTGCCCAAACGTGTCGGTAAACTCAGCCACGTCCACCGTGTTGTCCCACACGCTCGCCCACACCAGCGCGTCGCCCTGCGGCAGTTCAATGAGCGCGTACCGATCCCCGTCTACGCCCTGCGCGGCACGCGCAGCCTGCGTTTCATTGCGCACAAACTGATACATCACCAGACGCGTTTCAAACTCGCCAAACACGTTGGTGAACTTGACAGTACCACGCGATGGCGCGGGCAAGGTGACGCGTGTAGGCAGTTCACGCGCAGGCGCGGCGAGCACCGTATCACCGGTGCCAAAGTAGGCGGCATCACTGAGCAACTGACGCGTGGAGATTGGCATATCATCCAATACGTTCGCGTCTGGCTTTCGATTCACAAACCGGTACACGAAATCGGCGCCGCCTGTGTACGGAAAGAGCAGCGACTCCCGAATCACCATGGGCGCACTCGAAAAGATCGGCATGCCTTCCTGTCCATCACGCATGGCGAGCTTGGCGCGGTCCCATCCGCCGAGCCGCAGTCCCGTTTCGCCGAGCGATGCGCGGAGCTGTGCGTACACAGCCTGACCTTCAAGAATGGCCTGTGCGGTGACCTGTCGGTCCGCGTCCGCCGTGGCACTCTGAATGGAATCAATGTTGATGTACTGATCCTGCAGCGCGTGCACCAGCTCGTGCGTGATCGTGACCTCCACGAGTTCAGGTCGACCACCATCCACGATATACAGCACTTTCGTTTTCGGATCGTAGTAGCCAACGATCTGTTCCTCGAGCAACCGGCGCAGCAGTTCGCCCACGTCAACGCTGTCAGGAATCAAACCGAGGCGTTTGTACACACGCTGCTGACCTTCGAGCAGCGTCTTCGCGCGCTCACTCGTAAGCTGGTTGAGCAAAAACTCGCGCACCTGCTCCTTGCTGCGCGTTTCAAGCACCGGCTCCGTTTTGAACTTGAGGCCTGTCGCTTCTTCTACTTTCGGAATCGCGCGGCCAAGCGTCTTGGCGTACGGGCCATCACCCACCGACGGCGCGCTCTCGCAGGCCGTGAACAACAAGACGGCACCAGCGGCAACAACGTATGTGTGTTTGCGTAGACGTGTAGGCACAGGTCGCGTGTTAGCGGAATCGGTGCGCTCACCACGACTCACAAGCCGAGTGCGCGCTCGAGGTACCAGGAGATCAGCGGGTCCCCCCAAAGCAAGGCAAGGAGCGCGGCGGGCGCAAGGAATACACCGAACGGCACGTCGGGGAACGCGAACTCTTCCCCGGTGCGCTTGCTGCGCACGTACACGATGGGGCCCACAATACCGATAAACAGAAACGCACCGAGCGCCGCACCGCCAACAATGGTGAGCAACGATCGTGGCGGTCCGAGCATGGCGCCCACAAAGGCCATCAGGGTTTCATCGCCAAAGCCCATGGCTTCCTTCTTGAGCACCACCTCGCCGAGCCAACCGATAATGCGGATGGCACCAGCGCCGACACAGGCACCAAGCACCGCGTCCCACGGCCCCACAAAATGCGACGGGCCTTCCAGATACAGCGCCGCCACCACCGCGGTAATCAGCGCGAATGCGAGACCGGTAATGGTGAACCCGTCAGGAATGAGGTAGTGCTGCGCGTCGGTGAGTGCGATGCCAAGCAGAATGGTGCTCACGACCGCCATGCGCATGGCTTCAAACGTGAACCCGAATGCCATGGCAATCCCGACCCACGACAACGCAACGAACAGTTCAATGAGCGGATACTGCACCGAGATGCGGTTGTGACATCCGGCACATTTTCCACCGAGTCGCAGCCAGCCAAAGATCGGCACATTTTCGTGCCACTTGATCTGTCGGTCGCAATTTGGGCAGCGGGACGGTGGCGATACCACGCTCAGCTCCGCAGGCCAGCGCGCCACGCACACGTTCAAAAACGAACCGAAACACGCGCCCACGATGAACGTGGCGAAATAGTAGGGCCAGAAAATGTCGAGCGGAAACGAGGACAGCATCTCACTCCAAAGTCATGTCGAAGTCACGGGGGCCGAGGCGCCGAGCACATACAGGAGAATGCCCGTCGCCACGGCCACATTGAGCGATTCAGATCCGTGGGCCATCGGAATCGCCACGCGTTCCGCAGCCGCCGCAGCGACCTGTAGAGAAACGCCGGCGCCTTCGTTGGCCACAACCAATGCAAGACGAGCGGGGCGCGTAGTCGCCACGCGGGCGAGGTCCTTCCCGTCTGCGGCGGCCACCCAGAGCGGCATGCGGTGGCTGGCCAGCCACTGTTCGGCCTCGGTCCAATCCATGGCTGCGACCTGGTGCGTGAACAACGCGCCCATGCTGCTTCGCACCACCTTGGCATTCCACACGTCAACCGTGCCCGGAAGTGAAATAGTCACAGACACGCCCAAGGCAGCCGCAGATCGTAGAATGGTGCCCACGTTTCCCGGGTCCTGCACCGCATCGAGCAATAACGCGGTTCCGGTTGCAGGAAATCCGTGAAGCGAACTTTGGGGTATTTCAGCCAGTGCGAGAATGCCTTGCGGCGACTCCGTGTCGGCAGCGCCCGCAAAATCCTGCTCGCTGATTTCCGCCGAGGGCACGTCTCGGCTGGCGAGTAGCTTTAGCAGCTGGTTGGTGCGAGGATCGTCGGTCGCTTCTCTCGTGTGCAGTGTGCCGCGCACTCGAAGGGGGCTCGCTACAAGCGCTTCAATGGTGCGTACGCCTTCAGCCACGAACAGGCCGAGCCGTTCACGCGCTTTGCGGCGCTTGAGGTCACGAGCGACAGACAACAGCTTCACGCAGGCTCCGGGTACAAGAGTTAATCCGCGGTTCTCAATCGGTTATCTGGATCACCAGTCACTCCGTCGCGATCGACGAAGGTAGAGGGATATGCGCACGCAAGACAACCACCACATTCGCTCAGGACGTACCGTCACGTCGAGTCCCCGCACCCGAACGATGGCCGCTTTGGCGCTGTTTGCGGTCGGCACCACGGGCTGCATGGCGTCCACGCAGGAAGAAGTGCAGATGGGCGCGCAGTACGCCGCCGAGATCAACAGAGAGCTGCCGATCATCACCGATCCGGAAATTCAGCGATACATCACGGTGCTCGGCGACTCGATTGCACGCGTTGCGGATAACCGCAATCTCGACTGGCATTTCTACGTGGTCGATCAGCCAGACGTGAATGCGTTTGCGGTGCCGGGCGGTTACATCTATCTGAACCGCGGCTTGATCGAGCGCGCCGCCACGATGTCGGAAGTTGCCGGAGTGCTGGGTCATGAAATTGGCCACGTGACCGAGCGCCACTCCATGGAGCAGATGGCCAAGGCGCAACAGGCGAACGTTGGTGTCAGTCTGGCCTGCATTTTTGCACCATCGGTATGCAACAGTGGCCTGGGTTCCGCCGCGATTCAGATCGGGGCGGGCGGCGCGTTCGCCAAGTTCTCACGTGATGACGAGCGCGACGCCGATCGCGAAGGCATCAAGTTTGTCACGCGCGCCGGCATCGATCCGCGCGGCGTGCCGGCCATGTTCCGCACGTTGCTGGCTGAGCGTCAGTCCAAGCCCGGCGGAGTAGACGGGTTTTTCTCCTCACATCCGTTGGCCGAAGATCGTGTGGCCGATTCGGAAAACGAGATTGCAAAGATTGATCCGGTGGTGATGCAGTCATTAACGCGCGACACGCGTGCATTTCAGGCCTTCAAGGCGCGCCTCAAGTCCTTGCCGCCGTCGCCGGTAATGCGTCAGCCGTGACCGCACCTGCCAATACAAACGGCACACCGATCGCGCTGACAATCGCAGGCTCTGATTCAGGTGGCGGCGCTGGAATTCAGGCCGATTTGAAGGTGTTTCATCGGTACCAGGTGTACGGTGCGTCAGTGATTACCGCGATCACCGCGCAAAACACCATGGGCGTGAGCACGTGGGAGGCGGTGACGTCCAAAATGGTTCGCCAGCAGATTGAGTGTGTCGCGGCCGATCTGCGGCCGGATGCCGTGAAGAGCGGTATGCTGGCGAACCGCGAAGTTGTACGGGCGGTGGCTGAGGCATTGAGCGAACACAAACTCGCCCCGTACGTCCTTGATCCCGTAATGGTCGCCACGTCAGGCGATCTGTTGGTGAACACGGGCACAGTGGCGAGCATTCGCGATCGGCTCGTACCGCTGGCCACGCTGGTCACGCCGAATATTGACGAAGCCCAGGTGCTGCTCGATCGCCCCGTGAACGACGTGGAGACCATGGAGCAGGCGGCGCGGTTGTTGGTAGAGGAACACGGCGCTCAGGCGGCGCTCGTCAAGGGTGGACACCTTGAAGGGTTGGAGATGGTGGACGTGCTGTATGCAGATGGTGCGTTTGAGCATTTCCGTCATCCCCGCGTTGAGACCACCAGCTTGCACGGTACGGGATGCACGCTAAGCGCCGCAATTGCAGCGCACCTGGCGCGAGGGAATTCGCTCCGGGATTCGGTGAGGAACTCGCTGGACTATGTGCACCGCGCGATACTCACCGCTCCCAAGCTGGGCAGTGGACACGGGCCGTTGAATCACTGGGCCTAGCAACGATCGATTACAGCCGCTTCCGCATCACCACGGCACTCGCCGGACATGCGCCACGGAACTCGGCGGATTCCAGCAGCGCCACCGGCACGTCCTCGCGATTGATGGGCAAATAGCCCAGCGTCGCAAACCATCGGTCCGCCGTGGTGGTAAGCAGCACCAGTGTATGCACAGCATGCCGCGTTGCTCGCTGTTCGAGCTCGTGCACCAGCCGCGTGCCAATGCCAGTACCGCGCGCGTCCTCATGCACGACCATGGACCGCAGCAGCGCCGCATCGCCATATCGTTCAATGCCGATCGCCGCGAGAATCTCGTCATCAGGCGCGCGTTCTTCCCGCTGCACGACGAGAAAATCAGTGACGTGCCTCTCCACTCCGACCGTCGGCAGCTGCGCGCTGTTGAGCAACGCGCAGATGCCGTCCAGATCATGCAGTGTCGCCGAGCGAATGCGCATGGTCACGGTTTGGTCGCGCGCACAAAGCCGGAGATGAAGCGTCCTTCCACGCGTGCGAGCAGGTCATCGGTGTTCACGCCGGCCATCTCGAGAAACGCCTTCGCGTCGTTCGGGGCATACTCGCGCGTGGGTTCAACTGAGGCATCGACAAAACCGACCTCTCGCGTGAGATCGAGAAACTCGCATTCATCCATCGCGCCGGCAATGCAGCCAACCCAGGCTTCCATGCTGCTGCGAATCTCGTCGGGGATGTCGCCGCGCGAGAGCACGTCACTGATCGCGAGACGGCCGCCAGGCTTGAGCACACGAAATGCTTCGTTCAGCACGGTGCGCTTGTCAGACGAAAGATTGATCACGCAGTTGGAAATAATGACGTCGACAGAGTTATCGGGGAGCGGTATCGATTCGATCTGCCCCTTCAGAAATTCTACATTCATGAGCCCCGACTCCGCCTGATTCTTTCGCGCGAGGGCGAGCATCTCGTCGGTCATGTCGAGCCCGTATGCCTTGCCGGTGGGTCCAACGCGACGGGCAGAGAGCAACACATCAATACCGCCGCCGGAGCCCAGATCGAGCACGACTTCTCCGGCCTTCAGGTCGGCCAGTGCCGTGGGGTTGCCACAGCCAAGTGACGCGAGCACGGCGCCAGCGGGCACGGCCGCGGTTTCCGTACCGTCGTACAGATTGTCGGTAATCGGGTCGCCGCAGCCCGTGGCGGTCGACTCCGCGGAGCCACAGCACGAGGCCTGGGAAGCAGAGGCGGTTGGCTGCGTCAGATCAACGGGCGAACAACAGGACGCGCGCTGCCCGGCCGCCGCCTGGTTCGCCGCGGCGCTGTAGCGCTGCCGAACGGTCTCGGTGATGGTGCTGGCATCGGCGTTCGGGAGTGTCTTCGAGGGACTCATGCTGTCTCCTATCAAGATTTGTTGATACGTTGGACCGCGGGACGTTGTGTTGCTGAAAAGGGGTGATTTACTGATTGGAGTCGCTTCGGTTTACTGAGCGCACCCCGACATGGAGCGAGACTGGGCGCCTGTCAGCCGCAGCAGCCAGAGGCATCAGCGTCGGCAGTGTCTCGCAACGCCGAGAACTGCGGAAGCTCGCGAGTGGCTGGCGTTCGTCGTTTTCCCAGCCACAGCAGCCCGTCACTCAGCGATTCCACCGCGCCGGAAACCAGTTGGTAGTAGCTCCAACGTCCGTCTTTCCGATCAATGATGAGCCCGGCGTCCTTGAGCACACGCAGGTGGAAGGACAGTCGTGATTGAGCGGCGGCAAGTGACGTCTGCAGGTCGCACACACAGCATTCGCCGGACCGCAGCGAGGCCATGATGGCCAGGCGGGTTGGGTCAGAGAGCGCGTGAAACTGACGGGCTAAGGTACCAGGGTCAGTTTTGGTGGCGGTGGAGGACATGCGGTACGATACATCAACATTTCTTGATCTGTCAAGCCCAAAACGCGCAGCCCCGCGCCTCTGTGACCGAATCAGCGAGTGCGAACCTTGTCAGGAGCCGAGCGTCGCCACAAATCCGCGAATCAACTGTTCGAACTTTGCCGCGGCCTCTCGGCCCACCTGCAGGACCTCGTCGTGCGCGAGCGGCACCAGACTTATGCCCGCGGCCTTGTTCGTAATCAACGAGACGGCCGCACACTTCATGCCCAGCGCCGTGGCCACAATCACCTCCGGCACCGTACTCATCCCCACGGCATCCGCGCCGAACTTCTCAATCATCCGTACTTCCGCCGGCGTTTCGTACGTTGGGCCAACGAGCCCCATGTACACACCTTCCTTCAGATCAATTCCGCGCGCCTGCGCCACCTTGTGCATGCTGACGCGCAACGATTTGTCGTACGGATCCGCCATGTCAGGAAACCGCTGATCGCCCTTTTGTTGCGGGCCATGCAGCGGGTTCTTGAACATCATGTTGATGTGATCGGCAATGAGCATCAGATCACCTGGCTCATAGGTGCGATTCACACCGCCGGCCGCATTCGACGCCACGTAGACACTCGCGCCAAGTGCGTGCAGCACACGCACGGGGAATCCCGCTGTGGCCGGTGCGTGTCCCTCGTACATGTGCAAACGGCCAGCAAACATGGCCACCGGGACATGCTCAAGCGTGCCGAGCACCAATTGCCCCGCGTGTCCTGCAACCGTCGCGCTCGGAAATCCGGGGATGTCTGCGAACGGAATGAAGGTGGCGTTCTGTACCTGCGCGGCGAGTCCACCAAGCCCGGAGCCGAGTACGATACCGCACGCGGGTGTTTGAAACGCGCTGCCCAAGCGATCCCGAATGGCCTGCGCAGCACGCATCGCTTCAAAGGCGCCCGGCCCTTCATTGGGCACGGGCATGGTGGCCGTACGAAACGGCATCGTCATGCGCCAACTCCTTGGACCAGTGGTTCGGCAAATCCGTGGACGTCGTCAAGCCAGAGTCCAATGTCGTAGGCAACGCGCGCACGTAACTTCACACGTTCGGGCCACGGCAAGAAGCTCACTTCGAACGCCGCCAGCGAAAGATCCGCGAGCTCCATCATGCTGAAGCCAAGATGTTCGGCGCAGCGTGCGTATTCCTCGGTGAGCGTCACGCCGCTCATGAGCCGATTATCGGTATTGATCGTGACGACAACGCCCGCGTTGCGCAGCATCTTGATCGGGTGTTCGTCGAACGACGCCGTGACCCGTGTTTGCACATTGCTGGTCGGACACAGTTCGAGCGCAATGCGACGATCACGGACGTAGGCAAGCAGCAGCGCGTCTTCTCCGAGTCGCGTGCCGTGACCAATGCGATGCGCACCGCAGAGATGCACCGCTTCCCGTATCGAGTGTGCGCCATCGCCTTCACCAGCGTGCACGGTAACCGCCAGATCATGCGAGCGCGCATACGCGAACGCCTCGACAAAATCGCGTGCGGGATATCCAGCCTCGGCGCCTGCGAGATCGAACGCCACGACCCCCTGAGTTCGATGACTCGCCGCGACCTGCGCCATTTCCATCGCGTGAGACGCCCCGAGGTTTCGCAGCGCGCAGATAATGCTGCGGGCGATCGTCCCCGTTTCCTTTTCGCCGCGCGCCAGGCCACGGTGCACGCTGCGTACTACATCTTCAAGAGACAGTCCAGCGCGTGTGTTGAGCCACGGGCAGTAGCGCACCTCGATGTAACGCACGCCGTCCTCCGCCGCGTCGATCACCAGCTCATGCGCAATGCGTTCGAGCGACTCGGCGTCTTGCATGACCGCCAGCGTGATTTCGAATCGGGCCAGATAGTCTTCGAGATTGCGCGCGTCGTCGACCAGCATGTAACGCGCGAGCGATTCAATGTCCTGCACCGGCAGCGCAACACCACGCGCGGCCGCCAGTTCAAGCAGCGTGGCGGGGCGAAGCGATCCATCAAGGTGAACGTGCAACTCCGCTTTCGGAAGGCGCTGTAATAGAGCGTACGCCGATGCAGAAAGACTCACAAAAACTCCGAGGCGGGCGATTGCGGTGGCGACGGGTTCGTCGCGGAATGGGAAGATCCTTCACTGTCGGGCAGCACGTCACGCACGGCAACAATACGATAGATCGCACCGCCGTGCACGGCCGTGTCACTGCCCACCGGCAAGCCGCGACTGTCTGTCAGCCGGCGTGTGCCGGCCACAATGGCTTCCGACTCGCTACGCTCAAACGCCTGATCAAACGCACGCACCGCATCAAGCGCCGTGGACCCGTGCGCGACCGACACACCACGCTCGTTCACATACACGCGTAAGGTGGCGGGCTCGGCTGTATTCGAATCGCTCACGGCGCACCCGCCTTGACCGTGCGTGCGTCCGACGGAGCCCGAACCGGCTGCGGTAACGATTGGAGATGCTGCGCCAGCGCATCGATGTCACGCACGGTCAGTACCTCACCCGAGATAAACGGCACACCCTTGATCGACGCCGGGTCGCCAAACTGGTAATCATTCATCACCACAGTATAGATCGCGTTCGGGTCGATTGCACGTCCATCAGACAGTGTCACCTTCTCCACGACGTTGCCTGCGTCGCGCGCGGCGTTCCAGGTGAGGATAATGCCGCTCAGATGCAGATCGGGACCGCGCTTGAACGTGGAGTTATTGAGCAGCGTGATCAGATCCCGCCCTCGTACGCGCGCCCGCACCAACTGGTTGGCAAACGGTACGACTTCGTGCAGTGCACCCATCGTGACCGGCCCTGCGGAGAGCGTGGCTCGAATGCCGCCGTTGTTCCACATGCCCACATCGCCTCGACCCACCAGACGCGTGGCATCCGCGATGAGTTTGCCAAGTCCATACTCTGTGCCTTCACGTCGCAGCTCGACTGCGTTGTTCGCCACCACCGTGCGCAATCGCGGACTGACCACCGCCAACGAGCGTTCGATTACGCGGGTAACCGCCGGATCTGCCCCCCACACCGAATCACCGAATACGTCGCGGACCGCCGTACGCGGTACACGATCGGCACCATCGAGCGGCAAATCAGTCACAGAGATTGCACGCCCGCTCGACGACGCCTGCACCACCGGTACGCCGTTGACACGTGCGTCAAAGATGGTGTGAGAATGCCCCGCGACCACCAGATCGGGCTTGTCTGTTAACGCCTGCACAAACTCAAACACGTCGCCGCTACAGTTGTCAGGTTCGTTCCGTTCGCAGCGGCCGCCATCGTGAATCACGGCCACCACCACCCGCGCGCCGCGCGCACGAAGCGAGCGCACGTGCTCGCTGACAATCGGCGCCGGATCAAGAAACGTGAGATCATTCACGTGGATCGCTTTCGTGCTGCCCGACGTATGCGTTCCCGCCGCCCCCACAATGCCAACCTTGACACCCGCGCGTTCCACAATGGTATCAGCCCGCACCCAGCTCGGACGCTGACCGTCGCGGCCTCGCACATTGGCGCCAAGTACCGCGAACTTCATGGCGCGAAAACGCGAATACATGGTGTCGCGACCGTAGTCGAACTCATGATTGCCTAGTGCAGCCGCGGTGTAACCCACCGTATTCATGAATTCCACCATGGGGCGACCGTATTGCCAGTCCGAGCCCGGTGTTCCCGTGAACATATCGCCGCCGTCCAGCAGCAGGAGTTCGCAATTGACTGCACATTCGCGGCGCGCTTTGGCGATTGCGGCGGCCAAAGGAATCGCACCACCGCGCTGCACACCCTGCGCATCCGGGCGCGGCGAGTGTGTGCCGTGCAAATCGTTCGTGGACACCACACGCAGCACCTTCGTACCCGCCGCAACTCGGGGTGCACCCGTCGCGAGGCCACGACCGGCTGCAGCCTCCGCGTTCGCACCCGCGGCGGACGTCCCGCGTGCCTCAGCCACACGCGTACGATTCAGCGCCGCCATGGCTTCACTGACGGCGGCACTCGGCACCAGCGACCAGTTCTGCTGCGCATACGACGACGGATTGATCGTGCCAACACGACGGATTTCTTCCACGAGTAGATCGCGAATATCGCGCCCTTCGTCGTATACGGTCCGCGCACCCGCGAGCATGCTGAATCCGCCACCACCCTCGGCGCGATAGTTGTTCAGCGCCATGGTGAGCGAATCGTTCAGCGCCACATCCCGACCGTTGCGTTTGAGCACGCTGACCCGCTGCCCCAATGGTTTCGACAGATCCAGCGTGTACTCCACGCCTGATACAATTTCAAAGTTGTATCCCGGCACGTCGGGGTCTACAAGACCGCCCGCGGGCGCGCGTCCGTCCGCGCCCAGCGAGCGATAGTAGCGTGCGGAGTGTTCGAGATACGCGCGCAGCTGCGCGCCACTGATGCGAATCGCGCGCAAGGTGTTGTCGTACGGATACAGGCGCGCGAGTTGCGCCATGGTAATTGCACCAGGCTCAAACGCGGCGTCGAGCGAAAATGCAGCCGTGGCCGCGATGTCGGCGCCCGCTGTTCGACGCATCACCTCAAGCATGAAATCAATAATCGGCACATCTCGTACGCGCGCGCTGTCTGAACGCCACGCCACGTTTGTTTGCCCAAGGGGTGCTTTCACCCACGCCAGCGTCCGCTCATGTGCGCCGAGCGTGGCCGCTATCACCGCCTGCGATTCAGGCACATTGTTCAGGCGTACCGATGAGCCTTTGCGGGCGTCAACACGCCAGCGTCCGTTCGCGCGGGTCAGCGCAAAGTTGGCGATCGCCACACTGCCCGCCCAGTTGCGCGGTTGCACAACCAGCGTGTTACCCACGAGCGAATCCACCACTTCGCGGTGCGAATGTCCAAGGACTACCAGATCGATGCCCGGCACTTCGGCGGCCACAATACCAGACACATTCTCGCGCGCGACACCGCTCGTTGCTTCGTCATAACTTGATGGACCGCCCCATCCGCTATGCATCACCACGACCACGATGTCATGCGACGCACGCACCTTCGCAACCGTCTCTCGCACGTACGGCACGATATCGCCGATCGTGATGCCCTCAGCGGCGAGGTTCGCGCGGTCCCACACCATGGCGCCCGGTGTCGTGGCTCCCACAATCGCGATGCGTACGCTTGCACGTTCAACCGTGATCACGCCCGGATAGCGTGCACCGCCATCACGTGAGCGCACATTACCCGCGAGAAACGGAAAGCGCGCCTGCCGCATGGCGTTTTCCCACGTGTTCACCCCGTAGTTGAACTCGTGATTGCCGATCACGGCCGCGTCGTAGCGCAGCACGTTCATGGCCGCGATCACCGGATGGAGCGGTTGCGGCGCCACGCGTGACGCGACGAACGTGAGTGGATTGCCCTGGAATAGATCGCCCGCGTCGACCAGCACGACGCGATCCGGGTGCTCGCGTCGTAGCGAGTCCACGACCGTCGCGGCCCGGGCCAGCCCGCGCGCGGAATCGGGACGATCCGCCTGATAGTCCCAGCCGCGGAGTCGACCGTGCACATCGGTTGTCGCAGCGATCAGGATCTCAGTGTTGACATCGGCCGCCAGAGGAAGGTTTGGCGTTGAGGCTGTGCCTCGCTGCGTGGTAGCACCGGGCGCGCACGACAGCAAAAGGGCCGCGCCGCTACACCATAGCGCAAACCGCGTGACGCCCTGAAACGATGATGGAGTTCTCATACTCAAATGGTAGTCTCATTCGACGCCCCGTGACGAGGGACGATTTCGACTCGGCCCGCCGAGGCTCGCTGAAAGTCGACCCACGCACGTTCTGGCCCAGCGCCATGTGATCTGTACCCAGAAACTCGAGAACGACCGGGACTGTTGCCCCCATTGCCTTGGGTAACGAGCTTTCAACAGAACCGGAGCCCGCCGCGGCTGGCCCCTGACAATGACCACGCCGATCGAGCGTCGATACGCAACCGTGACCCAATCGTCGCCGGTCGGACACGCTCTCCCCGCAACCTTTACATCGTGTCGTGTCTGAGTCGGGACAGTCAGCCGTGAAGCCGTTGATCATTGGGATCGCGGGTGGCACGGGCTCGGGGAAATCCACCGTTGCACGCAAGGTCGCCGAGGCGCTGGGTGAGGCCTCGGTCGCGTTCATCGAAATGGACTCGTATTACCGGGATTTCTCGCACCTGACGCGGCACGAGTTGCAGCACCACGTGAACTGGGATCACCCCGACGCGTTCGACGTGCCGTTGCTCGCCTCGCATCTTGAGGCGTTGGCTCGCGGCGAGGCGGTGGAAGCCCCGGTCTACGAGTTCGCGACGCATTCGCGTAGCGTCCAGGTGCGGCGGGTGATTCCGACGGACGTCATCGTCATCGATGGCATTCTCTTGCTCGCCGACGAGCGGTTACGGACGATTTGCGATGTGAAGGTGTTCGTGGATGCCGATCCGGATATTCGCCTCATTCGGCGGATCCGGCGTGATATGGCCGGCCGCGGGCGCTCGCTGGACTCGGTCCTTGATCAATACTTGTCCACGGTCCAACCGATGCATCTGCAGTTTGTCGAACCGAGCAAACGTTATGCGGACGTCATCGTCCCGCGCGGCGGCAGCAATACCATCGCCATCGAGATGCTGGTGGCGAAAATTCAGCTGCGCCTGAGCACGCGCCCGCAGGCGGTGCGCGTATGAACGCCGTCGTTCCCGCAGTGACTGATCGCGTATTGGTGGTCGACGACGAACCGGAAATCGTCGCTCTTGTGGCGTATCATCTCGCCAAAGCTGGATATCGTGTCGCCACGGCCGCATCGGGGCAGGACGCCATCGACATTGCACGCCGCGAACGTCCAGCACTTGTGGTGCTCGACCTGATGTTGCCTGGCATG
>JALHNZ010000051.1 GCA_022843265.1 Gemmatimonadaceae bacterium
AGCGTGAGCCCCCGTGTGCTCGTGGCGCTTTCATCCAGCGACAACACGCCGCGCTGATCCTTGTCCGTCTCGGCCTGCAAGAGCGCTTTGGCTTGGGCGGTCACGTCGCCGCCCAACTTCGTCGTCGTCACTGCGCCATCGGCCAGCTTGTCCACCGTGACGCTTCCTGCGGGAACGGGATTCGGGTTGTACGTCATACGATGATCCACTCCGTGCCGGTTGATTCCAGCGTGTAGGTCTGATACTGCGTCGTCCATGCGAGCGTGGCACTGCCGTCAATCGTCTCGCTGTCGTTGCCGTCCAGCGTCAGCGTGCTGGCCGCCGTCATCTTCTTCACCGTCACGCGGTAGCCAATCACCGTTTGCGCGGGCGGTAACGTCAGCGTCACACTGCCGCCGCTCGTGGTGGCGCGCACCGTGGTCACCGGCCATGCCAGCGTCAGCGTGCCGGTCGCCGTGACGACCTTCTGGTCAACGCGGGTAGACGATTCGGTCATGTCCCACAACCGCGTCAGGCGCTGATTCAGCACCGCCCAATCAAACGCCCGCGTCCAACTCATGCGTTCACGGGGCATCGTCCCACTTCCCAACGGGCTCAGACACCGTAAAGCGCAGCACCGCCGCGTCCACGTCCACGCCCGCAAACGCCGTCCCCGGTTTCACATGCCCCAGTACTAAGACGCTCACCAGTCGCTCTAACTCCTGCCGCGCCTGCTCCATGTGCTGGATTGCGTCGGCCACGGCCTGCGCTTGCGCTTTGGTGACGGATACGTGTGTTTCGTTCATAGGGGTGTTAGGAGAAAGGAATGGCATCTTGCTCAAGCCAGCCGACGAGATCGAACTGGTTACTAGAGTTGCGGCGCACCGCTTCAAACACGTAGACCGAATAGGTCTCGGGCGTCAACGAATGGGCTGGCTGTGAGCCCGTTGCCCACGCGATGCCACTGCCGCCCCGCGTCAACGTCACGGCGTACTGCGTGCCGCCGCCTTCGCGCCGGATCACGACGCGGAATCGGTGCCCCACGATGTTCGCATCAAGGGTGCCGTCCAATGGCAACGTCACCGCCGCCGTGGCATACAGTGCAATCTGATCGTATTCAAAGTTGCCAGACCCCGGTAGCGCAATCGTGCCGGACACGCTCCCGAAGTCCAACGACGCGCCCCGAAATACGCCGTCCGTACTGCGGATATTGCCGCTCGCCGGGATCACCAGCCGCGTCCCAAACGCCCACGACCCAGACGGGAACGTGCCTGCCGTGACGTTTGCGGCGGCAATGCTGGGCGTTCCGATCACGGCGCTCGCCGTCAGCGTGCCGCTCACCGTCAGGTTGCCCGTGATCGTGGAGTTGCCCGTGATCGTCGCGCCACCGGCCACCACCGTCAGTCCGCCAAGCGTGATCGTCACCCCGCCCGCTGTGACGGTAATCCCGCCAGCAGTCACCGTCACACCACCCGTCGTGACCGTCACGCCCGCCGACGCGGTGAATGCGCCGGTACTCGTCAACGTGCCACCCACCGCGATATTGCCCGAGAACACGGGCGACGTGGTAAACGTCAGCGTGCCCGTCACCGTGCGGTTCACGTCGGTAAACAGCCCCGTCGCGTTGACGGTATCGCGGATCGTCGCCAGTGCCGAGTTGAGATCCGTGCTGGTCAGTTCTTCAAACGTCCAGACTTTGATAACCGGGATCAGTCCCATTGCCCTACCCTACCCTTTATGGTGCGCGCTGATGGCCCGGTGTGCGGTAGGTCCGCACCCGCAAGACATCCACGCCGAACGACCGTCCCGCCTCTTGGTGTCGGATCGTGGCTTGTACGCCACGTCCGCGCCCATGACACCACGCCATCGCCCGCCGGTTGGCACTTGCACCGCCCGGTCGGATAAACACCCCGTCGTCCAGAAAATCTTGATCCAGCATAAACCCGCCAGCAGTTGACGGCAGGTTGACCACCTGCGCACTGCCTGCCCCACGGGCCGTTTCGTACGTCATCGTCACGCTGGACGCAGTACAGACCGGGACGCTGGCTTCGAGCGCATCCACGCGCAGTTCGTCGCTCAGTTCGTAGCCTTGGAGCGGCGTCGTCACGCTGTACGGGATCGGCGCAATCGTGTCATACGCCGTCTCATCTTGAAACGGGCCAATCGTCACCAAACCGTGCGCAAACGCGCCCGTGGCGTTCACATGCGCCCAGCGCGTGAGCCCGGTGTTGTCTTCCACTTCGCCCGCGATCAGCGCCGTGCCGCATTCCCAAAAGCCCGCGTATTGCAACGTCTGATCGTGGAACGCCAGCCAGCGCGTGACCGCCGTCGCCCCAACCTGCGGCAACCCGACGAGGATATGTTCGGTCTGCGCGTCCCGGAGGATGATCGCTTGCGCCAGTTGCAGACGCGGCGTTTCGCGGGTCGTCACGACACAATCCAGCCAGAGGTCAACGGGCTCCACCGCACCAAACTGAATCAAGTGCGGCGCGGCGTCTTCGTCGAGGAACATGACGCCCTGCGACACGACGCCCACGGCCCACGGCGACAACGTGCCCGTGATTTCTGACACGTTCGCCCGCGTGCCTGCCGTCTGGAAGTCCGCGTCTACCGCGCCCGTGATCGCAATGATGCGGCGCTGACGGAACACGTAGAGCGCGTCATTCGTGCCGCACACGGCCTTGAGCGGTTCCGTGTAGCCACCGGGGTTGTCCCACGCGTTATTGTACGGCGCAACATTCCAGCCAAGGGTTGGGTCGTTCTCTTCGCTCCACGCCAGCGTCTTCGACGGGCCTGCGCCCGCGTCGTCTTTCAAGATGCCGAACAGCTTCGCGTAATAGACCGTGAGCGGCCCCACAAACGGGCCAACGTTCGCGATCTGCGCAATGCCACCCGCGCCACTCGCGCCGGTCCATGTGACCAGATCGTTGACGCCATCGGAGATCATCAACTTGCCCGCGAACGGCACCAACGACACGCGCGGCGCGGTCGTGGAGAGCACCACACTTGCCGTCGTCAGGTTGCCTGCGGTGACGACATTCGTCCACGTATCGCTCGACCAATCGTAATCCCACAGCACGCCATCGGCGCACAGCGTCGTTTTGTTCACGCCATTCGCATCAGTCCACGACAAGATGCCCTGCGGCGTCGTCCACGACTGCTGCGTGGTGATGTCCATGCTTGTCGTAGTGCCCATCACTTCGTAGCCCGGACGCCCGAACAGCCCGCCGCCGACCGGGCCGGGGCGCACGTACATATTCCGCGCATCGCGGGCCAAGTCGGCCTGCGGCGTCCCCGGTGTCTGACTGTCGCGCACGCCTTTCAGCGGGCCACACGTCAGCCATTCTTGCACCGGCTTCGTCCGAATCGGGGCGCGTGGCATCAGATCACCCGTTGAGCGCCGGGATATCCTGCCACCACGCCCGCCCCGTATTGTCGATCGCGCTCTGCGTCTGCATCGCGTACTGTGTGGCAAACGTCGTCAGCCAGCGCGTTTCCGCGTCGGCGTACTTGCGTTCCCACGGCGCGGGGTCCAGTTCGCCGTTGGACACTTCGGCGGCTAAGACGAGCGCCCGGTACAGAATCAGTTCACGGGCGCTGTCCGGCTTCAAGAGCACTTCCTGTGTTGCGCTGATGCGCGGAGCCATGCCGACATACCGCGCATACGGGCCGTTGGCGAACGTTTGCGCGCGGCCACCGGCCATGCGAATCCGGTCCCCTTCGATCACGAACCCGTCGCGCTGCGTGTCGTTAAAGAGCGACACCACCAGCGGACGCCCGTTGCTCTCTTGCGCGTACAACTCCACCATGCCAAACGGATACGCGCCGTCTGGGAACGTGTACGTCACGCCCCCGTCAGCCGTCGTCAACTGTACCGGGGCGTTCACCAGCGCATGGGCCGCACCGCGTGACGCCAGCACCGTGTAGACCTGCTCTTGCGCGTCGGCCAGCCATGACAGCGCCCGCGCTTCCGTCCACAGTTCGTCCGGGCCGAACGTGCCGCCGTTGCCACGCCCGAGGTACATAAAGAACCGTTCGAGCAAGCCCGCATTATTCCATGTCGCCATTAGCGCCCCCGGCGAAACAGGAACGCCGCCGCCCGCCGACGACGTTCCGGCGTGCCGGTCGGCGTGACCGGATCGTCGCCCGGTCCAAAGTAGCGATTTCCGAAGAACCGCGCGGCAAAAAAACGATCGCCAAACATTACGCGGCGTCCAGCGTGACCGCGCTGCGGTTGCCGTCAGCATCCACTGTGGCGACCACGCGGTTCTTCGTGTCCGCGAGATCACGGTAGTTCGCCGTCGTGCCCGCGAGCCCGTTCGCCTTGCCGAGCAGCACCGACGCGAACAACCGCGTCAACTGGCGCAGCGTCGTACTCCCTTCCACGGCTTCGTCGAGCACGGCGTCCGCAATCGCGGTGTCAGCCAACGCCGCCGCACGCGGGTCACTCGCCGTGATATCCAACAACGACACCTGCGTGAACGCGACATTAGCCACGCCATATACGCCAAGTAGTGTGAACGGGACGCCAGTTGCAAACGCCGCATCCGGGAAATCGGCGCGATAGAACGGACCCGCCACGCGCACCCATCCCCAATCAGCGTGCGTGCTGCCGCCGTTCGCCAGATCCGCAGGCGCGGGCGAACCCGCCGTCACCGCACTGACCGCCGCCGTTTTGTACCGCGCATACATCAGCGTCAATCCCGTCGCGTTGTGCGCGATCTCCGTCCCGCTATACTCTGCGCCGGTCGTGACATCGTACGCCTTCCAGTACGTCGTCACATCGGTTGCGCCTTCCTGAAACGTGTACATAGTCGGCCTCCTCAGCCGTGGGCGTAGTAAGAGCGAAAACCGGGGCCGGATGGGGCCGCGCCTTCTGCCAGCGCAATCACTGGCATGGACCACCGATTTGCACCGCTGGCCGTGTATGCAATTGTTGTTGTTGTAGCTTGACCTGCACGAACACCGATTGCTGCGCTATTACCAGAAGGGCCACCCGCAAACAACTGCGTTTGTGGCGAGGATGCCGCTACACCATCTGCCTGACACCCCGCAATTGAAAACACAAGATCTGTTGTCGCTGTCGTGCTGATTGTTTTTGAAAACGAAGTAGTATAATCACCGTTGTGAAACACCGACGCAGCAAGCGTAGAACTATCGCCCGCCACTTCAACAATTGCATAGACAACAGTCGGGGAGCCACCTCCTGACTCAAACCGTACAGTACGAACACCTGTGGTTGGATTTACTTGGGATGCAGCACCAGCCCACAGACTGTCTGTGTTATCGCCACTCTGATGTGGAGTGAGCGTTACACCGTCTACTTTAATGGTCACAGGAGTAGAACCAAATCCGAGACGAGCAACCAATACAACCAATCGCGACTGTCCACTCGCCACCGTGACATTTACGCTACGTGAATCGCCCGCTTCATCCGTGAGCTGCGCACCAGTTGCTAGTACGTTATACGTAATACTCATGGTGCGCTCTCCCGGTACATATAGGCGATTTCATAAAACTGATCGGCTGGTGGAGGACGACGACCGCCGCCGTACGTTGGATCGTAATACAGGCCAGTGAACTCAGGCGTTTCGCCAGTCAAAAACCACGGAACATCGCTTGCGTCATTCAACAAAACGCCGTTGATCCACGCTTTGAATGTGCCATCACGTCCTCCCGGTGTTCCGGCGGTATAGAGATACTCGCAGTCGTAGTACTCACCGGGCGGTGTTCCCGGAGCAGTGCCGGGAAAGTTTTCAGACGGACCTTGCACGCCCATGAACTGCGGGTTGAAGTCGCCGCCGAGGTAATCACCACCGTTGATAAAGATTTGTTTCGTGCCAGTGTTACCGCCGTTGGTCCAGTTAGACGATATGCGCCACACATGGCGGAGATAAATCTTCGATTGCCCGGCCTCGAAACCTCCCGCAAAGAATCGTGCAGGAGACTGTCCACCAGCATTACCGACACGGACTTCTGCTGTGCCACTGGTATAGCTAGAGAATATTGCACGAAACAGAGTGATCACCGAAGGCACAGTCCCTTGTATCAGCCACAAACCATTCACGGTAGAACTGCTGCCCGATACGTGATAGTCGCCCCCAAAATCTATCACTTCAGCGTAGCAAGTGATCGCGCTCCACGTTTCTCCGCCGTCCGTGCTTTCTTCAAAAGAAAGTGTGCCTTCCCACGTACCTTGCACGAAGATTGTTTGCCAGTTGAACTCATCGTTACCCACTTCCCACGGAGTCGTGGCCGCATTTAGTGCCGAGAGACTCTCCGTTTGTCCGCGATAGTAGATCCGCAGTACTTCTTTCTCGCCGAATGGCGTTGAGACGACAGGGTATTCAACGCGTGGTCCAGAGGCCCACCCGGAACTAAACCCCTGATTGCCGTAGAACCCTGCGGCATCTGCCGTGCCACCAGTAAAGGGAATAGGCGCAGCAAACTTCTGATCGGTATAGATGGTTTTGCTCGCCCACGCCTCAGCGTTCGGACCAGCACCAAATAGCGAAGCCTCTGCGACGGTCAATAGCGCCGTGTCCGTCACGTCGCTCACACCCGCACCTGCCCAGCGCACCGTGATCGAATCGTCGGTGATTAACGCGGCACCACCGGTCGCCGTTAGCGTCATCGTGACCGACAGCGTGCCGCCTGTGTACGTCGCAGGTGAAAAGCTCGCCGACACACCCGATGGCAAACTCTCTGCCGTTGGCGTCACCGTGCCGGTGTAATCCGTGCGTGTGATTGGCAGTGTAAACGTCGTCGTGCTGCCTTGCGTGATATTCCGCGACGCTTCCGTGATCGCGCCCGTGATCGACGGACCGCCGAGAGGTGGTTCCGAAGGGGCCGCGCGAACGCCACGGCTTGCGTTCAGTAAAAGTAGACTCACTCGCGCCTCCGGAGGTAATCAATCCCAACGCCCGCCGCGAGACACACGCCCGCACCTTCGACGCGTCGGCGCCATGTCTTGTCGCGCTCGGCGTTCGCTTCGCGCACGGCTTCGTTGACGCGCACTTGCAGTTGCACCGCGCGCGCACTGTCACGCACCCGCAGCGAATCACTGGCCGCGCGCTCCATCGCAAAGAGGCGCGCTTGCTCACTGCACGCCGACGACAACGCCAGGCACGCGGCTTTCGCGTCGCGCACCGTGGTATCACGGAAGATCGTGTCCGACACCCGCTGCCACGCGGTATCGACGCGCAGAATGCGACGCGTGACCACTTCGCGGATCGTGTCGGACTTCGCGCGGGCGGAACGGATCGCGACGGCCCACTGCAACCGCTCTTCGGCAATCGCGGATTCGGCTTCGAGTGCGGCGCGGGCGTGGGCGACGTTTGCGCGCGTGTGCCCAACGGTGTACCCCGCGCCCCACAACACAACCACGGCCAGCGCGAGCGGTGCGTACTTCAATAGTGCGCTATTCATGTGCCCCTCACGCGTCGGCGGATCTCTTCGAGGTCGAGCCATCCACTGCCAACCGGATCAACCTTCCGACCGCGCGGCATGGCCCATTCGTGGTGGCCGGTAATGCGGAACACGTCACGCAGCGGCCAGCCGAAGTGTGCGAACGTTTCTTTGATGCATTGCACCGTCGCGTCAACCTGCGCGGTCGTTGGTTTCGTTGGCGGACCACCGGCCAATGCAATGTTGTAGGTCATGGCGTTCCCGTGCGAGCCTTTCCACGGCGCGGGCGCTTGCGACTTGCCCACGCTCCACGAGCTGCGATCTGGCGCCACCAGCGTCGAGACTTCGCCGTTCGGGCCGACGATCTTCGCGTAACTCACGTCCGATTCGTCGCGCGTACACCAATCGACGGCGCTCTTATACGTGCCGCCCGTCCAGTGCAGACACACGGCGACCGGCGTCACCGGCTTGCCCGCGTAGCGCCGTGCGGAATGGTTCGGGCTGGGATGCGTCAACGTGAGCATCAGTCCGCTTCCTCTGTGCCGTCGCGCCCATCGTCCGTGTCGAGCGGCGTAGACATCGCCACCGCCTTCGCAAACTCGGCGGGCGCTTTCGACTCCGCCAGTCGCTTGCTCACAACGTGCGACGTGCCCGCAATCGCCAGCGTCGCGAACACCCCGCCAAAAACGCTCCACGCGGCCACGCTCACCGTCCAGATTTTCGCCGCCGCCATTGCAAACGCGAACCAGAAAAACAACACGTTCACGCCGAAATAGACCTGCGTGAGGTCCATGTCGTCGTCCTTCGTGAAGAACAAACGGTGCCACACGCTGTGTTTGTCGCTCATGCCAGTCTCAGTGCCCGCGTCCATTCGTCCGCCGTCGTCCATGTCGGCCCCCATTGCTGCACCGCGTAGCCCATCACATTCGCCTTCCACTTCGCCACCTTCTCCGCCTTGAGCGCCCGGAAGAATCGGTCATGCACCAGCCAGTCCGTCTCCATCCGCTCGCCGCACTGCGCGTCGTGGAGCGCCGCCGGATACACGTAGTCCGTCTCAAACGGGTGGCCGATCACCGGCCAAATCATCTTCGGGATGCTCGCGCCGTTCAAGCGCGTGCCGCCCACTACCGTACAGACCACGCCGTAGAGATCGCGAAATACCAGATCGTCCGCTAACGCCCATTCGCCATGACTCAGCGGCCACAGCGCGGGGCGCGTCAGGAACGCGGGCGTTTCAGTCAATGCGACGACTCTGTGTCTTCACCATCTGCCGCTTGCCGTTCTCCGCTAACCGAGGATGCTCGCCGCTCTCGATCACGCTGATGCGCGTTTCGTGATTGCTCAGAATCCCGCGAATCGCTTCCACCGCGTCGTGCAACTCGTCGCGCCCTTCGCGTTCCTGCTCCCGCTGCTCTTTCAGCGTCGACACCAGTCCACTCACGGTTTGCTCCAGACGGATCATGGTTTCGCGCAGCGGCTGCACATCTTCGCGAATCACCGCGCCAAACACCCATCGCCCAAAGACCGCGAACGCCCCCGCGACCGACAGCACCGTCGTGACCACCAGCAACGCTGTTTGCATCACCCGGCGATCCCGTGGTACAGGATCGACACACTGCCCGTGCTGCCCGTGTCCATCTGTTCGAGCTGTACGTCCGTCCCGTCGCAGAACACGGAGTAGAGCCCCGCCGCGCTGATGTCGGTCGAGCTATTCACATCGGCCTGCGTTGCTTCATTCCGGTACGCGGAACGCACCCACGGAACGCTGGCCACTTGGACCGGCGGGCGATCCGCGCCCTGAATGCGCCGACTGACGCGAATCGTGTCGTCCCACCCGCCCGTCGCCACTACCTGAAACACCACGCGTCCGACCGTGCCGAACGCTTGATCGTTGAGTTGCACCGTCTGGGACGTACTGCCCGCCCATGTGACGACCTTCTTCGGAAAGCTGCCCATACGTCACCCGCCTGCGAGGGATTCTGCTACGTCGGGCCGCGCCTGCCGCGTCCGACCGACCCGCTTCCGGCTCCCGCCCGTCGCGGCCGGGTCCGCCACTTCTTCGTCCTCTGCGTACTTCTCGGCCCGCGCCATGCGATCCGCAATCCGCTGCGCGTCCGTCGCCAACGGGTCGCTCGCATCGCGCGACGGCGTAAACGTCTCGCCGGTTGGGCGCACCATCGGCACCACGTCATCGACGAACGAGCGCGCCAAATCCTGCACTTTCCGGATCGCCTTGCCGTAGCTCTTGATGGTCGAGAGCATGTCTGGTGTAACCCATGACGGCACGTTCGCCGGGTCGCTGAGCCCCAAGACCCACGCCGACTGCCCGGACGCCATTGCATCGACGAACGTCACGTCCAGCGGCAAGCGGCCTACTTCGGCCAAGACTTCCGGGTCGCGCTGGCGCATCGCATCGCCCGCCTTCGATCCAAACAGTTCCTTGGCGGCCAGTCGCATCGTGTCGAGGCGCTGGTTCTGCGCGTCGGCCAGCACTTTCCGCCATGCGTCGTAATCGACGAACACCTTGTTCCCGCGCATCGGGCGCAAGAACTCTTGTGGCGGCACCAGCTCCGGGAACGGGGCGTGCCAGCCAATCGGCGCGTACGGCGAAACCGGCGCGGGGAACGGCTTGTTCTTCATGCGGAACATCGCTGACCAGCCGCGTCCATGCTGGTCCGTGACCACCATCGTTTGTTTGCGTTCCATCCATTCGGCCTGCTGCGACTGAAACGCCGCGTCCACCCCGTCTTGCACGGGATTAAAGGGCGTCAGGTACGGGCCGGTCTGATATGGTGCGGTCACGGGATGATTCCTCGTCGTGGGTTAAAACGTGTCGTTGATGACACCCTGCACATACGCGGCCTTGACGCGGTCGGCGTCCAAGGCGGCTTGTCCTGCGATTTTCTCTTCTTTCGTCATTACGGGTCCACGCTCATGCCCCGTCAGAGCATTCCAGAGCGTGACCGCTTCCGTCGTATGTTCCGCCATCGCCGCCTGCTCGCGGTCGAACGACACGCCCGCCGCGTCCTCAAGCAACGCCTTTTCGGCCTGTTCCATGCGCTCCATCTGGCGCTGGATGCCCTTGAGGTCCGTCATGGCCGCCATGCTGCGCCGCGTACTGTCGGCGTCCGCAATCTTCGCCCAGACCCGTTCGTCCACGTCCGCGTACGGCAGGTAGCCGGGTTTCGGCACCGTGCCGGTCCCACCTTTCAAACGGTCCAGCTTCGCTTCAAACGGCGAGAGCGCCCAGCGGTTGCCGCCGTCGTGCCCTTGCACCACATGGTAGCGCGTGCCGTAGAGCCCGCCGTCTGCGCCGCCCGTTTCGTGGTACAGCCGCCACTGCTGATAGTCCACGAACAGATTGCGGTGCCCGCCCATCGGGTTCCACGCCTGCTTTTTCACCGGACACTGGCACCAGCCGTCAAAGCACGCGTGCCCCTGACGACGCGGGTTCGGCCCGTCGAGCTCCGCCAGCGCGTCCGGTTGCGTCAGCGCCACGACCCAGCGCGGCCGCACTTGCCAGAACGTCCACCGCTCAATCGGGAACCACGGCTCCCCGGGCTCCCACCGCAGCATCAGCCATGACGCGCCTTCGGGCGGCACGATCTGGTGCAACCGCTCCACCCATGCGGCAGGCGTCGGACGGTGCCACACCACCCCGTGTGCTCTGGGATGGCGAATGATTGGCCGCGAAGCCATACGCACCGCCCGTGCCGTGCTCATTTCGTGGTATTGCCGAACTGATCGCCCACTTTGGCCGACGTGGCCGCTGTGGCGGCTGGGACGGCTGCCACCGCCGCAATATTCGTGGCCGCTGCCGTGATAATCGCGTTGATCTTCGTCACCAGCGCGTCCACGTCGTCCACCAGCTTGTTGTGTTCCATGCGTACGGATTGCATATCGCTGTCCTTATGCCCCGTGACGCGCGTTTTCGTCGTCGTGCCTGCCATACATCACCTCGTCTGCAATGCGACAGCGCCCGCCCACGCCACACGGCGCAAGCGGGCTCATGTCATCGGTTAGGCGCGGTCGAGGCCGCTCAGATACGCGAGCTTCTTGCGGTTGTGGAACACGAACTGACCCGGCACATCCATGGTGAAGACCATGCCCGAGCGGTCGATATATTCCTTGCCGTCGCCCCACGAGACGCCCTTGTTCTCGCCCGGAATCGGCAAGAGGAACCACTTCGACATCGCGCTCTTGTCGAGGCCGAACACGTAGCCGGGCGGCACGCGCTTCGACTGGAAGAACTTGATGCCCGACGCGGTGATGTCGCCGTCCATCGACAACGCGCCCGCGTCCGAGAAGCGGAGTGCCGCCGACTGAAGCGCCACCGTATCGCGGTACACGCCACGGTCAATACACACCATGTTCATCTTGCCGTCGCCGTAGTCGGCAATGTTGTCGGCCATACGACGGAGACGCTGGGCGTTGAAGCGACCGCCCGTGGTGTCCGTATAGGCCGCCGTCCAGTTGGTATGCGTCAGGCCGTGCAGCGAGGCTGCGGTATTGGCCTGCAACAGTCCAACCATGCCCTTGCCCAGATCGGTACCCGTGATCGTCACATCCTGTCCCGCCGTCGCGACGTTCGCCTTGACGATACGGATACCGTCCGTCGAGTACGTCACCGACGCGGCCAGATTGAGCGTGATCGTGCCGCCTGACAGCGACCGCGCCGTCACCGTGCCATACGCGTTCGCGTCAATCAGCGCGTCGGAACCTGCCGCCACCAACGCGACACCTTCGCCAATCGGGAACTTGCGCGCCAGAAACTCGGCGTCGTCAATGTCCGTGCGGCCATAGCCGTCTTTCAGCGTCAACGTCGGCGTCTGGCTCGACAAGTTGCTGTCCGTGATCGCCACGACCGCATCGTCAAAGCCGTAGAACGCGTCGCCCACCCATGCGCGCAGCGCCTGTACTTTCTTCGTCATCTGGAAGCGGAGATTGCGCTCCACCTGATTGACGTTGCCCTTGTCGGCAAACTTGGCGAGCTTCGACAGATTGAAGCGGCCCACCAAGTGGATGATGTCTTCCTGCGCGTCTTCCACGGTGCTGTTCGTCGGGTTCGGCTCAAAGCCAAACTCCTGAATTGACGCCGCGCCGACGCCTTCGTTCAGGTCAATCGGGAAGAGCACTTCACGCGGGGAATACGGCGTGTCTTCCGTATCCAGCCCGTTGATTTCTGCGATTTCGTCCGTCGCAAAGTTGAACCCCTGCGCCACGTCCGCGCTGATCTTGCGGTACAGCTTCGACAGATCGCTGCGGATCGTCTGATATGAATACGCCATGTTACCACCTACCTGTGAATTCGGTCATTGTTACCGAACGCGGGCTGCTCCGCGCAATGCCGCCCGTTCGAGGGCGTCATATTCGGCTTTCGTCTTGGGGGCCGCTGGGCGTCCGGCTCGACCACTCGCCGCACCAGCGGGAGGGGGAGGGGGCGCGTTGCGGGTCTGGCTAGCTGCGGCAGGTCGTACAGCGGCAGCGTTCGTCTGGGCGGCGGCACTGAGCTTTGGCGCGACGGTCGCGGCTCTCGTCAGGGTGCGGCTGGCCTGTGTGCGTAACTCCGCGTGTTGCAGGAAGTCCTTTCGCCACCGATCCGCACGGAATACGGGCTGTCCACGCCGTATGCCTGATTGGGGGTCGTCCTGCTGCGCGACATCAATGTACCACGCCTGACGATCCGCCCAGAGGGCATTGGCGATCTCTAACGCATCGTCGGCTTTCAGTCCCTTCACTTTGCCCGCAAGTTGCTGCGCTTCGTTCCATGCGCGCTCGCTGGCCTCTTGTACAATCAAATCGGTTCCGACGTTTTCGCTAGCGGCGTTCGGCGCATAGCCCGCCGTCATGCGGCGTTCCATCGCGTCACGCTCGGCCTTTGCGACGGCACGCTCCGTCTGCGCTTGGAGGAGCGGCTTCTTGCTATTCCAGTCCAACAGGAAATCGTAAATCTCCTGCTCGCTCTTGTCGGCCAACTCGCTAAAGAAGCTGTACAGCGCCGTCCCGCGCTCGGCCTGCTCGTTGAACGCCGTTTCGGCGGCAATGGCGCGCTGGCGTTCCGCGTGGAGCTGCTGCGGGACCTTCTCTTCGTACATCCGGCCCTTGCTGACCAACTGCGACAGCCGATCCCGGCCTTCGGGCGGGATGACCACCGTCCCGTCCGCTTTCAGCTTCGCGCCCTTAATGCCGATCTTGTCCGCTTCCCACTTCGCGCCCATGACCTTGACTTCCCACGGCGTGGGCTCGGGCTCAGGCGGGGGCAGCGGCGCAACGGGGTTGCCGTCGTCGTCTAGTTCGGGCTCTGTCGCGTCGTCGGGTTCCGGCGCGTCGGGAGCGTCGGCTACGTCGTCAACGGGGGCGTCGTCGGGCTGGTCCGGCGCGTCGATCAGCGTTTCGTCGCTGCCATGCGTCGGGAGTTCGTCGTCGATCGTCTCTAAATCGGTCATAATGTCCGGTTGGCGACGGGTGCCTTACGGGGGAGCCCGTTACGGCGCGTCGCTCGGGAAGGGTTCGCTTGGCGACTGCGCGGCCTTCGCCGCCTGCCCCATCATCTCACGTTCCATGGCGCGGGCGTCTTTTGCCGCGTCCAGTTCGGCGTCTACCGCCGCGCCCGCCTGCTTCACCGCGATCTGTTGCTGTGTCTTGGCTTGCGTCTCGGCTTGCACCTTCGCGGCTTCGCCCTGCGCCTGCGCCTGCTGGGCGGCTTGCGCGGCCTGCTGCTGCTCGGCAATCGTCATCACGCCAGCGGCCTTTCGCATCCGGTCGTATTCCGCGAACAGCGCCGTTTGCCACACGGGCGGTTTTGTCGCGACCCGCGCCTTGGCAATCTCATCGCGCAACACCAGCCATCGCGCACGGGCCACCGTGGGCTCTTCGTCGCTCGGGAGCGGCTGAAACACGCGCTGCGCGGCCTGCTGCAAGGGCGACGGCTGTTGCTGAGGCGGCTGCGGCTGCCCGTCCGGGCCGATCATGGGCTGTGGCGGCGGCTGCATTGCTTGCATCTGCTGAAACTCGGCGTCGGCGGCAATCAGTTCTTCGTCTGGCCCGTCCCACCATGCCGCCATCTGCCGCCCCATGCGGTTCGCTTGCGGGTCGTCTGTGACGCCAATCGCCGGGTGCATGCCACGCGCCGACACCTTCCGGTACATCTCGTACGCCATCGGATCGCCCGACGCACGCGCGATTTCGAGTTCCTGCATGGCCAACTGTTGCTTGGCGCTCGGACTGAGCAAGGTCAGCGAGCTTTTGCTGATCCGCACGTCGGTGGAGCGCGTCAGGTCCACGCCACGCCAGCGCTTCTCCTTGTATTGCCCGCCTTCGCCCGTGATGTTCGCCACACGGGGCGTATCATAGAACGCGCGCCAGAGTTGCAGCTTGATCGTCCACAACCGGCTGTAAAAGTCGCCCAGATTCTGCGCTTGGTTCGCGAGCGCCACCAGCGCCTGCTCCACAATCGTCTCGGCGTGCTTGCCGCTCTTGACGCTCGCGCTCGCCACGCCTTGCGCGGCCTGCTCTAAGCCAATGCCACTGTTTTGTTCCGCGCCCAGCCGGTCGTACATCGCCATGCTCTCAGCGGGGAACGGCGGAATCGTCTCGTAGATCGGCTTCCCGCCGCCGTCCATGTTGACGCGGATCGGCGTGCCGTCCCGGCGCGACATCGCTTCCGGCGTGACCGGCGAGCCGACCGGCAGATACACGTTCGGATGGTTGAAGCGGTGCAGATATTCGACCAACGCGGCCATCTGCTGCGCACGAATCTCTTCGCTCGGCCCCAAGTCTTCCGCACCCGCAATGCCGTACGGCGACTGGTCTACCGCGTCATCGGCCCAGCGGAACTGGGCCACCGGCACTAACAGCGCCTCTTCGCGGGCATCGTCGCCTTCGCCCACCGTCGCGCTCCACACGTCGCGGTACAGCACTTCTTCGCCGCTCGTGAGCACGACCGCGCCTTCCGGATACACGCTCGACTGCGCGTAGTACAGCCGATAGCAAAACACCGGGGTTTGCGGGTCGATGCGCCCCTTTTTGTCCTTCATCGGGACGCGCTCGGACACCGCCTCTTTCATGGCCGCGTCCATCATCGGGTGCAGCCAATGCTTCACGTTGTCGGGCCGCCATGACGCCAGCGCTTCGCGGCGTTTGTCCTCCCAGCTTGCAATCTCGGGGTACTGCGATTCGAGTTCGCCCAGCGTCGTCACGTAGCCGATCACGACGCCTTTCGCGTCGCTGATGTCGCGCGCGTTGACGGGCAGGAACCAAAGCGTCTTGCCGGTCAGAATCTCCGTGCACACTTTCGGCTGCCACTGCATCTGCGCGCCCGCAGGCGTCTCTTGCAACGTCACGCCGTCGGCGTTCACGTACTTGCGCACCAACACGCCCGCCGGATCGGCCATGCCCGTATTCGGGTCCAACAGCGCCAGATTCACGTCCGGCTGCCCATCGGGTCCGGCAATACTGGTCGCCAGCGGGTGGCATTCCAGCTCGACCGGGTAGCGCCCGCCTGCCGTGGGATGCACGTACAGATGCACGAACGCCGACCCGTACGTACCCGCCAAGTCGACGACTTGACGCCCCAAGCGCACATCGTTGGATCCGCCCGGTCCCGCGTCGGCGGCTAACAGCTTTTCGCTCAGTTCGGCCTTATCCGTGTCGTCCTGATCGCCCGTGACGGGCGCGACTTCCGCCATCGGCGCATCGACCGTGAGCGTGGCGGCCACGCGCTTAATCAGCTTGTTCAGGTTGTTCGGGCTCGGGCTCTGCTGGCTGCTGCCAGCCGGAAGCTTCGCCTCAAACGTCGCGCGGTCCGTATCTTCGACGATGCGGACGCCCCGGCGACCTTTGCGCCATGCGCGGTTGCGGGACCAGATCGCGCAGTGATACGAATGCCACGACGCCTGCGCGTCCACCAGATCGTCTACGTCCTTCGCAACGCGCTTTTCGTCCTCTTCGTCGAGCAACGGGCCGCGCTTGGGCTGCTCTTCTTCGACGGCCTCTTCCTCTAGGGGAAGTTCTTCGTCGCTCATGGCCTCAATCATCTCGCGCGGGATCGTCACGCGGCCTGCCAGCGCAGCACGTCACCAAACTTCGACGACTCGCGGATATACGTACCGAGCGGTAGGTATCCCACCGCTTGCACTTCGCCCACGATCTCGCCGCCTTCGACGATCACTTCCTCTTCCGTGTCGCCGCAGAACGGGCCGCCCACGTATTCGATCTCTCGCACGTGCTCCATCAGAGCCGGTCCGCCGGTTCGCCTTGCGCCACGATGCCCGCCACCTGCTCAGGCGACATGCCACGCCGGATCAGCGAGCGCGCAAAGCCTGCGGACACGCTGCGCGCCTCTTCCGGCCATTCCGTCAGCGCGGATTCCACAACATCCGGGAGCGGTTCGTCAGCAACGGGCTCCGGTGTCGGCTTGCTGGCGTCTTTGCGGGTGATCGTCGGGACGATGTGTGAGTTGCCATGCGTCACCGGTCCCCACGCAATATTGTCAGACGCTGATCCCCACGTCTGATGCAATGGGCCGTAGGACAAATGCGTCTGTGCCTTGCGCTGCGCGTCCAACTCGCACTGTGCGCCTTCCGCGCGCGCGCCCGCCAAGAGCAGGGCCAGATCGTCCTTATGGATCAGTCGGTATCCAAACATGCGCGGCGCTCCGTGGTGGGTTCGGTCATCCTGCCCGATACGCGCAATATACACCGTTCCCGTCAACGCGCCAGATCGGACTTCCCGACCGATACCGACCTACGGACGGCATTACAGCCGGTCCGCGTCTTCCCACTGCTGCCCGTCGCGCCCGTGGAACGGTTCACGCCAGTCAATCGTGACGTGATACGGCCCGTCCAGCGCCTCGCGTTCCCGCTCGCGACCACGCACGTAATGCGGGACGTGCTGGTCCTCGTGGCGTGGCGTCATGTCCCACGTTGGCACGTCCACTCCGCGCAACGCCTTGAGGCAGAGCGCGAGCGCCATGATGCCGTCATCGTGCAGCCCACTCGGCACCCCGTAGCGCGTGCCGCCCCCGGGTAACGTCTCGACGCCCAGCGTCTCCAACTCTTTCGCCAACCAGCCGTGTTCGCCGTCCTTCGGCGGGATGCGCACGCGTCCGCCCTGCATGTCCGTGACGACGCGCTCTAGCATCTGCCGCCGCGAGGACGGCGTGAAGACGACGCCTTGCACCTCTAGCCCCATCGTGTGCAAATCGCCCACGACCGGATCGCCCACGCCCGTGGCGTCCACGCACACCGGCACCAGCAACCCTGTTGACGGATCGGTGGCGTGCTCGTTCAGGTACGCCGCGATCTTGCGCTTCGTCAGCGACCACGGCTGCCCCGTCCAGCGGTCCACGTAGCGCCACGTGCCGAACGCGTCCGCCGCGAAGATGACCGTATAGTCGGCCTTGCGCGCCAAGTCGATACCCACGGCGGCCACGCGTTCCGTGCTCGCCGCCGTTTGCGCCCGGGCAATCGCTTGCAGGCCAATCGGGTTACTGCCGTCGTCGGCGGGGATGCCGAGCGCCTCTTGCTCGTACATCCACATCGTGCCGTCGCGCTCGCACTGGCGGCGGAACGCTTCAATCTCTTCGCGGGGGATGTACGGATTGTCTGCCGATCCCTTCTGAAACGCGATCCACTCGGGGTCGTCGCCCAATGCCGCCTGATCGTGCATGACGTTGAAGTCGGTGCGTCGCCCTTTCGGCGTGCCCGCCAGCAGTCCGCGCCCGTTGTAGTCCCACAGCGTCGGCTGAATGGCCGTCTTCCAGATCGTCGCCAGGCGCGGGATCAGTCCGGCTTCGTCCACGCACGCCAAATGATATTTCCGCGAACGGCCCGGATCATCGTTGTTGTGGAGCGTCCACATCTCCAAGATGCCGCCGCCCCGTAACCGCAGCGTGCGCGCCTTTTCATCGCGGTTCTCGATCATCGCGTCCGGGAACAGCTTCCGCCACGCGTACCAGACCGGATCGGCGTAATCCGTATTTGGCGTAAACCACCCGACCGCGCCGCCGTTGATCGCCGTTTCGATGGCCTTCGCGTCCATCCACGTCGTCTTGCCGAAGCGACGGCCACAGCGCAGCGACACGTACCGCTTGCCGCCGTGCCACGCCTGCTCCAAATCGCGCTGCCCGCTGTGCGGCTTGACGAGCGTAATGCGGACGTCCACTACAGGCGTTGTTTCATGTCCAGCGCGTCGGCAATCAGACGCTGCATCTCCGCAAGGGATGGACGTGGCTCATTATCTATCGCCAGCCAGTCGCGGAAGTCCTTCATCGCCCGCGCAATATGCGTCCGAAAGATCGCCTCCGGGTTCTGCGCCACACGCAGCGCGTCCGGGTCGATGCTGTACCGCAGCATTAGCGTGGGCCGAACATCGACCATGCCCACTTCGATCTCGGACATCCTGTCCACAACCTTCCGCAACGTCTCGTTTTCGCGCACTACGTCATCGTACTGCCGCAGCAAATCGTCGTACTCCATCAGCCCCTCCAGTTGATCGGTAACACGTCCCCGCTGGGCCGCTGCCCCGCGCTACAGCGCACGCAGACCGCGATCACGTCGCCCGCGTCGCGCCGTTCGCGGGACGAGCGCAGCGGCCACCAGCGGTGATGGCCACGGCACAGCCCCCACTGCCACACGACGCGCAGCCATGACGCCTGCACGGCGTCCAACGTGCGCGCGGACGAGCGGTGGCCGGGGCGGCTCAACCGCTTACTCGCTGGTCCATGTCCCGTCTCCAATCGGCGTCTGTGTCGGTTTGCGTTCCGGTTCGGCGTACTCCACGACCACGCGGAGCGTCGTGTCCTGCTCAATCGTCTGCTTGTCGCCGTACCGCTTGCGGTCCGCGACGCCTGCCCGCCACCGCGCATACTCGCTGCGCGCTTTCTGGACGGCGACGTACGCGCTGGCGTCGGCGGGCGACACGTTCGATTCCGCGTCGTCGAGGATGTCCCCGGCGCGGTCCGCCCACCAATCCGCCAACCCGGCGCGGGCGCGCTCGTACTGCCCCGCGAAGACTTCGTCCTGCGCGAGCCAATAGCGCACCGTGCCCCACGCCAAGCCAACCTGCGCCAGCGCGTCGCGGATGCTCACGCCATTGCTCACCGCGTCGAGGAACGGGGCGATCTCGGGGCGGGGCGCGTCGGCGACCGCGACGGCTTTGGCGGCCTGCTGGCGCTTCGTGGGGCGTTTGGGGGGCTTTGTCATAGTAGAGGCGAGCGCATACGCCACGATACGCCGCGCGGGCGTGGGGCGCAAGGCGGTTCGGTCAATGTGACCGATTGCATTTCTGTACCGCGCGGTACGTTAACGGAACACGCGCGCGGGGTGTGGCTAACCGGTTACGGGGTTACTGTTCGTGATCCCAAGCAACCCCGAACCCGTCGCGTCTACTTCTCCGAAAACGTGATCAGGTCAGCCGAGACGCTGCGCTTTGACTGCGCGGCAATCTGGAGCTGCACTTTCACCGTGCGCAGGATCTCGCGCGCCTGAGACGCCACGGCGTCAGCCTGTCCCGGCTGCATATTGCCGGATTTCACGTCTTTCAGCGTCTCCCAAAGGTGGTTCTTAAGCGTCGTGGCGGATAGCTCGCTCATACTCTCTTCTCCGATTGAGTTTCTTATTCTGTGTGCCCTTGGTGGCATACAGTTCGTTGCGGGACATCCGCGCGTTCACTTCGCGGTCAATGTCCGTCAGCGTCAACCATGCATCGGCAAACTCGCCAAACGCCTTAGCGCGGTGACGCCGGTCATACGCTCGCTTCCATGCCCGGTACTCCGGGCGTCTACAATACTCAACGTGCTGGGGCATCTTCTGTGCTCGGATTGCCCGCTCCTTTTCCGGGTCCCGCGTTGCCTTGTAGTAGGCGGCTTTCTTCGCCTTGCGCACGTCAGGATCACGCGCGCGGTACTGCCGGTCATACGCGGCCTTCTCGGCTTTCTTCTGATCGACGGTCTTTTCGACGCGCTTCGCCATGCTCGCGCACGTCCGGTTGCAGTAGATCTGCATCCCGAGACGACGCGAGCGGTTGACGTGCGAGACGGCGCGCTGCGTCACCGCCCCGCACAACGCGCACGTCACAGCCACGCTCATCCTCCGATCCCCAGCAAGCGCGCCACCGTCGCGGCGGTCATGACAACGCCTCTGCCGTCGCCCGCGTCAGCGCATCAATCGACGTGGCCGCGTCATACGCACGGTTGGCGGCTTCCATCACGTCGTCACGCGTCAAACCCAACTGCGCGTTATCCGGGTTGGTCAGAATCGCATGCACAATAGTCAGGATCGTCTTCGTGCGGTGCGGGGTGGCAAGAGTCTGTGTCATGGTCCGGTCTCCCTTCGCGTGACGTGGCGCGGCGCGTCGTGCGCTCGGCTCACACCAGAAGGATAGCGACGTGACGACGGTAGCGCAAGGGGTCTAGCGGACCTTTTTCGTGGCGTCACGCAAATGGTCTGCGCGCCAGTTGTGGCCGCCACTTTGGAACCCATGCGCGCACGCCTGCTGACTGACGGGTGCCCAACCGCCTACCCGGTGACCCCTCATGCTACGGGGTACTGCCGGGTCGTTACGGCTGTGGCGTCTCGTTCCTGCGCGTCGCTACAGCCGTCCATCCAACTACGCGGGTCAAGCGTTTTGCACCGCTGCCTTCCTGCATGTGGCGGTTGGTTGCCGCCGCACCCCTCGGACGCGGACGCCGTTGACAGGCGTGGTGAGAGCCCCTCCCCGACCCGGTGCAGTGGCGGACCGCCGTCGCCGCTTGCGCAGCACACCACGGGACGCGTACGACCGGTTCGGCCTCTCGTCACAGCCTGCGGGGGTCACCGACCGGGGGTAAGGCGAGCTCCGCACCGGATTCAATCCGCAGACTGTGCTTCCCATCAGCCGCAAGCGTGGCGTAGTCACGCGGAACGGCCTCGCCCCTACGATACCGCCTTGCTTGCGATCACGCAACCCTGAGAGGCAGACAGGTGACCGCCAAACGAACTAGCCCGGTCATTCTGACCGCTTGCGCCAGAGTGCCACATGGCACATATTACAGCCGACGCTACACCGTGCGTTCACCCTCAACTGGTACATGAACTGTGGCCCCGTATCTCACGCAACAACAGGCACTTAACAAACTACGGCGCTTAATGCGCGCATCAGAGCTGCCCCGCATCGTTTTTGCCAATATCGCGATGGGGCGGAGTGTGCGGACGCTGGCCCGCTGGTTCGCGGGCGACACCATCCCCGGTAGCTCCCTGCGATGGATTCACGCCGTCGAAAGCGTGAAGCGCACGCCCACCGGTCGCCTGATTATCACAACCGCCCCCAACGTCGAGGTGTATGCGAATGACCAATACGACACCTGAACCCTTCCGTGTGACCGGGCGCACCAAGCGCCAACTCTCCCCGCTCAAGATGGCGTTCTGGCCGAACGTAGGCGCGAGTAGCCACGCGCAGTGCTGGCTCTGGAAGCCTGCCATGCACGCGGGCACGTACGGCATCTTCGCATGGCAAGGCGAGCGCATCCAAGCGCACCGGCTGTCGCTGGCGCTCAAGCTCGGCCACGACATCCCCGATGATGCGTTCGTGTGCCACACCTGCGACCACCCGCGCTGCGTGAATCCGGGGCACCTCTATATCGGAGACAACAGCACGAACCAGCGCGACCGGTGGGAGGTCGGGCGCAAGACCGCGATCAAGATCAAAGTGACGGTCAAAGCGGAGACGGCAGACGGCAAGACAATTGAACGCTCTGGCGACGCCATCAGCCGGACCGACCGGGAGCGCGTGATTCAGCGCCTCACCGAACGGCTCATCAAAGCGGGCGCGGTAAAGCGGTTCCGCGTCAAAGCTGTACGCCGCAAACCCGTCCGACGCGCCTGCAATACTTACTCGTAATCTCCCCCTTGACACCGACGCCACGTCGTATATACTTCCGGTGTACCCCACACCACGCGGCGCGGACGCCCACACGAACCAAGGAGATCGCCCAATGTTCAGCCCCAAGCCACGCCCGACCCATTACGGGATTGGCGTCAAGTACGACCACAGTTCGCGAGTCATGAAAGAGCGCCGTCTTCAGTGCGTGGCGTCCCTTGGCCTCGACGCGTGGCGCCAACTTGACCGGCGAACCTTCCTCACTCGCGCCGCTGCCGAAGCGTTGTACGCGACACTGCCCGCCGACGTGCAGCCCATACTCCACGTCTACGAAGGCATGTACTTGTAGGAACCCACCCGCCCCGGCGCATCCCGCGACCGGGGCACCCCTTCGCCCACGAGAACCAGACCATGCCCCAACGCACCGCCTTATACATCCACCCCGTGACCGGCCACGCCGTGCTCCGCACGCTCCGCCCCCGCGAGACGCCCGCCGACACGCTGGACCACGCCGCGCAGTCGTACGCGTTAACGCTCGTCACGACGCGTCAGACGCTGTACGACGCCATGCAGGACGCGCCCATGTCGCCCGATCTGATGTCCGACCTACAGTTGGCCTTCGCTGTCAGCGTGATCGCCCGCCAGCGCACGCCGGACGCGTGGGAAGTGGACGCGTTGGCTGAGGCGGCCAAGCGGTTTGCCGTGGCCGCGTTTTCTACGCAGGAGGCGACGGTATGAGCGCGATTATTGGGTACCTCGTAGTGGACCGAGACGGGAGTCTGATAGATGCCCCAATATCAGAATCTTGGTTAGGAGCGCAGGCTATAGCAGACAAACGCAACATAGACAATCGCACCACAATCATGTTCGGCGCTCCGTACCGGGTGACCGAATTGCGAGAGGCTGCCCCGTGTGTTTGGATACCGTTCAAGTCGAAAACAGGGCGAGCAGAGTATGACACAGGATGCAAAAAACGTGCGGACTTTCACCCGTCACAAGTGAACTATTGCTTGTACAACGGCCCGCAGGCGGTGCAACCGTGACCGCCGCATTGAAGGGCGCTGTCTGTCGCGGCTGCGGCTTGGCGCTCAAGGGGAAGCCGTATCACGAAGGCGGCGGTGCGTACCATCCGCGAACCGATGAGCGGTGCAAGCACAACTTTTACGGCGGCTACGTGTGTTCAGCGCAGTGCGACTTCCGTGTGTCGCTTACGCAAGAACAGTCGATGCCGGGACATGACCACAGCCAAACACGTCTAAGCGTCTTTGCTCAACAGAGCTACAACGACAACTGGAGCGCACAATGACCGCCGACCTCGACGCGATCCGGGGGCGGGTGGAGCCGGACGCAAACGCGCACACACGTTTGCGATATGTCGCCGGGATCGAAACTCCGTTTTACGAGACGGAGCACGCCATAATCTCGTACAAGGAAGCGCGTGACATCGTGCATGATTACGACGCGCTGCAAACCGACCTTCGCACCCTCCTCGCGCACGTCGCGGAGGTGGAGCAAAAGTGGGAGACGGCGCAGTCATACCAGCGCGCCGCCGTCAAGCACAAGCGCGAAGCGGAAGACTCGGCGTTGATGCATCTGGAGCGTGCTGAAAAGGCCGAAGCCGAACGCGACACCTTGCGCGACGCGGTGGCGCGGGTGCGGGAAGTGGCAGGCGCGTTTGTGTCAAGCGGTGATCGCGAAGGCTTGGCGCTTGCGTTGCGTATCCTCGCACTCACGGAGCCCACCCCATGAGCCGCGTGATTGGCTATCGCGTGCATGACCCGTCGCTGCCGATGATGAATCGTGAGCAAGCAGAGAACTTGGCGAAGGCATACAACGAGGACGGGAACAACTTCATCGTTGCCGAACTGCGCGAACTCCCGACGCCGTGTGTGTGGACATATCTCGACGACAGCGGCGCGGCGTTGTTTAACACGCGCTGTGGCGAACCGGAAGTGCCGTGCGTTGAGTTGGCGTGCCCGCCGTCAACGTTCAAGTTCTGCCCCTACTGCGGCGCACCCGTGGAGGTGAAAGATGCCTGACTCAATCGCAGGGCCGCGCGTGCTCGTGTGTGGTGGCCGCAAGTACGGCGTGGTTCCAAGTCTACTTCCCGCGCCAAGCGCAACTGAACGCGCACGGCTGATTGCGCGCGCGAACGCCGAGTGTCAAGCATTGTTCGCCGTACTCGACGAACTGACGCCAAGTCACATGGCGCACGGGGGAGCGCACGGCGCAGACAGTATTGCCGCTGACTATGCCAAGCAGGCTGAAATCGTGTGTACGTCGTATCCCGCCAAGTGGGATGTGTTCGGCAATCGGGCAGGCCCAATCCGCAACACGCAAATGTTGAACGACTTTCGCCCTGACGTGGTGGTCGCGTGCCCCGGCGGCAAGGGGACAGCGGACATGGTACGCAAGGCGGAAGCGGCAGGCGTGCGCGTGGTGTGCGTAGAGGTGCCCAATGTCTGAACACCAACTCTACCGCGTCATGGCGTACGTGTTCGCCGCGTTCGGGTTCGTCGTCTCGCTGCAACTGTTCGTCCGCACCGTCGCCGGGTACACGCTCACCGTGCGCGCCGTGGACACCGCCTGTCTCGCGCCGACGCGGGCGAATCCGTTTGACCGGGAGGGGGAGTGAAGTGGCGCGAGTGCAGTCAGTTTCGTCGGCACCCGTATTACACGGGGCCAGAGAGCACGTACCACACGGCACGCGGCGGCGGGCTTGTCTACGAAGTGTCTGCGTCGTGGACTGAGGTGTTTGCACGCAGTGGCGCTGTCGTGTGGTGGAGTACAGACGGCAAGGGCAACAACAAGGCATGGCCGACGAAAGACGATGCAATCGCGTGGTGCGAGCAAGACGCGGCACGACGTAAGGCTGAACGCAAACAACCCCCACCCGCGCCCGACGCGCGAGGATGACCATGAACGAACAGAACGCAGCAGAGCATAAGGCGTACAGCGAGCGCATTGCACGACGCGCCAAAGAGCGACACGTCACACTGCTTGAAGCACTGGTAGAAGCGGCAGTCAAAGGAGAAGCGTCAGAGCGTGCCAACGAGATGTGCCGTGAAATGGTTAATCTGTGGTATCAAGATCAGATCAACGCGGACGCACGCGCACGCTTGTTGGTAGAGGTGACGGAACTCCGCGCCCAACTCCACACCGCCACCGAATCGCTCGCGGCGATGGAGCGCGAGCGGGATGCGTTCTATGTGAGTTTGGCCGAAGAAGTGAGTCGCGCTGACCGAGCCGCCCCGCACGCAACTGATCGCGCCGCTGCTCCAGGACGTGATCGGCACGCGCACCACAGACGCCGACGACGCGGGGCGCGCATGGATGGCAACCGATTGGTTGGTGCGCGTCCACACCCCCGCGTTTCTCGAACTGACGCCGTCGCTGGTGCCACACGCCGAGGCGCTGCGCACACTACCGCCGCTCACGTCGGCAGCAATCGCCATCGCCTCGCAACAGGTTTTAAATGCGGCAAGGGATGCGGCATGGGCTGCGGCATGGG
>JALHNZ010000052.1 GCA_022843265.1 Gemmatimonadaceae bacterium
TGTGCATCCCGGTGGCACCATCCTCGATATCGGATGTGGCACGGGAGAACCGATCGCGCGATATGTCCTGGAGCGCGGTTTTCACGTCGTGGGGCTGGATGCCGCCCCATCGATGATAGCGCTGTGCCGCACGCGTTTCCCCGACGCGGAGTGGCACGTTGCCAACATGACGGAACTCGCGCTCGGTCGTGTGTTCGACGGCGTGCTTGCCTGGGACAGCTTCTTCCATCTCGGCATGGACGAACAACGCGCCATGTTTCAGCGCTTTGCCGCCCATGCCAAGCCAACCGCACCCTTGATGTTCACGAGTGGACCAGACGAAGGCGAAGCCATTGGGACATTCGGAAACCAACCGCTCTATCACGCGAGCCTGAGTCAGCGCGAGTATACACAACTCCTCGAACGCAACGGATTTGTGGTGCGGGAGCACATCGCCAACGACCCGGATTGCGGCCATCACACCGTGTGGCTCGCAACGTACGAGACGTAGTTCCGCACAAGACGCGAATTACGGCGTACCCGACCGTTCGCGCGCCACACGCGCCGCCAATCGGGTGCGCGCCGTACTCGCGTAGCGCTTGCACGCGTCAACATCGACCAGCGCATTTGGCTGTCCTGCGTCACGAGCGGCGATACGCTCGAAGAGGTTGACGGCTTCAGGATGCGGGGTGATCAGTACGTCACACGAGAGCCGTTCGAGTGTTTCGAATCCACGCGCAAAATCTTCCAGCGCGGTTGGATACTCGCGACTCGCAGTATACAAAAACCCGTCGTCCGAAATGGGCGATTGACTGTCCGCATACACAAAGGACCGGCACGTATCACGCTCGCATGACGTCCACGTCCAGCTCGTACCACCGGGTGTGTGGCCGCCCGTAAAGTGCGCAACCACGGCAGTACTCCCAACCCGGAGCGTATCACCGTTCGCAATCACGCGCAGGTTCGCCACTTTTGGAAATCGCAGCGACTCACGCAGCTGCGGATCACCGGGTTGCGCCATACCAGCACGCATCACCGAGGCACTCCATGCGCTTGCCGCGACCGTGGCCCCCGATGCACGCTGCAAGGCTGCGATGCCACCCGCATGATCATAGTGCGCGTGCGAATTCACGATGAGCCGCACGTCTTCAATACGAAAACCGAGCGCCCGAATGTTGGCGATGATCACCGCCGCGCCCTGTGGAAGCCCACCATCGAGCAGCACGTGCCCGTCGGCAGAGGTGAGCAGCACGGCAGAAAGTCCTCGCGTGCCCACGTAATACGCATTCCCGAACAACTTGACCGGCTGCCGTGATGCGTTCCACGCGTCGCAGCTTGGGCAGAACGAAACGGTATCGCTCAGCTCGCCAGCGGACTGTGCGGACAGCGACGCAGAGGACGTCAGGAGCAGGACAAGAAGAGCCAGAACGCGCGACATGGTGTCAGGGAAGAAATGTCTTGTCAAAACAGCAGAAACTTCATAATATTTGCCTACCCGAATAAACTCCGAAGCACCCACCACCATCCTGGAGTCCGTCATGTCGACTGGTACCGCTGTGCTCTCACCCACTGAACTGCTCGAGCACTGGCAGGGACTGCGCAACCTCTCTCGCCGTGTCATCGAAATCTTTCCCGATGCACACCTGTTCACCTACTCGATCGGCAATATGCGCCCCTTCGCGTTGCTCGCCGGCGAAATGATCGCCATTGCCGCACCGATGGCTCGGGAGATCGTGTCCGGTCAGTCCGTGCCCTATGCCGACTACGAAGCCACGTCCAAAGCGGAATTGCTCGCTCGCTGGGACGAAGCGACCGCAGAGCTCAACGAGTGGTTCGCAAAGGTGCCGCCCGAGCGCTTCGGCGAAACGATCACGGTATTCGGCCAATACACCGGGACAGTCTGGAGTCACTTCTTCTACGCCATCGACAACGAAAACCATCACCGCGGTCAGGGTTATGTGTACCTGCGTGCACTCGGTGTCGAGCCGCCTCCGTTCTGGGAGCGGGGAGCAAGCAGCGCCGCTTAGATTCCGGCATGCCGCTTGCCTACGCGCGAAGCCTCACGTCCACCGTGCGTACGCATCGCGGTAACCTTCATCTGGGTGTGGGGCTCGCGTTTGTTGCCGGCGCGACCAACGCGGGTGCATTTCTCGCAGTTGGGCAGTACACGTCGCACATGACCGGCATCGTGTCCACCATGGCCGACGCGATCGTGCTTCGGCAGTGGCCACTGGCAATCTCAGGACTTGTGGCGGTGCTCGCGTTTCTCGCAGGCTCCGCCACAAGCGCAGTGCTGATCAACTTCGCGCGACGCCGTTCACTGCGCAGCGAGTTTGCACAACCGTTGTTGCTCGAAGCCGCGTTGCTGCTCGCGTTTGGTGCAGTGGCACCGGCGCTGCCTAACGGCCGAGGCGTCTTGATCGCGGCAACTGTGGCACTGCTCTGTTTTATCATGGGCTTGCAAAACGCGGTGATCACCAAGATCTCCAATAGCGTGATTCGCACCACGCACGTGACCGGGCTCATCACGGATCTCGGCATCGAATTCGGTCGCATGGCCTATGTGAATCGCAACCGCACCCTTGAAGCGGTCACGGGCGATCGCACGCGCGCTACCGTGCTTGCGGCGCTGCTCGGTTCGTTCTTCATTGGCGGCGTAGCCGGAGCGCTTGGCTTTATGCACGTGGGTTACGCCACCACCGTCCCGCTTGCCCTACTGCTGCTACTCATGGCCTTCGCACCGGCGGTCGACGACATGCGGGGCGCGCTCAGTCGTCGCGATTCCAACAACCAGCCCTGAGGTCGACACATGACAGACACCGCGGCCACACTGATCGACGAACGAATTGCGACACTCGGCGACTGGCGCAGCGACGTCCTCACCCGCATGCGTGCGCTCGTGCTGGCCGCTGATCGCAACATCGTGGAAGAGTGGAAGTGGAACAATCCCGTGTGGTCATGCAACGGGATCGTGTGCACCGGCGAAGCGTACAAAAAGGCGGTCAAGCTCACGTTTGCGCACGGTGCCATGTTGCCAGACCCCAATGGCTTATTTAATGCGAGCCTGGACGGCAACACACGGCGCGCGATCGACATTCGCGAAGGCGAGCACGTGAATGCGCGCCACTTCCAGGCACTGGTGAAAGCCGCTGTCAAGTTCAACGGCGCGCAACGGAACACAAACAAAACCGCGGCCAAACCCTCGGCGGCCAAACCCTCGGCGGCCACGCCCGTGCGCCTGCTCTCGGGCGGCAACCCACAAATCCCCAAGGGCGATGGCGACGCACCCGTGCAGGCGTACATCGACGCAATGCCGGAGTGGAAACAGGACATTGGTCGCAAGCTCGACACACTGATCGTGAACACAGTGCCGAACGTGGAGAAAGCGGTAAAGTGGAACACGCCCATGTACGGTGTGCCGGGTCAGGGATTTTTCATCGCGTTCCATGTCTTCACGCACTACATCAAAGTCACGTTTTTCTACGGCAATCAACTAACGCCAGTTCCGCCGGTGCCAAGCAAAGACCCTCACGCACGCTACGAACACCTCCGCGAAGGCGAGTTTGACGAAGCACAAATGAAATCATGGATTGCGCAGGCGGCGGCGATTCCGGGGTGGAAGCCGTAACGCGCCCACTGCAGGAGGCGAGCGAGCCTGAAGCGGTGCGTGGATCCTTTCCGGCGCAGCACGGGTAAGGCAATCAGTTTGTGCGCCCCGTCACACCCCTCCGCCACTCGTCCGCACGCAGCTCCGTCGGACGACATGCCCCCGCCGCCATGCCAGGTCGTCTCTTCGTGCGTCTGCTCGCTACGTCGTTGGCGTTGATCGCCGCCACAGGCTGCATTGTGAATCCGTTCGAGAAGATTCCGGAAGACGAGCCCGACGACAACAGCATTCGCATTCAGGGCGCCCCGTTTCCCTGGTATCCGGTGGGCCGCAACTCAGCGCCGGAGTTTGGCAACCCATTTGAGGTTGGGCTGGACCGCACGAACAAGCGTTCCGGTGAGGCGTCCGCGTATGTCATCGGTCAGCTCGCACCTGACACAGATTTTGGTGGCCTCGGCCAGAACGTGAGTTCACTCGACGGTTTGCGTGGCAAGCGCGTACGATGGCGGGCCATGGTGCGCGCATCCAATCTCCGTGAAACAGGTGGCGCGCTGTGGATGCGCGTGGATGCCCCAAACGGAACGGCTGCATTCGACAACATGGGGACGCGCCCGATCCTTGGTACATCGGAGTGGACAGAGTACGCGGTGGTGCTTGATGTCGCGCTGAACGCGACCAATATCGCGATTGGGTTGATGGTGACCGGCACCGGTAAAATGAATGTGGATGACGGCGTGTTCGAAGTGGTGAGCGCATCGGTTCCCACAACGGATATGCGATTCGTAACCCCACCACTGCCCGACTCGATCGCCTCACCGTCGAGACCCGCCGTACCTCCCGTGCGCAACCTGAACTTTGAAGGCGTTGGCACACCTCCAGCCGCGCTTGAGTGGTTGCGTGCATCGACGGTCAAGTTTGCAGGAACCGAGCCCGGCGCTCCAGATACCGATCTCGCCCCGTTCGGCAGCATGATCGGCAATGCGACGGTCGTTGCACTCGGCGAATCCACGCATGGCACGCGCGAATTCTTCCGGCTCAAGCATCGCGTCTTCGAGTATCTCGTGCGAAACAAGGGGTTCACGCACTTCGCCATCGAAGGAGCGTGGGGCGAGAGTGGTGAAATCGACAGCTACGTTCAGGGCGGTGTCGGTGATGCATCGCGGTTGCTCTCTCGCCTCGGGTTCTGGACGTGGAACACCGAAGAAGTACGAGATCTGATCGTCTGGATGCGCGAGTGGAATCGAACCGCATCACCCAATCAGCGCGTGCGGTTTCAGGGCTTCGACATGCAATCCATCTCGACGCCCCTCGATTCCGTCGATGCGTTCGTAACGCGCGCATTACCAGCGCAGCGCACGTTCGTGGACGCCAGCCTCGCGTGTCTGACTCGTCACCGCAGACGCGGTCAAACGTCTGCCGCTCCCATGGAGACGTATCGGGGCCAGCTGCAGTCGGTGCGTGCTGCCTGCCGAGCGGGAATCGATTCCGTGACGGGCATCATGCGCGCACAGCACACGACGCGAAACACTCCCGAAACGGCGCACATGCTGCAGAGCATGCGCGTCGTGCAGCAGTGGGAGTCAATGGCCAGCGAGCAGTCGCAAGCGCGCCAGACTGTCATTCGCGACAGCAGCATGGCGGCCAACGTGCTGTGGCTGCAAGCACAGGCGCCGTCGGGCACGCGCATGATGTTGTGGGCGCACAATGCACATGTGGCAGCTACCGGCCCGTGGATGGGCGCGCTGCTGCGGGCTGAACTTGGCGCACAGTACCGCAGCGTGGCCCTGCTCTTCAGACGTGGCGCTTTTAACTCGGTCGGCGTCGGTTCCGCCAGCGCGCTCGGTTTGCGCGCCTGGTCCGCCAGCTTGATCGCCACACAATCGTATGAAGAAATGTTCTCGCTGGTCGATGGCGACTTCGTCATGTTTGACGCGCGCCAGCTGCTTTCAGGAAGCGGCGCGAGCATGCGCGAAGCCATTGGTGGCCCGCTGCGCATGCGTTCAATCGGCGCGGGGTATGACCCGGTGAACGAGATCGCCTACGTCACCCCATATCGCTTGCCGGAGAACTTTGATCACGTGTTCTTTGTGCGCGAAGGTACAGCCAGCCGATTGTTGCCGTTCGACAACCTGCCATGATTTCACTCACGCCTCGATTCTTGGGGAGCGCGCTGCTTCTGGCGGCGTTTTCACCGTGCGTCACGGCACCGCTCGACCACGGACTGCTCGCACAAGCCACAACGACCGTTCCTCTGCAATCGTTTGACAACACCGCAGACGCGGAGCGCTTTGTCTCGCAATTGGTAATCGACCGTGAACGCGAGACTGCTCGTCTGGCAGCGCTGTATCGCTGTCGACCGCGCGGAACGTTGTCTGAGGTGCTTGGCGGCCGGCGCGACAGTACGACTCACCGACGGCGGATTGCAGCGTCCGTTGACACGGCGGTGCCGCTGTGTCCGGAGACGCGCCGAGACCGCATGGAGACCACCGTCGTTGTACCTTTGTCCGCACGATACCTCGTTACGTACGACACCGATGCGGTCGTCGCGCAGAACGGAAATGCCGTACAGCGTATGGGTGATGCGATCGTGACCTCGCCCGGGGGACAACTCACGCACTTTGACGTGCGGTCCACTCCACGCGTTGTGTCTTCCCGCAAGGCGGTGCTGGACCGATTTGACTATGAGCCTGGCGGTTGGGCTGACGAATTGGTGTTCTCGGGAAATGTTGCCGCCCTGCTCGACTACGGCGGTACTCGAGGCGGCACTAAACTGCTCCTCTATACCAAGAGAGCCGATGGCTCGCTTGCTCCTCGCGACTCGCTGACGCTGAGCGGGCTTCCACCAACCGGCAACAGCAACACGGCGCTGCGGCTCCGCGGAAATCAGCTGGTCGTGTACACCGCGGCCGAGCTCCCGTACAGCTATCAGGAGCCGTTGTTCTTTCTCTCGCCCTACGCGCGCGGTACCGGTGAAAGCGTGGCGAGTCCCGATCCGTGGCGTGACGCCGTACGCGATCAACGCGTGTTCCGACCATCGTCGGCTATTGATGCACTGAGCGTGAGCACGATTCACCACATCATGCGTTGCGACATCGCATCGCCAACGCTTTCGTGCGAAACCACGTCGATTCTGGCGCCACGTGCGCAGACCTTTGCACTGCTCCACGATGTGCTGTATGTCGTTACCGACGACGCCACGCCTCCACGCGCACCTGCCAGCGTGCCCGAAGCAGCACTCGGTTCTCTGGTCATTCGCGTACCGCTCAGCAACAATGCACCAACCGCGTTTCGGGTGGATGGCCGACCAGCGGACCGCTTTGCCTTGCACGAAGAAAAGGGAGTGCTGTTTGCGCTGCTCACCCCTTCCACGCGCCCCTCGCGCGACGCCTCTGATCCTGCGGCCACTCCGCCGGACACCACGACACCGTCATCCGCTCGCTTGCTTTCCATTCCGGTCGGCCCCAACAGCGTTGACAGCGCGCGAGGCCGGGGCCAGCTGCGTAAGCTGACGTTCAACGCCGAGTCGATGGCGCTCACGCACTTCATGGGCCGTTACGCGCTGTTCACAGCCATCAGGCGCGACACGGGCCGCCTCGCAAGGCAACTTGGCGCGCCGGGCAGGTCACCGCTTGCGGACACGCTGTTCATCGCCCACCTCGACTCGGACACGCAGTGGCGCGTTCCCGTGCCGCACACGATTGACCGCATTGCCAACGTACACGGCCGTGTACTCGTGCTGGGTAGTTCCGGATCGGGCGTGTCCGCCTCGTTGGTGACACCGGGTGTGGTGGCCGCGCTTGAACATACGATCGCGTTGCCGGGCGCGGTGGGCGATTGGCCGGGTGAACGAACACTCGCCGTCCAAAAGGTTCAGACAACGGCGGACCACTACCGCGCCGCATTTCCCGTGCACATTCCCGCACGCGATTCGCTAGACGAATCGTACGTGCACCACAACGCTCTCTGGCTGATTGACGTGCGCGACTCGCTGTCACATCTCGGGTTACTTACACCCGACTCGAGTACGCTGCGTGAGAACGCTGAGGTGTTTCCGCCAGACTATCAGCTTGGGCTTGTGGAAGGCGTATGGTACGACGACAGAATTTTCGGTCTTTTCTACAATGAACTGGTCGCCGCGCGCATCGTAGCTGGTCGCGTGCAGGTACGGTCTCGCGTGAAGGCGCCGTCCCTGCCGCCCGAATAGGGCGACGCGCTACTTCAGCTCGCGAATCTTGATGTTGCGCATGGAAAGCGCGCCGTTGTGATCACCCTGAATCGCAATATGCCCGCGCTTGGCCATCGCAAAATCTTTGTAGGGTGCAAACTTGAGCGGTCGTTTGGTGGAGTCAGCCGGATCGCCATGCAGTTTGCGATTCCACTCCGCTGACCACATTTCGTATTTGGCGATCAGCTGACCATTGAGCCAGTGTTCCACGTGCGGCCCTTTGGCCACAATGCGCGTGGTATTCCACTCGCCCGCTGGGCGAACCACGCCGCGTTTGGACGGATAAAAACCGTACACCGCCGCCACCGACGTCATGAGATTGCGACTGTCTGGCGTGAGCGAGTCTTCCGCAAGCTGATACTCGGGTGCACTCCAGTACACTTTGGTTTCCTTCTCCGTAGCGCGATAAAAAATGCCGGAGTTGCCACGCAGTGCGAGCTTCCAGTCGAGCACGAGTTCAAAATCGCCGAACTGCTCGCGCGTCACGATGTCGTTGGTCGTTTTCACCTTGCCCATCGTGCCGTCCATAGCAACCCACTCAGGTGGCAGATCAGTCTGCTGATACCCGCGCCACGCAGCGAGTGATGTGCCATCAAACAACAGTTTCCAGCCGGCGTGACGTTCCTCGGCCGACAGCGTGTTTGCGGGCGCAGCTTGCGCCGCCACACTCACGAACGGAGTGGACACAAGCGGCAGCAACATCGTCGCACAGAGTGCGGTGAGAACCAGCGGGGTGCGCGTCATGGCGGAGAGACGAGGAACGAGGCAGGGTCGCGCGGCACGCGCTCAACAACCTCAACATTGCAGACTGGCGCGAGGGAGCACCAGTGCCCGTTCCAGGCTACAGCAAAGCGCCCGCCACGCAACGCGTGACGGGCGCTTGATACTGCAGGCCAGCTTACGCGGCCGACGGCATCAGGACTGAGTCGATCACGTGGATCACGCCATTCGAAGCCGCAATGTCCGTAGCCGTGACATGACTTGTTCCATTGAGTACAACACCACCGTCAACGACGGCGATCGTCACCTTGCTGCCTTCGACCGTGGCGGCTTCGGTAAGCGTGACAACAGTGGCCGCGGGCACATTGCCAGCAATCACATGATAGGTGAGGACGGCCGTCAGCTTGGCCTTGTCGGCGAGCAATGCGTCGAGATCTGCCTGCGGAATCTTGGCGAACGCATCATCCGTCGGCGCGAGTACGGTAAACGGTCCCGTGCCCTTAAGGGTGTCGATGAGTCCTGCAGCGGTAAGTGCGGTGGCGAGGGTATTGAACGTGCCTGCGGCCACTGCGGTATCAATGATGTCTTGCATGAAGTGCCTGGAAATGCGTGAGCTACAGAAACCGCGACGGAACATCTGGTCTGTGTGCAGCTAATGCAGCGCGTGGCGCATTCGTGCCCGAAGAACGTAACGGTTTGACATGGAATGTCACGGCGGACAGAATCCCTGCGTAGCTCGACGATTCGCACCCTAACCACGAGACTTCTGCGTGTGATGGCCACCAGGCATTCCTTTCTGCGGTGGGCGCTGCTCTGCCTCGCACTTGCGTGCGCGAATACCGACGGCAGCGAGGAAAACATTCAGGCGGTTGATACGGCCACGGTGCGCGTTGCGCGCGACGCCAATGTCGCGCGCGTCAACGATCAAATCCGTATCACAATCCCCGGACAAGACACCGTGGTGTTCACCGATACGCCGCGAGGGGTGGAAGACGGACATCATCACGTGTATCGCGGTGTGATCAAAGAACTCGATGCCTATCTCGTCGAGATACAACTGTTTGAAGGTCGCGCCTTTCGTTTGATCGATGCCCGCTCCGGATTGGTGAGCGAACTTGATGAACGACCGATCGTGGCCCCCAATGGGCAACGGTTCCTCACCGCATCGTGGGACACGGAAGCGGGCTACGACCCAAACAGAGCCCGGATCTACCGGATCGACGCAACCGGGCTGACCATCGAGTGGGAAATCAGCCCGGAGCGCTGGGGACCGGATAGCGCGCGATGGGATGGAAACTCACGCGTGATCATTCGTCGTGCACCCGGTGTCGCACACCCGGACTCGCTGAGTTTGCGCACACCGCTCATCGTAACACGAGTTGATGGCGCCTGGGTCGTCGACTCAACTGGCGCCACATTCCCGCAAGAATAGCGAAGCGAACAGGCCGGTTAACGACCCGTCAACTTGCCCGCCATGCGCATGATGTCGTCCAGTGCATTGCCATCACCATTCATGTCGAGCATGCCCGCGAGTCCACCAGCTTTACCGCCACCGCCACCGCCGAGCAGACCGCCGAGCATGCCGCCCAGTCCACCAAGTCCGCCCGAGGCGGGCGCGCTTTCCGAGTTGTTTCCACCGCGCTGCTTGGCCATGTAACCGGCCACCATCATCGCGAGCACGGGCAACATTTTCTTAAGCACGCTCGCGTCCAGTCCGGTTTGTGACGCGGCGTTGCTCGCCACCGTGCGACTCACATCTTTCGATCCGAAAATCTGACCGAGCACATCGTTCCCCTGATTCACATTCGTGGGCTGTGGCGACAGTACGTTGTCAAGCAACGCGCCGCCACCAAGCTTGCTGAGTAAACCACCAAGACCTTCCAGGCCACTCGGCTGCGCCTGCGCCTGCTTCTTGAAGCCCCCGAGAATCGCGGGGATGAGCGCTTGCGCGCCACTCGCGGCCTGTGCTTCACTCACGCCGAGTTCCGCCGCCATCGACTTGAGGCCGCCCATCTGCGCGAGGATATCGTTGATCTGCATTGCGTACGTCCTGTTCTGATGAGAAAACCGCGAGCCGAAATTATTTCAGCAGATATTCAACTGTTGCCACCACACGAATCGTCTTGTTCACCTGACTGGCTTCACTAATGCCCTGCGCCTGATCGCGAGGCAGGATTTCAAAGTACCCCTGATTCGCCTGGCGGATGCCACCCAGATCGCTTCCTGCGTCCGCGGCGAACTGAGCCGCCGCTTCGCGAGCGCGCGCCGTGGCCTGCGCAATCATTTCGGGCTTGAGTTCGTTCAGTCCCGTAAACACAAACGTCGGGCCGCCGTTGCCGTACTGCTCACCTGAAGTGAACACCACGCCTTCATTCACCAGTTCATGTACCTGCTGACTGGTGGCGGCCACCCGGTCTGGATCCGTGCTGCGCACCATGAGTGTTTGCGTAATCACGTACCGCGGGCCTGTGCGATTGCCGCCGTACTGATCCGCTTCGCCATCACGCACCGCAAACTCCTGCAACGTGAGTTGTGTGGTGTCAACGCCGCTCCGAATCAGAAAGGCCTTGATCTTCTGCACACTCGTTTGCAGCTGCACGTTCGCCAGTGACAGATCATTGTTGGCCGCACTGATGCGAAGCGGCCAGATCGCGAGATTGGCTTTCGCTTCGCGCTCGGCCACACCCTTCACCGTGACATAGCGTTCGGCTTGTTTGGCGCGAACAAAGCCATCACCCGCGAACAAGCCGCCAACGACGAGTCCGAGAGCCAGTACAATGGACGAGATCAGCGAACGGTCAGTAGTGCTCATGTGGCGGGCTCTAGTGTGTCGCCTCAGGCGGGCGATCGGGCGGGTGGGAATGGGTCCGTAATAGTATCGCACCATCGATCGGGGCGGCGCCACGCCTGACCGACCGAACTCAGCGCGATTGCAATGAAACTTCAAACAGACGAGGGTTGTCCGACGAGACACGTAGCGTCAGGCCCGAGCGTTCGCAGAGACGTCTGACAATCGAGAGTCCGAAACCGTCACCCGGGCTGCCGTCGCGTCGCACGCCCGCAGACATGAGTGTTGACGGGTCAAGACTCGGGGAATGGTGCAACACGGGATTGTGAATGCGAAGCACGCCGTCGCGCATGCGCACGTGGATCACGCCGGGTGCGGCGTGCGCGAACGCATTGCCAATCAGGTTGGACAGCAGAATGTTGAGCACCGAGTCGGAAACAGGCAGCGTATCATCGCGCGCGACATCGATGTCCATCGAAAAGACACTGGTGTCGCGCATCGCGGTTTGCTCCAGCACCACACGCTCCAGCACCGGCAGGACAAGCGTGTGCGTGCCCTGCTCCGAAAGCGGGTGTTCACGCGCCAGCGCCAACAAGCTGGCGGTCGTGCGCTCGAGCTGTGCGGCTCCCTGCTGTGCGAGTTGAAGCAGCTGGCGCGTGGACGCGGAAACACCGGGATCACCGAGCGCCTGCGCCGTCGTTGAGCGAATCACACTCAGCGGCGTGCGCAGTTCGTGGCTGGCATCGCGAGTGAACAGTTGTTCGCGCGCCACAAACGCCTGCACTCGCGTTCGCATATCGTTGAGCGCTCGAATGACCACATGAATCTCATCATCCGCGTTGTGTACCACGATCGGTTGCACCGCCATCACGTCCAGACGGTGCACCTCCTGCGCCAGACTCGTCAGCGGCTGTGCGATACGGCGCGCCACACGGAGCGCCAGCACGACAGCCACCGCAAGGAGAACGCCTCCGACCAGCAGCCAGTCAACCAGCAGTGTGCGACGCATGGGACGAACCACCAGGCGATTGCTCACCTCCGCCACCAGCCAACCGGCCGGTGGCGACCGCTCCGGAAACAACGCGCGCACGTGATAGTGTCGCCCTGAATCCCCGGCGAACTCACGACGCTGCGGCTGTAGCGCAACCTGTGCCTGCAGGTCCCGCGGCAACTGCGCAATGGACTCGTACACGAACATGTAGGGCACACTGGGTTGCGACCAGATGCTGCCAGATGCGCGAGGGTTCGATGCCAACCGTTCGAGACGCGTGGCTTCTTCCCGCACAATTAATTCAAAGAACGAATCTTCCACCGTGTACAGAAAAACCGCGGCGGCGAGCCCGAAGACTGCCGCCACGCACACCGCGAACGACACAAACGACAACACAATGCGCGTGCGCAGTGTTCGTGTCACTGATCGGCGTCCAGACGAAAGCCCACGTCGTGAATCGTGACGAGCATGGGAACGGCAAATGGTCTGTCCAGCACTTGCCGCAGCATATACAAGTGGGTTCGCAACGGATCCGACTCGGGTGGGTCATCGCCCCAGAGCCGGCGCACCAACTCGCTCCGCGTCACGGCGCGCGGCCAGGCCTCGGCCAGCACCAGCAGTATGCGAAGCGACGTTTGCCGCAGCTCAAGCGTCTGGCCCTCACGCTGAATCAGACCGCTGCGACGATCAATGGTCAGTGATCCAATCCGCAACACATGCTCCGATCCAGCCCGGCGTCTGTGCGATAGCGCCAGACAGCGCGCAATCAACTCATCGTTGTCAAACGGCTTGACGAGATAGTCGTCGGCGCCGGCCTCAAATCCCCGCAGCTTCTCCGCCAGCGTGTCGCGCGCGGTGAGCATGAGAATGGGCACGTGCCGGTCACATTCGGCGCGCAGCCGCTCGCAGACGCGGAGGCCATCAAGGCCGGGCAACGAGAGATCGAGCACGAGCACGTCAGGCGGCTCGGCGAGCGCCATCTGCAGGCCGGCGCGGCCATCGGCGGCTAACTCCGCCCGATAGCCGCGCGCAGTGAGCAGGGTCAGCAAACTCTGCCCCAGCGCGCGGTTATCTTCGATCACGAGGACGTGCAGTGAAGCGGTCACTGGTCAGTTATTCAGCCTCGCCAGGAGTTCCTGTGCATCCTTGCGTTCCGGATGACGCGCGATCACATCACGCACCAGCACACGCGCGTCGTTGGTTCGCCCCAACCGTGCATACGCATCGGCCAGTCCCAGCGAGATTTCAGCTTGTGGCATGTACGGCGCGGCCAGCTCGAGCAACGTGAGCGCGCGTCGCACGGCCGTTGTATCGGTTGCCACTTGCAGCTGGTAGTAGCCAATGAGTCCAATCATATCCGGTTGCAGCTCGGCGTGTGTGGCCGCCAGTTGCCGGCGCATCAGGACGGGATCGCCACCCAACGTTTGCGCCGCGAAGTTGACGGTGCGTTCATCACGCCACGCAGTCCGCGCGACCGGTGTTTTACCAAGCGCGTTCAGCACGGCTTCAACCGTCGCAGCCGTCGCAAACGGATTCTGTCCGGTAATCAATCGGCCATCCACGGCCACGTGCGGAATCATGAGCGGGGACTCTTCCCAGCGTGCGCCAAGCGAGCGGATTTCATCCTCGAGCAGGAATGCAAACTGTGGCGCCCATTTTTTCCCGAACACAGTTTCTTCTTCATTTGAGAATCCGGTGACCGCACGGTTGGCGAGCAGCAACTGTCCATTGCGTGTACGCACACGGACAAGACCCGCCGGCCCGTGACACACGGCCGAGACAATGGCCCCACGATCGTACAGCTCGCCGGCGAACCGAGCAAGCGCGGTGTCCACGGGAAGATCGAACATCGCACCCTTCCCACCAACCACGAACACGGCATCGTAGTCTTGCGCGCTCAGCCCCGCGGTGCCGCGGGTGTTGGCCAGCATCTGCATGGCGCGCTCGTCAGCCAGGAATCGCGCGTTGTAGTCAACCGTCCGATCAAAACGATCAGCCACCACGGCACCACCAGCCGGGCTGGCAATCGTCACCGTATAACCGTTGCTGGTAAAGAGGTGCCACGCTTGCGACAACTCGTCCATCTCAAAACCCGGGCGCGTTCGACCGCTGTCGCGTCCAGCACCGCTGACCACAAGGACGACAGCGCCGGTCGGCGTGGGACGCGGGCTTTGCGCCCGACTCTCAACCGTCGCGAGGGTGAGCGCGCTCGTGAGAAGCACGCCGCACGACACGAACATTCTGGTGCACAACTGCATGGGATCTCCGGATTGGGGTATATACTCATCCCGAATCTGGCCCGCTGCTGTGAAGCAATCGTCAACCGGGCCAGACCACGCGCGTGCACAACACGCTCCTGGGGCAACCAACGCAAGCGCGCGGCCTGTAGTAGCTTGCACCATGCTCACCATCGGACTGATTGCCGACACCCGGGGATTGCTTCGCCCAGAGGTGCACCGTGCACTGCGTGGTGTCGATTTCATTTTTCACGTGGGCAACATCGGCTCGGCGTCCGTGCTGAGCGAACTGTCCACCATCGCCCCCACGCGCGCCGTGCGCGGGCCGTTGGACGCCCCGCTGGCCGCGGGCACTGTGGAGCGCATTGACGAGCGGCTCGAGCAGGTGCACGTGGTTGTCACACACGGCCACGAACTCGAGCGTCCGGATCCACCGCGTCTCGTATCGGCCTACATGCACGCCGACGTCATTGTCTACGCGCACGCAAACCTGCCGCTGATCACACGAGCGGCGCGCCGATTGGTCATCAACCCCGGTGCTGCCGGTGAGACGTTCGTGGGACCGTCGCCATCAGTCGCACGGCTCTATATCGACAAGCGTCAGTGCGATGCGGTGTTGATCCAGCTGCTCCCGGTGCAGGAAGCAGATGAACCGTCTGATCACGACGAGTGATCACGAGATCGGGCTGCCTTTCACGGACACCACAACTGCTCGTCAGTAGCAGGCGCAGATCAATCGTTTGAGCAATAGACTGCACACCATATGGCCCTAGTTTCCGGGTATCGTTGCGATTCCTCGATGACGCACTCTTGAGTCGTCACGCAGCGATCATCTTATTGCCCAGGACCATCATGTCTACCAATACGCTGCTGATCATTGTTGTGCTTGTTCTGATTTTTGGTGGCGGCTGGGGCTGGTCACGCCGAGGCCGCTAAGGGAATCGACGCGACGGCCGTACGTCTTGCGGCCGTCGACGTCACACCTCGCCTGAATCCCATCGCGCTTCGAAAGCGCGCTGCACCGGATCAGCGCACCACACTGAGTGCATCCGCCACTCCGGGCGTATATTGTTGGAGATCGTTCCGATCCCACGCCCCACAATATACCGCTTTCCCATTTCATGCACGCAGTTGACGAACCGTTGCCTTCGAGCGACGCCGTACTGCGCGACGTCTTTGGCTATTCATCGTTTCGGCCAGGGCAGCGCGAGGTCATCGACGCCGTGCTCGCGGGCCGCGATTGCATTGCGCTCATGCCCACGGGCGCCGGGAAGTCGCTCACCTACCAGCTGCCAGCCAAGCTGCTAAGCGGGACGGTGCTGGTGATCTCACCGCTCATCTCACTGATGAAGGATCAGGTGGACGCGGTGGCCGCGCTTGGCTTCAAAGTCACCGCGATCAACTCCACGCTGGATCCGGACGAGCGACGCGCGCGACTTGAGGCCTTTCGCGCCGGCGCCTACGAGCTGGTGTTTCTCGCGCCAGAGGCGCTCGATGGCTCGCTCGGTTCATTCGTGCTCGGCTGTCCGATTGCGTTGCTGGTCGTGGACGAAGCACACTGCATCAGCCAGTGGGGACATGACTTTCGCCCCTCGTATCGGCGCCTGCAGGGACTCAAGCACGAGTTGAATGTACCCGTGCTCGCGCTCACCGCGACCGCGACCCGCGACGTTGCGCGCGACATTTTGCGGCAGCTCGGCATGAAAAAGCCGGCCGGATTCAAGGGATCGTTCTTTCGACCAAACTTGCGTGTTGGTGTGCGCAAAAAAGGTCAGGGTGGTGACACGCGCCGCGAAATTTTGTCACTCATTCGTTCACATGCAGGCGAGAGTGGCATTGTGTATTGCCAGAGCCGCAACAGCGTGGAGCAAACGACGGACTATCTGGTGAGCCAGGGTGTGCGAGCCCTGCCCTATCACGCCGGGCTCGACGCAGATGTGCGCGCGCGCAACCAAGACAGCTTTCAGCGCGACAACACCGACGTGATCGTGGCCACCGTGGCCTTTGGCATGGGCATTGATAAACCCAACGTGCGGTTCGTGATTCACCGCGACATGCCCAAAGACATTGAGTCGTGGTATCAGGAAATCGGCCGCGCCGGACGCGATGGACTGCCCAGTGACTGCGTGCTGTTCTACTCGTGGGCCGACGTCAAAATGCACGAACGATTTCTCGACCGCGTAGAAGACGATACGCTTCGCCGGCGAACGCATGCGGCCACCGTTGGATTATTCGAACTGGTTGAGCGCGCCGCCTGTCGACATCAGGCGCTCGTGGCGCACTTTGACGAATCCATCGACGCGTGCGGCGTGGCCTGTGATCACTGTACCGGACAGTCGGTCGAGTCTCGCCTCGCGGCCGTTGCGACGGCGGCCACCGAGTCGCGATGGCGCGCGCCGCGGGATCGTGCGCATTCCGCCTTTGATGTGAACGATCTTGACGCGCCGGATCGAGCACTCTTTGATGCCCTGAGGGCGCGTCGCCGAGAGCTGGCCGATGAAGCGGGGGTGCCGGCCTACATCGTGTTTGGCGATAAAGTGCTGCTGGAAATGGTTGCGCGTCGACCGGCCACGCCGAGTGAGTTGCTGCAGGTACCGGGCGTAGGGCAAGCGAAGCTGGAACGCTACGGCGATGAGTTCCTCGATGTATTGGCGAACGAGGCCTGAGTCTCGGTAGCGAGCCAGACAGCTGCCTGCCTCTCAGTGGGCATGCCGCTCTCCGCAACACGAGAGATGTCCGGTCCGGAGTGTACGTATTACAATGTGCTCCTCCGGGCGCCATGTTCTTGATGTGGCGCCGCACCGAACGATTTCCCATTCCCCGAGTCTTCGCATGAACAGCAAAATGTTGGGCATCGTTTTGATCGTGCTGGGCGCCCTGGCGCTGGCGTATGGCGGATTCAGCTATACCAAGGAAGAGACGGCCTTCAAGGTGGGCTCCCTGGAGCTGAACGTTCAGGAAAAGAAAAATGTGAACGTGCCGCTGTGGGCGGGCATTGGCGCGCTTGTGGTGGGTGGCGTTTTGGTGCTGACGGGCAAAAAGAACTAGTCACTGCACAGGATCAGTCCTACGATCGATTGGTCGACACCTCTGGTAGCGGTAGGTTACAGTGTGGGGCACGTTTGGTCTGGCGTCGCAGCCCTTTGCCCCCCACTTCAGTTTCGCTGAGGCGTCAGCGCCGGCTTGATCGGCGCATCGCGGCACATCCCGTGGTCAGCAGTCGCCAACTCGAGAGGACCTTAGGGAATGCCTACGAAAAGCAATACTGGTACATTCCGAACTTCCACACCACGAGAGGTGGCGAAGGTGAAGGAGCCGGTCGTGCGGTCAGGAACCATCGCCATCGCCCTCGTCGACGACAATCGTCTGCTTCGCGAGGGCATCGCCGCGATGCTCCGACTCCGGCCGGAGTATCGCGTGGTGCGATAATCCGCTACCGTGGACGACGTCTTGCACCTCATGGCGCAGGATGCGCCCGATGTGCTGCTGCTCGATCTTGGGCTGGTCGATGAGGACAGCCTCGAAGCGGCTGCAAGGCTGCGCGAGGCCGCCCCTTCGCTGAGCGTGATTCTCATGGGGTTGAGTGCGGCCCATGAGGACATTGCGGCGTACGTGCGCGCGGGCGTGAGCGGCTTCATCATGAAGGAAGCGACCTTCGATGAGTTCGTGTCGACCATCGATGCCGTTGCCAGTGGTCAGCAGGTGCTTCCACTCGCGCTCACGCATTCGCTCTTTTCGCAGATCATTCGTGATGAGGTCGTACCAGATCGAGAAATTATCGATGAAGGTGTGCACCTCACCACCCGCGAGCGGCAAATTATCGACCTGCTCGGACAGGGCATGAGCAACAAAGACATCGCGAATCAGCTGCACATCGCGATTCACACGGTCAAGAGTCACGTGCACAACATTCTCGAAAAGCTCTCGTTGCGTAGTCGCCTGGAAGTGGCGGCGTATGCCTATGGCACCGGCAGGCTTCGTGATCGGGAATAGCTGCGCCGCGCAGCCCGTTGGGCGAGCTGGGTGAGCAATCCAGCGCGCAGTGCTGGTGGCGTGGCACAAGAGCTCTGGGCGGAGGCACGGCAACACAGCGAGAGCCCAGACAATGTGCTGGTAGTCGCCGACGAGCTGCTCACCAAGCTCGAAGCACGGTTGCGTCGGTGGATTGGCGCGGAGGGTTATGCCGCCCTCTTGAATCGCTCCGTCGCCCTCACGCTTCCGCACAACGCCGCGCTCGCGAGTGTTTCGGATCTTCATCCTCGCGCCGCTGAGTCGTCGCCATCGAGTCAGACAGCGGCGGTGTTTTCTGAATCCGAAACATCGGACGCCATTATCGCGCTGCTGATCGTCATGATGGAACAGCTCGGCAGCATTGTCGGCACCGATATGGCGGTGCGCCTTGTGGCATTAAGCGCACCTCCAAACGCGCGCAGTCTCGCGGGCCACGAATCGAAGGACACCCAATCATGAGCACTTCTTCAATGGCTGAGACGCCTGATTCAATCGCATTGCAACTGCTAAAAACCGGTGTTCCCGGGCTGGATGAAGTGCTCGGCGGCGGTCTGCCAGCGCTTTCGTTCAACCTGATCGCCGGTGGCCCTGGTTCAGGCAAAACAACCATGGCCATGCAAATGCTGTTCGAAACGTCGACCGCCGAGCGCCCAGGACTTTTCATCACCCTGCTCGGCGAAACGTCGCTGAAAATGCTGCGCTATCAGCAGCACTTTACATTTTTTGACGGTCACAAAGTTGATGAGCAGGTGCACTTCCTGAACCTCAGTGAAGAAGCGCTGAACGGTGACCTTGATGCCGTGCTGGCGCGCATTGTTCAGGAAGTGACAACGCTGCGCCCCGGTATGGTGGTGGTCGACTCGTTTCGGTCACTGGTGCACGAGGTGCAAAACGAGGCGCCCGCGACCAGCGTTGAGCGCTTTGTGCAGCGACTTGCGCTGTATTTGACTACCTGGGACATCACGTCGCTGCTGATCGGCGAGTACCAGGAGCAGGAACTGCGCAATCCCGTATTTACGGTGGCGGATGGCATCTTCTGGCTCACGCAGGCGATTGATCGCAACTCAGTCGTTCGCAAAATCCAGGTGGTGAAGTCACGCGGCGTCGAGCATATGCCGGGGCTGCACACCATGAAAATCACCAAAGACGGCGTGCGGGTGTTCCCCCGAGTGTCCATGCAACCGGCCGCGCCGCGCTCGCGAGATGCGCGGCGACTGTCCACTGGAATTGAAGGGATGGACGCGCTGATGGGTGGCGGCATTCCGGCCGGCGACTCGGTGGTGCTGGCGGGGCCAACGGGTTCGGGCAAGACGACCTTTGCCACGCAGTTTGTCGCCGCGGGACTCCGGGCTGGTGAGGCGGCTGTTATCGCGGTGTTCGAGGAACGCCCAAACATCTATATCGCGCGCGCACAAAGTCTTGGCATCGATCTCGATGCCGCGGTTGCCGCGGACAAACTGCGAGTCATCTACCTGCGTCCGCTCGATCTGTCGGTCGATGAAACCATGCAGGAGATTCGCAACGCCGTGCAGGACATCGGGGCGACCCGCGTGGTGATCGATTCGATCAACGGATTTGAAATGGCGTTGGCTCCAACATTCCGCGCCGACTTCCGCGAATCGTTGTACCGCCTGATCGGAACGCTGACGAGTCTGGGCGTCACGATGTACTCCACCGTTGAAGTGGTGGAAGGAAAGGGTCTGCATCTCACCGGCTATCACGTCTCATTCCTGACGGACGTAATTGTCAGTCAACGCTATGTTGAAATCGAGGGCGAAGTTCGCAAAGCCTTGCTTGTCATCAAGATGCGCGGCAGCAACCACAGCCGGGACTTTCGCGTGTACGAAACAACCAGAACCGGCATCGTACTCGGCAACACGCTCAGCCAGTATGATGGTGTCACGACCGGCGTACCGGTTCGATCGCGACGCGGACCGTCATGAACACACGCTACGAGCAGCTGGTGGGTCACGCGCCAGACGGCATCGTAGTGCATGACGGGGAACGCATTCTGGAAGTCAACGCGGCGATGATCCGGCTCGCCGGGGCACGCGATGCGTCACAACTCGTCGGACGTCCGGTTGCAGATGTGCTCTCTCATTCACATCTTCACGCGGTTGAGCGTGAGCTGGTGGCCGCATTTTCCGGCTTGGAGTCGGACAGCAGCGCAGACGCGCAGGTGCTGTGCGCCAGTGGCGAGCGCTGCGACGTGGAACTAAGCACACAACTGTTCCTCGACGCGGACCGACCGGCCGTACACGTTGTTGTGCGTGACCTCACCGCCCAACGCACGCAGGCAAAGTTGGCGCAGATTGCCGCCGACCGTGAACACCTGCTGGCGCGTATGCAGATCATTCGCGCGCTGGCCGGCGGCGTGGCCCATGAAGTCAACAACATGTTGCAGATCATCATTGGCTATGCCACGGTGCTTGAGCACGACTCGCTCACCAAGCCGCAGGTGGCAGACGTGGAAGAGATTCAGCGCGCCGCTGCACACGCGGCGTCAATCACGCGTCAGCTTTCACAGTTCGCAGGCAACGCCGAGTTACGCCCACAAATCGTGGACCTTGCAGAGGAAATCCCTCGCCTGTACCGCGACTACCGGCACGCGTTCGGCAGTCAGCGGCGCATGTTGGTGGAAGCGAGAAACGCCGTCGTGGTCGCGGTTGACATGCGTCACTTGCGCCTCGTGTTCAACAGCCTCATGTCCAACGCGTATCGCGCGACGATCCTGAGTGGTGACGTGCGCGTTACGGTGGAATTGAAATCCGTATCTGATTCAACAACTGCAGCCGACGGTCGCCTACTCCCGATGGGCGAGTATGGCGTATTCACGATTGCAGATACTGGCGCGGGAATGAGTGAGGCCACGCAGCAGCAGCTCTTTGTTCCGTTCTTTACCACGCAAGCCGTGGGTCAGGGTATTGGACTCGGCCTCGCCGCTGCCAATGGATTGCTGTTGCAGAACGAAGCGTACATCACGTTTGCCAGCGCGCTGCGCAAGGGCTCGGTGTTCACCGTGTGGATTCCAGTGGAGAGATCTAGAGAAACGCCGCTGTCTTCAGGGCAAGCATAAGCGCTACGAATAAGCGCTGTACACGCGCCGCAGTTGTGACACTGGGCAGTGCGGCTTCGCAACATCTTTTGGTTCGAACATCACCGAACATGAGGCGTGCGTGATTTGCAATACTACTTTGGGGTCACTTGAATAGTGGACGCATTGTTGCAGTGTCTGCTGCGGCAGAGGCCATGAGCGATGAATCCGCTCGTCGCTCATGAAGTGCCTCTGAACACCCTATCGTCCCCCAGTCGAACAAGGGTTCACGCATGACAACTGCTCGAAGCGTTTCACGAAAGGCCATCACGCTGCTGGTGGCGGCGGGTTGTACAAGCACCATTGCTTCCGCACAAAGCGCACTTGGCACGGCGCAAGACTTCGCGGCGCTTGGTGCGTCTACCGTGACCAACACCAACGCGACAACCCTGTACGGATCACTCGGAGTGTCCCCCGGAACGGCAATCACCGGGCTCTCCACGATCACGATCACCGGTGGAACGGTGCATCAGACCGATGCCGTGGCCATGCAGGCGCAAGCCGACGCGCTGACGGCATTCAACTCCTTTGGTGGGTTCGCGTCTCAGTTTGACCTGACCGGTCAGGATCTCGCGGGTCTGACACTCACACCGGGCGTGTACTCGTTTTCGTCGTCGGCCGCTCTCAATGGCGCGCTGACGCTCGACTTTCAGGGTGACCCCAACTCGTTGTTCATTTTCCAGATCGGCACCACACTCATCACGGGTTCTGCGTCCACGGTGAATGTGATCAACGGCACGGCCGGAAGCGGCATCTTCTGGTTGGTTGGAAGCTCGGCCACGCTCGGCAGCAGCACCACATTTCAGGGCAACATCATCGCCGATCAGAGCATCAGCCTGGTGAGCTCAGCGAAGATCCTCTGCGGTCGTGCCATTGCACTGAACGCGGCGCTGACGATGGACAACAACACGATTCTGTCCGACAACTGCATCACTGCAGGTACGCCCAACGGTGACTTCGGAAGCGGCGGTTATGCCGGCAATCTCGACGACGTGGTCCCGCCGGTCTCCGTTCCGGAGCCCGCATCGTGGGCACTGCTCGCGATGGGGCTGATGGGCTTGGGGACGGCGGCACGTCGCCGCCTCAACGCCTGAACTACGCTCTTCTCGCGCGCTGATTACACGGAGTGGTGCACAATGACCGTGTGCGCCACTCCGTCGTCGCGTAGCGGTACCGACTGCCCGACGAGCTCGACGCCGTCAAACACAACGCGCGCTGCTCCGCGCGTGCGGCCCACCACGTGTCGCACCGTGATCTCGTATTCGGTCACGCCGAAACGATAGTGAATCGTATACTCCGGCCACGATGCCGGTGCGCGCGGCGCAATCACGAGCTGATCACCGCGCTTTTCGAAGCCGAGTAAACCTTCGAGACCCACACGATACATCCAGCTGGCAGAGCCGGTATACCAGGTCCAGCCGCCACGGCCCACCTGCCCTTCTGCCGTGTACACATCGGCGGCCACCACATACGGCTCCACCTTGTACGTCTCCACGTCGGCCTGCGTTTCCGCATGCGAGAGTGGATTGATCATCTGAAACTGCGCAAACGCGCGCTCACCGTCACCGCGCATAGCCGTTGCCAATACGGCCCAGAGCGCGGCGTGCGTGTACTGCGCGCCGTTTTCACGAACGCCCGGCAGATACCCCTTGATATAGCCCGGATCGTGCGCGGATTTGTCAAACGGCGGGGTGAGCAGCACCAGCAACCGATCGTCCTCCCGCACCAGATGTGTCTCCAGCGAACGCATGGCGATGGCCTGACGCTCCGGATTGCCCGCACCCGAAATCACGCTCCAGCTTTGCGCAATCGAATCAATGGTGCACTCGTCGTTCGTGTACGAGCCGAGCGGGGTGCCATCATCGAAATAGGCGCGCCGATACCATTCACCGTCCCACCCGTGCGCTTCCACCGCGCGATTGTACGCGTCCGCGTGCGTCTGTAGCTCGAGGACCGCGTCACCATCACCGCGCTGTTCTGAGATAATCGCGAACGAACGCAACGTGGAGATCAGGAACCACGCCAGCCACACACTCTCGCCTCGACCGTCAACACCAACACGATTCATGCCGTCGTTCCAGTCGCCGCCGCCAATGAGCGGCAACCCGTGCGCGCCGTACGTACACGCGCGTCGCAGCGCACGCAGACAATGTTCGTACACACTGGCGTGTTCGTCCGTCACGAGCGGCAGATCGTAGACCTCATGTTCGTCCGGTGCGAGGGGACGCATGGACAGAAACGGCACAAACTCGTCGAGGACCGTGCGGTCTCCCGTGCTCGTTACGTAGTGTGCGGTCACGTAGGGCAACCAGACCAGATCGTCGGAGAATCGCGTGCGCACGCCGCGCCCCGTGTGTGGATGCCACCAATGTTGCACGTCGCCTTCAAGAAACTGACGGCTCGACGCACGCAGAATGTGTTCCCGCGCAAGTGATGCATCCACGTACACGAACGCCATCACGTCTTGCAGCTGATCACGAAACCCGTAGGCGCCACTGCTCTGATACAGCGCTGAACGGCCCCACATGCGGCAGCTGAGCGCCTGATACAGTGACCAGCGATTGATCATGGCGTCAAAGTTCGCATCAGGCGTGCGAACCGTTACAGCGTTCAAGCGCTGCGTCCAGGCACTCGACGCGCCCCGAAGCGCGTTGCGAACCGCGCCGACACTTCGCAGTAACGCCACGGCGTCCCTCGCCTTCACTTCACTGTCTGCGGCCCCAAGCAATGTGCCGATTTCATGCGAGGCACCCGGAGCGAGCTCAATAACGCATCGCAGCGCCGCGCACGGGTCAATGCCCGCCCCGACCACGCTGGACAGAACCGTTCCAGGTTCGAGCGCAGCGGGGGCCGCGGTGCTGCCATTGCGCCCGAGGAAGGTGTGGCGACTGCCCGTGTGCTCCGTCGCCGCTCCGGTGATCGCGTGAAACGCGGTCCATGGCGCGAAATGCGGATCAAAGCTGTTCTGCGCGAACATGGTGCTCTGTGCCTTGTCGTACCAGCTTCGCACCTGATGCTGTCCGCGCTCGCGCAGCGCACCCAACACCCATTCCACATACGTAGTCACCACCACGCGCCGCGGCGTGCCGGTGTTGTTCGTGAGACGAAGGTGCGCCACTTTGACGGCCGTACCTTCGGCCATGCCCACGGTATACTCGGTCAGGATACCGTGCCGCTCGTGCTCAAAGGTGGTGCGCCCCGCGCTGTGCAGCACCCGGTACGGCGTAGATGTACGAATCGGCGCCGGTGTGGCGCACCAGGTATCGCCGGTAAACTCGTCGTGCAGATACACCACGTCGCTAACCGGGTCACTGACCGGATCATTGTGCCACGGCGTCAGACGCATGAAGTAGCTGTTTTCCGCCCACGTAAAACCGCCCCCGCGCTCGCTGATCACAAAGCCGCCGTGTTCGTTCGCAATCACGTTGGACCACGGGGCCGGTGGCACCACATCGCCTTGCACACGCAGCTCGTAGTCATTCGTCTCGAGCATCTCGCCGTAGCCGTTCGGGTAGCGGCGTGCGGCCTGGGCAATGGCGGCCTGTCCGCGCGGAGTACGCCGGCGTTCAAGAGGCGCCGAACGCGTGCGCTGGCGGGCCTTCCGCAGTTCCTCCACCGTGGGTGTGGTGGTCGCAATGGTAGTGTTCAGAATGCGACCGAGCGCGCGACCGTCACAATGCACGTGCAGACGCGCGGTGGCCCGCAGCATGAG
>JALHNZ010000053.1 GCA_022843265.1 Gemmatimonadaceae bacterium
CGCATGAACGCGTACATCAACGCAGCACCACCAAGCAGGCCGAGCACGCACGCAATGATGGCTGAAGCTGACACAGAGTCTTGCATGAAATCCGCTGAAGGGAGGCGCTGAAAAGATAGTGCATGGCGAGCGCATTTGTCGGCAAGTGCGGTCTTAAACGGAATCACGCGATAACGAAAGCGCGGAGGCTTCGTTGTCGCGTGATTTGTTCAACCGTCAGCGGTCTGGAACGTTACCGATGCATTCTCATCCCGGTTCTGGTGGCCGTCGGGAAATACGCCCCGATCCCTGCGTGCTGCTTCCACTTGAGGCCGCTGGCACTGATCGTTGCACCGACGGTGGCGCCGACTGCTGCACTTGCGGCGGTGATTGACGCTGCACGGCCGGCGGCGATGATCGTTGCACCGACGGTGGCGATGACCGCTGCACGGCCGGTGGCGCAGACCGTTGCACTGACGGCGGCGACGACCGCTGCACGGCTGGCGGCGCAGATCGCTGCACCGCCGGTGGCGACGACCGTTGCACCGATGGCGGCGACGATCGCTGAGGTTCCGCACGGGACAGGACCTCCCGCTGCGAGCCAATCACCGTACGTGCGCGCTCACTGCGCGCGACAGACGCCGCACTCGGCATCTCGCCGATCCGACGCGTGGGCTCACTGCGCATCACTCGTGATGGATCGCTGCGAATCACTTGCGGTGTGCGGTCGGCTTCCGCCCGCGCGTTCAGGACTGCGCCTCGCGCAACGGCTCCACGCTCAACACGAGCTCTCGCATCCTCAACGGCGCGACCCACATCGCGCGCCCGTTCGTCGCGTGACCACGCTTCGCGCGCCGCAGCTTCGCGTGCTGCGGCTTCGCCTGCTGCGGCCTCGCGCGCCCGGGAGTCATTCTGGTTGCGCGTCCAGTCGTTGGTACGATCACCGCCGCGATTGCCGTTTCGTACGTCGGCAAAGTACACATCGCCATGCACGCGCGGATATCGATCCACGTTGCGATAGTTGATCACGCGCTGGTCCACGTATCGATTCACGTACACATCACGATAGCGTGGATTCACGTACACATTGGTAATGCGTACGAACGGAAACGACCGGGCGCGCCACCCGCCGCCGTAGGTGAAGTACCGGCGGTCCCAGCCGTTGTAGTACACGGCGTGACGACCCCAATCGAGGTCGTAGTTGAGCCAGCCGCCAATTGGGAAGCCCACACCAAACGACCAGAAGCGGCTGCTGAACACGGTGTGAAAGATCGGTCGCGAATACACCACGAACGGATCGTACACCGGTACGTAGATCACCTGCGGCTGCGCGGGCACGATCACGTAATTGTTTGATTCCCGCACGACCTGCTGCTGGTCGTTGCTGATCAGGTTGCCGTGCTGGTCAGCGAGCGCACGCATGCGCTGAGTGGCCAGCATCACGTCACTTGACTGGTATGCGTATGCGCGGCCGAGTGTGGCCGTCCAGTCAGCCTTGTCGGCCATCATGTTGATCACGGACGGATAGTGGGCCACGGCTTTCACGCTCACGTCCCACGACATGTCATCAATGCCGCTGGTCCCGTTGGCGCGCACCCAGTCGGCCGCCACTTCTATTTGATCGGGAAAGGTGGACGCCACCAGCACCTGCGCGAGCAGCGCATCAGGGTAGAGCGCCACCGGGCTGATCAGGTTGTCCAGCTGCTCGGCGCTATAGCGGGGCAGCTCCTGCACGGCGCTCGCTGGATTCTGCGCGGACACTTGCGCGCGCCCCAGTGGCCCGATGCTCAGGATGCCCAGGGACAGCGCGGCTGCGCGAACGACATATCGATTCATAACACCACCAGCGTCAGGGTCCGATCGCTCCCACACGATCAGACGTCATGGACACTAATGTACCCCGAGTCACAGATTCTGTTCAGGGCTCCGCCGTTCCCACCCCGCCCAGGCACCACTCGATGATCCTGCAAATCGACCGGCTCTCCAAGACGTACGCGAATGGAGTGCGTGCGCTCAACAACATCTCCCTCACGATTCCGCCGGGAATGTTCGGCTTGCTTGGACCAAACGGCGCGGGCAAGTCGACACTCATGCGCACTATCGCCACACTGCAGCCGCCCGACAGCGGCACGATTCGTTTTGGCGATCTTGATGTCCTGGCGCAGCCGGAGCGACTGCGCGAACGGCTCGGCTACCTCCCGCAGGAGTTCGGGCTGTATCCGAACATGCCGGCCGAAGCGATTCTCGATCACTTCGCCACGCTCAAGGGGGTGGTCAATGCGGGTGAACGCAAGGAACTCGTTGCCTCGCTTTTGCAGCAGGTGAACCTGTATGAAGTGCGCAAGAAGAGCGCCGGTGGCTATTCGGGCGGCATGAAACAACGGCTCGGCATTGCGATCGCACTGGCTGGCGCGCCAAAGCTGCTGATTGTGGACGAACCCACCGCAGGACTCGATCCGACCGAACGCAATCGGTTCCTCAATCTGCTCGCCGATATTGGTGAGGACGTCGTCGTCATCCTGTCCACGCACATCGTGGAAGATGTGCGTGAGCTGTGTTCGCTCATGGCGATCATCAACAAAGGCGAAGTGGTGGTGCAGGGGAATCCAGCGCGCATTCTGGACGAAGTGCGCGGTCGCATCTGGAGGCGCACCATTCCTCGCGCGCGCGCTGACGAGTATCGCGCTCGCTATCAGGTGATTTCCAGCAAAATGGCTGCGGGCAGCACGGTGCTGCACGTGTTCGCAGAATCTGATCCAGGCGACGGCTTTGAGGCGATCGAACCCGATCTGGAAGACGTGTACTTTCACCGATTGGCGGAGGCATCAGGCGGTCGCGTCCCGGTGGAGGCGTAACTGACAACGCTCGCGACGTGAGCAGCGGGCCAAGAAGAAGGCAGAGTCGCACACGGGAGAGCGAGATTGGTTAGACTATCAGGATGATGCATACCAGTCTCGCTCGCCCGTTCTCCGATGAGATCCGGGCGCGCGGAAAATTTCTGTTTTCCACCGGCGCCGTGCACATGGCGCACTCCGCGCCGGAACTTGTGCTCGCCGTTGTGCAGGCCGATGGCTCGTTTTCGCTCACCATTCGGGCCGAGCAGGGACAGCTGCTGCTGTCATGCTCGTGTGAAAGCGCCAGCGCTGGCACCGCCTGCGAGCATTTGTGGGCGTTCCTGCTGGCCATCCGCAATAACGGGGCGCTCGCCAACTTGCTGCGCAGCTCCGGCGATGTCACCGACGTCGTCATTGGGCCAGACGCCGGCGCCTCCGAAGCGGAATCTCGACTGGCCGCGTCGCCGCCACCGTCCATTCGCTCGCCACAAACGCCATCCTGGCAGCACGCGATTGAACGCGCGCGCTGGCGCATGCAGTACGAATACGATACGGCCGTCCGCGAACACACGGAGTGGCCGGCTGACCGACGTCTGGTCTATGTCATCGACACGGTCGCGTCGCGGAGCGCGCCCGGGGTCACCATTGAGCTGGCCACGGAAAAGCGCAATCGCGACGGCGTCTGGAGCACGCCCAAGACATTTGCGTACTCCACGGCGATGTGGTTCGCCTCGCCGGAGAGCTCGGATCAGGACATCGCACGCGCACTGCTGGGTGCCGCGCCGCTCCCGGATTTTGGGCGCGTCCGTACCTCGTTCGTGCTCGCGGAATCCGGCGATCATCCACTGCTTCGCAGAATCTGCAGCACCGGACGCGCTCGGCTTCGCACGCATGGGTCCCGCACACATCTGCCGGCGGTGCGCTGGGATGACAGCAGTGCAGACGGCACACCGTGGAAGTTTGAGCTGGCCGTGAAGCGCATGCGCAGTGGCGAGCACGTGCTTGAGGGAGCGATCGTGCGCGGCGATAATCGCCTTCCGATCACCGCACCCGATCTCCTGCACCCAAGCGGCGTCATCATCGTGAACGACAAAGTGTCGCTCTTTGATCACGCTGGTGCGTTTCCCATGCTGACTGAACTGCAGGCGGCGCCCGGCATGGCCGTGGGTCGTGATGTAGCCGACGTGTTAACGCGCCTGTACTCCATGCCGCACGTGCCCGCTCTCACCTTGCCCGCCGAAGTTTCGATCCATCAGTCGCACGATGAACCGATTCCGCGACTGGTCTTCTCCGCGGATGCGGCGCCGGTGCTGCGCAAAGACATGACCGGCATTCAGCTCGAGTTTCAGTACGGCACGCAACGCGTGAAAGCAACCGACAGCGGCGCGTCACGGTTTTGTCCAACCACGAACACGCTGTTCCACCGTCACGGCGAGGCGGAAGCGCAGGCACGCGCGCGACTGCTCACGCTTGGTGCGACGGAACTGCGCGATCTGGCGACGCGTCAGGAAGGACTGGTGCTGCCACGCTCGCGCATGCCCACCGTGGCGTTTCAACTCGCGCGCGAAGGGTGGCAGGTTGAAGCCGAAGGTCGCGCGCTGCGTGCCCCGGGCACGGTGCGCGCCACTGTGCGAACGGGCGTTGATTGGTTCGACCTTGATGGTGCCGTGGAATACGGTGACGCCACCGCGTCGCTTACGGCGGTGCTCGACGCGCGACGCAAAGGCGAAGATTCCGTGCTGCTCAGCGACGGGACCTTTGGACTGCTGCCAACCGACTGGTTAAGTCAGCTTGGACCACTGCTCGCCGGTGGCGAGCGCGGCGAAAGTGGCACGCGTTTTCGCAAGACGCAGTTGTCGTTGCTCGACGCATTGCTCGCGTCGTTGCCCGACGTCGACGTTGACGAAACGTTTGCGAAAGCGCGGACCAAACTCGAAGGGTTTGCGCACATTGTGCCGGCGGATGCACCGCCCACGTTTACGGGCGTGTTGCGTGAGTACCAGCGCGAAGGACTCGGCTGGTTGCATTTCTTGCGAGAGTTCGGTTTTGGTGGGTGTCTCGCCGACGACATGGGACTCGGCAAGACGATTCAGGTGTTGGCGTTGCTCGAGGCACGTCGTGTCGCGGGCCATGGTCCTTCGCTGGTGGTGGTGCCTCGTTCGTTGGTGTTCAACTGGCAGCGTGAAGCCGAAAAGTTTGCGCCGCAGATGCGAGTCCTCGACTGGGGCGAAACCGAACGGCGCGTCGATCTCTTTGATGCGACCAGCGTTGACCTGGTGATCGTGACGTACGGTACGCTGCGGCGAGATGCGGTGCATCTTGGCGCCATCTCGTTCGACTACGTGGTGCTCGACGAAGCGCAGGCCATCAAGAACAGCAGCACGGCCACATCCAAGGCAACGCGTTTGCTGCAGGCGGAACATCGTCTGGCGTTAAGCGGCACGCCCATTGAAAATCGCATCGAAGAACTCTGGAGCTTGCTCGACTTCCTGAATCCGGGAATGCTTGGTGGTTCGATGCGATTCACCTCGCTGTTGCGCGACGCCTCTCCCGTTGCCGAGCACCTTGCTGTTGCGGCGCCTGACGCCGCGGCGGCTGCAGAGAATGGAAGTGCGGCCGACGTGGAGCCGGCGGCGGCGGAGGGCGATGCAGAAGTTGAGGCCGCCATGCACGATATCCTGGCACGTGCATTGCGCCCGGTAATTTTGCGGCGCACAAAAACGGAAGTCGCGCCCGAACTTCCGGAGCGTGTGGAAAGCACGCTCGAAGTTGAACTTGAGCCGGGCCAGCGCGCGTTCTACAACGAACTCCGTGACCGGTATCGTTCGAGCTTGCTGCAGATGGTGGATCGCGAAGGGCTCCAGAAGTCGCGCATGCACATTCTCGAAGCGCTGTTGCGACTTCGTCAGGCGGCGTGCCATCCGCAGTTGGCAGACGCAACCAAGAAGGACTTGCCCAGTGCCAAGCTTGACGCGCTGATTCCCGCGCTGGCCGAGGTGAGCGCTGAAGGGAATAAAGCGCTTGTGTTTTCGCAGTTCACCTCATTTCTCGCGATTGTGAAAAAGGCGCTCGACGCCGAAGGCATTGCCTACGAGTATCTCGACGGGCGCACGCGTGATCGCGAAGCGCGCGTGGCACGCTTTCAGAATGACCCGGCGTGTCCGCTCTTCCTGATCAGCCTGAAGGCCGGTGGTCATGGCCTGAATCTCACCGCCGCTGACTATGTGTTCCTGCTGGATCCATGGTGGAATCCTGCTGTGGAAGCGCAGGCTATTGATCGTGCGCACCGCATTGGTCGGGCGCGGCGTGTGATCGCGACGCGATTGGTGGCTCGTGATACGATTGAGGAAAAAATCCTTCAGCTGCAGGCCTCAAAGCGTGCGCTGGCTGATGCGATTCTCACGGCCGACAAGGGTGTCATGGCGTCGATCGGACGAGAGGAACTGGAGTTGCTGCTCGGTTAGTTTCGGTGCGGCGGCCATCATGCCATGGCGTGCGCCGCGTTCGCAAGCCGTTCGCGAAACCGCCTGATGTGCCGCACGAGCGATCTGCTTGCGCAGCCTCGACGGTTTCGCGTGCGGCACACTCACCACATCGTCTGGAACTGAGGTGGGTACCGCGTCGCCGATGCGCAGTGACACGTGAACGGCACGCAGTCCCGCAAGCACGGGAATGTGCGACAGCAGGGACGCGTCCCCAACCCAGCACACGAGTTGGCGAACGTCTGTTGAGCCGCTCGGTGCTGCGATTCGTAGGGCGACCGGAACCACTGGCACAGCCGCTGATACGGCGCTTTCAAAAAGCGACGACTTGAACGGCAAGGTGAACGACCCGTCTGTCGTGGTGCCCTCGGCGAACAGCACGACATGGCGATGCGCCAGCGTTTCGCGCAATGCCGGCAGCGTCTGCAACACGTCACGCTTGCGGGTGCGATTGACGAATACGGTATTTGCCAGGCGACCTATCGATCCAAGAACAGGCCAGGTTGCGACTTCTGACTTCGCGACAAACGCAGCCCCTGGAAAACAGACGTGCGCAATCAGTATGTCGATCCAGCTCAAATGATTGCACGCCAGTAGACTTGGACGGTTCGGCACACGTCCCGCCACGGTAACGCGGATTTTCAGAACAGCGAGTGCGCGTTGCGCGAATCGGCGCGTTGTGCGTTGCACGACCAGACCTTTGCGCGGTGAACAAATCGGCAGCAGAAGCACCGCGGCGAGCGCTACGCACGCGTGCAAAACCAGCGCCACAAGACAGGCGGAGCGAAACGTTGCGCGCCACGCCGACCATTCGGAGAGCCCGGCGGTTGCGCGCCGCGCCGCAACGGCCGGCAGGCTTGCCCTCGCAACGGTCATTCGAAAAACGAACGAAAGGTGCGCGTGTCCAGCGTGTGAATATCGAGCAGAACGAGGCAGTCGGTGGTCCCGAACTCGTGATCAATCGCCGGTGGACCGCAGACGCGGGCGCCGAGCGCCAGATAGCTCTCGAAGAGCGGCGAGAGTAGTATAGGTTTGTCGTCCGCGGCGGGAAGTGCACGGCCATCATCGGGCAGCGCACGCGTTTCCGCACGCGGGCGCACAAACGCCGACGGGTGCAGCGCATTGCGAGCGTGAATTTCCCGCCACGCCGATCGCGCGATCTGTGCATCGGTGCCCGGTAGCGAGCAGCAGCCGAACAGGTATCGCTTGCCGTTCCACTGCAGGTAGCGGGCAAGCCCTTTCCACAGCAGCCGAATTACCCGCCCATTGCGATGATTCGCAGCCACGCAGGCACGTCCGATCTCTACGGCGTCCTGCAATACGCGCGTTGGCAGCGTGGCCAGTTCAAAGAGCGTCGCTCCATAAAATCCGTGGCGGGTGGCCGCCATCAGCGCGGTTTGCAGGCGATACGTGCCCACCAGTTCACCAGTCTGACGATCCTCAATGAGCAGATGATGAAACGAGGGATCACGACTGTCTTCATCCCGTCCGGTGAGTTCGGCGCCCGCAAGACCCTCGCCCAGCTCTTCATTAAACACGCGGTATCGCAGTCGCTGCGCGGCATGCAGGTCTGAGCGTGTCCACGCGAAACGAAGACGGTAGTGGCCCGCTTCAACCGTTCCCGGTGGGATCCCGTCCGCGAAATGAGGAAAAACCTCAGTATCAATGGTGCGTCCGGCCTCTGTAGCTACGATCACGGGCAGCTCCGGAAAAGGGGGCGTCCGGCAGGTCCGGACGAAAGAAGATGCGAAGCGATCGTCCCGCGCCCGTTTCCAGTTGGCAACGTCGGCGTTGCGAGCGCGCAACGATCCTGTCGCGCTCAGTGCGTTGCCCCGCAGGGCCGACTGCTCCACCTTTCAGGGATGCCTTCGTACGTAGATCCTCGCATTCCGCGCCGCCTCGCCGGCTGGCGCAGCCCCGCTCTCGGTCTCGAGATGCCCATCGTTCACTACGGTTGGGGAGGGCAGCCTGTGCTGCTCTTTCCCACGGCGGCCGCTGACTATCTGGAGAATGAGCGCTTCTGGCTGGTCAAAGCCATTGAGCCGCTCATCGGCGCAGGCCGCATTCAGGTGTTCTCGATTGACAGCATCAATCGCCTGGCCTGGATGGACCGCAAGATGCCCGTGCAGGAGCAGGCCCGGCGTCAGGCGCTCTACTCGCGCTACATCGAAGACGAAGTGGTGCCGTTCATGCGGCATGCCGTGGGTGATCCGGGTGCGCGTCCATTTACCACGGGCGCGAGCTTTGGCTGCTTTCACGCCGCCAACGCGCTCTTTCGTCGCCCCGATCTGTTTGGCGGCTTGATTGGCATGAGCGGCTTCTACGATTTGTCGCCCAGCTACTTCAAAGGCTTCACCAACGAAAACGCGTACTTCAACAATCCCATGTGGTATGTGTCCAACCTTGAAGGTGGACCGCTTGATACGCTGCGCCATCACACGCGCATTGCGCTTGTAGCCGGACAGGGCGCATACGAAGCACCGGACGCGACGCGTTCATTTCACGACCTGCTCGATCGCAAGAGCATTGGACACATTTTCGATCTGTGGGGTCATGACGTAAACCACGACTGGCCGTGGTGGCGCAAAATGTTGCCACACTATCTGGAGCGACTCGGATGCTGAACAAATTCGCAGCACTACTGCTGGCGCTGTCGGCAGCGGCGACGAGTACAGCAGACGCGCAAACGCAGCGTCTGCAGAACGCCGACCTCACGGCCCGCGTCGCGCACGCGCGCAAATTGCTGCGTGACGTGCCGCTCGTTGACGGACACAACGATCTGCCGTGGGCCATGCGACAGTTCGCCAACTCGCCGCTCGATGTGGTCGCCTACGACATCAGCAAGCCGGTCCCGGGGCACACGGATCTGGCGCGCCTGCGCAAAGGGGGCGTGGGTGGACAGTTCTGGTCCGTGTACGTACCGGGCGAAGTCGCCGACTCCGGCTACGCGCGCATTCAGCTCGAGCAGATCGATATTGCACGACGCGTGATTGCACGGTATCCGCGCGATTTGCAGTGGGCGCTCACCGCCGGTGAGCTTCGCGCGCAGCACAAGGCCGGACGCATCGGCTCAGTGCTCGGCATGGAAGGTGGGCACGTGATTGAGAACTCGCTCGGTGCACTGCGCGCCTACTACGATCTCGGCGCGCGCTACATGACACTCACGCACAACGTTACGCTCGACTGGGCGGACGCAGCGGGCGACGTGCACAGACACGGCGGTCTGACCGAGTTTGGTCGTGAAGTCGTACGCGAAATGAATCGACTCGGTATGCTCGTTGACCTTTCGCATGTCTCTCCCGGCACGATGAGTGATGCGTTTGATGTGTCGGAAGCACCGATCATTTTTTCGCATTCGAATGCGCGCGCGGTGACGGATGTGCCGCGCAACGTGCCGGACAGCATTCTGCGCCGTTTGCCCGCGAACGGTGGTGTGGTCATGATCACGTTTGTGCCGGGCTTTGCGTCGCAGAAAGTGGCGGACTGGGGAGCGCGACTCAATGCCGCATCCAAAGCGGCAGGCACTGATGCGGATGCGCAGTTCAAAGCGGTGGCTGCATTTCGTCAGGCCAATCCACTGCCTCGTGCAACGCTTGGCGATGTGGCCGACCACATTGACCACGTAAAGAAGATCGCGGGCGCTGCACACGTGGGACTCGGTGGCGACTATGATGGTATCACCGACGTCGTGGAAGGTTTGGAAGACGTGTCAAAATATCCGGAACTGCTGGCCGAACTGATGCGCCGCGGTTGGACGGACGCAGAGCTCAAGGGATTGGCCGGCGACAATGTCCTGCGCGCGATGTCGCAGGCGGAGAAGGTTGCGGCACGGTTGCAGCGGGAGCGTCCGGCGTCGACCAAAACAATTCGTCAGCTCGACGGGACGCGATAAGTCGTCTCGTCCCACCATCGCGCCGCTCGACCGCTTTTGCGCGAGTGATCGGATTCGCAGCGTTACCGTACGGCGCAAACGTAGACTGTGTGTGAGCGCATATCGCGCTCACATTCCCCGTGTTTCGCGGAGTGTGTGATGTCGATCGATCGTCGCGGTTTTCTCAAGGCGGGTGCGCTCGCCGGTGGTGCGCTCGGACTGGGCCTCACTCCTCGCGTTGGGTCTTCTGAAACGCCAGCGCCTCTCACCTTCACGCCCGACGGCGTGGAGCAGCGGCCCGCCCCGTTACGCATGCTCATTCTCGGCGGCACGGGTTTTATCGGACCTGCCCAGGTGGAGTACGCGATTGCACGCGGGCACACGGTCACGTTGTTCAATCGTGGACGTACGAACCCGTCGCTCTTCCCCAACGTTGAAAAGCTGGTTGGTGATCGCAACGCGCCGAACGGTTACGATGCGCTCAAGGGCAATCGTCAGTGGGATGTGGTGATCGACAATCCCACAACGTATCCGCGGTGGGTTCGCGGCGCGGCCGATGCGCTCGCCGGTCGCACCAAGCACTACATGTACGTGTCCACGATTTCCGTCTTCCGCGATTATTCGCAACCGCGCATGGGCGAAGACGGTCCGTTGCACGAGCCGGGAGATCCAACGGCCACCGCCATGACACCGCAGGGGCCGGCGTCGTACGGCGCGCTCAAGGTGCGTTCCGAAATGGATGCGCGCGAGCGATTCGGCGCGAACGTGACCGTGGTGCGCCCTGGCTTGATTGTCGGTCCCGGCGACTTGAGCGATCGGTTTTCGTATTGGCCGGTGCGTATTGAAAAGGGCGGCGAGATTCTATCGCCCGGTTCGCCAGATGACGCTACGCAGTACGTGGACGCGCGCGATCTTGGCGAGTGGATGATTCGTCTGGCTGAGAATCGCGTGTTCGGCACGTTTAACGCGACCGGTCCCGCGACGCCCACCAACATGGCGCAAATGTTGTACGGCATTAAGGCGGTCACGTCGAGTGATGCAACGTTCACGTGGGTGGACGCGGATTTTCTGCAGGCGCAGCAGGTGCGTGGTTGGACAGAGATGCCGGTGTGGCAGCCAGGGCGTGGTCCCACGCTTGGCTTCATGCAGATCGACTGCTCGAAGGCCTACGCGGCGGGGCTCACCTTCCGTCCACTCGCTGACACGGCGCGGGATACGCTGGCCTGGTATCACACGCGACCCGCCGACCAGCAGGCACAGCTGCGCGCCGGGATCGCGCCGGAAAAAGAGAAGGCGGTTCTCGCGGCGTGGCACGCGCGCGCGAAAGGTGGCTGATTCCAGGGATGAATCCTGACTTGACAGCGTTAGGTTAACGCCGTTAAGCTGGTCTCATGTCCGCGTCCTCTCCCGCACCCAACGCCGGCCCGGCCGCCCGCCGCGTCCGCCAAAAGGAAGAAACCCGCGCCCGAATTCTGGACGCGGCGCGGGAGTTGTTCGTGGAAAATGGCGTGGAAGCCACCACCATGCGTGCCATCGCCGCGCGGATCGAGTACACGCCCACCGCGATCTATCATCACTTCCGCGATAAGGACGCGCTGATCGAGGAGCTCTGCTTCCTCGACTTCCGCGCCCTCGCCGCCGCCTTGATCCGCATCGGCGAAATCGCTGATCCGATCGAGCGCATTAAACGCATGGGTCTCGCCTACGCCGACTTTGGGTTCGATAATAGGAGCCAGTATCGGTTCCTCTTCATGACACAAACGCAACATGCGCGCCTGGAATCACGAATTGAGAAGAATAATCCCGAACAGGATGCCTACGGCTTCCTTGTGATGACGGTGAAGGAGGGGCTCAGCAAAGGGCTGTTTCGCCCCGAGTTCCAGGACGAACACCAGCTCGCGCAGATTTTCTGGAGCGGTCTGCACGGGCTCGTCTCACTGCATATCGCCAAAGAGTCCGACCCGTGGATCGACTGGCGCGACCCCCGCGCCACGATTCGTCTCTCCATCGACGTCATGATTCGCGGAACCCGACGCAATAGCCCCGCCTGATACAACGCCCGCCACCTCTGGCCTCAAGCCTCGCCTCGGCGAGGCTCTCTTCGGCCAAGACACCTAACACTGTTACACAATAGACCGATGTTCACCCGACAAGTCACGCCCTCGGCTCCGACCAGACATCGGACGCGTCGCATGCGGCCGCTGCTCGCAGTGCTGAGCGCGGCGATGCTGATGCTCCCCGCGCAACCGGCCCCCGCGCAACCGGCCCCCGCGCAACCGGCCCCCGCGCAACCGACCCACGCGCAACCTGAGCCAACCGCCGCCCAGATCCTCGACGAACTCGTTCGCACCGCGCTCGAACGAAACCTCGCGCTCCAGCGCCAGCGTCTGAACACCGAACAAGGCGCCAGCGGCGTGCGGCAAGCCCGCGGTGTGCTGCTCCCAACGCTGGCCGTGGACGCGCGCTATTCCGAGTTCAGCGGAGTGGTCAACATCGGCGACTTCATCAACCCGGCCTACGCGGCACTCAACCAGCTCATTGGCGAGAACCGCTTTCCCACGAACATCGCCGCCACACTCCCGTTCCGGCAGGAGACCCGACTCCGGGCCACGCAGGTGGTGTTCAATCAGGGCGCCATCGAACAGTGGCGTCTTGCCCGCACACTGCACGGCGTGACCCGCGCGCAGCAGGAACTCGCCGCCCGGGAGATTGCCAGCGACGTACAACTCGCCTGGCTCGGATACGCGGCCTCCACGCGTGTAGTCGACGTCTACAAATCATCACTCGACGTACTGGCCGAAAACGAACGCATCGCCGATCGCCTGTTCAGCAACGGCCAGGGCACGGTAGACGCGGTGTATCGCGCGCGCGCTGACCGCGCCGAACTCGCGCAGGAGCTGGCCAACGCCGAACAACAGCGTGACGCCGCACGACGCGTGGTCAATCTCATGCTCGACCGCGACGCAGACACCGACGTCACGGTGGTCGACGACAGTTCATTGGTGCGAGCGCTGCCCGTTGACCGAACCGCCACGCTGCGCGACGCGCTCACCCGGCGCGAAGAAGCGCAACAGGCGGCACTCGGAATCGACGCCGCCTCGCGACAGATGAAACTCGCGTCCTCCGCGTTTTTGCCGAGCGTCGCCCTGGCCGCCGACTGGGGCGTGCAAGGTGATCAATATCGATTTGATGGCAGCGGCAACGTGGCCGTGGCCTCGCTCGTGTTGCAGTGGAATCTCTTCAACGGCGGACAGGACGCCGCACGACGCGAACAAGCGACACTCGAAAAGCGCAAAGCCGAACTCACGCAACGCGAGGCGGAACGCTCCATCTCGTTGCAAGTCGCACAAGCGTGGGACGCCGCACAGGTCGCCGAACGCTCGCTTGGCACGGCCGCTGCACGACTTGAAGCCGCTCGCCGCTCCTTCAGCCTCGTCTCCCGCCGCTACGACGAAGGGCTGGCGCCGCACGTGGAATACGTCGCGGCACGTGCAGCATATACGCAAGCCGAGCTGAATGCAGTGCTCACACGCTTCTCGTACGCCGCGCGCCGCGTTGAACTCGAACGTGCCGCTGCGTTGCGCGCGCTCACGCCCTGAGGACCCGCACATGCCAATCCCCATCCGTTCCTCTGCGCGCGCTCGCAACAACTCTGCTCACACACCCATGCATCGCGTCTCACTGCTTTCCCGCATCACACTCCTGGCGGCTGGCTGCAGTGGAGCCGCCGCAACGCCCGACAACGTGATCCCGCCGGTTCCGATTACGCTCGCGGACGTATCGCGCGAGTCTGTGTCGCGCGCAGTCACCGCCACTGGATCGTTCGGACCGAAAGACGAAATCAGTCTCTCGTTCAAAATCGGCGGCATTGTGTCTCGCATCTCCGTCGATGAAGGCGACGTTGTGTCTCGCGGTGCGGTGCTCGGCGCGCTCGATCTCAGAGAAATCGACGCACAGATTACCAAGGCAAAAACAGGCTTCGACAAAGCCACGCGCGATCTGACGCGGATTCGCGCGCTGTATGCGGATAGCGTAACCACACTCGCACAACTGCAAGACGCCGAGTCTGCGCTCGCTGCTGCGCAAGCCGATCGTGACGCCGCGCAGGTGAATCGTGACTACGCGGTGATCACCGCACCGGTCAGCGGTCGCGTGCTGCGGCGGCGTGTGCAACCCGGCGCACTCGTTGGGCCCGGACAGGAGGTCATCTCGCTCGGCAGTGACAACAGGGGTCGTGTGGTGCGCATTGGTGTGCCTGATCGCGACGCCGTGCGACTCGCGATTGGGCAGGTAGCCGAAGTGAAGTTCGATGCCATGCCAGGCACCACGTACTCAGGTCGCGTATCGCAGCGCGGCGCCGCCACCGATGCGCGCACCGGCATGGTGTCAGTAGAAATCACCGTGACGGGTGCTGATGCCTTGCCCGCGGGAACCGTCGCCAGCGTATCGGTCGCGGTGCCTTCATCCACCCAGGTGACCCTCGTACCCGTTGAAAGCATCATCGAAGCCGACGGTGACTCCGCCACGGTGTACAGCATGAAAGATGGGCGCGCGGTTCGACACAGCGTACGCATTCTGTTTGTCACGGGCGCGAAGGTCGCGGTGGAGGGACTCGACGGCGTGCAGCGCGTGGTGCAGAACGGTGCCGCGTATCTCACGGATAGTGCGTCTGTTCGTGAAGTGAGCGGTGCGAAATGAATATTGTGAATTTTGCGGTCAAACGGTGGCAGTTCACCGTACTGCTTTTTCTCATGCTGGTTGCACTCGGTGGCATGAGCTGGCGATCGATTCCGCGCGCTGAAGACCCATCGTTTCCTGTGCCAATCTTTACCGTAGTCGCGGTGTATCCTGGCGCGGACGCAGAAGACATGGAACAGCAGGTCACGGAACCTATCGAGACGCGCCTGGCGTCGCTGGAGAAGGTAAAGGAGCTGTACTCGCGCAGCAGCAATGGCCTCGCGGTCATTACCGTTGAGTTCGACGACGCGGTCGACGCTGACCGCAAGCAGGACGAAGTGCTGCGCGAAGTCAATGCGTTGCGTCCGCAGTTGCCCGCTTCACTGGCGCGTCTCGATGTGCAGCGCAACGAAAACAATACCGTTGCCATCGCGCAGATTGCGCTGGTCAGCGAGACCACGCCGTATCATGAACTGGATGTGATCGCGGAGCGCGTGGAGGAGCGGGTGGAGCGTGTGGCCGGTGTGCGCGGCGCCGATCGCTGGGGCGCACCGCGCCGCGAAGTGCAGATCACCCTCGATCTCGCACGCATGGCGACACTCGGGATTGCGCCCGCACAGGTGCTGCAGGCGCTTGGGAGCGACAACGCCGCCATTCCCGGTGGCTCCGTCGACGTGGGTGCGCGTCGTTTCAATCTCGCGGCGACCGGACGCTATCGTTCGCTCGCCGAGATGGAGCAGACGGTGGTGGCTGGCAACAGCGGCAACCTCGTGCGCGTGCGCGACATCGCGACCGTGCAGTGGGGATACGGTGATCCCGTGCACGTCACGCGATGGAACGGCAAGCGGGCGATGTTCGTGAGCATCACCATGCAGACCGGCAACAATATCAATGATGTACGCGACCGCATCTGGCCCGAGCTTGATGCCGAAGAAGCGATCCTGCCGCCAACGGTGACGATGGAACGCGGGTTTGATCAATCCGTCAACGTGAGCAACCGTCTCTCGCGACTCGGCTGGGATTTTGTGATTGCGCTCGGGCTTGTGATTGTGACGCTGTTGCCGCTCGGGCTACGCGCCTCCATCGTGGTGATGGTCTCCATTCCGCTGTCGCTCGCCATTGCCGTTGCGCTACTCAACTTCACCGGCTTCTCCATCAATCAGCTCTCGATTGTGGGATTCGTCATCGCGTTGGGTTTGCTGGTCGACGACTCCATCGTGGTCGTCGAAAACATCACGCGGTTCCTGCGCGCCGGCTACTCGCGTAGCGACGCGGCGATTCTGGCCACCAAACAAATCGCCGTGGCCGTACTCGGCTGTACGGCCACCCTCGTGTTTGCATTCCTGCCGCTGCTGTTCTTGCCTGGCCTGGCGGGTCGCTACATTCGCTCGCTGCCAATCGCCGTGGTGTACGCGGTTGTGGCATCGCTGATTGTATCGTTTACCATCATTCCCTGGCTCGCCAGCTTGTTGCTGCCGCGCACGGAATCCGCGCAGGGCAATCGTTTTCTGCAACTGCTCGATCGCGGCATTCACAAAACGTACGCGCCGTTGCTCGGCCGCTCACTGGCGAATCCGTTGCGTACGCTCGGGCTATCCGTCGCGTTGGTGCTCGGGAGTCTCGCGCTGATTCCCGCCGTAGGCTTTTCTCTCTTTCCAACCGCCGGTACACCACAGTTTCATGTGGACATTGAAGCGCCTGACGGTGCGAGTCTGGCCGAAACCGACCGTGCAGTACGATTTGCTGAGCGCGTGATCGGCACACACCCCGACGTGCGCGGCATGTTCAGCAACGTCGGCAAGGATAATCCCGTGGTGTACTACAACGTCTTTCAGCGCGCCGAGGCTGCGAATCGTGGTCAGTTGTTTGTATTGCTGAACGACTATGACGCGGTAAAGACACCCATCATGCTGGATACGCTGCGTGCGCGCCTTGCGGAGTATGCCGGGGCGCGTATTGAACTCAAGGAGTTCGAGAACGGTCCACCCATTGAAGCGCCGATCGCCATGCGCATTGAAGGGCCTGACCTTGATTCACTGCGTATGCTCGCGGCGCGTGTCGAGCAGATTGTGCAAGGCACGGCGGGTACGCAGTACGTGCGCAACCCCATTCGGTTGCGGCGCACCGATTTACGCCTTGCCGTTGATCGCCAGAAGGCCGGATTGCTCGGCATTCCCTCAGTTGAAATTGATCGCACGCTGCGACTCGGCATTGCGGGGCTCGACGCGGGCTTCTTTCGCGGCGACGATGGCAACGAACATCCGCTTGTGGTGCGTCTCGATCATGCGGGCCGACCCACACCCGATGCACTGGACCGCATCTACGTGCCATCGGTGCAGGGCGCGCTGATTCCCATTTCGCAGGTGTCGTCGCTGCAGTTCGAAGGCAAGCCCACAGTGATTGATCATCGCGAGCGCGTGCGCGCGGTCAGCATCACCAGCTATGTGCAGTCTGGCTTCAACACCGATCGTGTCACACGCGATATCCTGGCCCAGCTCGAATCGCTGGATATTCCCAACGGCTATCGCGTGTATCCGGCCGGTGAAATTGAGAGCCGAAACGAAAGTTTTGGCGGAATCGGTTCGGCCATCATTGTAGCGGTGTTTGGCATTCTCGCCATTCTGGTGCTCGAGTTCCGCAGCTTCCGCACCACGCTCGTGGTCGCCAGCGTGATTCCGCTGGGTGTGGTGGGCGGTATTCTCGCGCTGCTATTCACCGGTTACACGCTGTCGTTCACCGCCATGATCGGTTTTGTGGCCCTTGTGGGCATTGAAATCAAAACGTCGATCCTGCTGGTGGATTTCACCGACCAACTGCGGCGTGAAGGCTACGATCTCGATCACGCCATTCAGAAGGCCGGTGAAATTCGATTTGTGCCGATCGTACTTACCGCGATCACGGCCATCGGCGGTCTGTTGCCACTCGCGTTACAGGGATCCGCGCTCTATTCGCCACTTGCCTGGGTCATCATTGGCGGTCTGGTGTCGAGCACCTTTATTGCGCGTCTCGTCACCCCGGTCATGTACAAACTGCTCGCGCCCCCGCTCGAACAGGAGGAGGAGCGCGAGCAGCCCACTACGGCTTTGATGCCGGCACTGTCTTGATCTCCATGATCATGTTCTGATTCATGGCGTTGGACTGTCCGCCCATTTCGAGATCGATTGCCATCTTCACGTCCATCTTCATGTCAATGGACGGCTGCACACGATCAAAACGAATGGCCACGGTGGACGTGCCTTTGCCATCAAGGCTGCGCAGTTTTGCCGTCGCGCCCGGCGGCATGGCCGAAGCGTCCATGGTCTGATCCTTGGCCGACTGCGTGAGCGACATTTCCAGCACCACGCTGTCGGCGCTCAGCGTCTTCACCACGTACTCAACATCCTGCTGAATCGTCATGCCGTTCTGCGTGACCGGGCGCGCGGCTTTCCACCGGGCGCCAACGCCAACGGCTTCGGTGGGAAAGGCGACGCTCATCTGTTCGACCGACTGCATCGATTGCATGGCGGCCGGTGCGCCCGCTCCAAACTCCAGCTTGGACACCTGTCCGGTCGCGCTGATGTTGTAGCTCATCGTCACGCCCTTGAGTGAGGCAATCTGCGGGCGCATCGCCTCGACAATCATTGGCTCGGCACCATCGGCATCGATATCAACGTCCACGAACTCACCCTTCACGGACGCCGATCCGTCGGCCGTCACGTTGGACACGTCAAACTTCGTGGTCACAACCGTGACCGGCAGTACTTGAGATGGGAGCGCCATGCCGCCCATTTCAATGTTCATGCTGATTTTCTGACGCATCGTCACCGACTCACTGGCACCCTGTACCAGCTTGTAACGGAGCGCGCGACGCGGCGCGGCGCCGGCGTCGAGCACCGAAACACTCGCGGGCGCAACGGCTGGAGTGCTTGCCGCTTGTGCACGCACAAGCTGCGCGGGCGTAATGAACAGCGTCGCAGCCATCGCTGCGACCGACAACTTACGAATCGAAGTGTGAAGCACGAGAAAGCACCGGCTGCAGGATGGTTTGGCGCCACCCTGTGCGGCACCGCTGCCGCAAACTAAGCAGTGCTAGCGCCCCCGTCCCGGGATCGGAGGGACAATCTTCGTGCTGTCCTTCGGCATGGGCTGAATGCGAAACGCAAAACTTTGCACCACCACCTGCGGTACGGGCATGCCACGCAAGCGCGCCGGTCGGAACTTCATGAGCGGCAAGGCCGCGCGCACCGCGCTCGTGAATGCCGTGTCGCTGGCCTGAAGCGCCATGAAGGACACGGGATCTGCACGACCGGTGGAGTCCACAATGAAGCGCGCGAGCACTTCGCCCTCCACACGCGCATTGAGCAACGTGGGTGGATACGCTGGACCGCCGCTGGTGGGATCAGTGGTGACCACGGAATCCACCTGAATCTCGCTGAGCGCAAACTCTTCCAGGGCAGACGACGGTACCGACACATCGTCGACAACGTCGGTACCCGCTTGTGCGGAGCCGATCGGCACCTCGGGCGCGGGCGGTGCAAAGTCTGACAGCTCCGGCTCCGGTGCGCCGCGCACGTCACCGGTGAGTCCCACGTAACTCAATCGTTCTTCCGACGCGCGTGAAAAGTCCTTCTTCTCAGGCGCGATGTACACCGGACCTGGAGCGTCGTCTACCGTCTGCGAGCCACGATAGTCGATCGACATCAGCACCACGGCACTCGCGATCGTTGCGAGATGCGCCGACATGCCCAGCAGCGTTCGCACCACTTCACGCGAACCAATCGCGCGACCCGATTCGATCAGGGTCAGTCCGTGGCGGCGAGCACCCACAGGAGTCGCTCGCGCTTTGATGTGCATAGGTCAGACTCCGAGCGTAGGCCATCGAGAAAAAAACACGCCCTGCTTGTAACCAACCTGGCTTGGGCCGCGCTGGCAAGCGGGTGGGACGGGCCGAACGGTGGGCAGCCGGCGGCAAGCCGCTGTTGCACGACGACTAACCGCCACCGCCAACCAATAGCCAGCGGTTCCGACCAGTGCCCCAACGGTGGCGTTCACCGATCCGTAACTACAGGTTGAACCGCGCAGGTTCTGCAAAGATTCCTGACGTCCCGCAGGCCCCCTCCGATCTCCCTCCGCACCATGAGACGCACCACTCGATTCTCGCTCCTCACCGTGGGCGTGGCCAGCTTGACGGCCTCGCTCTCGGCGCCGGCGATAGCCCAAGGCCCCTCGGCCCCGAGCGATTCCGCTGCGGCCGCGCAGGCTATCAGCGCCCTGCGCTGGCGCAACATTGGCCCGGCCAACATGGCGGGTCGTATTGTCGACGTTGAGGGCATTCCGTCGCCCTCGCGCACCTTCTATGTGTCCACCGCGGCCGGTGGTGTGTGGAAGACGCTCAACGGCGGCACCACGTTCTTTCCCGTGCTCGACACGGCACGGGTTGCATCGGGTGGGGATCTCGCGATCGCACCGTCGGACACCAACACGATCTACTGGGGCACCGGCGAGCCCAACTCGCGTAACTCCATCTCGCCTGGCGGTGGCATCTATAAAACCACCGACGGTGGTCGCACGTGGAGCTTCCTCGGCCTCAAAGAAACGCAGCACATCGGACGCGTACAGGTGCACCCCACCAACCCGAACATTGTGTGGGTGGCGGCGCTTGGACACGCGTGGGGCCCAAACAAGGAACGCGGCCTCTACAAAACCACCGACGGTGGCAAAACGTGGATGCTCAAGAAGTTCATCAACGACAAGACCGGTTTCGTTGATGTGCAGGTACACCCGCGCAATCCCGACGTGTTGTTCGCGTCGAGCTACGAGCGCGTACGCGGCCCGTATTTCCTGAAGTCAGGCGGACCGGGTTCGGCGCTCTGGAAAAGCACCGACGGCGGCGAGACGTGGACCGAAGTGAAGGGCGGCGGTTTCCCCGCCACCATGAAGGGACGCATCGAGATCGCGATCTCGGCGAGCACGCCGGACATCATGTACACCATGGTCGAAGCGGACACGGCGCCGAAGGCCGCGACAACGCCGCGTTCGCCGGCGCAGCGTCGGCCGAGTGGTTTGTATCGCTCTGATGATGGCGGCAGCACGTGGGAGTATCGCAATCCCGAAAACGTGCGTCCGTTCTACTACTCGCAGGTGCGCGTGCATCCGACCAATCCGGATGTTGTATTCTGGTCGTCAACGCCCGTGAAGTATTCGCGCGATGGCGGCAAGACGGCCGGCAATACAACGGTTGGTCTGCACGTCGACCATCATGCGATGTGGTTCGATCCGAAAGATCCGGATCGCATCATCGTTGGTAACGACGGTGGACTCGGCATTTCGTTCGACGGCGGCGGCACGTGGGATTTCCCGAACACGTTTGCGCTCGGCCAGTTCTACGCGGTGTCGTACGACATGCAGGTGCCGTACCGCGTGTGCGGCGGTCTGCAGGACAACGGCTCGTGGTGTGGCCCGAGTCGCCGTCGACAGGGCCCGATCACGAACGCCATGTGGCACAACATTGGCGGCGGCGACGGTTTTGTCACCGCGCAGGATCCCACCGATCCGAACATCATCTATTCGGAATCACAGGGTGGTTCGCTCGGCCGTCTCGACTTTGCAACGGGCACACGCTTGCCGGTGCGCAAGCCAAACTGGCGCGATTCGTACGCCGCGTGGAATGACAGCATCGCCGTGATTCGTGGTGACATGAACCGTCCGGAAACGGCCGACATGCGTCGCCGCATTGCCGAAGTGCGTACGAAGCAGAAGCAGGATTCGCTTGACCTGCAACTGCGTTGGAACTGGAACACGCCGTTCTTTATCTCGAAGCACAACCCGATGACGCTGTACTACGGTTCAAACCGTGTGATGAAGAGCATCAATCGTGGATCGAGCATGTTCCCGATCTCGCCTGACCTCTCGTACGCAGACACGGCCAAGTTGCGCGTGGCGCTGCGTGAAACGGGTGGCATTACGCCAGACATCACGGGTGCGGAAACGTTCGGCACTGTTGTATCGCTCAACGAATCGCCCGTGCGCCCCGGTGTGTTGTTCGCCGGTACGGACGACGGTCGCGTGTGGGTGACAAAGAACGACGGCGGTTCGTGGGAAGAAGTGACGAAGAACATTCCGGGTGTTGCGGCCGGTGCGTACGTGTCGCGTGTGGAAGGTTCGTACGCCTCCGAAGGCACTTTCTACGTGACGTTCGACGATCATCGCCGCGACAACTTCACGCCGTATGTCTACATGAGCACGGACTACGGTCGCACGTTCAAGTCCATTGCGTCAAATCTGCCAACGGGCAGTGCTGATTTTGTGCACGTGATTCGTGAAGATCCGCGAAATCCCGATTTGTTGTACGTGGGCACTGATGTTGGCGCGTACGTATCGCTCAACAAGGGTGCGTCGTGGCAGCGTTTCATGACGGGCCTGCCCACCACGCCGGTGCACGATCTGCAGATTCATCCGCGTGATCGTGAACTCATTGCCGGCACGCACGGTCGTTCCATCTGGATTGTGGATGTGGCACCGCTGCAGGAAATGACGCCGCAGGTGTTGGCACAGTCGGCGCATCTCTTCACGCCGCGTACGGCGTTCCAGTGGGGCGAGTCGCCCATCAATGGCGGCAGCAACGGCAACAAGCTGTTCCAGGCGCCGAGCCCGCAGTTTGGCGCGGACATCTGGTATCGTGTCGCGCAGGGATCGGGTCAGGCGCGCATTGTGGTGCAGGACGCACTCGGCGACACCTTGATCAACACCACGGGACCTGGTGGCCCCGGTGTGCATCGTTTCTCCTGGAACATGCGTGGCAAGACGCCGCCCGCGCCGCCGCTTTCACCTGCGCAGCTGCGTGACAGCATTCAGCAGGCGCAGCGCACCACGGCGGTGCTCGACTCGCTTGAGAAGACGGGCACGATTCCCGCCAACCTGATCGCGCAAGCACGCACGGCCATGTCGCAGGGTGCCGCGGGCATTCAGGCGATGATGGGCGGCGGTGGTGGTGGCTTTGGTGGCGGCGGCGGATTCGGCGGCGGCGGTGCTGCTGGTGGCCGCAACGATCGTCCGGGCGAAACACGTCCCACGCCGAGCTTCCCGACTGGCGGTGCAGCCGCAGGCGGCGGTCGTGGCCCCGGCGGCGCTGCTGCACCAGCCGGTGGCGGTGAAGGCGTGCAGCAGGTGTTCGCTGCGATGCGTGAAGCCATGGGACCGGACTTTAATCCGTTCGGCGGTGGTGGCCGCGGTGGACGTGGCGGCGGCGCTGGCGGCGGTCTTGCCGGCACCGGCGACTACAAGGTCACCGTAACGGCTGGTGGTCGCACCATGTCGCAGATGCTGCGTGTTGAACAGCTCAACAGTGCCGACCCCACACTCGGCGGCATGTTTGGCGAAGACGAAGACGCGCTGCTGCTGCGCGAGTTCAACCGCTGGATGCGCACCTGGCAGTAACACAACGCGGTGTTCACAACTCCACGTGATTGAATCGGCATTGAACAACCAACGGCACAGCACGCAAATCTGCGGCTGTGTCGTTTGGTTTTCAGGCGCCGCGCTTCGCGAGAAGTTGCACGAGATATGCCGCGACGTCCGGGTGTCCACGCGACTCGGCGAAATCTGAGGCAAGCGATCCGTCATGCATGCGCGCAGCAACGTTGGCGTCGTGCGCCAGCAACTGATCTGCGATGTCACGCGTGCCGCGCGCGCCAGCGAGATGCAGTGGCGTGACGCCGTGCCCCGCAACACTGTTGGCATCGGCACCGGCGTCGAGCAGCAACGCCACGGCGTCTGCATTCGCCGCACCAGCAATCGCCGCGTGCAATGGCATGTTCGATGTTGGATTGTCCGAGCGCACTTCGGTGTGCGCACCCTGCGCAAGCAAGTAGCGCATCGCGTCGACATGGCCATAGAAGCCGGCCAGGTGCAAGGCTGTCCAGCCGTCGGTACGACACCTGTTCACCAGCGCGCCGTGCTTTTCCACCAGCGCTGACAGTGCAGGGACATCACCCGACGCAGCCGCGTTTCCGATGGCTTCAACGAGCACCAGCTCATCCTGCTCAGGCGAAAAGTCGAGCGGTGCGTCACTCATGGCTTGCTGCCGGATGACGCGCCCGGTGTGATCGCGCGCGACGATCCGGCATCGCGTAGTCGCGTGATGGCAGCTCTCGCTTCGCGCAGCTCTCCGTGCAAGCTTGGATCGGATCCCTCCCACTGCGCGGCAAACTTTTCATACGCGGGCAGCGCGCGTGCCTTGTCGCCAAGCTGATCGTAGAGTCGTGCGCGGGCGAGGAAGCTGCGCGTATACAGCGCTGGTCCGGTTTCTACAAAGCCCAGCTGGAACGTGCGTGGGCTCACCGCTTCGTAGGTCGCCGCCGCGCCGCGCAAGTCGCCAAGCCGTGCACGAACATCCGCTTGCGTGAGCACGCGCAGTCCACCCATGGATAGCCCGACACCGCGCAGCGAGTCGGGCGCGCGAAAACGAGCCGCAATGGATCGTGCGGTCGCGGTGTCGCGACGGTCCAGCGCGAGCAGCGCTTCAATCTCAGCCATTGGTCGCTTGGTTTCGGCAGCCCAACGCAATACGGTAAGCGCCAGCGTTGTGTCGCCGCTGGCGAGATACGCCGCGTACGGAATACTGAGCGTCTGTCCGCGCACCTGCGCTCCGCCCGCCGACTGAATGCCGTCGAGCATCTTTACGCCGTCCCGGATCAGTTGCATGAGCGCCGGCGTTGGTGGCGCGCCCGCACTGAGGCGAACGCCAGCTGCAAACCACTCCGCTGAACTCTTGGTTGGTGTCCCAGTAAGTGGCATCGTCGCGTCGGCTTGTGTTGCGAGGACCGTGAGCGAGTCCAACAGCGACACCGCACCCGTCGCACCCGCCATCGTCATGCCGTTCAGCGGAAAGAGCACGCCAGGCGCCGAGGTGCGTACACCAAGTGAATCGGCCGAAAACGCCAGCATGGCGGAGCGAAGCGCAGTGCGTGCTTCGGGAATCTGATCGTTGAACGCGTACACAATGGGAAGCCGGTACGCCAACGCCGCCGAGTACACCTGGGGACGGCGGCTTACACGCTCAATTGTTGCAACGACTGAGTCGTATTGCTGCGCGGCCACGAAGGCGTCGGTGAGGGCTTCCCAGGACTGCGCGGCATCTTCGTCCTGTCGAACCCAACCCCGTGCAAAGGTGAGCGCGCGTTGCTGCGCACTATTGAGCAGTGTACGCCGCCGCGTGCTGTCTGGCACCGAGCTCGCCAACAACATGGAATCGCCGGCAATGAGCACGCCGTACTGCTCTGACATTCCGTAGTTGTAAATGCCAAGCAGATGTGAGTAGGCCAGATGAAACGTGGAATCGAGCGCGATGGCGCGTTCAAAGCCGCGCATCGCGCGCGTGTACCGTTTCACAATGGAGTCCGGCGACGCGACGCCTCCATTGGCCACCGAGTGATACTCGGCATCGGCCAGACCGTACCACACCTCCGCGTCTGTCGAGTCTGT
>JALHNZ010000054.1 GCA_022843265.1 Gemmatimonadaceae bacterium
TTTCGAGGCCGCGTTCACTCTTGGCGCGTGAGACGATATCGTAGCGGTGGACGTGCTCGGTCGCTGAACACGCCACTTTCACATTCGTTCGCGCGCCAAGTGAAATTTCGATCGCCAGCTCGCTTCCGGCGGGCAGCGCGGCCGCAGTCCAGTCAAACGCGAGTGTGAGCGCGCCGGTCGCGTGTATTGTCATGGCGAGCGAGAGATCATCGCCCGTAAAGTCGAGCGCGATGTGATCCGCCGCGATCTTTCGCACTGCAACCGCGAACGTGGACGCCGTCCATGATCGTACAGGAACGTACTCCGCCTGTTCGTACTGCTCGGGCGATACGCTCGCATCGATGGCTCGCAGTTGAAACAGCGAGCGAATATCAAGATCAGACGGCGGTAATGACTCGAGCGTGTGCGAGTGCTCGAGGTCGTGAATCGACGGCGCACCGGCGGCTGCCGATGTGCTGGCGTCGCTCTCGGTGGAGCTGTTCGTGCTTGTCGAATTCTCTGTCAAACTATTCGTCAAGCTACTACTGGAACTCTCCGGTGCTCTGCTCACAGCCGCCGCTGCCGCGCTGACCACCGCGTGCGCCGCTACCGCATCCACGTGGTACGACTCCACGCGTCGCGTCAACACGTCCGTCGCGTTCTCCGCGTGATCCAACCGGAGCCAGGTGTCAATCGCCGCGCCGCGGTGTGGCGCGATGACCACGGACACATGCTCGCCATGCACCCACAGCTCGTCGTGGCCATCGGCATCGATATCCCGACGTTCAATTGCGAGCGGCTGACCGTAACGCAACAACGCTTCAGCGCGCGCGAGATGATGCCAGTTCGATTCGCGAAGCCAGGGCAGGTACAGTCCGCCAAACACCCCGTGCCACAGCGGGTCGTTGCTCTGCGCCATGCCAATCGCGCGACGCGCTTCTACCGGATTGCCACGTGCGCGACAAAGAGATGACACCGCCAGCATATGTTTGTGCAGTCTGTTCGCTTCCGGATACTTGACCAGAAAATGCTTCCAGTGTGAACCGCGCACAAAAATGCCATCGGGCCCGTCAACGCGCGCATCACCCAATGCCACGCGCATATCTGCGCGCAATGCGGTCAGTCGCTGCGTGGCCGCGGCAGGCAAGGACCACTCCTCCATTTCGCGATACGAGCCGGTGGGCAGATAGGTAAGCCCGCCGCGCCGTGACGATCGCAGCGCTTCGGCGCCGCTCACGAGTCGAATTTCGCCGGCGTGTTGCAGATCACGCAGCGTGTCGAGAAACGTGTCGAGCCATCCGGAGCCAAACACCCATTCGTGCGTGCCGGGCCAGCCGCCAAACTTTTCGGCGTCGTCGGCGAACACCGCGAGTGACTCGCCCGCAGCGCTGCGCGCACGCAGTGCCGCCACGATGTCGCTCACCGGCTTGAACGGAATCAGATAACGCAGCCGCTCGTCGATCGGCAGCAGATCCAGATGTCGACCGTCGTGTTCCGTGCGAAACACGGCGCCGAGCGTAGACGGCTCGTGTCCGGCGGCGAGCAGTGGACGATCGTCAATCAGCGCGTATTTCACGCCGGCGTCTGCCAGATCGCGCGCAAGGTCCGGCTCCCACACACGTTCCGTGAGCCACAGGCCCGGTCCGGCCGTACCGAAGCGCAAGCGCAGCGCATCGGTGAGCCACGCGATCTGCTCAAGTCGGTCTGCACGCGGCAGCGTGGCCAGAATCGGTTCGTAATAACCGGCCAGCAAAAACTCCAGTCGACCGTCTACCGCAAGACGACCAAGATCATCAAGCAACCGGTGATCGTGCTGCGCACACCAGTCGAGCAGGGGACCGGAGATGTGAATGATGGCCGGCCATTCAGGGCGCTTGGTGAGCGCGGCAATGAGTGGACGATACACATCACGCACGTGCTGCTCGAACACTTCGCCGAAGTTACCAACCGGTTGGTGCAGGTGCAGCGCAAAGTACAGATCAAGCGGCGCGGTCATCGCGGTTCGAACGAGTGAAAGGGCGCATCAGGGAACGGCGTCAGGGCACGCGTCTTGAGCAGCGCACGCGCGGCGATTTCCGGAAAGTCGCGCACATCGAACAGCGACGGCGTTTCGAGTCGTCCGCGCACCATGGCGCGCAGTGAAACGCGTGGCGCGCCGTGTTCTGCACTCCGCAGCACCACCGCCTGATAACTCGCGCGGCGGCCCGTACGAGCGTGTTGCAGCGTGACCTCAAACGGCGCCGTGCTGTCCGCACTTGCATCAACCGCGGCGTCATACGCACCCAGGCGTGGCGGCGTGCCGAGCGTTTGCGGGAGTTGTCCATCGGCGAGCAGCGCCGCCACGGCCGCCGCGGTTCGCGCTTCCACACTGCGATGGGGCAGGGCGCCTCGCACAAACACATCGGCCGCCGTGCCCGCGCGTGGATCGTTGCTGCGTGCGTCGGCCAGTCGCTCCACGAATCCCGCCTCCAGTCGAGCTGCACGACCACTCAGATCGAGCACGCGTGCCGCATACCGAAGGACCTGACGCGCCTCAATGCGCGCCACATCATCAAAGAACCACGCGCAGGACGTGAACAGTCGCAGCACCGCACGCTGCATTTCCAGCAGCTCGCGCGCGCGTTGCACATCGGCGGCGTCCGTGCGTCGCTCAGGACGCATTGCGTTGAGGACATACTCGTTAAGCGCATCACCACTCAAGGCCACCACACGACCGTACCCATCACGCACCTGCCACGGGTCGTCGGTAAACAGCGGCGTGGCGTCGGTGGAGTAAATGGTGTGCGCTTCATTGGCCAGCCACGTGAGCGCACGCCGCAGCGGTCCGCGCCAGGCCTGACTCGTTCCCGCGCCCGGATCAAGCTTGCAGCCACAATCACTGCGCCAGCGCTCGACACCATGGGCACAACTCCACGCACTGGGCGCCACCAGTTCGGCATCCGCCACGGGCGGTAGAATCGTGAGCAATGACGAAAAGTTGTGCACCTGTGCATCCGGCCGAGCTGCGATACGCGCCACTGCCCGCGCCAGCGTGACATCACCACCGCGGTGGTGATGGCCGAACGTTTCGCCGTCGGTCGCCAGAATTGTGTTCAACACCGGCGACGACGGATCCGATGGTGCAAGTCGATTCGCTAATGCAACGGGATCACGCAGCAGGCCGCCAAACGCGACTTCACCGGAGAGCCCACCATCGTACGTAAAGATCGCGAGCTCGTGTCCATTGGCGCTGCGCCACCTCAGCGGACGCCCGGTGGGATCCGGATTCCGCACCTGATACGGCGCAAGCACAACAAACCGGATGCCCGCTTCAGCAACGACCTCCAGTGTCTCTTCATCAACGGCCGTTTCGGGCAACCAGAAGCCCTGCGGTGCACGTCCAAAGCGACGCGCAAAATCGTCGATACCCCAGCGAACTTCCGTGATTTTGTCGCGGCGCGATGCGAGCGGCAGAATGATGTGATGATACGGCGCAGCGATCGCGTTGCCGTGTCCGCCGAGTCGTTCCGCACTGGCGCGATCGCCCGCGAGCATCGCGTGGTAGGTGTCCGGCGCGTGCACTTCCAACCATTCGCACAGTGTCGCGCCCACGTCGAACGCACACCACGCGTACAGATTGACGATGCGTGCCAGCCCGCCCGGAACATCAGGGGCAGGTGCGGGGCCAAGCTCGCGGCTGAGCACGGCCAGTGCTCGTGATCGTGCATCACCGGCCAGCGCCGCTGATGCCTCGGGCGGTAGCTCTTCGTCGACGCGAGACGGCGCTACACGCACCTCGGTGGCCGCGAGGCGCGCGTAACACTCCCGATCAATGCGTGCGTTCCAGTCGTGATCCGGAGCCGCCGATGGCTCAACGTCTACCAGCTCGAGCCACGGATCTTCGCGTGGCGGCTGATAACAGTGCGCGTGCACGATCACGGAGCGCACCGTGGAGGCTGGTGCGTCCGATGCGGTCATCGTCAGCTCCGACTCTGCGCGACGTGGCGCGCCTTCTCATACGCGCGGGCGTATCGTTCGGCCGAACGTTCCCATCCGAAGTCACGACCCATGGCCACGTGCATGCGTTTGGCCCACCCGGCATTGTCACCGAACCGAGCGAGTGCGCGCGAAATAGCATGGTCAAACGCGCCCGAGGTAAATGGGTCGAACAGAAACCCAGTCACGTCGTCTTCGACGGTGTCGGCAATGCCGCCCACGCGCCGACCAATCGGCAGGGCACCGTAGCGCTGCGCACGCATTTGGGTGAGGCCACACGGTTCGTACTGCGACGGCATGAGGAACATGTCGGCGCCGGCCATGAGTCGGTGCTCAAGGCGATCGGTAAAGTCGAGCTGTACTCCCACGTGATTTGGGCGCGCACTGGCCAATTGCGTGAGTGCGCGTTCGTAGCGTGGTTCGCCCTGCCCGAGGAATACGAACTGCGCATCCATATTCCACACGAGATGCGAGTTCAGGATCAGGTCGAGGCCTTTCTGCGTGACCATGCGACCGGTCATGCCAAAGAGAGGCGTGCGCCGGCGCTGGGGCAAACCAAACGACCGTTGCAACGCCGCTTTGCAGCGCACTTTTGCGCTCGTGTCTTCACGTGTGTAATTCGCCGTGATCTGATCGTCGCGCGCGGGATCCCACTCGTGCTGATCAATCCCGTTCGTGATGCCCATGAAACGATCACCGAGCCACTGGAACGTGGTGTGCAGTCCAAACCCACCGTCGGGCGTCCGCAGTTCGCGGGCGTGCCCCGGACTGACCGTGACCGCAACATCAGCAAACGCGAGACCGGTTTTCAAATAGTTCACACGGCCGTACCACTCCGCCATGCGCCAGTTGTACACCTCCGGCGGAATGCCACAGTCGGACATCACGCTTTCGGGAAAGTGCCCCTGATACCCCGCGTTGTGCACCGACAACACGGTCGGGGTGCTGGCAAAGTGCTCGCGCAGACCGCTGTAGGTGCGCATGTACATGAGCGCGAGCGACGTATGCCAATCGTGCGCGTGCACCAGCACCGGTCCGGCAATCAGACGCGTAATGCCATCGAGCACCGCGCGTGAGAACACGGCGTAGCGCCGCGCATTGTCCGGATAGTCCTGCCCATTTTCCCCGTACAGGCCGCTGCGATTGAAGTACGCGGGGGCATCCACAAACACCACGCGTGGTCCCGGCCCGCTGTTGACTTCACGAAAGAAACGCACCTCAACCGAGCGAAAGCCAAGTTCAACAGCAATCGGTCGGCCGAGCGGCGCGAGATCTGGTGCGTGATCACGCACGGTGCGGTAGAGTGGTACAAACACCACCACTGCCGCACCGGCGCGCGATTGAAACGTGGCGAGGCCACGGACGGCCTCGGCGAGCCCACCGGTCCGCGCGTACGGCGCGTACTCAGACGTGAGATGCACGATCGTTGGTGAACCGTCCGCTGCGGGAGGAACGGCGGGAAACGAAACGGACGGAGTGGGCTGCGCGAGTCGCGTCATGACAAAACGGTCAGGAGATCGGCGGATCGTCCTGGAGGGCGTCCCCCAGAATCGATGGCGCGTAATACGCACGAACGTACTGCTCAACCATGCGGCGACCCGTGAAGTGCGTGCCGGCCACGCGCATCGCATTCTTCATGGTGGCGAGCCACTTCAGTGGCACGTCTTCATCGTCGCGCTCATAAAAGTTAGGTACGACTTCTGTTTCCAGCAGCGTGTACAAACGATCTGCGGTTCGGTTCCCGATATCATCGTCTACTTCGGGCTCAATCGCCCAGCCGTTCGTGCCATCGTACCCTTCTTCCCACCAGCCGTCTATGGTGGACAGCTGCGGAACGCCATTGAGTGCGGCTTTCATGCCACTGGTGCCCGACGCTTCGAGCGGCACACGCGGCAAGTTGAGCCACAGGTCGACGCCCTGCACGAGCAAATGCGCGAGGTGCATGCCGTAGTCTTCAATAAACACAATGCGACCTTCGAACTGCGGATCGCGTGTGAACTGATACACTTCCTGCAGCACCTGCTTGCCCGGGTTGTCGGCCGGATGTGCTTTGCCGGAAAAGACAAACTGTACGGGACGCGAACTGTTGGTGATCAGTTTTTTCAGACGATCAAGATCGCGGAATAACAGGTTCGCCCGCTTGTACGTCGCAAACCGACGCGCGAAGCCAATCGTGAGTGCATGCGGGTCGAGCAGCGTGCCCGCACCCACCAACTGCGGGGCCTGCATGGTGCGACCGGCAAACTGACGACGCGCCTCTTCGCGCACCATGCGCATGAGCACATGCTTGAGCCGCAGATGCGTGCCCCAGAGTTTTTCATTGTCGAGTGTGAGCACGCGGTCCCAGATTTTGGGATCCCGATTCGCGCCCCAATTCTCACCGAGGTGTTCGTCGAGCAACTGCATGATCGGGTTGGCCATCCAGGTGGCCAGATGCACGCCGTTGGTCACGTGACCAACCGGTACGTCCTTGATTTCCCGGTTCGGCCACAGCGGCGCGCACAGCTGACGCGAGACATCGCCATGGCGCTCGGACACGCCGTTTACACGACGTGACAGACGCAGACACGCCGCGGTCATATGAAAAACGTGACGACCGGTGGACGGATGAAATCCCAGCTGCAGCACGCGTGATTCGTCAACGCCCATTTCATTCCACACCGGGCCCGCGCACTCCCTGACCTGATCAATGCCGAAGTGATCGTGTCCCGCGGGCACCGGCGTATGCGTGGTGAACACGCTGGCCGCGCGCACCTGCCGCACCGCTTCATCGAAGCCCACTCCTTCTTCACACAGCGCGCGCACCCGCTCAAGCAGCATGAACGCCGCGTGTCCTTCATTCGCATGCCACGCAGCGGGCGCGATGCCCAGTGCGCGCAGCACACGCACGCCGCCCACACCAAGCAACCATTCCTGACGCAGGCGCATGGCCGGTCCACCGGCGTATAGCTTGGAGAGCAGTGGGCGATCGTCGGCGTGATTCTCCTCGAGATCGGAATCGAGCAGGTATACGGGTACACGCCCCACCATCATGCGCCATACGCGAATGTGCACATCCCGTCCGAACGTGCGGACGGTCGTGAGATACTTTTTGCCCTCGAGCCCCGGCACCGGTTGAATCGGCACTGATGACAGGTCGAACGTATCCGGCGAATCTTCCTGCCAGCCATCAACACGCACGCGCTGATTGAAGTAGCCGTCGCGGTAGAAAATACCAACACCAACGAGCGGCACACCCAGGTCCGAGGCGCTTTTGCAGTGGTCGCCAGCCAGCACGCCAAGACCACCGGAATAAATCGGAATGGAGTTGTGAAATCCGAACTCGGCGCAGAAGTATGCCACGGATTGTCCGCGGAGCTCTGGATAGGTCTGCGCGTACCACGTGTGTTCGTCGCTCTGTTCAGCCTGCAGCCAACGCACAACGCGATCGTAGCGCGCGCAGAAGTCCGCGTTGGCCGCGAGCGTTTCGAGGCGCGCCGGGTCTATCTGCTGCAGCAGCTGGATCGGGTTATGGCGCAGCTTGGTCCAGAGTGTTTCGTCGAGGCTGCGAAAGAGGAGACGGGCTTCTCGATTCCAGCTCCAGGCAATGTTGTTCGCGATGTGAGCAAGTCCGGCGAGACGCGGAGGGAGCGTCAGCGGAGCTGGCTCATCGGGTACGATGGTCGGTACGGCAGTAGTCACGGACATGGGGCCAATGCTGCTCAGAAGACAATCGGCGCGTTCAACGTGCACCGATGCGAAAAGACAAAGATCTGACGATTCAAAGGTACCTTTTGGGACCGGTGAGTGGACAGGTACCCGGCTGTCACGGTATCCTCCCGCGCACATGGATACTCCACGTCGTTCCCGCTCCCGACAGCCGGTGGTCCACAAGTTTGGCGGCGCCTCGCTCGCCGACGCCGCGGCTGTGCGCCACGCCATCACGCTGGTGGCCGATCATACCACGCGACCGGCCGTCGTGGTGGTATCGGCCATGGCCGGCGTCACCGATAGCCTCCTGGCGCTTGGCCGCGCGGCCCTGGCGGCTGGGCCAGACGCGGCGGCTCGTGACACTCTGTCGCGCGGTGTGCTGGCGCTGCGCGAGCGGCACGAGGCAGTGGCCAAGGCTGTGATTCCGAGTGGGCCGCTGCGTCAGCGTGCACTCGACGAGGTGCGCCGTTCGCATGATGAGCTTAGCACACTGATGGACGGCGTGGCGTCGCTCCGTGAGCTCACACCGCGAACGAGCGATTTTCTTGTGTCGCGAGGCGAGCGACTCAGTGCGGTGTTGCTGGCGACGGGTCTTGAAGCGCGCGGAGTGGACGCGCGGTTTGTGGAGGCCACGTCGCTCATTCACACCAACGGGGTGCACGGCAACGCATTTCCGGAAATGGTCCCCACGGAGCGGGCCACGCGGGCCGAGCTCGGCCCGCTGCTCAAGAAGGGCGTGATTCCGGTGGTGCCCGGCTTCCTTGGCGCTTCCCCCGACGGCACCGTAACCACACTCGGCCGCGGCGGCTCAGACCTGACGGCCACGGTGCTGGCCCGCGTGCTCAACGCGAGTGCGGTGCAGCTATGGAAAGACGTGCCCGGACTGTTGACCACGGATCCGCGCACGGTGCCCGAGGCCCGCGTGATTCCACAGCTCAATGTGCGGGAAGCGGCGGAGCTGGCGTACTACGGCGCCAAGGTGCTGCATCCACGCGCGCTCATTCCGCTTGCCCGCACGGCCACGCCGGTGCATGTGCGACCGTTCGCCGACCCGGATGCCGAAGGCACAGAGATTTCATCGCGCCGTACGCTGCAGCGTTATCCGGTGAAGGCGCTTTCGATGGTGCGCGCGCAAGCGCTGGTGACCGTAACCGGTAGCGGCATGCTCGGCGTTCCAGGCATTGCGGCGCGCACGTTCGCGGCGTTGCATCGCACGGGTGTCTCGGTGTCGTTCATTACGCAGGCGTCATCCGAGCATGCGATTTCGCTGTGCATTCCGGCCGATGCGGCGGAGACCGCACGCGCCGCGCTCGATGCAGAGTTCGCCACGGAGCGGAGCCGTCGTGAAATCGAGCGTATTGATGTGCGCCACGATGTGGCCATGGTAGCGGTTGTTGGACTCGGCATGGCCGGCTCACGCGGTTTGGCCGCGCGCATGTTCACCGCGCTTGGTAGTGCGGGCATCAACATTGTGGCAATTGCCCAGGGCTCGTCGGAGTTGAACATCACAGTCGTGATTGACGACGCCGATGCTCCGGCGGCGATTCGATCAGTGCACTCGGAGTTTCAGCTCGACAAGATTGGTGGTGGAGCGGCGGCGACGTCGTCGCACGTAGACGTGGTAATGCTGGGCTTTGGCCAGATCGGTCGTGAGTTCACGCGCATGCTGTCTCGCGGCAAAGCAAAGAAGGCAGTTCGTGTCGTGGCGGTATGCGATCGCAGCGGTATGGTGTTCGATGCCGACGGCATCAGCAACAAACGACTCGCGGCATTGGCGGCGCACAAGGAAAGTGGCGCTGCGCTGGCTGATCTCGAGGGCGGTCAGCGATTGTCGGAATCCGCCGCGATCAAGGCGATTGCGCGCCACGCATTGTCGCATCCCGTGTTGGTCGATGTCACCGCCAACGATACGTTGCCCACGGTGATGACGGCGGTGGAGCACGGCTTTGATGTTGTGCTCGCCAACAAACGGCCGCTCACCGCATCACGCGCGGCCGTTGACGCGTTGCACGCCGCCGCCAAGGCGCGCGGGCGTCGCGTATTGTTCGAGACGACGGTTGGTGCGGGATTGCCCGTGATGGATTCGTACGCAAAGCTCGTGGACGCCGGTGACAAAGTATTGCGCATTGAAGGGTGCACCTCGGGGACCCTCGGCTTTCTGCTCACGGAAATCGGTCGCGGCCGCGCGTTCAGTGACGCGCTGCGGCGCGCGATGGCCAAGGGATATACCGAACCCGATCCGCGAGATGATCTCTCGGGTATGGATGTGGCCCGCAAAGCACTGATTCTGGCGCGCATGCTCGGCTTCAAGGGCGAGCTCGCCGATGTCAAAGTGGAATCACTGGTGCCCGCACGTGCCCGTTCGCTGAGCCGCGATGAGTTTCTCGCACAACTCGAAACGCTCGACGACGATTGGCGCGCGCGACAGGACGCGGCCACCGAGGCGAACGCGGTCCTGCGCTACGTACTCGAGGTCACACCGCGCAAAGTGAGCGTGGGATTGCGCGCGGTTGACACGTCGCACCCGCTCGCGGGATTGCGCGGCACGGACAATCAGGTGGTGTTTACCACGCCTCGGTACAAGGAGAATCCGTTGGCGATCACGGGGCCGGGTGCGGGGCCGGCGGTCACGGCGGCGGGCGTGCTGAATGATGTGCTGAAGTTGGCGGGCGTCTCGTGATGCAGAAAGGATCCGCTCACACGTCGCGCCCGCAGGCCGTTGAAGCATTTTCGCCCGGCAGCATTGGCAATCTTGGTCCAGGGCTTGATGTGCTTGGCTGCGCGGTCACCGGCGCCGGTGATCGTGTGCACGCGCGCTGGACAGACGGGCATGCGATCGTCCTCGAAGACGCCGGTCACCCCGATCTGCCAACAGACCCGGCCAAACACGCCTGTGCCATTGCCGCCAACGCCGTATTGCGCGCGTGCAATGCCACGGAGCGCGGACTCTGCCTTCGTGTGACCAAGGGACTGCCGCTCAGCGCGGGGCAGGGTGGCAGCGCGGCCAGCGCGGTGGCTGCAGCGGTCGCGGTGCACGCGTTGCTCGGTGAACCGCTGACGCCAATGACATTGCTCGCCTGCTGCCTCGAAGCCGAGAGCGCGGTCGCCGGACGACATCTGGATAACCTCGCGCCCTCGTTACTCGGTGGCGTGGTGACCGTGCTCAGTACGGATCCACCAGATGTTGCACGCGTACCCGTGCACACCGCGCCTTGGTTCGCCATGGCGTACCCACACATTACGGTGCGCACCGCAGATGCACGCGCGGTGTTGCCGCAGTTTCTGCCGCGCGCAACCGCGATCGCGCAACTCGCCAGCGTTTCAGCGTTGGTAACCGCGCTCGCCAGTGGTGATCTGGCGCTGCTCGGCCGCTCCCTCGTGGACCACATTGCAGAACCGGCGCGTGCACCACGTGTGCCAGGTTTTGCCGACGCACTCGCGGCCGCACGTGACAGCGGCGCGGTGGGCGGATCATTTTCCGGAAGCGGACCCACCACGTTTGCGGTGTGCGCAGACGAGGCCACAGCCACCCGCGCAGCAAACGCCATGCAACAGGCGTATCGCGCCACGGGCGCAACGTGCGACACGCGCGTGGTGACCATCGACATGCAGGGAGCCAGATGGACCGCGATTTAAGTATTGACGCAAGCGTACTGCTGCCGCTCGGCAGCGCTTCACATCAGCAATGCGAATCCTGCGGCGCCGAGTGGCCCGAGTTGCATGCGGCACCACAGTGCACAACATGTGGCGGACTGTTGGTGATTCGTCATGCGCCACCCGTGAACGCGCGCGGAGCGCAGATGAGCGGCGCAGAGTTACAGCACGCGTTTGCCCAGCACTGCTGTGCACGGCCGCAGGGACATGCTTCGGGTGTGTGGCGCTTTGAACAGGTTGTCATGCCAACGGCGGGTGATGCCATTGTGAGCTGGCCCGAAGGCAATACGGCGCTCGTGCACCGCAACGCCATTGCGCAGTATGTGGGCGTGGACTCCGTGTGGTGCAAACACGAAGGCATGAATCCCACCGGTTCGTTCAAGGATCGCGGCATGACCGTGGGCACAACGCAAGCGGTTCGTGTTGGTGCAACCGCGGTGGCCTGTGCAAGCACGGGCAACACATCGGCGTCTCTCGCCGCGTACGCCGCGCAGGCGGGACTTCCGGCACTGGTGTTTGTACCGGCCGGCCAGGTGGCACTCGGCAAACTCACGCAAACACTCGCGTATGGTGCCCGCACTTTGCTCGTGCGCGGTGATTTTGATGATTGCCTGCGACTGGTGCAGGAGAGCGCGCAGGAGCTGGGCATTTATTTGCTCAACTCCATCAATCCATGGCGTCTTGAAGGACAGAAAACGATCGTCTTTGAGTTGTTGCAGCAGCTTGGTTGGGACGCGCCCGAGTGGATTGTGTTGCCCGCGGGAAACCTCGGGAACACTGCCGCGTTCGGCAAAGCGCTGCGGGAAGCGCACGCCCTCGGACTGATTAACCGCGTGCCACGCATTGCGAGTGTGCAAGCGGCGGGTGCCGCACCGTTCGCCCACAGTTTTGCCGGGGGCTTTCGCACGCGCACGCGTGTGCAAGCGGACACACTCGCCACCGCCATTCGCATTGGCGATCCGGCATCACACAATCGCGCGGTGCAGGCCATCACGTTCAGCAACGGTGTTGTGCTTTCCGTAACGGATGAAGACATCGTGGCCGCCAAGCGTGTGATCGATGCCGCCGGCGTGGGCTGTGAACCCGCCAGCGCCGCGAGCGTGGCCGGTGCACGTGCACTCGTGCAACGTGGCGTGATCAACAGCGGTGACCGTGTGGTGGCAATCCTCACCGGTCATGTGCTCAAGGATCCTGGTATCCTTGTGCGCATGCATCAGGACGCCGCATTTGCTGATGCGCCCGCCAACACACCCATTGAAATCGATGCAAAGGTTGGTGCCGTTGCGCAGGTGTTGCGTGAACACCCGAGCGGCTTTTCTTCCACTACGCTTTCGTAATGCTACCTCCTGGACGTCGCACCCTGATCACTGGTGCCAGCCGGCCGTACGGCGTAGCGCTGGTGCGGGCCTGCCTTGAACGCGGAGATCGGGTGATTGCCGCGTCGCGCAATCCGGCGCGTGTGCCCGTGCTGGCGGATTTGCGCGCCGAGTTTGGTGGGCTTGATCTGTTGCCGTTGGATCCGGCGGATGCCGCGTCTGTCGCAGATGCCGTGCCCGTGCTGGAATCACTCGCGCCGTCGCTCGATTTGCTGCTGATTGGCCCGCCGGAGCCCGGCGTTCACGAAAAACTCGCCGACGCGGAGCGAGACGCCGTCTTTGCCACCATGTCAGGCACCGGGCTGGTGGAGCACTATCGACGCACGGCGGTCGCGCCGGTGCTCTTGGTGCGGACTTTGCTTCCCTTTCTGGCTCGTGAGCGGGGCGCCCGTGTACTGTTCGTAAGCTCCTGGCTGGGTTCGCTCGATGGAAAGGTGCAGGGCGGGGACTACGCAGTGTGCGCCAGCGCAGCGGGACTGCACATGCTGGTGCGGGCGTTGTCGTACGATGTGGCCGAGCACGGCATTACCTGTGTAATCGGCAATCCGGGTTGGTACGCCACGTCTCCTGACGGTCCGGTATTTCGCATTCCGATCAATGAGTCGGCGCAGGGGCTGATTTCCGTAACCGATGCCATTGCGACGTCGCAGAGTGGCGGGTTTTTTGACTATACCGGAGCAGAACGACCATGGTAGAGCTGTGCATGAAGTGGCGTCTTGTACGCCGAGCCCTTGCGGCCACCGGCGCCGCGCTCGCCTGCGTATCGGCTCCCCTGCATAGTCTACACGCGCAGCGGCCGTTAGCGGCCACCGCGCAGCCGGCGGTTGCAGCATCCGTTGTTCCTGCGAATGCGCTGTACGTGCCGCACCGCGTGGCGCGCGGCAAATCGTGGACAGATTTTGAGTCCATGTTGCAGCAGCTCGCCAAGGCCGATGCGGTCTTCCTCGGCGAGCAGCATGATGATCGTGGCACACACGCGTTGCAGCTGGCCGTGCTCGAGGGTCTCGCACGCCGCAATGTGCAGGTGGTGCTGGCCCTCGAAATGTTTGAGCGGGATGTGCAACCCACGCTCGACGCGTATCTGGCCGGTACCATGCCCGAGAGCGCGTTTCTGGCGCAGTCGCGCCCGTGGCCGAACTACGGGCCGGATTATCGTCCGCTTGTAGAGTTCGCGAAGCAAAAGGGCTGGCCCGTGATCGCGTCGAACGTGCCGCGCAGCGTGGCCTCGATGGTATCACGCGGTGGTCTGAGCGCGCTCGACACATTGAAAGCGAGCAGCCAGGCGTGGGTGGCCGCGGATCGCCAATGCGGACCCGGCGACAAGTATGCGAAGAAGTTTGGCAAGACCATGGAAGACATGGGCGGCCACGGCAGCGCGGCCATGCCACCCGAAATGATCGGGCGGTTTTACGAGGCGCAGTGTGTGAAAGACGAAACAATGGCCGAAAGCATTGTCCGCGCGTTTGACCGGTATCCCAACGCGATGGTTGTGCACGTCGCGGGCGGCTTCCACGTGGAAGAGGGGCTGGGCACGGTGGAACGGGTGGAGCGCCGTGTGAAACAAGGTGCCACAACGCGAAAGGTGTCGGACTTTTCTGTGGTCATGTTCGTGCCCACCGCGGATCTCGATTCCCCCAAGGCGGGCGCGCAACGGCACCTCGGGGACTACGTGGTGTACCCCATTCGGTAGGTGATTTCTGCTTGCGGTGCAACGCACTTAGCGGCATAGTCGTAGAAATGGTAGTCAGCGGGCGCCGCTCGCATTCATTTTCTCCCCAACAGATCAAATCACATGAAGACACTCTCTCGGTTCTTGCGTCCCCGTGCGCTGGTTGTGGCCGGACTCGTGTTTGCCGCGGCGCCGTTTACGGCGGGCGCTCAGGAAGGAACCACATCGTCGTCGGGCAAGTGGCTCGGCAACTTCACCGGTAGCATGGGCGCGTCGATTCGCGTTGAGAATGCCAAGAAGGACTCGGAGTCTGAGGCACGTCTCGAAGTGCTTCGCGCCGGCTCGAACACGTTGGTGGCGTGGGACATTGCCGAGGGCGTGTGCGGTGACAATGCGAACCCGGTGGTAGCGCGCGCCAAGTTCCGGCAGATCCAGGCCGGCAATGACGGCACGGGCAATGCCAAGGCCAATATTCCGCGTCTTGATCCGAAAAAGCGTTATTACGCGCGTGTCTACAGCCCGGAAAACGCGGCCGCGCCTGATGGCGGCACGGGCAGCTGCGTGAACCTCGCCGAACAGCCCAAGTAACACACGTCAGCAGTTCATATGAAAAACGGGGCCGCCGCATGAATGCGACGGCCCCGTTCTTTTTGTGCTCACCGCGGCGAGACAGCGCGCGTCAATGTTGCCGACGCGCGCTGTTCGCAGCTACTACTTACGGTGCGGAACCGGGTCCGCTGCCGCCGAACGTGTAGATCGGGAGGCCGAGCGTTTCAAGCTCACGGCCGTGCACCGGGAAGTGAATTGGCGTGCCGCGAAGCAGCTTGCCCCAGCCGCGCTGGTCGAAGAACGTAGCCGCCGCGTCCAATGGGAACAGGTCGATACGCTTTTCGTACATCAGGGCGTCGAACAGATCGCCACAGGTGCCGTCATCACGACGCGGCACGCACGACGGTGTGTTTGGCGGACCGTTCACCGTGACCGGTGCAAGGCCCGCGGCCACACGCGTCGGGTTGAGCAGCGCCGGAACTTCATTGCGACGATTTAGACGAAACAGTGCTTCCGCGCGGATGTACTTCATTTCGTCGAGCGTCATGATCGTGATCACGCCCGTCTGATGGAAGTTCAACGCGGGCGGATTGCGATACCGCGTGCTGTGGTAGTTCGAGTGCATGTACGTGCCGCGGGCCGTTGACATGGTCTGGGACGCAATGCGCTTGAACCGCGTACCCGCCGGCTGCGCGTCGGTGGTGGTGTTTGAAATGCGCTTGTCGGGCGAAGCGATAAGAATCGCCGCGCGCTGTTCGATCGGAAGCGCGAGCCAGGCCTGGTATGCGCCGCTCGTATCCGCAGGGCCAAGCAGGCGGTTGCTCGTACGACCGTTGGTCTGCAGATACGAGTACCACTTGTACGCGGAGTGCGTGTCGGCAATATCCAGCTGCGCCTGCGCCGTGAAATCCTTCGTGATGCCCGAGTCGAGCAGCGTGAGCACACGCTGCCAATCCGTGGCCGCACGACCAGCCGGGTCGCGCGCTTCGTGCACGTAGCTGCGCACGAGGTACGAATACATCACGCGAACAAAATCATCACGCGTCAGCGCGTTGCCATTGATCCACGTGATTGGCAGAACGAAATCCGGAGCCGCCTTGGCGTCTGCAATCGCGGCCCGAAGACTCGCCCGACCCTTCTCCAACAGTTCCGTGTACGGGCGAAGCGTTGAGAAGTCATAGGTGGTCGGATTGTCATTTTCGTCGGCCGGGAAGCCCCGATCGAACAACAGGCCGAGATTGATGTTGCCAATGCCAATCAGGAACTTGCTGAACACGATCGCGCGCGGCGTGTCCTGACCATCCGGGAACTGCGCGCTGACAACTCCCAGCTTCAGGTTGTTGGCTGCGATGGACGTGATCGCGTCACGTCCGGTCGCAATCACGCCGTAGCTCTCATACCACGGCTTGCGATTGTGCCAGCCGCCGGCATTGAGGTTGTCGATGGCCGGACGCGGCTCCGCGGTCACTTCCATGGGGAAGGCGTCGGCGGTGGTCAGCTCGTTGCCGAACACCGAGAGCTGAATCCATGGCGACGTGTTCGCGGCTCGCGCACCTTGCGCCATGCCCCAATAGTCGCGCCAGCCACCAATAAGTGCAGCCTCAAGGTTGGTCGCGCTCGAGAACACCCCGAGAATGAGCGGCGAGTTCTGATTCGTGACTTCCAGCGACTGACAGCCGGCAAACAGCAGCGGACCGGCCACAATGGCTGCGGCGTACCAGGGAGCGCGCCGGGCCGCCGCAGAGCGGCCCGGATTTGATGTGGAATTCATAGGCTTGGTAAGGTTGCGCATCAGAAGGTCACCGTGAAGGCGGCCGTCCAGGTCCGCGTGAGCGGATAGACTTCCTGATCAAGGTTGGTAAGAGCACCGTTACGTCCTTCGACGTTGATGCCGGAGTAGTTCGTGATCGTGAGCAGATTACGTCCGATGAGGTCGGCCTGAATGCGGCTCGCACCGATCTTGCCAATCCACGGGTGACGACGGGAATCGAACAGGTAGCCGAACGCAAGCTCCTGCAGACGTGCGTACGACGCGTCTTCGACGTATTCGCGGAAGTAACACGTGGCGCAGTTGCCCTGGGCAATGCCAGTCGCGTAGTAGCTGGTCGGCTTGCGCAGTTCATCCGGCTTGTTGATCTGATTCACTTCCGGATGATCGTTCGACGCGTGCAGCGTCTGACGGGTCTGGTTGTAGATCTCGCCGCCAACCTGACCGTTGAACAGCGTGTACAGTCGCAGCCCCTTGTAGCGGAACGTGTTGCCAAAGCCAAAACGCACATCGGCTGCAAAGTCGGCGATCAGGTCGCGAACGAGCACGCCGTTGTTGTCGGCCTGCAGGAACGGGCGTCCCCACGAGTAGTTGATGCCGTCAATGCGCACCGTGGTGTTCCACAGATTCTTGGCCTTGCCATCGGTGAAGTTGTTGCCAACGCCCACCGGCACGAGGAATCCATCGTCGTTGATCTGGAACTGATCTTTCGAGTTCGCGTGAATCGAGCGAAGCTGATCGGTGTTCTTCACGTGGTTGTTACCGAACCACTGGCCGAGGCGAATGTTGTCGCAGCGATTCACCGGACCATCCGTGAAGCACTGACGACCAAACTCTTCAATGAAGTTGCGCGTGCGGTCGGCGGTGAACAGCACATCCCACTGAAAACCGTTCGGATTCTGCAGCAGATTCGCCTGAATCGTTGCTTCAATCGTCTTGCCGCTTACCGAACCCACATTCTGATTCTGCGTGTTGTAACCAAAGAGCGCGCCCAGAGGAACCGGAATGATGTTCTGGTCGGTGTATGTATCCACGTACACAATGGACGCTGAGATCTTCTGATTGATGATCATGTCCAGACCGAACTCCTGTTCGGTCGTGAGCTCCGGGCGGAGCAGCGGGTTGCCAAGCTCGGTTCGCACCACGGCGCCGGTGCTCACGGCCAGCAGTTCATACTGGTCGGAGAAGTTCGGACGCGTGCCGGCGGTACCAACGCTGTAGCGCAGCTTGAACAGATCGAGGAAGCCAATATTGAACCAGCTCTCCTCATTTATGAGCCACGAGCCGGCCACGCGATAGAAGTTATTCCAGCGCGATTCGGGTCCAAACAGCGAGCTGCCTTCGCGGCGGATCAAACCATCAATGATGTACTTGTCGGCGTAGTCGAACGCGACCGTGCTGAGCACCGCGTTGGTGCGGCGATCGGTGATGCTGGACGTCGCCGTGCGCGTGGTGGCGGACTGAATGGTCTTCACGCCTGAAACAGTGAAGATGTCACCGCGACCCTGCTGCGCCGGTGTAATTTCACGCTCCGTCTGGCCACGTGTGGTCCAGCGAGCCGTCAGGTCACCAAACGCCTTGGTGAGCGTGACACCAGACGTCGCCACGATGCCCTGCGTGATGTCTTTGTCGAGCACCAGCGTACCGTTGCTCAGACCTTCGCCATTCTCACTGGTCTGACCGCGCGGAATGAACTGCTCGTCTTCTAGATCGCCACGGTCGTAACCCACGTCGCCCGTGAAGGTAAGCCAGCGATACGGGCGGTACTGCGCGTTGAAGTTGAGCAGCGTACGTGCACGCTGAATCTTGCGCTGCACGAATTCCTGCGTGTAGAACGGATTGGTCGCGGCGAACAACGGATCAGGAATGATCGCGTACTTGAAGCGGCCCAGGGAATCAGGCTTCAGCAAGTCCACGTCGGGATTCTGACGGTAGAAGTTGATGAAGCTCACGCGCGCCGGATCGTTCTGGCTGGTGCTGTACGACAGCGAGGCGCCAACGTTCAGCTTTTCCTTGATGCGATGGTCCACGTTCAATCGCATGGACTGACGGTTAAAACCGTTAGACCCTTCAATGATGCCCGGCTGCTGATTGCGCGTCGCCTGCAACGTAAAGTTGGTCGAAGCGCTGTTCTGCTGAAGCGTCAGCGTCTGCGTATTGAATGCACCGGGCTTGAAGAACTGTGACGCGTGATCATACACGGGATCGATGTACAGGTGTTCCATAATGCCACTGGGCTGCTGGCTGCGCAGCGAGCGAGGCACAACAGTGCCCGCCGCGTCCACATACTGCCCCTGGGCATTGACCCGGAAATTGTGCGCCAGTGGCTTCTCCAACTGCTTGGCCACTTGATCCTGACCATACTCGGTACGCAGGGTGAACTGCGTCTGACCAAGGGCGAGGTTGTTGCCGCGCGCCGTGGTGATGGCAATAACACCCGACGCCGCCCGTGACCCGTAGAGCGCGGCCGCAGCGGCGCCCTTGATCACTTCGATCGTCTCGATGTCGAGGGCTTCAATGTCCTGCGTAGTGACGGACTGCGTCTGATTCAGGAAGACGCCGTCGATCACGTAGAGCGGACTGTTGTTGCCATTGTACTGCGATACCGGTGTACGGAGCTGCACGAACATGCCCGAACCCGGCGCGCCGCTGGCACGCGTGATATTCGCGCCGGCCACTTTGCCGATCAGTGCGCCAGCCGCGGAGCCTGTGGTTGGAACGGGCAGGTCGGCGGCGGTGAGCTTGTCCACCGTGTACGGCGTCTTGTTGCCGGACGTCGGGTCGACAGAGGCCGAGACCGTGACCTGATTCAGACGGAGCTGATTGACGTTCAACTGAAAGTTGATCGTCTGCACGGAGTCGAGCACAAACCGGATGTTGTCCACCTGACGCTCGCCGTAACCAATGCGACGCGCGGTCAGCGCATAGACGCCAGAAAACGGAGCAGACAGCACATACCGGCCGTCGGCGCCGGAGGTCGCGGCTGTGGTGGTGCCCGCCACGCGGATCGTCACGCCTGGGATAGGGAGCTTGGTTTCGACGTCACTCACGGTGCCCGTGATGCGTGCGCTACGAGTCTGCGCGCCCGCCGAGGTGGCCGAGGTGACGACCGCAACGGCGGCCAAGGGTACGAGCCAGCGGAATACCTGGCGGGGGGAACTTCGACGCGACATGCGCGCTCCTGAGGAAAGGGGCGGGAACAGATGTGATCGTCACAGCGCCCATGCGCGAAGCATCGGGCCGGTCACGATCAGGAAAGGAACCTCATCAATACGAAGTCATTCTGCACACTTTACACGAATACGCAAGACTTGCGCCGGAACCGACGTTGACTGGGGGTGTACGTTTATTGCTGCCTTGGATGCGCTGACGTTTTTCTTTCTCGGCGCAACACCAGGCAACTCCGCGTGACTTGCGCCCCGTGCACTGCGTACCCGTCACAACGCACCCGTACACAGTTCCGTTGATCCACGCCGACCGTTCCACGGCGACTCGAGACTCGTCTACATTACGTACCAGACGTGTAAACGCGACGGAGCGCGGGTTGAATCGCGGCCAAGCGAGCCCAGCCGCAGGCGCGGGGGACGGCCGGGCCGACGCCGGCACTCCATCCACACACCACACTTTTGCACAGGCACACGGTGACGACTCTCTCTCTGCCACGCGTGGCCCTGGTGGCGCTGCTCTCAGCCCCACTGCTTGGTGGATGCGCGCAGGCTCAGCGACCAGCGCCCGCGCAACCGGCCCCACCTGCGTCTGGCTCGGTCGCGAGTGACGCGCAGCGCGTGGCACTGGGTGAACAGTTGCTTCGCCGCCTCACCGCGCTGGCGCACGATTCCATGGAAGGGCGCGGCGCCGGAACGCCGGGCGGCGCGCGCGGACGTGCCTACATCGAACGAGAGTTACGAGCCCTCGGTGTGTCGGCGGCGGCGGCCACGTACCAGATCCCGGTGCGCGTGCGGGCCCGTCCGGGTGCCGACACAATGGGCGCAAACGTGGTGGCGCGCGTGCGGGGGACAAAGCGGGGCGGGCCGGTAATCGTGTTGTCGGCGCACCACGACCACCTCGGCATTCGTGGCGACAGCATCTACAATGGCGCGGACGACGACGCGTCCGGTTCAGTCGCGCTGCTGTCGCTTGCAGAACGTTTTGTGAAAACGCCGCTCGAGCACGATGTGATCTTCGCGTGGTTTGAAGCCGAGGAAAGTGGTATGCTCGGATCGCGCGCGTTTGTGGAGTCGCCGCCAGTTCCGCAGGACATGATTGCGGTGAATGTGAACCTGGATATGGTGTCGCGGCACGAAGGCGGCGGCACGCTCTGGGTTGCCGGTACGGCGCATTATCCGCAGCTCAGGACGATCGCTGAATCCGCAGTAGCGGGTGCCGCCATTCCGGTGAAACTCGGCCATGATTCGCGTGGGCTTCGTCCCAGTGACGATTGGACCTCGGCGTCTGATCACGCCTCATTTCATCGCGTGAAAATCCCGTTTCTGTATCTCGGCGTTGAGGATCATCCCGACTATCACAAGCCTGGCGATGATGCATCCAAGGTAGATCCGGCCTTCTTTTCGGCCACGGTGCTCTACGCGGAAGCACTCGTGCGCGCGCTCGACGCACGCCTGGGTGAAGTACACAAGAGTCGCAGTAACGCGCCGTGACCTGACGGCTTCTGACAGACGAGAAGGCCGCGGCGACGAATCGCAGCGGCCTTCTTTGTCCTGAGCCGGCTCGTGACGATCACGAGAACCGGAACACCCGTACTATCGGGCGGTGATCAAGAGACCGTTTGCCCAATACGAGCCGACTAAGGGACTTTGGCTAGACAATGGATCACCTCCTGTGTTTCGGGTTGAACTGATGGGCGGACCCGCCATCGTTCGCTGACCGCTCCTCATCGAACGACGACACAAAACTACGATACGCAGCTGCACGGCACTCGACAAGTCTTATCTGTCATCCGGATCACACGCGGATACATCCGGCGCAGGATTCGGTGGCGGCGGCGGGCGAACACTGTCCGGTTGCGTGACGGTGTCGGGCGGAACGAGGACGTCGTCTTCACACTCGGGTGGTGCAAGCAGCCCGTCGGCAGAAATGCAGGCGGTCGCCGTGGCTGCGGCAACAAGGCCGATCAAGGTCAGACGAAGCATCCGACTGACTATCGGCAACCGGTGTCTGGTGTCAAGTTCATTCATAACGCGCAATATACATGAGAGAAGGTGATGTGAGAGTACCCGCCGACGGCCGCAAACGTTTCTCGACACGCTTCACCACCTCCCCGACATCTGCTGGAAGCCGCCAATGAACCATCACATCGTGCGCACCATCCGGGGCGCTTCACTTCTGTGTTTCGTGAGTGCTCCGGCGTTCGCGCAAACATCTTCTGCGACATCGCCTGCGACATCGCCTGCGACATCGCGCGCGAGCGCCGCACCACGCGCCATGCAACTGCGCGACTGGTATCGCGTGCACACACTCTCGCAGCCTGCCATGTCACCGGACGGCAAGCTGGTGGCATTTACGGTCACCAGCGTGCGCGAGTCAGAGAACAAGCGACATCAGGAAGTGTGGGTCGTGCCGGCGAGTGGTGGCGATCCGGTGCGTTACACGTCGCCCAGCACGGAGAGTTCGAACCCGCGCTTTACGCCCGACGGCAAATACCTGCAGTTCACCAGCACCCGCCCCGGCGGCAAGGGCAACACGTGGGTGCTGCGCATGGATGCGCCCGGCGGTGAAGCCACCCAGGTGGAGACGATTCCGTCCGGTTCGTTTCCGCGCGATGGTTCGTTCGCCGTGTTCACCGGTCCGGCCACGCCGCGCGATTCTGCCGCACCGCGCGCGAATGATCCGTACGCACGCATGCAGGCGCCGGCGCGTCCGCCCATGAACTCGATTACGCGTCCGCTCGATCCGGCGCGCTTTGATGGACGTCAGTATGTCGAAATGCCGATCAAGTCGAACGGCGTGGGCTACGTCGCCAATCCGCGTGAAGCACGCGTGATTCGCCCGGCGCAGTTGTGGCGACAGAATATGGGTGATACTGCGAAACGCATGCTCACGTCTACGACGTATTCGCATCGCAGTCCGGTGGTATCTCCCGATGGTCGGTGGATTGCGTTTGTGGCAGATGCGTCGCTGCGCGCGGATTCTGTGGTGCAGGCCGAGCAGGATTCCATTCGCAAGTTGCCCTACAGCCGCGAGCGCGACGATGAAGTGCGCAACGATGCCGACATTTACGTGATTCCGGTAGCCGGTGGCACGCCGCGCAAAGTCACCGAGTGGACGGGCGGTGAATCCGCGCTCGCGTGGTCACCCGATGGCAAACAGCTGGCGTTTGTTGGACGCGCGGGACGCACCACGAACGCGCGTTTGTACGTGGTGAGCGCGACTGGTGGTACGCCGGTGAATGTGGTCGGGAATTTTCAGTATGAGCCCGAGAGCATGGAGTGGATGCCGAACGGCGTGTTGCAGTTTGTCGCGACCAAGGGCGGTAGCACCTCGGTGTATCGCGCCGACCTCACCGGCAGATCAGCGCCGCGTGAAGTCGTGACGGGACGTCGTCGCCTCAACGGTGCGTCGTACGATGCGGCCGGTCGCAGCATGGCGTTTGTGGCCACAAGCCTGGCCAAACCAACCGAACTGTTCATTGCCAATGCTGACGGCAGCGGTGAGCGTCAACTCACCAATCTCAACGCCGAACTGAACAAGGAAGTCGCGTGGAGCGACGGTGAACGCTTCACGTACAAGGGCATTGGTGATGTTGAGATTGAAGGCTGGTTGATGAAGCCGTTCGGCTACGAAGCCGGCAAAAAATATCCGCTCGTGCTCTACATTCACGGCGGACCGCACTCGGCGTACGGCGAAAACTGGTTCGATGAATTCCAGAATCTTGCGGCGGCCGGCATGTGGGTGCTCTTCACCAATCCGCGTGGTTCGTCGGGCTACGGCGCGGAGTTTACGTATAGCACGCGCGGTCGCTGGTTTGCGGAAGACTACGACGATCTGATGCGCGCCGTGGATATCGCCGCGAAGCGTGCCGATGTTGATAGCACGCGTATGGGCGTGACCGGCGGATCCTACGGTGGTGTGATGACAGCGTGGGTCACGGCGAAAACGAATCGCTTCAAAGCGGCGCAAGCGGACCGCATGATTTCGAACTGGTGGTCGTGGTATGGTTCGTCGGATGCGCAGGGGCTCACCGAGTTCGAGTTCTACGGGTCACCGTGGGACAATCCGATCATGTACGACACGCTGTCGCCGATTCGCTATTTGTCGAAGGTGAAAACACCCACGTTGATCGTGCAATCAGAAGAAGATTTCCGCACGCCGATGACGGACGCCGAGCAGTGGTTCCTCGGCCTCAAGAAGTTCAATGTGCCGGTGGAGTTCGTGCGGTATCCGCGGTCGAATCATGATCTGTCGCGCACGGGTGAGCCGTGGTTGCTCGTGGATCGGCTCGGTCGTTTGCGGCAGTGGTTTGCATTCTGGTTGCAGGACAAGAAGCCCGAGGACCCGGCGCCGGTGCGAGCGGGTGGGGTGTCGGGGCGGTGATTGCAGTTTCGGTGCTCGCTGAACTGCCTGGAACGCAGAGACGCGGAGACGCGGAGACTGCCTGTTCACGCGATATCGCGGCCCACCGCGTTCAAAAGAAATGAACCACTCGGTGCGGAGTCGCCGTGTGACTCCGCATGCGGTCTCTGCGTCTCCGCGTCTCTGCGTTAGCTGTTCCGATCCCGCCCCACGCACTCAGTTCGCCGATCAGTAAACATCATGCACGACGGCGTAGCGGCAGCGTTAGGGCACAATCTCCACGCGCCGCTCACTGACCGCCGTTACGCCACCCGGCCTGCGCATCTCCACGCGAAACACATACGTGCCGGGCTCGAGTGAACGCACATCCACAGTCACCGCACGTGCAACCGCGGGGCGCACCGCCGAAATCACGTGCGTGCTGCGCCCCCGGTCCGGCTCACGCCATCCAATGCTGACGCTATCGCGACGTGCGTCGGCCACACCGAAGAACGCGCCGATCGAGCGCAGCGCGCTTCCATCCTGACGCAGAATGCGTAACTGCACATCAACGGTGTCGTCGGGCGCAAACCCGTAACTCTCCCAGTACAACGCGAGCGGTACGTTGCGCGGCAGATTGGTTGAGCCGGCGATGTGCGCAAGTGCCGAGTCTGGATTGGTGATTGCGGGCGCGCCAAACGCGGGAAGCAACAGGAAGGTGGGATCCGACAGGGCAACCTCGTTGCGACCCATTTGCGAAAGCGACGGCGGCGGACGCAATCCAAAGCGGCGACGGTACGCGACCTCCTTCTCATTGCGGTTGGGTACTTCGAGACTCACGACCGTGGGTGTGGCCGGCAGTTGTGTCGCCACACGCAGCGACCGCCCCACCGCGATCGATGCGTTCCGTA
>JALHNZ010000055.1 GCA_022843265.1 Gemmatimonadaceae bacterium
CGCCCGGCCGACCGTCTGCGCGGCGGGGTGGCCCCGGACGGCCGCCCCCGCACCAATCTCCCGGCCGCACCACTTGCCCCCGGCAAATCCGCCGCGCCGCGCCCCCGCGCCCGGCCGACCGTCTGCGCGGCGGGGTGGCCCCGGACGGCCGCCCCACACCAGACCTAGCCGTCGTTGATGACGCGATGAACCGCCGCGTCCAACTCCTCGGCGCGAAACGGTTTTTGCAGAAACGCCGCCAATCCGCGGCCCACGAACTGACGAGTTACTTCCTGCTCGTTGTATCCGCTCATCAGGATCACCTTGAGCAGCGGCGCTACACTGCGCAGCTCGCGGAACGTCTCTTCACCGCCCATATCCGGCATCGTGAGGTCGAGTAGCACCAATCGGAAGCGCGTGAGATCGGCCGTCACCATGGCCAATGCTTCACGCCCACCGGACGCTTCGGCCACCGCGAAGCCGCGGCGACGCAACAGCGCACGCGAGACCGCGCGAACGCTCGGCTCGTCATCCACGACAAGCACTTCGCCGGCACCACGCCATGGTGCTGTGGGCGAGGGAACGGTTCGTGAGACGGTACCTACACCGGCCGGAAAGAGCAGCTTGATCGACGTGCCCTTGCCCGGTTCGCTGTACACACGAATGGCGCCGCGATGGCCACGCACAATGCCGAGTGTGGCCGCGAGTCCGAGTCCGCGTCCGGTAAACTTGGTGGTGAAGAACGGATCGAAAATGCGCAAGCGCGTGGAGTCGTCCATGCCGCGTCCTTCATCGCGTACTTCAACGAACACGTAGTGCCCGGGAAGTGCATCGGTACCCGGTACGCAACTCGCGAGATAATGCGCGTCAACGCGCAGGTGTCCGGTGTGCAAGTAGATGAGACCACCATGATCCGGCAGCGCGTCGGATGCATTGGTGATCAGATTCATTACCACCTGCCGCAACTGCGTGACGTCGGCTTCTACCGACGGCAGATCTTCGGCCAGTGACAAACTGATCTGTGCGTTCTTTGACACTGCGGTGCGCAGGAGCGCCGTCATTTCGCGCACGATCTGTGAGCAGTCTACCGGCTCAACCACAAAGCGACCTTTGCCGGCGTATGCCAACAACTGACGTGTGAGTTCAGCCGCGCGTTGTGCGGCCTGTTCAATCTCGGCCACGCTATGACGAATGGGCGAGTCGGCCGGCAGATCGAGCAACGCGAGTGACGCGTTGCCCAGAATGCCGACCAGCAGGTTGTTGAAATCGTGTGCGATACCGCCAGCGAGCACACCGAGTGATTCCAGCTTCTGCGCCTGCTGCATTTGCGACTCGAGCTGCAGGCGTTCTTCGTCAGCCCGCAGATCTTCCGTGATGTCGCGAACCGTACCTACCATGCGATCGGGCTCGTCGTTCTGATCGAGCACCGCCAGCACATTGGCGTCGAACACGCGGACCGAACCATCGCGACGAACCACGCGATGTCTGATCGATTCGGTTTTGCCCGTGATCAGCGCGCGCTTCCACATCACGCGAACCGCGTCGCGATCTTCCGGATGAATGAAGTTCTGTTCCGGATCCTTGTCGATCGTGTTGGGATCGAGGCTGCCCGGTTCAAGTCCGAGCAACCGATACATCTGCTCCGACCACTCCGAGTGACGCAATCGCAGATCGCGCGTGAAGCTGCCGATGCGCGCCGTTTCCTGCGCGAGACGCATCGTCTGTTCCGTGCGACGACGATCTTCAAGCGAGCGCTTCTCTTCGGTAACGTCGCGAAGAAACGCAACGAGGCCCCCGCCCGCCGGATAGGCGGTCACCGCGAACCACACGTGCACTTCCGGACGGTATTCCTCGAACGACACCGTCACGCGATCGCGCAGAACGCGTGTGTATTCGCGGAAAAAGCCCGACTGCTTGAGCGCCGGGTACTTGTCCCACACCACCTGTCCTGTGGGATCATCCGACGGATCCTCAGAGAGCATGCGTCCCGCTTCGTTCACAAATCGCACGCGCTGCTCACCATCCAGCACAAGCACCGGTAACGGGTGCCGCGCAAAGATCTCCGCTTGCTCGGCGCTTAGCGCGCTGAAGGGTGGCAATGACATGTCAGACGCAATCAGAAGGAAGGGCCGAGCACGATGGCATTCAGCAACAGGCGATCAAACGCGCGCCACCAGCCGCGGAACGTGGGATCATTACCGAATAGTACCGCGTGGCCGGCGCCAACGGGTTCCTCGAGGACGAGCGCGGTGTTACGAAGTGCGCGTTCGGTGTTCTCAGGAAACGTAAAACCCGCGCGGTGCAGTCGCCCAGTGGGCGAGAAAACCGCCACATTTGTGCCCGTCTTGGCGAGCGCGAGCGTGCTGCGCCCGCCAAACAACGCCGTCATGCGGGACGACTCCTGGCCGAACGTGAGCCAATGGGTGCGGTCGAGCACCACGTCGTAGTGGCCGCCTGGAAAGGATTGCAGCGCCGCGGGGTTGGCACCGGGACTCGTCACACCAATTTCGTCGGTGCTGGCCAGTGCGGCGCGCGCCGCTGAGTCGTTGCGTGCACCGGTTGTCACATTGCGACGCGACGACGTGAGATTCACATCTTCGCGCGCCGCCCACTGCGACGCGTCACCAAAGGTGATCAGCGTGCCACCGTTCTGCACCCACTCGCGAATGGATTCACCCTTGCCCAGTCGGCTGCCGAGTACGCCAGCCGACGCATCGGGAATGATCAACACATTGAATCGCGACAGATCACCAATCCGATTCCAGCCGAGATGTGTAAAGGGCAGTGCATAACGCTCCTCGAGCGTCCACCAGAGTGCGCCAAAGCTGGTCTGACTCACACCTTCATCACCGATCACGGCAATTCGCGGGCGCTCAAGACTCGTCACGGACCCGTCGCCAATACCAAACTGACTCTCGGCCGTCATGGCGCTGTTAACGGCGTGCGCGAGTACGCCGTGTCGTTCTGCAATCACCTGCAGTGAGTCGTGCAGTGCCGCCGAGTTGCGTGACACGCGCACCACATAGGTTCCACGCGGCCACTGCTTGCCACCCGCCTCAAATGCACGATCGCCAACGGCAACGCGAAATCCGCGCGTGAGCAAATGCGCCGCCACCGCACGCGCACCCGTTTGCTCCGACGTAAACAGATATGCACTGCGTGCCCGAGCACCATCGGCGATGCCACTGGTGATGGCAACGGGCAGCCGCTCGCCGTTCACCGTACGCCCTTCGGTGGCCTTGACCAGCATTTCAGAGGCAACGGCGCCTGCGTCTTCCGTCCAGTAGGCTTCCACGCCGTACGCCACGGGCAGTGACCAGGCGGTCACATCGTAGAACTCATATCCTTCGTTTGTCCCACCATCAGCGCGGCGCTGATTGCGCGCGAACCGCTCAAGCTGCGTGCGCACAAACACCGAGTCCATCGTGGGCGACGGTTCGAGAATGCTGCGCGCAAGTTTTCCCTGCGGCTGATCGAGATCAACCACGTACGCGCCAACCGCAAACTGCCGTGAACTTGTGGCGTCATCAGCATATGCATGGCTGCGCGGTGATGAATACGCAGCCGTGGTGCGCTTCACTTCAATGCCCGAGCGCAGCAGTGCTGCGGCCAGTTCGGCCGCGCGCGCGGGATCGTTGCCCGGTACGAACACCACGCGACGCATCTTGTCTGCTCGACCATCGCTGATGGCACCCTGTCGTGCGGCGAGATAATCACGCACACGTTCTGTGTGGCGAGCGCCCGTTGCTTCGAGCGTTGCCATGGCCGTGACAAAATGTTTGGCCACACCATCGCGGTGCGACAGCAGCGTGCCGTCTTCACGCTCCCAGAGCAGACCCTTCCATCCGCCGCCATCGGTTTCGAACGTCATGCCGGTAGCGCCGGTGAGCGACGGCCACGTGTCGAAATACCCGGGATAGTACAGATCAAAATCGCTGCGGACGAAATACATCCACCCGTAGGCGTCAAAGGCGTCAGCGTTGGCTTTGCCGATCACGTCAAGCCACTTTCGCGCTTCGGGACGCATCTGGTCATTGATCGGGCGCGCAGCCGGCGGAAAGAAATAGTTCACCGTGTGGCCGTGCTGGTCTACCGCAATCATCGGATGCCAGCGCAACATCGCACCCGTCATCGCCTGACTCTCACGTTGCGTGACCGCAATCAGGTCACGATTCATATCAAAGCGAAAGTGATTGAAGCGGCCCTGAATGCTCCACGGCTCGGAGTGCTCGAACGATCCGTTGTCCGGATTCGACATCGCCACCGAGTGATACCACACCGTGAAGCGCTCGTGTCCATCCGGGTTCGCAGCCGGATTCAGCACCAGCAGCGTATTGCGCAGCATCGCCATCGTGGCGGGTTCGTTGCTCGCCGCGAGCTGATACAACAGCGCCATGGCGCTCTCAAAACCGGGCGATTCATTGCCGTGGATACTCTCTGAAATCCACACCACCGCCGGTACGCGCGATGTCGCGGCATCAAGATCGGCCGCTGACGCGCCACGCGGATCGGCAATGCGATCCAGATCGCGACGAATGTCGTCAAGCCGCGCAATGTTCTCAGGAGACGACACCAGAAACACCTGCATGCGTCGGCCTTCTGCGGTCACTCCAATCGGCTCCGCGCGCACGCGATCCGGCGCCGCCTGCGCGATGGCATTCAATACACGCTGCTGCTCGCTGTACTGCGTATTGCGTGCGCCAATTTCGTAGCCCAGCAGCGACGCCGGCGTTGGCACAGATGCCCGATACGGACCGCGCGCCGTGAACGAAAAATTGCGATCATCACGCAGCGTGTCGGCGGCGAGCGACTGTGGAATCGGCAGCTGCTGCGCGTTCGCAACACGCGCGGGCGATAGCAGTAACAGTGCCGCTGCTGCAGTCCGCACAACTCCGATCGGCGTGCGTACAAGCAATGTGGCCTCACGCAAAATCTGCGCGATGCGAACGGATGCGTGTGAGATCATCGTACGTGTAAGGTGGGAGAAAGCACCGCGTATGCTCCACGCGGCTTAGAACTCGATTTGCGTCCCGAGCTCGACAACACGGTTGGACGGCAGACCGAAAAACTCGGTGGCGCTGCGCGCGTTGCGCGACATGACCACGAATAGCTGTTTGCGCCAGCGACTGAGCTTGGCGGGCCCGGTCGGAATCAACCGTTCACGGCCGAGCAGATAGGTGGTTTCGTTCGGGCGACAGGACAGTCCCAGCTGCTTTGCGCGTGTCAGAATGTCGGTCACGTCGGGCGTTTGCATGAACCCGTAGTGTGCAATCACGCGGAAGAAGCCTTCCCCGAGCTCCTGTACTTCAACGCGCTCGTTGCCGGGAACCTCGGGTGTGTCATCCGTTAACACAGACAGCAGAATCACCTGCTGGTGCAACACCTGATTGTGCTTGAGATGATGCAGCAGCACCGGCGGAACACCGTCGACCGTCGACGTCATCACCACCGCGGTACCACGCACGCGATGCGGCTGCCGGCGCTTGACGTCGTCGAGAAACAGATCGAGCGGCAGCGTGGCGTCGAGCAACTTTTGTTGCAGAATGGCGCGGCCGCGCTTCCACGTGATCATGCACACAAAGATCGCGAGCCCCAGCACCAGTGGCACCCAGCCGCCGTGCATGACTTTGACAATATTCGCGCCGAAGAACGCCAGGTCGATGATCAGAAAGGCGCCGCACAACAAGCCGGCCTGCCACGCCGGCCAGCGAAAGCGAATGCGCGCCACCACGTAAAACAGAATCGTGGTAATGGTCATCGTACCGGTCACCGCAATGCCGTACGCCGCGCCAAGTGCGCTGGTGTTCTGGAAGCCGAGCACAATCAGAATGCATCCCACGCCCACCGCCGTATTGATTTCAGGGACATAAATCTGCCCCTCCTCAATCGACGAGGTGTGACGGATGTCCATGCGCGGCAGGAAGCCCAGCTGGATCGCCGTACGTGTCAGACTGAACGCGCCCGAGATCATGGCCTGTGACGCCACGATTGCGGCCATCGTGGCAATTCCGAGCAGCGGATACAGGAACCAACGCGGCGCCAGATTGAAGAACGGATTCGCCACCGCCAGCGGATCACGCAGCAGCAGTGCGCCCTGTCCAAAATAATTGATCAGCAGCGCCGGCATCACGAACGAGAGCCACGCCAGACGAATGGGACGCTTGCCGAAATGTCCCATATCGGCGTAGAGCGCTTCGCCGCCCGTGATCACCAGCACCACAGATCCGAGCACCAGAAACGCCAGCACGCCATTGGCCATGGCAAACTGCACGGCGTACCACGGATTCACGGCCAACAGAATCTGCGGCGACTGCACAATCTCTTTGAGACCAAGAATCGCGATCGTGGTAAACCACACCAGCATCACGGGGCCAAAGAGTTTGCCCACACGATCGGTCCCGTACTTCTGGAGTGCGAAAAAGCCAACCAGAATGATCACAGCCAGCGGCACCACAAACCGTTTGAGCTGTGGCGATGCGACCTCGAGTCCTTCCATCGCACCGAGCACCGACATGGCTGGCGTGATCACACCATCGCCGTACAAGAGCGAGGCACCGAACAAGGCGAGCGCCACCAACCAGAAGCCGCGCGTGCGGGCCGCACCACCTGGCGTTCGGCGCGGGAAAATCAGCGCCAGCAATGACAGCGTGCCGCCTTCACCACGGTTATCCGCACGTAAAATGAAGGTGACGTACTTGCCGCTGATCACCAGCGTGAGCGCCCAGAAGATGAGCGAGAGCACGCCGTACACATTCTGAGGGGTTGGCAGCAGGCCGTACACGTGGCCGAAGCACTCTTTCAGTGCGTAGAGTGGGCTGGTACCAATGTCACCGTACACCACCCCAAGTGCCGTCAGGCTGAGGACCGCAAGTCGTTTGCCGGTCGGAGGCTCGCTACTTCGATGCGGCGAGCGATTCGTGGCTGAGTACGTGCCACTGGGCTGAGCGCTGTGCGTCCCCGTGGGCGTCGCGGTGGGCGACGAAGCGGGAGACGCACCAGCAGCCGATTTAGACGGCGGTTCAGCGGACTCGGGGACAGGCTCAGACATGGGGCAAGGCAGAAACTTAGGGGGAACTTCTCCCAAAGGAAGCCTCGCACAACAACAATAGACTCAGAGCCGGTATTGCACGTTCAGCCGCAGCGTGGTGGGCATCTGTCGCCCACGAACGGCCCCGACCAACGAGCTCGGCGTGGCCGGATCCTGGTTGTTGAGCACCTGGTTCACCGCCGCCGTCGCGCTGCCATTAAACAGATTGAAGGCCTCGAGCCCGAGAATCAGGTCGTTGCGAGCAATGGTGAAGACGCGCTGCAAGCGCACGTCGAGGTTCGCCTGCCCCGAGAACTGCCGGTTGCCGCGCGGCTCCGTGAGCACAAACTGACCCGAGCTGTTACGAAAGAGCTCGTCGCTGAGCGGCGTGAGTGATCCATCCGCATTCTCCACTTCATAGCGCAGCTGCCGCGTCACACTGAGGCTTGGCGCCCAGAAATCGCCCGCGATGTAGGTGAAGAACGCACCGCCCTCGAAGCCCCAGGGCAGCTGGCCGCTCGCGCGCAGTTTGATGTCCCACGGCGAAACGTTGGGCATGTTGCCCTGATAGTTGATCTGCGCATTCTTTTCCACGAATGGCCCCACACCTTCGCCGGCCTGATTCACGTACCCGTTCACCGAAAACACATTACCGGTCAGCTGGGTGAATGCAACGGCCGCGTTGAACGAAACACGAGCGTAGTCGCCTTGCAGCGCGAGTTGCACCTGATTGAAGCGGCGCTGCGCCTCGTCCACAGGACGCAGGACGAACACCGGCTCGTAAAAGAGCTGTGAGGTGTCAGGCAACGAATAGCCCGGAATGTTGTCACCAGCGCGCAGCCGCGCCCGAATGTCATCACCGCGCACATAAATCACCGGCAGCACGAGGTCCCGACCGTCGGGATCCTTGACCGCACCACGCGCGTCGGACACGCGCACGTTGTTGATTGGTACCCAACTGCGATCGATGCGCGTATCAACCAGGCTCAGAACCGACTTGTTCTGCCGATTGATGTACAGCACCGACGCCTTGAGCTGTCGATTGATCGTTTTCTCAAGACCAAACGTGATCTGGTCCATGTACGGCTGCCGATAGCCTTCGATTGCTTCGGCTTCATTGGCCAGATTTGAACCGGGAAAACAGGTGAAGAGCTGACCAAAATCTCCACGCGTGTACGGTCGCCCAAGCTCGGGCAGCACGGTTTTATCGAGATTGTTCCAGTCGCAGAAGTCGATGTTGGTGAACACATTGGCGCCGGGAGCACGATCAAAGAGCAGCGCGAACATGTTCTGGTGAAAACGTCCCCAATGTGCTTTCGCCACGAGGCTTGCATCGCCAAACACATCAACGGTGGCGCCAATGCGGGGATCGAACGCCTGTGCGTTGACCGCCGTGAATCGACCGCTACCGCGCGAGCCGCCGCCGTTGCCCGGCTTGATCAGCCCGCGCCACTGATTGAAGCGAAGGCCCGCGTTAATGGACAAGTGATCGTTAATACGCACGTAGTCTTGCACATACAGCGCGTTGTTCCGCGTGCTCGCATTCAGATCAATGCGCCCTCCCGTATCGGCCGTGGCGTACACGCCCAGGCTGGGAATCGTCTGCCACGTGGCAGGATTCGACGCATCAAAATTGGGGCCGGCCTCCGTGTACCACGTGAGACCACCATTGCGAGTACGCTGTTCGGTCCAACTGCCCATCACATACTCGCCGCCGAACTTGAGATTGTGCAGCCAGCCGGCAGTCTTGAAGTACGAATCATATATGGCGCTTACACCGAGGCTGCTCGGCGCATTCTGGCGCGCGTAATAGGCGTTCAAGTACTGCGGTGCATTGGGTGCGTCGAGCAATACGACGGCGGGCGTATTGAATCCGCTGTACGGCAGCTCGTCATCTTTCCCGTTGTAGCCCGACACCTTGAGCTCAAAAAACCGGTTGTTGCTGATCGTGCGTTGCCAGTTGCCCTGATAAAACGTGCTGGGCGAACTGCCACGTGTTGTAGCACTGATGTCATTGAATCCCGAAAGACCAACGCGATCACGCGCCACATTGTCAAAGCCAACCGACGCGTTCAGAATGTCCCGCGGTCCGGACTGGTACGTGAGTTTGCCGTAGTACTTCTGCTCGCGGCGTTCGGAGAGGGTGCCAAGGTATGAGATGCGGTCCGCGTTTGTGGTTCGCTGGTCCACCACCCGCGTGCCGCTCTGCGATTCCTGTGCCGACAGGTAGTAGTACAGTTTGTCGCGAATAATTGGCCCGCGAACCTCGCCGTTAAACTCGAAACGATTGTCGAGTTCAGCCCCGACTTCACTCGCGTTCGTATTGCTCGCGTTCAGCGACTGATGCTCAAAGAACGTGCGAATATGTCCCTGACGGGTATTGGAGCCCGACTTGGTGACAATGTTGATCAGACCGCCCTGGAAGTTGCCATACTCGGCACCGGCACCGAGTCCGATCACTTTGAAGTCTTCAATCCAATCCACATTGGGCAGCAGGAACGCGCCGCCAACGCCGGGCTGATTCACCGTGACGCCATCAAGCTGGTACGTATTGGCCTGGGCACCTGAGCCACCAAACACCTGATTGGGCCGCGCACCGGGTGTGAAGTTCACCAACGCATTCGCATCACGTGCGGCTGGTAATAACTCCCGTTCTCGCGCGCGAAGCGACGAGGTGAACTCCGTATTGCTGGTAGACACCAACGCATCGCCAGCGGTGACCCGAACCGCTTCCAGCTCGGTGCGCGATGGAGTCAGCGTGATGGCGAGACGCTGCACATCGGAGGCTTGCACGCTCAGATTCGCAAAGACCACCGGCCGATAGCCAATCAGCCGCGTGGTCAGTTCATACGTGCCGGGCGCGATGAAGTTGATGCGAAACTCGCCAAACTCATTGGTCAGCGAACTTCGTGGATACGACCCATCAGCGCGTCGCAGGGTGACCGACACATTGGCGACCGGCCGTCCGTTCGGGATGGTCACAATCCCCTGAAGCGCGCCTGTCTGCGATGTCTGTGCCGCCATCCGGGCGCTGGGCAGCGCCACAAGACTCAGGACGCACAGAACGGGCAGGGCAGTGATCAAGGCGCGGATCCATTGCAGCACGCGGCAACTCCAGAGCAGAGGCGGGGCAGGCGGGATACAGTCTCGAAACTCGTACCCACGCAAAATAGAAAGGGACCAACGCACAGGCATGTTTTTCAACATGAGTGGGATGGTCCCCTCCGATACGGCCAATCGGGCGCCCGCCCGATCACACCCATCGCGCTATTCGTAGCGCAGCGCCGTGATCGGATCGAGCCCGGCCGCGCGCCGAGCCGGCCACACGCCGAAGAGCACGCCAACGGTGGCCGAGAACGCAAACGCCATGATGATCGACTGCGCGCTCAGCTCCGTGTTCCAGTTGAACATATTGCCGAGCAGAATCGCACCGCCGCCACCAAGAACCACACCGATCAAACCGCCCAGCAAACAGAGCACCACGGCCTCGATCAGGAACTGCAGCAGAATGTTCACGCTGGTCGCGCCGAGCGCTTTGCGAACGCCAATCTCACGCGTACGCTCCGTGACAGACACCAGCATGATGTTCATAATGCCAATGCCACCAACGAGCAGCGACACGGCGGCAATGCCAGCCAGCAGTGAACCAAACACCTTGCTCGTTTCCGCCGCGGTATTCAGAAAGTCCGCCTGATTGCGGATTTCAAAATCATCAGGCACTTCGCGCATGAGTTTGTGCTCACGACGGAGAATGCGCTGAATCTCGGCCATCGTTTGCGGGATCGAGTCTTCTGTTGGCGCCAGCACGGAAATGGAGCGAAGACGATCCGTGCCCATCAAACGGAACCTCGCCGTTTGCAGCGGAATCACCACCTGATCATCAGGATTCTGCCACGGCGTGGTCTGCCCCTTTGGCTTGAGCACGCCAATCACCGTGAACTGAATGCCGCGAATACGAATGGGCTGATTCAGCAGCGCCGCCGGGTTCGTAACACCGAGACTCTGCGCCACCACCGGTCCGAGCACTGCGACACGTTGCTTGCCTTCGTCTTCCCGCTGCGTAAACATGCGACCGACTTCGAGCTCGTACTTGCGCACTTCCGCGTAGTTGGACGTGGTGCCAAGAATCTGCGTGCTCGTATTGCGACTCATGTACTGCACCTGCAACTGCCGGTTCATCTCGGGCTGAATCGCCTTGGCTATTTTGGCGTTGGCCATCAGCGCTTCGGCGTCGCGAATGCGCAGCCGCGCACGATCTGTTTCCGACGACACACCGCGGCTCGCCACCTGGCCCGGGTTGACCGTGAGCAACGTGGTGCCGAGTGCGGTGATGCGATCATTAATCGCCTTCTGCGCGCCACGACCAATGCCATCCATCGCGATGACGGCGCTCACGCCGATCACGATGCCCAGCATGGTGAGCAAGCTGCGCAACTTGTTCGCCCTGAGAGCGCCAAGCGCAACGCGAAAAACTTCAGCCCACATCATGACTAACGACCTCCTGGTGGACGACCGCCACCACCGCCACCACCGCCGCCACCGCCGCCGCCAGGTGTTGCCGCGGCGCCGCCAGCTGGTTGACGTGTGAGACCCGGCACGCCGCCCATCTGACCGAAACGTGCGTTGCGCTGTTCACGCGCCGCCTGCAGTGCGACCATGGCAAGGGACGCCACCATCTCGCCTTCACGCACACCGCTGATCACTTCCGAAAAATCGTAGTCGGCCACACCAAGACGAACGAGACGCGCTTCATACAGGCCGCTGTCAGACACCACGAACACCACGCCCGAACGTGCCGCCGCACCACGACGTCCGCCCATGGCTGGTGCGCCGCCGCCACCGTTACGCGCGCCACCCGAACGCGCACCACCCGCGGCTGGCTGTCCACCCGCACCACGCGCTGCGCCACCTGCCGCTCCACCCGCGGCGGCTCCACCGGCGCCACCCGCGGCAGCGCCACGCGCAGAATCCGCGCCACCCACGGCGACGGTGCGACCCGCCGCCGTATCGGCGGCTGCGGCGGTCCCTTCACCTGGTGCACCACCCGGGCGCACGGCCGCGGCGAAGGTCGCACTGTCAATGCCGAGCACTAACGCGGTGGCCTGCGCTTCGCGCATGTTGCGAATGGCGTCGTTCGGGACCGCAATCACGTTCAGCTTGCGCTCCACATTCACCGAGACTTCCCCGTTCATGCCGGGCAGCAGCAAACGCTCACTGTTCGGCAACGAGATGATCACCGGAAACATCGTCACGCTCTGCTGAATCACGGCCTGTGGCTCAACCTTTTCCACGTTGCCACTGAAGACACGATCCGGAAATGCGTCAACGACCACACGCGCTTCCTGACCGGAGTTGATTTTGCCGATATCCGTTTCGTTCATGAACGCGCGCATCTGCACGCGCGACAAGTCGGCCATGGTCACGATGGTTGAACCGCCGCCCATCACGCTGGTCGCGGACTGAATCACCTGGCCCAGCGAGACCGTCTTCGAGATGACCGTGCCCGCGACTGGCGCCGTCACGCGCGCTTCATCAAGGCGCTGCTGCGCAATGTTCACGCTCGTCCGTACACGAATCACGTTCGCCTGCGCCTGCGTGTACGCGAGGTTGGCCTGTTCGTTCTCCTGCGCCGTGATAATGCGCGCCTTGTACAGCTCGTCGGAGCGTTCCTTTTGCGCCTTGGCCACTTCAAGTGAGGCTTCGGACGAACGCAGGTCGGCTTGTGCCTGGTCGAGCTGATTGCGGAGGTCACGCGTATCGATTTGCACAATCAGATCGCCGGGCCGCACGTTGCTGCCCGTTTCAACCGGCATCTGCAATACCAGACCGGACGCCTGCGACTTCACTTCCACCACTTCGATCGGCTCAACGGTGCCGGTGGCCTGTGCATCCACCACAATATCGCGACGCTCCACAGCCACGCGATCAATCGGCGCGGTCTGTTCAACTTCCTTTTTGCACGCACCGAGCAACGCGACGGCGCTCAGTGCGAAAATAAGCGATCGCTTCACGGTACGGCGCTCCGAAGAAATAAACCCGGCACGGGTTTCAGTATGAGTCACTGTCATGGCAAGTTCTGTCCGATCAGCGCTTCCAGCTGCGCTTTGGCAACACGCGCGTCGAGACGCGCCTGAATCAATGCAATGCGCGCGGCATTCAGCTGCGTCTGCGACGTGAGCAGGTCAAGCGCGTTGCTGGCACCGAGCTGGTACCGCTGCTGCTGCACGCGCAAATCCTCTTCGGACGCTTCAATAGTCGCCAGCTGCACTTGCACGCGTGCGGCGGCCGTTTGCAGTGCACGCAACTGCTGCGTGAGGTTCTGTCGGGCAACGAGCTGCGCATCACGCGCGGCCGCGGCCGCATTGTCAACCGCCACGGCAGCCGTCGTTTGCTGCGCTTCACGATTGAAACCATTGAACAGCGGAAACTGCAAGTTGAAGTTGTACGTCTGACGCGTTGGCGCGCGCTCGCCGAACAGCAGCAGGTTGCCACCGGTAAAGCTGCGGCTCGCTTCGTTCAGGCCGTAGTTGAACGACATCGAAACCGTTGGCATGTACTGCGTGCGCGCGGCGCGACGGCTGGCCCGCGCGGCCTGAAGATTTGCATCGGCCGTCATCACCGCTGGGCCACGCATCGCCATGCGCTCGAGGTCGTCCAGATTCGGCAACGCCGTTTCGTCTGGCAGCGCCGCCGTATCCGACGGTTCAGCTGTAACCGTCTCGTCCGAGCCCACAAGCCGCGTCAGCGCCGCATTGGCGACGCGAAGATCATTCTGTGCCGTGAGAATCGCCAGGCGGGCATTGCCAACCTGAACCACCGAGCGCAACGAGTCAGATTTGGTCGCCGCACCAGCGCTCACCCGCGCAACGGCGGCCTGAAGCTGCGCCTCGGCCTCCTTGAGCTGCGCACTCGCGGCCGATTCGGACTCGCGCGCCGCCAGCACGGCGTAATACTGCGTCTTCACCTGTAGCGCGATATCAAAGCGCGCCGATGTCAAACCAACGTCCGCCACATCGATCTGCGCCGCGGTGCGACGCAGTTCATGCAAACGTCGCCCGCCATCAAACAATTCGATGTTCGAGCTCAGACCGTTGCTGTAACTCCACGGATTGCCCGTGAGCGGCACCAGATTACCCTGGAAATACGTCGCGCCCGCCGTTCGGCCCGTTGACGCGTTCATGTTCAGCGAGGGGATATACGCACCGATGGCGCTGCGCCGCTGCGCCTCTGCAGTGCGAAGCGAACCGCGCGCCTGCACCGCCGCCGGCAAACTGCGCTGCGCCGCATCAACCGCACTTTCCAGTGAAATCGCACGTGCTTCGTCGGCCGCACTCTGCGCGTGAACGGGGTTCGCTACGGGGGAGAAACAAACCGCCGCGATCGAAGCCGCGGCGAGAAAAAAGTTTCGGATTGTCACGCGGTCATCGCTCCTTGGAAGCGGCTCGGGAACTGTCAGAGCGAGCCGAAATGTCGTCGAGTAGTTTTTGAAAACTCTGGCGCTGCGTTTCATCAAGCCGCTGCATGATCAGCACGCGGGCGCTGTCTCGCGCTGAATCAATCGCCGGCTGGAGCGGCAACATGAGTTCGCTGTAGCGTGAACGACGCCACTTGAGAATGGAGTCGACTACCGCGGTCTGTGAGTCGGTGAGACTCAGGTCGCGCTGGAGCTCGCGCACCATGCCGCCGTAGTTGTACTCACGGGAGGCCGTGCTCTTGTCCTTGGTGGTCGTTCCCGTTGTGCGACCGTACGCAAATCCCAACGTACCGCCCGTGAGGAACGTGCCGAGCAAGAACGCGATGGCTACCGATTTGCCGCGTGACCGTGTCATGATCGTACCTCCCGACTCACGGCTCGGCCGTGAATAAATACCGCGACGCGGATCCGCCTTCTGACGGACGCGACGTGGGAACCGAAATGGCGATCGGTACATCTTCTTCGTTTTCATCGAAGACGGTGAACAGCGCGGCACCCGCCGCAATCTTCCGGATGTCACGATCGATCTGATAATCCTGCCACAGCGCAGCGCCAGCGAGCGTGAGCATCAGGCTGGCCGCGACAAGTCCGGCCATGCGCCATTCTGCAAACACACTCCACCATTCACCCTGCGCATCTGCCTGCTTGAGGCGCGCCATGATGCGCCCCTCGAGTCCCTGCCAGTAACTGTCGTCGGCGGGCGCGGAGTACATCGCGCTCAACGCGGCCGTCAGTTCCGGATCGCTTTCCGGGCTCCGGTCTTCCGACGCCCGATTCGCTGTGTTTGTCATGTGTCTCTCCGCAAGTTGCCCAGCAAACGGCGCAACGCCGCCCGTGCATGGTGCAAGTCAGAGCGGGCCGTACCCTCGGGAATTCCGAGCGTCTGCCCAATCTCCGAATGTTTGTATCCTTCTACGTCGTGCAAAACCAACACGGAGCGCTGACGCTCCGGTAACTGCGACAGCGCCATTCCTAATCGGCCACGCAACTCCGCACGCACTGCGGGATCGTGAAACGGAGACGACACCGATTCCTGCAACTCATCGGCGTCACGAACTTTTTTGCGCCGCGCAATATCAAGCGCTGCATTCGCCACGATCCGATGCAACCACGCACCAAACGCCTGCTCCGGACGAAACCGGGCCAACGCGCGCCACGCGTGAAGAAATCCTTCCTGCACCGCGTCTTCAGCGTCGTCATGCGTTAACACAATCGAACGCGCAACCGCGTACGCACGGCGCTGATGACGATGTACCAATCCTGCAAACGCGGTGTCACTTCCGTCCTGCGCCGCGAGCACCAGCGAGCGTTCGGCCAACACTTCGGCTGACGCGCTTTGCACCAGCGGCACATCATCATTTGCGCCTGAGCGGATACCGCCCACGGCACCCGTTCCCTCGGCTCCATCGACGACACGATCAGACACACGCCCACCATCGCCGATGCGATCGGCGCCCGTCGCCGGCGCGGTGGCCGATCGAGGAAAGGAGAGGGTTGCAGTCGTCACGCGTTTTGATGGAGTCATTCCGCTTACGCGCCCCCCGTGAGCGGCGTTGAATCGTGAGTCCCTGCCGAAACAACGGCGAGGCGCCCGTCAAGCCCCAATGCCGCTGACTGGTCACGCATGGCCGACAGCACAAACGCAATGTGCTCATCCAACGCAATTCCGAGCTCGGCTGCTCCCGACACGATGTCGTCACGACTCACTCCGCGCGCGAACGCCTTGTCTTTCAGTTTCTTTCGCACGCCTGGCACCTCAACATCCGCCAGCGAACGGCTTGGTTTGACCAACGCGCACGCCGTCAGCAGCCCGGTCAGTTCGTCGCAGGCAAAGAGCGTTTTGGCGAGCAGCGTCGTGCGCGGCTCCCCAGTGTACTGCGCGTGCCCGAGAATGGCCCGACAGACGTCGTCATCGACGCCAAGTGACCGCAGATACCGCACACCCTCCGCGGGGTGTTCGGCGTCTGCCGCCTGCTCGGCATTCGGAAAGCGCTCGTAGTCAAAATCGTGCAACAACCCGGTGATACCCCACCGCTCTTCATCTTCTCCAAATCGCACCGCATACGCGCGCACGGCGGCCTCGACCGCCAGCATATGCTTGCGCAACGAGTCGCTGGCGGTCCAGGACTCCATGAGAAACAGCGCCTCAGCGCGGGTCGGATTCGGCATCTCTATTCAGGCGGACGTTCGGGACAAGACGCCGTTAAGACGTTTCGGCGTCACGAGAGCAAGAAACCCGCTATTCACGACCTGGTATCAGTCGCAAACAACGGGCATTCAAGCACTTACAATCTTATTTAGCGAGCTCGGCCATAAACCTACCCAACCCGGCCGCGCTCGCTCGGCTGGCGCCGACTTTAGCTAACGATCGAACGCTCCACGGCGGGAGCCGAGGCGTGCGCTTCACCCTCGTGGGAATCAAACAGACTGTTCGTCCAGACCACGAGACCGTACACCACGATCGCGATGAAAATCGCGCCGCCAATAAGGCCTGCGAATGCGGCGCCTTTATCGGAGCCGTGAGAATGCGATGCCTGACTCATGATTTGAGGAGCTGGGGAGTGATTAAGGCGATGCTCAGGCAGTCTCGGTCACTCGGACCGAGTTCATGACATCGTTCGGTCCGATCTGCTGGACCACATCAATACCCTCAGTCACGAGACCGAACACGGTGTGCACACCGTTCAGGTGACGAGTGTTGGACTCGCTGAGCACCACAAAAAACTGGCTGCCGCCCGTGTCGCGGCCGGCGTGCGCCATGGACAGCGCGCCCAGCTTGTGCGTGTGCGGGTTGCCAGAGGTCTCACACGGAATCTTGTAGCCGGGACCGCCCGTACCCACGCGACGGTCGCCTTCCGGCAGATCACGGGAGAGGGGATCGCCGCCCTGAATTACGAACTCGGGGATCACGCGGTGAAACTTCACGCCGTCGTAAAACTTGTCGTTCGACAGCTTCTCAAAGTTGGCTACCGTCTTCGGGGCTTCGGCCGGATACAGTTCGGCGACGAACGTCCCACGGTTGGTTTCGAAGGTTGCAAGCTTGGGCACGAAATACTCGGGTCAGGGTGAAGCCGAATTATACCGACGGGCAGACATCCCGCACAACGCATTCCGCGCAGCGTGGCTTCCGGGCGTCACAGACTCGCCGGCCGTGCCAGATCAGCAGGTGGCTCAACAGCGCCCACGAATCACGCGGAAAGAGCGGCATCAGGGCCTGCTCAATCCTGATCGCGTCGGCCTCGCGGGTGAGCCCGAGCCGACGGCTGAGCCGCTGTACATGGGTGTCCACGACCACGCCTTCGTTGATATCAAACGCGTTGCCGAGAATCACGTTGGCCGTTTTTCGCCCCACGCCGGCGAGTTTGATCAACTCCGCGATGGTACGCGGCACTTCGCCCTGATGGTGATCCACCAGCGAACCGGCCATGGTGATCAGATTCTTCGCTTTCGCGCGAAAGAAGCCGGTGGTACGTACAATCTCTTCCACATCTTCAGGGCGTGCGGCCGCCAGCGCGTTCGCATCGGGATACTTCGCGAACAACGCCGGCGTGACCATGTTCACGCGTACGTCGGTGCACTGCGCCGAAAGAATCGTTGCACACAACAGCTCGAACGCGTTGTTGTGATCGAGTTCGCAGTGGGCATCGGGATATTCGCGCTGCAGATCGTGCAACACGCGATCCGCAATCGCGCGTTTTTGCGCAACGGTGCGCGGTGAGCGTGTCACAAGCGGGGCTTTCTGCGACGGTTTTTCGCCGCGGGATTTAACGGTGGAGCGTTTCACGGAGAGCGTTTCAGATGGAGCGTTTCACGGACAGCGATTCGCGTACAGCGATTCATGTACAGCGTTTCACGTCGTGCTGTTCGCCGCCAGACGACGTTCGCGAGCGAAGGCGAGCACGTCGTGCACGCTGCGCGTGTTGAGCACGTTCGGCGCGCTCAGCCACCCTTTGCGCGCGATTCCCACACCCAGCGCGATGTGGTCAAGTCCCTGCGGCGAGTGTGCGTCAGGGCCGATGGACACAAGCGTGCCGTGGTTGCGTGCCACACGACAAAGTTTCCAATCGATATCGAGACGATGCGGGTCGGCATTGAGCTCCACCGCCACGCCCACCGCCCCGGCCTTGGCAATGATTTCGCCCATATCAATGGCGTACGGTTCGCGTGTGAGCAGCAGCCTGCCCGTGGGATGCCCCAGCACAGTAAGGTGCGGGTCGTCCAATGCCTTGAGCACGCGGTCCGTCATTTGGCGTTCATTCATGCCGTAGCGCGTGTGAACAGACGCAATCACAAAATCAAAGCCGTCGAGCACCGTTGCGTCGTAATCAATACGGCCGCACGGCAGGATATCCGCTTCGATGCCCTTGAGCACACGAAAGTTCTTGCCTTGCGCGGCGTACGCACTGTTGAGCGCGTCGATTTCATCGTGTTGACGCAGGATGGCATCACGCGACAGACCGCCAGCATACGTATTCGACTGCGAATGGTCTGACACGCCAAGGTACTGCCAGCCACGTGCCATCGCCGCGTCAGCCATGCTGGCAATGGTGGCACCGCCATCACTGTACTGCGAATGGCAGTGCAGTGCACCCACGATCTGTGCTTCGGTAATCAAGTCGGGCAATGTGCCGGACGCGGCTTCGCGTACTTCGTCGGTACCTTCACGAAGTTCGGGTTCGATCATGGACAAACCCAACTGCGCGTACAACTCGGCTTCGGAATGCACGACGCATACGGCGCCCGACGCATCACGCAACTCGTCGCCCGCGATCGTAAAGCCTCGTGTTGCGGCGTACTCGGTAACGGCTCGCACGTGTGCGTCACTGCCCGTCGCGCGCCAGAGCGCCATGGCAAACTGTTCGGGGCGAACACACGAGAGATGCAGTCGTGTACCAGTCGCGAAGCGCAACGACACGGTGCGTCCGCCGCCGCCGATCACCTCCTTCACGCCCTCGCCGTGCGCGAGTGACGCGGCAACTACACTGGGTGAACCACGAACCGCGGCCACCAGATCTACATCACGCACCACTTCGCACTGCCGGCGGATTGCTCCGGCGATCGCCACTTCGGTCACATCACCATGCGCGGCCATGCTGCGCTGCATGAGTTGTGCTTCTGCCCGCCCGTGCTCGAACAACACATACGCACCAGCCTCGCGCAGTGCCGCAATGCCCTGGGCGATACGACTTGCAGTTTTGTCGCCAAAACGCGACAGTGTGGCCAGCCGGCCATCGTGCGCCGCCTGCTCAAGCTCGTGCAGCGTTTCAATGTGCAGACCTTCGTGAATCACGCGAATGCGCGCCGGCCCGAGTCCCGGCACCCGCAACATTTCCATCAGCCCTTCAGGCGTTTTTTCCTGCAGCGTTTCAAGCAGCAGGGCGCCGTTGGTTTCGACCAGCTCGCGGACCACCTCAACCACGTCAGGCGACAGTTCGAGCGACGTGGCGATGTCGGGGGCGAGAACATCGGCGAGTGTGCGGCCGGTTAGCGCGCCTGAGCCAAGCGTACCCGACGCCAGCGATGCGATGGTGCGCGACGCGTGCTGAAAACTGCGCACACGAGCCGCCGGTTCTCCGTGCAACTCGAGCAGCGTGGCGATCTGCGTGAGTACGTGCGACGCGGCGCGTGGATCCATCCCCGAAATCTAGCGAAATGCGCCAGAGTTCGGGGAATGGTCAGGACTCCACGCCCGCCAGTCGCTTGGCCTGTTTGATCAGTTCGATCAGCTGTCGCTCTGTGAGCTCAAGCTCCTGCGTGGCCGCTTCGGCGTCGAGCAAACCGCTGCGCATGGACACGCCCACCTGATTCAGGTATCGCACCTTGTCCAGCACTTCGTTGGTCAGCTGTCGCAGGCCGTGGTAGCGTCGCTTCTCCGCGTTGGCGCGACGGAAGCGCTGCTGCAACTCGTCGGGACGCAGTCGCCGGGCCATCGTAATGACCTCGGCTTCGCTGCGGCCCGGCAACACGCCGCGATCCGGAATGCCGGCCACGTCGGTGGCGTCGTGATCCGCGAACCACAAACGCCCCACAAACTCAATGCCATCGTGCGACACGTACACGGTCACGCGATAGCGACGCCCCTCGGATTCGAGAGTCGCGACTGCTGCGTGTGTTACCGCGCCGAAATGGTGCATACCTTGGCGAGCTGGAGATACAGGCTGTATACGCCGCTGCGAAACTACAGTCCGTTGGTTTCCTGCAAGAACATCTCGATGGCACCGAAGAGCGCGTCCGGCGCTTCCACGTACGGCACATGCCCACAATCGTCGAGTGCCACAAAACGCGCGCCGAGCGCCTCGGCAACGGCCTTGGCCGATTCGAGTGGGATCGGATCCTGCACGCCATGCACGACGAGCGCGGGCACATGTACGGCACGCAGTTTCTGGCCCAGATCGTAACTGCCAAGGCTCTCCCACACTGACTGCTGCACTTTTCCGGTCACGCGAAAAGGCGTCAGCGAGGTGGCTCGGGATGGATCGGCGAAGTAGCCGGCCACACTGAGTTCGAACGCACGTTGACGGTAGGCTTCGGGGTTGGTGGTGCGCAAGTCTGACGCCGCCAGCGCTCGCCGTTCACCCGCAATGGTTTCACTGCGCTGTCGCTCGGCGAGTGCCTGCTCAAACACATCGCGCCAGGCACGCGTGATTGGCGCGGGCGAGATCAGAACAAGTCGTGCGGGCGGCGTGAACGATGCCTCCTCCTGACAGGTGATGGCGTACAGCATGGCCAACAGCGCGCCCCAGGAATACCCGACAATGGTGGGCGCTGTTAACTCGCACTCCTGAATGACCGCCGCCAGATCATCCACGTGTGTGCGCCATGTCACAGGTGCGGGATCATCCGTGCGCGATTGACCGCCTCCGCGCTGATCGTACGTGATCAGTGTGTGCTGTTTGGCCAGCGCCAGCATTTGCGGATACAGGTAGTCGTGATGTGCGCCCGGTCCGCCGTGCAGCAGCAGGAGTGGCGGCGCGTCTGGCGGGCCGTCTTCGCGCAGAAACAGTGGGACGGCGGTGGTTGTGGTAAAGCGCGTATTCATGTGTGCAAGTCAGGAAAGAAATGAAGCGGCTACCCGTGCAGTGTTCACGTGTACTTCAACGGTGTCAGTGATGTGAGCACCGTATCCCCCCGCGATGGTGATGGTCACGGGCAGAGCGATCTCCCGACACATTTCCAGTACCATCGCATCACGTCGCTGCAGCCCGTCGTGCGTGAGCTTCAGGCGACCGAGCGTGTCGCCCTCGTGCGGATCGGCGCCTGCGAGATAAAACGCCATGTCGGCCCGCGCGTCGTGGAGGACACGCGGCAAGGCTTCAGCCAACAGCGCCAGATATGTCGCATCATCGGCGCCGTCTTCAAGTTCGACGTCCAGATCCCCAGCAACTTTCGTGAACGGATAGTTGCGCCGACCGTGCATGCTGAACGTGTACGTATTCACGTCGTTGGAAAAGAGTGCGTGCGTGCCGTTGCCCTGATGTACATCAAGATCAATCACCACCACGCGGCGCACTGCGTCGTATGCGCGCAGCTCGGCAGCCGCAATGGCAACATCATTGAACACACAGAACCCTTCGCCGCGGTCGGCGAACGCATGATGCGTACCGCCAGCCAGGTTCATGGCAATGCCGCTGTGCAGCGCGTGGTTGGCCGCTTCGATAGTCCCACCAACAGCGCGCAGTGAACGCTCCACCAGATGTGATGACCACGGAAAGCCGAGTCGTCTGACCGCGGCAGTGTCGAGCGTGCCCGTAAGCAGCGCGTGCACGTACTCACGCGTGTGCACCCGCTCCAGTTGTTCGATCGTGGCGCGCGCGGGATCATGCAGGCGCTCCGGCGTCACGATGCCGCGCTCCAGCAGCCGATCCCGCACCAGCGCGTATTTCGCAATCGGAAAGCGGTGTTCCGCGGGGAGCGGAATCACGTAATGCGCGGAACTCCACACATGCAGTGACACGCGGCCATCACCTCTGCGGGCGGGTGCCGCCGCTTGTGGCGGGCAGTAAGTTGGGTGTCACGATGACTATTCCACCGGTGCTGAGCGCATATGCAGAAGGATAGCGCCACGAACGTGCCGCACGAGAGCACGTTCGAGCCGGCGCTGCTGCTGGCGCGGGCGCTCGGCGCGCTGGTGGCGCAACTGCGCGCCGCCGACGCGGATCAGTCCGCGGTTACGCAGCGCGACCAGGTCCGTCGCGCATTGCGTGCCGCCGTGGCCGCGGCGCGTGCCACCGCACTAGAAATGCAGCTGCTCGATGGGCAATTGCATCTGGGCGGACGAGTGCTGGCGCCGGATACGTCGCTGCGTGATTCAGCGCTCGATGCCCTCGTTGACGGTCTCGCCGCCCACGGGTCCATGGTGCTGGACGTGCGACGCGCGGCTGCACCGGGTGAGCTGCTCGAGCTGGCGCGGTTGCTGAGTACGCCCGGCGCAGCACGCGCGGATCAGGGTGCGTGGCGTTCGTGGTCGGTGCGCATCACACCCGGTTCTTCGCCGGCCATCGCAGATAGCACGGCGGTGCCAGAGTCGGTGCGGGCCGTACTCGATCGTTTGACCAGCGCGCGTGATGACGCGGCCACGCAGGCCGTTGTGCACGAACTCCTGCGCATGGTCACCACCGTGCCATGGCGCGATGATCCGATCGTGGTCGAAGCGGTGGCGCTGCGACTGGTGAGTGAGTCGCGTCGTCGTGGCGCTCGCGCCGGACGCCTGGCGCTGGAAACCGGCATTCGGCGATTGCTGACGCCCACGGCCATCGACGCCCTCGTCAAGCGACTGCCCGCATCCAGTGCGCGTGACGAACTGATGCCCGTGCTGGCACGCGCCGGTGATCTCTCCGTACACGCGCTTGTGCAGTTGTTGCAGGACGCCGATACCATCGCCGAGCGTCGCATTTGTTTTGACGCGATCGTTGCGCTCGATGCGGGTGAAGAGGCGTTGCGCGAAGCGCTGCAAGACCACCGCTGGTTCGTGGTACGGAATGCAGCCGCCTTGCTCGGTGAAATGGGTGTGATCGAGGCCGACGTGCATCTCATTCCGCTGCTCACCAACGACGACGAGCGTATTCGCATTGCCGGCGCACGCGCACTCATGCGACTGGGCAGTGAGCGCGCGCTGATTGCGCTGCAAGGCCGGCTGGTAGACGAAGTCGCCGAACTGCGCCGTCTCGCTGCCGCCGCGCACGGTGCACGCAGTCAGGGCAAACCGTCAACCACGGCGCTGCTCAACGCACTCGATGTTGAGCTCGACGAAGACGTGATGCTCGAAATCGTCGCCGTGCTCGGCACACTCGGAAGCCCCGACGCTGTGCAGCGGTTGTTGCGTCTGGTGCGCAACGAATCCGGCGAAGCGGAGCCGTGGATGCGTGAAGCCGCCTACACCGCGCTCGTGGCCGCGCGCGGTGCGGGTGTGCAAAAACTATTCGAATGACGGGATACAAAAAACGCGGCACCGATTTCCGGTGCCGCGTTTTTTTATGCGAGTGACTCAGCGCTGCGTGAAGTCTGTGCTCGCGGTGACCTGTCGGCACGTTTCGGCCAGCAGATCAGCCGCGCGATCGAGATCTTCAAGACTCACCAACTCGTTCGGTGAATGCATGTAGCGATTGGGCACCGACACAAGACCGGTTGCTACACCACCGCGCGCGAGTTGCATGTTGTCGGCGTCAGTGCTGGTGAAACGCCCGGCGGCGTGCACCGAATACGGCATGCCAAGCCGCTCCGCACTGTCGCGCAGCATGCTGAACACCTGCGGGTGAATCACTGAACCACGTGAAAGCACAGGGCCGCCACCAATCTTGTGCGAGCCCACTTCTTCCTTCTTGGCGCCTGGATGATCGGTGGCAAACGTTACGTCTACCGCAATCGCCATGCTCGCGCCGCTCGTGTAACTCGCCACACGCGCACCACCACCGGTGTACCCGATCTCTTCCTGCGTGGTGGCAATCGCCACCACGCGCGCACTGCCCGGATTCGCTGCGTACCGACGCGCCGCCTCGAGCACGATAAACGCGCCAATGCGATCATCAATGCTGCGCGACACAATGCGATTGTTCGGCAAACGCAGCACGCGCTGGTCAATCACGCCCGCATCACCAACCGAAAGCCGCTCTTCCGCTTCGCCGCGCGTGGTGGCGCCAATATCCACCCAGAGGTCGGTCATCTTCGACGCCTTCTCACGCTCGTCGGGCTTCATGAGGTGAATGGGCTTCTTGCCCACCACACCGAGCACATCACCATGCCGCCCGAGAAAACGCAGACGCTGCGCCACAAGCACCTGCGGATCCCATCCGCCAATGCCTTCGATGTACGCAAAGCCGTTTTCATCGATGTACGTGACGATCACACCGATTTCGTCAATGTGCCCGGCCAGAATGACCGTGGGCCCGCCACCGTCATGCACCACGGCGGTGGAGTTGCCAATCACATCGCAGGCCACGCTGCTGGCAAACGTGGAAGCCTCTTCGCGCCAGACTTTGGCGGGGGCGGATTCGAACCCTGAAGGGCCCGGCGTGTCGAGCAAGCGCTCAAGAAACTGGATCGAGGTGTCTGATAGCATATCCTTTCAAAATAACATCGGTGCGGGGGGGGCGGTCGGGGG
>JALHNZ010000056.1 GCA_022843265.1 Gemmatimonadaceae bacterium
CCAACTGCTCCATGAAGACCCGTACCATGCTGTCCGTTACGCTCGCATCATTCGCCGTGCTTACCGCGTGCGGCGATGATGGCGGCACCAATCCGCAGCAACTCACACCGCGCGGTATCGTTGTCCTCGATGGTTTCATTCAGCCCGGACTGACGCTGCTTCCAGATTCGGGCAGCAGCACGCAGCGCATTGCGCTCGGTGCGCCGACCGAGTTCGATGCCGGTTCCTTCAGTTTGAAAAATGACACCGTGGTTGCGGCCTCAAGCCGTGGCGCGGGTGATCTTCTCTACATTGTGCCGTTGCAAACCGGTGTCGTGCGTCGGGTGCAAATGCCGGCGCGTAGTAATCCGGCACGCGCACGGTTGCTTACGGGGACGGGCGGCAATGCGCTCATTGGTGTTCCATTGCGCGACAATGGGGGGCTGGCGCTGGTAACCGTCACGCCGTCGGGGTCATCCACCACTGCCATCGTCGGGGATCTCGGTACATGCCCGACCGACGTGTTTCAGCACGGTGGAGATCTGTGGGTGCTCGATGCGAACGCGACCTGCTCAACAAACTATCGGCCGAGCGGACCGATGCGCCTGATTCGCATCCGCTCTGGCGGCGGCGCTCGTCAGATTATTCAGCTGGATGCGTTACGTGGATCCGGCGGTGGTGTGGTGGTAGAGGGCAATAATGCCTACGTCTCCGCCGGAGGCGACGCTGATTTTTCCAGCTTCCCGTATCGCCTGATCGTTGGCGGCGCGATTGTGAGTGTTGATCTTTCCACCGGCACTGTGCTTGGCGCGCGCACGATGCCTGCTGGTACATACGGTGCAAGCGCCAAGCTTGGTCTCGACGGCCGTCTGCACGTATCGTTGTTCGAAGACTTGGCGAACTTTCGCTCGCGAACCATTTCGTACACACTGCCCACGCTTGCTCCGGCGGGCACACGCGTTTCGGGGCGCGACTGGCTCGCCCTTCGCAATGCGGCGGGTGAGCAGGTGAGCTGCGGATCGTCAATGGCGGATGGCTTGGGCCGATTGCATTGCATTGAGAACCGCACGGGATCAGCCACCTTCCTGATGGTGTTTGCCCCCGATGGTTCGCTCGTGCGCGAAGTCGCGGCGGGCCAAGGTGGTGTGGATCTGCGCTTCCGATAAACGGTAGCGCGGTCAGCGCGCGAGGGGCGCGCGAGTAGATTGCACGCATGCCTCTTGTTGCCACCGACGCGCTGGTGCTGCACGTGTTCGACTATCTCGAAACGTCGCGCATTTTCCGGTTGGCCACGCGAGAGTATGGCGTGCAATCGGTACTGGCCCGTGGGGCGCGGCGCTCCTCGGGGCGATTCGGTTCGGCGCTTGATCTGTATTCCGAAGGGGTGGCACAGCTGGACATGCGGCCGGGCCGTGAGTTGCAAACGCTCACCGGATTTGATGTCGTCAAGTCGCGCCCTGGGCTGGCCACCGATCTCGCGCGCTTCACCGCCGCGGCGTCGCTCTCAGAGTGCGTGCAGCGCGTGGTCACCGAGGATCACGCGCCGGTGGCGTTCGACATCGCGTCGGCCGCTTTCGACGAACTCTGCGTCGTGCCGGACGGTGACGTCATTCCGTCGGCGCTCGGGGCGCTGTGGCGGCTCGTGTCGGAACTGGGATTCTCACCGTCGCTCGACGCGTGCGCCGCCTGCCACCGATCGATCGAATCGGATACTGCCGCCAGCTTCAGTCACGTGGCCGGCGGGCTGCTGTGCGGCTCCTGCGCGCTTCAGGCGCCGGGCTCTCGCCGCTTGCCGCTCGAGGCTCGTCGCGCGATCGAGGCCTGGGTGGAGGGCCGCGCGGTGCCGGCGCTGACGGACGCCGAAGGGCGAGCCCACCAGCGTCTGCTGCGGGAGTTCCTCGGGCAGCACCTGACAGATGTCCGCACGATGAAGGCGTGGACCGCGTGGGAGCAGGGTCGCTGGTCGTAGGGGGACGGGCTCCCGTTCCAGATCAGCCGCGCTCTTTTTGGCAGATCGAGCGTGTCGAAACGGCAGCGCGCTTTTCGCTGCGGCGTTTGCCGGCATTCGCGTGACGGTGGTCACGGTGGAACAGAGGAGCTCGCCTTGGGTATTCGTTCAAGTATGTGACACTGTCCCTCTGGAGCGCGCGGGCGCGGCACGTGGAGTGGTGGGGTGCCCGGAAGAGGTCAGTTGACACTGGAAATCACTCTGTGTGTTGCTTGACACCCCCCCGTAGGCGTCAGTACCTTGCTACTTCGTGCTGTAATCCTTCACCCACCACAGGAGACTGTACCAAGCCCCTGATTCGTCAGTAGGAGAAAACATGAGACGTGTAGTGACTTGGCTGGGACTCGTCCTGGCAGTCAGCGCGTTCATGCCACGTGAAGTCGCGGCGCAGGCCGGTCTGCTGGATCCAGCAAGTACCGTCGTGCGTCCTGGGGTAGGAAAGCTCGCTCAGAACTATCCGAACCCCTTCAACCCTGAGACATGGTTCCCGTTCGTTGTAGGTGACGCGCCTGCATGTACAGAACCAGGTCGGCAGTACCGGGTTTCTCTTCGAGTAGTGAATCTGCTTGCACGAGAAGTCGCTGTACCGGAACTGCAACGAGGCACCGGCACGGTTGCTGGTGGCCAAGCGCTGAACGGTGTTATGCTGCCTTGCGGCGAGTATACCGCCTACTGGGATGGAAAGGATAAGCGTACAGGTCGGGAAGCTCCTTCCGGCATTTACACCTATCTGCTTCAGATCGACAACCAGCGGCCCTTGGTGAAGAAGATGAGCGTGGTGAACTGAACGCCACAGGCAGAGATCCAAAAAAACAAAAGCGGCGCCTCGGGTGAGCGGACCCTGGGCGCCGCTTTGTTTTTTGTGCGTCGTTTCGGCAGCAATTCGTTGGCACTCCGATTGCCACTGTGCCGTAGCATACACAGAGGCAATCGCGTTTCCTCCCCAGAGGTCGGGCACCAATATGATCAATCCAGATCGTTTGACTGTGAAGAGCGGTGAAGCGCTCAACGACGCTGTATCCATCGCGCGTCGCGCCGGCAATCCGCTGGTCTATGATGTGCACCTGCTGCTGGCCCTGCTCTCGCAGGACGAAGGCATTGTGGTCCCGATTCTCCAGCGCGTTGGCGTCTCCGTCACGCAGCTCCGGCAGCAGGCCGAGCAGGAAGCCGCACGCTATGCCAAACAGAGTGACGCGCAGCCAACACTCTCGCGTGAACTCTCGCAGGTGCTGGATGCGGCTGACAAACTCGCGCAGTCGCTCGGCGACGCGTACATCAGCACGGAACACTTGTTGCTCGCGCTGAGCGATGCCAAAGGCACCGACAGCGCACGGCTGCTTACAACCGCCAACGCGACACGCGCCGCGCTCACCGATGCGCTGAAGCTGGTGCGCGGTTCACACACCGTGACGGATCAGACGCCGGAACAGCAGTACCAGGCCCTCGAGCGCTTCACGCGCGATCTCACCGACTCGGCGCGCAAAGGAAAGCTTGATCCCGTGATCGGGCGCGACGAAGAAATCCGACGTGTGATTCAGGTGTTGTCGCGTCGCACCAAGAATAATCCCGTGCTGATCGGCGAGCCTGGTGTCGGCAAGACCGCCATCGCAGAAGGACTCGCGCAGCGCATGATCAACGGCGACGTGCCCGAATCGCTGCGCGACAAAAAGCTGCTGTCGCTCGATCTCGGGGCGTTGATCGCCGGCGCCAAGTTTCGCGGCGAGTTTGAAGAGCGCCTGAAGTCGGTGCTCAAGGAAATTGCGTCAAGCGAAGGACGCGTGGTGTTGTTCATTGACGAGCTGCACACGCTGGTCGGCGCCGGCAAAGCAGAAGGCAGCATGGATGCGGGCAACATGCTCAAGCCCATGCTTGCGCGCGGTGAACTGCGCGTTGTCGGCGCGACCACGCTCGACGAGTATCGCAAACATGTCGAAAAAGATGCCGCACTCGAGCGCCGCTTCCAACCCGTATTTGTGGGCGAGCCGAGCGTCGAGAATACGATTGCGATTCTGCGTGGCCTGAAGGAACGCTACGAGGCGCACCACGGCGTGCGCATTACTGACGGTGCTGTGGTTGCGGCCGCTACGCTGTCTGATCGCTACATCGGGGATCGTTTTCTTCCCGACAAGGCGATTGATCTGGTCGACGAAGCGGCGTCGCGTTTGCGCATTGAGATCGACTCCGTACCGCAGGAGATCGACGAAGTAGAACGACGTATCGTGCAGCTTGAGATTGAGCGGCAAGCGCTATTGAAGGAATCCGATGCCGCGTCACTCGAACGGCGCAACACACTCGAAAAGGAACTGGCTGACGGCAAGGAAAAGGCGTCTGGCATGCGTGCCCAGTGGCAGCAGGAGAAAGACGTACTCGGCAGTGTGGGTCGCATCAAGCAGGAAATTGAACAGGCGCGTGTTGAAGCCGAGAAGGCCACGCGTGTGGGCGATCTGAACATGGCCGCGGAAATCACGTACGGCCGCATTCCGCAGCTGGAGCGTGACATGACGGCGGCGGAAGCACAGCTGGCATCCCACGGCGGGCGTCCACAGTTCCTCAAGGAAGAAGTCGCCGCCGATGACATCGCGGAAATTGTGGCCCGGTGGACGGGTATTCCCGTGTCACGCATGATGGAGTCGGAGCGCGAACGGCTGACGCGACTCGAGTCGGTGCTGGCGACGCGCGTGATCGGCCAGGACGAAGCGGTGGCAGCCGTCGCGAACGCCGTGCGTCGCTCACGCGCCGGTTTGCAGGATCCGAACCGACCAGTCGGCAGCTTCATTTTTCTTGGACCGACCGGCGTTGGGAAAACAGAGACGGCGCGCGCGTTGGCGGAGTTCCTGTTTGATGATGAGCATGCCATGGTGCGCATCGACATGTCGGAGTACATGGAGAAGCATGCCGTCGCGCGTCTGATCGGTGCTCCTCCGGGATATGTCGGCTACGAAGAGGGCGGTCAGCTCACGGAAGTCGTGCGCCGACGTCCGTATTGCGTGATTCTCTTTGACGAAATCGAGAAGGCGCATCCGGATGTATTCAATGTGCTGCTGCAGGTGCTCGACGACGGGCGTCTGACCGACGCGCAGGGGCGCACCGTCGACTTCAAGAACGCTGTCATTATCATGACGTCGAACGTGGGCTCGTCCTACATTCTCGAAGCCGCCGACACGCCACTGGCAGAAGTCGAGGCGCGAGTGCTGACCGCGCTGCGTGGCAGCTTCAAGCCCGAGTTCCTCAATCGCGTTGATGATATCGTCGTGTTCCGCCCGCTCGGCCGTGCACAGATCGATCACATTGTGGATCTGCAGCTGGGGCGGTTGCGGGAGCTCCTGGCGGATAAGAAGCTGACGATCGAACTGACACCAGCGGCCCGCGCATTGCTTGCCGATACAGGGTACGACCCTGCATTTGGTGCACGTCCGCTCAAGCGGGCGGTGCAGCGGATGGTGCAGAACCCGTTGGCGCTCGCGGTCCTTGAAGGTCGATTCCTTGAGGGAGATCATATCATCTCCGACGTGGGCGAGAACGGTGCGCTCGTCTTCACGTCAACACGTACCGAATAGTCTGGCAGCACGAAATAGCCGCAGCGACTCGAGTATCTTCTCGTCGCTGCGGCTATGTGTTTTTCGTGCAACTACTGTTGAACAACGCTCAGCCTGTTACGGCTTCCGCACGTCGGCCGACGCAATGATGGCGATTTCAATGCGGCGGTTGGCCTGCTGGCCACTTTCCGTGTCGTTTGTCATGATCGGCTCGAGCTCGCCGCGTCCCGATGTCCGCAAACGCGTGCTGGCAATGCCTTCGCCGGTAAGAAAACGTGACGCGGCGTCGGCACGCTGCTGCGACAACCGCATGTTGTAGTCATCACTTCCGGTTGCATCCGTGTGACCAACGATCAGCACATCCGTTTTCGGATACTTGGAAAGACTCTGCGCCAGGTTGCGGAGGTTGGTCGCAGCGTCTGCCTTGATGCGGTCAGAGTCAAAGTCATACAGCAAACCGCTGGCGAACGTGACCTGAATTCCTTCGCCAACGCGCTCTACCGTCGCGCCGGGAATCGCCAGTTCGATTTCCTTGGCCTGCTGATCCATCTGGTGACCGATCACGGCACCTGCGGCGCCACCGATCACGGCGCCAATGATTGCGCCGCGTGCGGTTGAGCCCGTCTGATTACCGATCACGCCGCCAACGCCCGCGCCAACACCAGCGCCGATTGCTGCACCCTGCTGCTTCATCGACGCGCATGCGGAAACGCCAAGCGTCGCGAACAACATCAGGGCAATGCCCGTGGTCCGATGCGTCTTCATAGGACCCGCCGTCCCTGAATGACGCGCACCAGAATCGCGATAACCGCGAGCACCAGCAGGATGTGGATCAGTCCGCCCATCGTGAACGACGTGACAAGGCCAAGCGCCCAGAGCACAATCAGGATGATGACAATCGTTGAAAGCATGAGATGACTCCTTGAGTCTTTCGGGATGGTGAGATACAAACGCCCTGCACCACGTTGTACACCGTGGCGGCCAAATAATACGTGTTTCATCACACTACAGGACAAAACAAGTGCGCTATGTCACACAAACGCGAAAGTTTTTTTGCACCTGTTCGCAAGAGTGATTAGAAGATCACTCGTAAGGAGTAGAAAACCGTCTGCTGATCAAAGTTCGCCGCGTTTCGCAAACTGCCCGATATGATCGGCGGCGCGAAATGCGAGCGCCTGGATCGTCAGGGTTGGCTGGCCGCGACCGCTGGTCACGAACGAACTGCCATCGACGATGAACAGATTGCGTACGTCGTGCGTGCGATGGAATCGATCGACGACCGAGCGTGATGCATCGTTGCCCATGCGGCAGGTACCCAGCAAATGTACCGCAAATCCGGGGGCATCACGGATCGGATCCGGATGAATGCGCAGTGCACCCGCCGCCGTGAGCAGCTCCTGTCCGCGCTCCTGAAACCACCGATACATTCGCATGTCATGTTCGTGCTCACGAAATGTGGTGCGCAGCGCGGGCAGCCCGAACGCATCCTTCAACTCAGGGTCCAGCGACACGCTGTTGGATTCTACGGGCAAAGACGTGGTGTGCGCGTACGCGAGCAGCGAGTTGTTGTACCACGAACGCAACCGGTGTTTGAACGCGCTGCCCCACTGCGGCTCTCCTTGTGGTAGCGAGAGCGCCATCAGCATGGCGGGGATGTCAAAGCGAAAGTCAAACCCACCGCCGCCAATGAATCCGAGCGCCGGATCAAGCTCATACGTGTGGTGGGAGATGCGCGACACGACAGGGCCACGATGTCCATTAATCTCGTGTTCGAACTCGGCGCGTGATAACGCGGCGCCATTGAACATGAAATGTTTTCCTACCATTCCACTGGAGTTCGCCAGTCCGTTGGGAAACTGATTGTTGGCCGACAGCAGCAGCAACCTCGGTGACTCCGCGCCATTCGCGCTCAGCACGACTGCCTTGGCGCGCTGACGCTGCTCCGTTCCGTCGCGATCGTAGTACAGCACACCCGTGGCACGACCTTGTGCGTTGGTCTCGATGCGATACACGGTGCACTCGCTGCGCACTTCACACCGACCGGACCGCAACGCTTCGGGAATCATCGTATAGTTGGATCCGGATTTTGCGCCCCACTCGCACGGAAACCCGAGACAGAAGCCACAGTTGTGACATGGCTGTCGCCCTTTGTACTCGCGCGAAAGAATTGCCATCGGGGCCGGCATGGAGCTCCACCCGAGCTTGTCGCACGCCGCGGTGAGCAGTACGCCCGGTCCCGTCACGTTCAGCGGCGGGAGCGGATACGGCCGCGAGTGCGGCGGTTCGCCCGGTGCGGCGTTGGCGAGACCAGACACACCGATGGCCCATTCAACCGCTGAGTAGTAGGGCTCCAGTTCGTCGTAGGTAATTGGCCAGTCGGCGAGTGCCGCGCCGTCTACACCACCACGTACAGAGAACTCATTGAAGTCGACTGGACGAAAGCGCCAGTAGTTGCCTGTGAAATGAAACGAGGTCCCACCGACCGCCTTGGCGTACCCCACGAACTGACGTTGCTGTGCGACGTCTTTGTCGGTGAGTCGAAACGTCTGCGGTTGTGTGCGGGAGTTGTTGGTCCATTTTTCCGTAATGAAGGCACCCAGTTCATCGTGGTCCATCTCTTCGGGACGCCACGCACGGCCCTGCTCAAGCACCACCACGGCAAAACCTTGTCGCGTCAACTCACGGGCCATTGATCCACCGGCCGGCCCGGACCCGATGACAACAAAATCAACGTCGCTGTCTTGGGCGTACGTGCGGCCAGGGGGCTGCGTTTGCAGCACAGTGCGCGCGGGCATCAGAGCACGCGGCCCAGAAGCGCCTGCTGGTTTTCCGGGCGATCGTACCACCCGAACGGCGCCGTGTATTCGAACACTGGATCCTGATTTACCAGTGACCAGCCAATGAAATCCTTGTTGCCGCCGTATTTCGGCAGCGCAAACATGCCGGCAATGGTCGCAAACCGCAGACTGCCAAAAAACTCGGAGTGCTCCACGCTGCGCAGTACGGTGTCCTGCTGCTCGTGTGTGAGCGCAGCGAATCGCGTTTCGCCTGGCTGCAATTTCGCGACGGCCTCCGAAAGCGCTTGTAGTCCGCGCGTGAACACGGGCTGTTGATCCGCCGCAAACGTGTTGAGACTCTGGTCAATGAAGTAGATCACGCCGGCCTCGCGCGCGCCCGGAGTGTCGTCTGTTGGGAAGATTCGCGCCGTGATTGCCTCGACCTCGGCGGCGTCGTCCGCGTTGAAGTACACGAGCGTTCGTGATCCCACGGGTGCGTCGGGGATCGGATGATGGTTGGCGGCATCCGGCGTCGCCTCGCGACAGGCGGCCGCAGCCGCCAGCCACGCGGCGCTCATGGCTGACGCGCGCAGAACAAATTCTCGTCTGGAGAGAGTCATTCGGCGATAGTAGCGCCAGCCACGCAAGCCCGCCAGAAAAGTTGCCCCCGCTTCCTACTTGACGGTTCTCCTGTTCGTCCCAATAGTCTTGGGACCAACGGCGCTGGTGTGGGCCCTTCCAGGGCAGATTCGCCCCCGCGCTGTCCTACCTTCCTGAGGGTTGACGTATGCAATGCCGGCACCTGCTTCCGCTGCTGATGTGCGCTGTTGTTCTGAGTTCATGCACCGACAGCACACCGACCGCACTTGATCACGAGTCGCCACTCTTCAGCGCATCCAATGCCGGGGGTGTGCAGCGCAACGAATACATCATTGTATTTCGTGATGACGTCCGTGACGTGCCTGGCCTCGCGCGCGCACTGCTCACCCAACATGGCGGAACGATTGGATTTACGTACACCAGTGCCATCAAGGGATTTTCTGCCACGTTACCGGATGCGGCGGTGATCGCGATCGAACGCAATCCGAACGTTGCGTATATCGAAGCGGTGATCGAAGTGTCGATTTCTGCAACGCAGACCGGTGCAACGTGGGGACTGGATCGCATCGATCAGCGTAGCCTTCCGCTGCAGGGCACGTACGTGTATGAGCAGACCGGAGCGGGAGTGCGTTCGTACATCCTTGATACGGGCATCTTGCCGTCGCATGAGGACTTTGGCACACGGGTGGTCAGCGGCTTTACCGCAATCACTGATGGACGTGGATCAACAGACTGCAACGGACACGGCACGCACGTGGCCGGAACAGTTGGCGGCACCACATGGGGTGTGGCCAAGGGCACGACATTGGTACCTGTTCGTGTGCTCGATTGCCGCGGCTCAGGCACCACTGACGGTGTGATTGCGGGCGTGGATTGGGTGGCGTCGCAAACGCTGCGGCCGGCAGTGGCTAATATGTCGCTCGGTGGTGGCGCCAGCACCGCGTTGGACAATGCTGTGGCGAATGCCGTGGCGAGTGGCATCACGTTCGTTGTTGCCGCTGGCAACAGTAGCGCGAACGCCTGCAACTATTCGCCGGCGCGCGTTGCGAGCGCGCTCACGGTCGGTGCGACCACGAACACCGATGCACGCGCGTCATACTCGAACTTTGGGTCCTGCCTCGACATCTTTGCGCCGGGCAGCAGCATTACGTCGGCGTGGTACACCGGCAACACGGCTACGAACACCATTAGCGGCACGTCCATGGCGGCGCCGCACGTGGCTGGTGCTGCGGCGCTGTACCTGCAAAGCAACAGCAGCGCAAATCCCGCCGCCGTCGTGGCGGCGCTGGTGGGCAACGCAACGACTGGTACCGTGACCAGTGCCGGAACAGGCTCGCCGAACCTGTTGCTGTATACGGGCACCGGAGCCGTCTCACCGCCGCCAACGAGCGGCAATCCCGCGCTGAGCGTCACGATTACCAAACAGGGCCCCAACAAACGAGCCAATCTGTCGTGGACCGGCGGCGCCTCAAGCGTAGACGTGTTTCGCAACGGGGCGTTTGTCCAGACCGTGGCGGGAACCACGTTCACCGACAATCTTGGCAGAACGTCCGGCACCAACACGTACAAGGTGTGCAACGCTGGAACGACCACGTGTTCCGCGGATGTCACCCGGACTTTCTGATGTGTGATCGCTGAAAGGCCAAGGTCCGGTCGAGAGTGGGTCGAGCGTCCCAATCGGTTTGGTCGATTGGGGCGTTCTTCGTTCGTACGTCGCGCGATTGCTGCGTGGTCTGTCGCGACACCGTGAAGTTTCGTATTCTCCGGCATGCATCAACTGAATCGTCGTGTCAGCGGCGTCTGGTTTGTTACGGCGAGCGCGCTCGTGCTCGCGTGTGGCGGTGGCAGTACCTCGCCCAACACGCCAACGCCGACTCCGCCAGCGCCACCACCGCCGGTCGTTACACCCGTCGGGCCGGTTGGACCGTTCGCCGTGGGTTCGTCGTATCTCGACCCGCGTAGCTGGGTGCAGTACACAGCTGGCGATGCGCCCATCATTGTCATTGCGCCGCACGGCGGTCTGCTCTCGCCCGGCGAGCTGGCCGACCGCAGTTGCACGGAGTGTGTTACGGCAAATGACACCAACACGCAGGATCTCGCGCGCGTCATTGCCGATACGTTCACCGTGCGCACCGGACGCCGTCCGCATCTGATTGTGAACCTGCTGCACCGCCGAAAGTTTGACGCGAATCGTGACCTCACCGAGGCCACGGTCAACAACACGGCAACGCTCCGGCCCACCTGGGAGTGGATGCACGCGGCGGTTGATACGGCCAAAGCAGATGTCACACGTCGCTGGCAACGCGGACTGGTGCTCGATATGCACGGTCACGCGCACGCGATCCCACGACTCGAGCTTGGCTACCTGCTGACCGGCACGCAGCTGCGACTCGATGATGCGGCGCTCGCTGCGTCGAACGCGTTCAACACCACGAGCACGGCGCGACTGCTCAGCACGCGCCTCAGTGGCCGAACCGCGGCGCAGATTTTTCGCGGTCCATCAAGTCTTGGTGGATTGCTGGAGGCGCGTGGAGTTCGCGCCGTGCCGTCTCCGGCCGCGCCGGCGCCTTTGGTTGGCGAAGACTACTTCAATGGCGGCTACAACACGCTGCGACATGGGTCGCGCGCCAGCGGATCGGTAGACGCGATTCAGATCGAATGTCATTTCACCGGCGTGCGTGACACACCGGAGAGCCGAGCGCGGTTCGCGTCGGCACTCGTGGATGCGCTGCTCGTGCTGCTGCGCGAGGAGTACGGGTGGCAGCCGTAACACCGCACTCAACCTCCGGGGCCTCCGCGGCGCTTGCGCCGCGACCACTTGGCGTGGCAGCCGCGGCATGCGGACCTTCTGTCACGGGGCGCGCATGATCGCCACTGCCGCCGATCACGCGTTCCTGGAGCTCGCATTGATACAGGCGCGCGAAGCCGCACGCGCGGGCGAGGTTCCGGTCGGCGCGGTGATTGTGTGCGAGGCGCATGTCGTCGCTCAGGCGCAGAATCGCATGCTGCGCGACAGCGATGCAACATCGCACGCGGAGTTGCTCGCGCTTCGCGACGCGGCGAAGGAACTCGGCGAATCCCGATTGCATGAGTGCACCCTGTACATCACGCTGGAGCCGTGCGCGATGTGCGCCGGCGCGATTGTGCTCTCGCGCGTGAAGCGTGTGGTTTTCTCCGCCTGGGATGACAAGGCCGGCATGGCCGGTTCCGTCGGGGACATTGTGCGTCACCCCAGACTGAATCACAGACCCGAGGTGCTCGGCGGCGTAGACGCGGAGCCGAGTTCGGCGTTACTCCGGCAGTTTTTTGCGGAGCGGCGCGGCTGAGATCGCGCGGCGCCGGCGGGCTGTCGTGAGCCCGCCGACGCGACCTATCGCTTACTTGAAGGTTTTGAGCTCCCCGGCCTTGTACTTGCGCCAGTACTCGTCGAGCTCCGCCTTCACCTTGCCGTGCAACAGATACACACCCACAAGGTTCGGGAACGCCATACCGAGAATCATCAGGTCACCGAAGTCGAGCACGTTCCGCGCCGTGATGATGGAGCCGAGAAAGACGAAGCAGAGGAACAGCATCCGGTACGACATCGACGCCTTCGGTCCGAACAACCACACCCAGCACCGTTCACCGTAGTATGACCACGAAATCATCGTGGAGAACGCGAACAGGAACACGGCCGCCGACAACACATACGGCATGAACGGCAACTGTTCACCCATGGCGCGCGATGTGAGCGCCGCCCCCTGGTTGCCCGTGACCAGGCTCGCGTATTCCGGATTGTTGTAGGCACCGGTAATCACAATCACGAGCGCTGTCATGGTGCACACCACGACGGTGTCAATGAACGGCTCGAGCAGCGCCACCACGCCTTCACGTACCGGATAGTCTGTCTTGGCGGCCGAGTGCGCGATGGCGGCTGAACCAGCACCCGCTTCGTTCGAGAAGGCCGCGCGCTGGAAGCCCACGATCAGTACGCCAATAAAGCCACCGTACATCGCGTCAGGATTGAACGCACCACGAATGATTTCGCCGAACGCCCAACCGATTTTGCTGAAGTTCATGAACAGCACGGTCAGCGCCGAAATCACGTACACGCCCGCCATCAGCGGCACAATCTTGTCGGCCACCGACGCAATGCGCTTGATGCCACCGATGATCACGACGCCAACCATCACCGTCATGAGCAAACCGTAGGCCCAGGGCGTGCTGGCAAAGAACGGCACCGTTTCCTGCAGCGCGTTCATGGATTGATTCACCTGGAAGCTGTTACCGCCGCCGAGCGAACCGCCAATGCACAGGATCGCGAAGAACACCGCGAGGAACTTGCCGAACTTGGCCATGCCCATCTCGGCCAGACCCTTCGACAAATACTGCATGGGTCCACCGAGCACATTGCCGTCGGCGCCAATCGCGCGATACTGCTGACCAAGGGTGCACTCCGTGAACTTGGCCGTCATGCCGAGCAACCCCGCGCAGATCATCCAGAATGTCGCGCCGGGTCCGCCCATGCTCACCGCGATTGCCACACCGGCGATGTTACCAAGTCCAACCGTGGCCGAGAGGGCGGTGGTAAGCGCCTGAAAGTGCGACACATCCCCAACGGCTCTCGGGTCCGTGAACTTGCCTGAGGTGACCTGAATCGCGTGCTTGAAGGCGCGAATGTTGATAAACCCCATGCGCACCGTAAGAAAGATCGATGCGACGACAAGCCAGATCACAACGAGTGGAACCGAGTGATCCGGATCCCAGAACATCACGTCGTAGAAGAAGACGGAGCTGATCACGGCGTTCACGGCGCCAACTGCGCTGTCAACCGTAGCCATGAATCCGGTGGCCTCCTGGGCCGCAGCCGTAGAGAGCGGAGCAGCGCTTGCGAACAACGCGGCGAGAAGGCCGCGCGTCAAGCGACCGAATTGTGTGGTCATGCGGAGGGCGGGGAAGGGAATGGTGACATCGACGTCACCGCACGCGCCAGAACGGCGACGACGGAAGGGAAACGCCAAGCTATCCTGCGGTCACGCCGCACGATACCTGACACGGGGAATGTGCACGCGCAATGTGGTACGCGTGCACTACGCGCGGCAACTCAAGCGTGCTGAGCCGTATTTCACCGAAGTCTCAGATCGTCAACACGTTGACACACGTTGACGTATTCGGTAAATATTCAGATTCCTTGGAAAATCGTGCCCGGCAGCGGTTTTACCGCGCGGCTGGCTCGTCAAGGACAGGTGGCTGAGTGGTTGAAGGCACCGGTCTCGAAAACCGGCGTACCCGCAAGGGTATCGTGAGTTCGAATCTCACCCTGTCCGTTTAGCAAACGTCGTTGGATGGGTGGCCGAGTGGTTTAAGGCGCACGCCTGGAAAGCGTGTGGGCGCGCAAGCGTCTCGCGAGTTCGAATCTCGCCTCATCCGTAGGCCCCGCAATGATCGCGTCGATCGTTGCGGGGCTTGTCTTTTGTGGCCCGCCGCATTGCGGTTCGGTTCTTGGCGCAGCAGATATCAAGGAGATCGGGTGCGCGGAACCGCGCGATCCGAATGCGGGAGACCGCTCAGATTGCTTCTGAAGGAGTCGCCTCATGTCATCCGCCCCAGTTGCTCACCGCAGCCGTCCAACCGGCTGGCGGTTCGTTGTCATCGCCGTCGTGGCGCTTGGCGTGTTCCTGCTCTGCGCCAGTGTGCTCGTGGCCACCACCAGTCGCTCTGGCAGTGTCACCGAGATCTCGGCGAGTGCGGAACCCACCATGCAAGGCGCCAAGGTGAGTATTCGAGGGAAAGGGTGGCCCGTGAAAACCGCCGTCGTGCTATCTGCAAGTGCTCCCCCCGGCGCTACCGGCGAGCTCGATTTCGGAACCGTCCAGAGTGATGCGCAGGGAGAGTTCCGCGCGACTAAACTCTCGAAGTGCACGACTCGCACGCCCACAGATACGTCCACCTGGGTGCACGTGAAAGCGCAGGCCGGCGAGGCTCGCGCCACCACACGTATCAGCGCCGCCGCGTGGCTGTGCATGACGTCCTGATCCCGCCCCGCCACTCACTACGACCGTTCGCCCCGCCTCCGTGACGACTGCTGTTTTCGCCTGCCCGTTTTTTTCGCCAGCCGCCACACAAATGATCGAAGCCGCGCTCTCCCTGCCCGGGGTGAAGCTTGCGGTCGTGGCGCAGCAACCACTCGACGATTTGCCAGAGCGTCTCGCCAGCCAGCTGGTGGGGCATTGGCAAGTACACGATGTCACGGACGTCGCACAGCTCACCTGGGCCGTGCGCGAGTTGCACACGCGTGTCGGCAACCTGGATCGACTCTTTGGTGCGTATGAGCAGTTGCAGGTGCCGTTGGCCGAAGTGCGCGAGCATTTCAACGTGCCCGGCATGCGGCCGGAGGCAGCGCGGCGGTTTCGCGACAAAGCATTAATGAAAGCCACGCTACGTGCGGCCGGCCTTCCGTGCGCACGACACTGCCTCGTGACCACCGCCGACGATGCCTGGCAGTTCGCGCGCGACGTTGGCTTTCCGCTCGTTGCGAAACCGCCAGCGGGCGCCGGCGCGCGCAGTACGGAGCGCATTGAAAACGGCGCTGCACTCGGTGCGTGGCTCGCAAAGCATCCGCCACACACAAGCGACCCGTTGCTGCTCGAGGAGTTTCTCAGTGGACGCGAACACTCGCTCGAAACGGTCACGATCAACGGAAAAGCGGTGTGGCATTCGCTGACGCACTACGATCCTACACCGCTTGAAGTGCTTGAGCAGCCGTGGGTGCAGTGGTGCGTCGTGCTGCCGCGTGAAATCGACGATCCCAAATACGACGACATTCGCGACATTGGTGCGCGGTCACTCGCCGCCCTTGGCATGGACACGGGCGTGTCGCACTGTGAATGGTTTCGTCGCAGCGATGGATCGGTTGCCATTTCAGAAATCGCCGCGCGTCCGCCCGGTGCGCAGATCACGACGATCATTTCGCGCGCGCACGACATCGACTTTGTGCGTGCCTGGGCCGAGGTCCAACTGTTCGGGCGATTCGAAATTCCGGAGCGCAAGTACGCGGTGGGCGCGGCGTATCTCCGAGGGCAGGGACAGGGCCATGTGACCGCGCTCGAAGGAATGGATACGGTGGTACGCGAGCTTGGTGCGCTTGTGACGGACTATCGGCTGCCCGCCGTTGGTCAGGCACCAACGGGCAGCTACGAAGGCGAAGGTTTTATCATTTTGCGACACCCTGACACCGACGTGGTTGTGCGCTCGCTGCGTCGATTGATCTCCACACTGCGCGTCCGCCTCGGCTGACGTCACACCGCTCGCGAGAATTTGCATGGCGCACAATGTCATCATGATCATGCCGGGTTTTCCGGGAGAGATGCCGCTCTTTACACGTGGTCTGGCCGAAGTGGGTGCCACGGTGTGGGGGGTAGCGCCGGGCGGGGTGAACGAACTGCCGGAACTCGCGCGGAAAAATCTGTCGCACTATCGCTCCATTCCTGAGCTCTTCACAAATACGCCTGCCGCGATCGCGGCGATTCGTGAGTGGACGCGCGGCGTCACTATTGATCGGGTGAGTTGTTTGTGGGAGCCGGGCGTTGAACTGGCGGCGGCAGTTCGCGAGGCGCTGGGGGTGCCGGGACTCACGCCACTGCAGGCCAGTCGCTTTCGCAACAAGGAGTTAATGAAGCAGGCGCTTGGCGCAGCCGGCGTGCGTGTTCCGCGACATGTCGCCGCGCGCACCGTGAATGAAGTGCAGGCGGGTGCAGAAGTCGTGGGCTTTCCGTGCATTATCAAACCGATCGCTGGCGCCGGTTCGCAGGACACCTTCCGCTGTGATTCGCAAGCCGAGCTCGACGCAGCGCTCGCACAGCTCGGCCACATCGAAGAAGTCAGCGTGGAAGAGTTTATCGACGGCGAAGAATTCACCTTCGACACGGTGTGTGCGAACGGGAACATCGAGTACTTCCACATCGGGTACTATCGTCCGCGCCCGCTGGTTGCGCGCACGCTGGAATGGGTGAGTCCGCAAACCTTGAGCTACCGCCATGTGGATGATCCCGAGGTGGCGGGCGGACGCGCGATGGGCGCCGAGGTCCTGAAGGTGCTGGAGTTTGAGACCGGGTTCACGCACATGGAGTGGTACAAGAAATCCGACGGCGAAGTGGTGTTTGGCGAAGTCGCGGCCCGTCCACCCGGAGCGCGCACGGTGGATCTGATGAACTTCCAGTCGGACATCGATTTATTCACCGGCTGGGCCGAGGCCGAGGTGCACGGGCGCTTCACGCTACCGGTGGAGCGCCGTTACAACTGCGCCTGCATTACGAAACGGGCTCACGGCCAGGGCCGTATCCAGCGCATTGAGGGTATGGACCGGCTGCGCGAGCGATGCGGGGACGCCATCGTGGCGGTCGATCTGATTCCGGTCGGCTCGCCGAGGCGTGACTGGAAGGCCACGCTGCTCTCCGACGGCCATGTCACCCTGCGCCACCCGGACTGGAAGGAAACGATGGCCATGGCCGATTTTGTGGGAGAGGAGCTGCACCTGTACGCGGGCTGACAACAGGCGTTGCGTGAATAGCACACCTGCTCAACTGAGGCGCAAATGCCACAGTGACCGGTGTGCTCGCGCGACGCTTGGCACCCGCACTTCTCCTCTCAACGACGGGAAAGCAGCATACGGATGGGGTCGCTTTGCGGCACGGCCCTTGCTCTGAGGCACGGATAGAGGCACTGAAGCATTGTGCCACCGGTGGCGAGGCATTCTATTGCGCTTCGCTCCACCGGATTCGCCCCTCCGAGGAACCAGACTATGTCGCGTATTGTCGAAGATCCACCAATCGAAGCCGCCCGCAGCCACTTCTCGCAGTTGTGTGTGCTGCTCACCGGCGTCGCCGCCGGCGTGGTGGAGCCTACCGCTGGTGAGTCTTTGCAGAGCCCGAGCTACCACATGGGCCGCCGGGACGGGTACCACGTGGTGGTGGCCCACCTGGCCAGCAGCCGCACGCTCCGTGAGGCGGCCGACAAGTGTGTGGCGTTCGGGCGCGGTGTTGAGGAGCGGGCCAGCACGCACCCGTACGGGCCCGACTGGTGCCATGGCTTTGCCCAGGCCACGCTTGATGCGGCGTCTGATCTGGCCATGTATGCCGCCACCTGCACACTCCCGGTCGTGAACAAGGCGCGGCTTCGCTCGGCTCGCACGGCGGCCCGCCATCTGTCGCCGTTCCCGAACGCGTGGACCGCGCCCCGTGGATCGTCCGCACTGGATACGCCTGAGGCGCCGAGCTCGCCGCGCGAGTGGTAACCAGTCCGGCATCGCGCGCACGGGCATGACGCACGTGCGCCGGTGAAAAAACGACGGGTCGCATGTTCTTCGGGACGTGCGACCCGTTTGTTGTTGCATATATTGCGCGCATGTCCAAACCCACCACATTGCTCGACGCACGCGCGATGGATCGCACCCTGCGTCGGATGGCCGACGAGATTGTTGAGTTGAACGGCGGCACCGATGATCTCGTCATCGTTGGCATTGAGCGCCGGGGCGTGCAACTCGCCGAACGGCTGGTTCGCCTGATTGAAGCGCAGGAAAACGTGATCGTCACGCGCGGTGCGCTGGACATCACGCTCTATCGCGATGATCTGCAGACGGTCGGGCCACGCCCGGTCGTGGGACGCACGCAGCTGCCGCTTACGCTCGACGGCAAGCGGGTGGTGATCGTAGACGACGTGCTCTACACGGGCCGCACCATTCGCGCCGCGCTTGACGAACTGGCTGATTTTGGCCGACCGTCGCGCATTGCACTCGTGGTGCTGGTCGATCGCGGCGGACGCGAATTGCCGATTCACGCCGACATCGTGGGACGCACGGTCGAGGTCTCACCTGATCAGCGTGTGGACGTCTTCATTTCTGAAGTTGACGAGCGCGATGCGGTGATTCTCGCGGATCGCGACGCCGCGTGAACGCACTGAATGCAAACATTGCAACAAATCGGCGTATGAATGGTCCGCTCGGCAAGGATTTGCTCGGTCTCGATGAACTGACGGCGGATCAGATTCGCCTCATTCTCGATACCGCCGTACCGTTCAAGGAAGTGAGTGAGCGGCAGATCAAGAAGGTGCCGACGCTGCGCGGCATGACGATCGTCAATCTGTTCTTCGAAGCGTCAACACGCACGCGAGTATCGTTCGAGTTTGCCGAGAAGCGTCTGTCGGCGGACACGGTGAACGTGGCGTCGTCGGGATCGAGTGTTTCCAAGGGCGAAACACTGGTCGACACCGCGCGCAATCTCGAAGCGATGCGCATTGACATGGTGGTGATTCGCCATCCCGCGTCGGGTGCCGCACGCTTTCTTGCCGAACGCATTGACAGCAATGTGATCAATGCTGGCGATGGTACGCACGAGCATCCGACGCAGGCGCTACTCGACATCCTCACGCTGCGCGATCGGTTCGGTGATCTCGCCGGGCGCCGCGTGTGCATTGTGGGTGATGTGCTGCACTCGCGCGTGGCGCGCTCGAACATTCACGGCTTGCGCAAACTTGGCGCTGAAGTCGCGGTGTGTGGTCCGCGTTCCCTGTTGCCGAATGCGGTGGAAGAACTGGGCGTGCAGGTGTTCGATCGCATTGAAGCGGCGATCGAATGGGCGGAAGCGCTGAACATTCTGCGTCTGCAACTGGAGCGCATGCAAGCGGGATACATTCCGTCGCTGCGCGAATACAATCGTGTTTTTGGTGTGACGAGCGAGCGTCTCGACAAGGCGCCGCATGACCTTCTCATCCTGCACCCCGGCCCCATGAACCGCGGCGTGGAAATCGATTCAGACGTGGCCGACGGCCCGCATTCTGTCATCCTGCATCAGGTCACCAACGGCGTCGCCGTGCGCATGGCCGTGTTGTATTTGCTCGCGGGCGGTCGTCCCGACCTCGCGGATGCTGCCAAGGGAGGAGCCCGCTGATGGCGCGCGATCTCTTACTGCGTGGTGGTCGCATTGTTGACCCGTCGCAAAATATGGATGTGGTTGGTGATGTGCTGCTGCGTGATGGCAATGTGGAGGCGTGCGGCGCGTCGCTCGGCACGCCGGACGGTGCGGAGATTGTGGATTGTGCAGGACTCATTGTCACACCGGGCATGATCGATGTACACGTGCATATGCGCGAGCCCGGGCGCGAAGATGTGGAGACGATCAAGTCGGGTGCACACTCCGCGGCCGCGGGTGGATTCACCGCCGTGTGCGCCATGCCGAACACACGACCGGTCACCGATAACCAGGCGACCGTTGGATTTGTGAAGCGTCAGGGTGAAGCGGCAGGCTTCGCACGTGTCTATCCGTACGGCGCGATTTCTGTGGGCTCCAAAGGCGAAACGCTCGCGGAAATGGGCGAGATGATCAGCGCGGGTGCCGTCGCGTTCAGCGATGATGGTTATCCTGTCTCCAGCTCGCAGCTCATGCGCACCGCGCTTGAATACGCGCGCACCTTTGGTGTCCCCGTGGCCGAGCATTGCGAAGACATGTCGCTGGCCCACGGTGGCTCAATGAACGAGAGCGCGGTCAGCGCGCGTCTTGGTCTCAAAGGCATTCCGAACGAAGCCGAAGAGATCTATGTGATCCGCGATATTCTGCTCGCGAAGCGCACTGGTGGACACATTCACATGTGTCACATGAGTACCAAAGGATCGGTGGAGCTGATTCGCTGGGGCAAAGAACGCGGCGTGAACGTCACCGCGGAAGTGTGTTCGCATCACATTTCGCTCACCGACGAGCGTGTGGGACAGTACGACACCAACGCCAAGATGAATCCGCCGCTGCGTAGCGCCGAAGATGTGGAAGCGTTGCAGCAGGGATTGGCCGACGGCACGATTGATCTGCTGGTCACCGATCACGCGCCGCATCACTACGACGAAAAAGAACGCGAGTTTGCGGACGCGCCCAATGGCATCGTGGGACTGGAAACGGCTCTCGGCGTGAACTGTACGTGGCTGTTGCACCGGGGCGTGATGTCGCTCTCGGCGATGGTGGACAGCATGTCCTGTAAACCGGCGAAGGTGTTCGGTCTGCCCGGTGGCACGTTGCGAGCGGGCAGTCTGGGCGACGTGACCGTGTTCGATCCCAACCGTGTCTGGACGGTGGATCCCAAACAGTTCAAGTCGAAGGGACGCAACACGCCGTACGGTGGTGTGCAGCTCACCGGTCAGGCGCGCTATACCGTGGTGGGTGGCCGAGTCGTTTTCGCGGCGACTTGAGTTCACGCTCTCACTGTCACGGCACGATGTATCACCGTGTGACATGAGTCGTCTGTTGGAGTAACATGAAGGAAGGGGCGGCGGTGCTTCGTGCATCGTCGAGCAATCGTTCGCACTGCTGGCTGTCGTTTCACTCGGAGTTTTCGCATGACGGAGCAATCCCCGGTGTCTATCGATGACGTGCGCGCACTGGTGGCCGAACGTCATCGGTTTGACGAATGGCTCAACGCGCTCGAAGCGCGGCGGGACGCAACGCCGGAGCACGTGTATACGCGTGTTCACGGCGACTACGTAGCGCGTCGCAGTCAGGTCATGACGTCGCTGCACGCGCACGTACCGGGGCTTGAGCAGTTGCTTGCGAATCTCGATACGCAGGCCGGTGAACTCGGTGGGCTTGCGCAAGGTGAAGAAGATGAGCGGGCGGAGGCGATGCTGCGGCACGCCGTTGGCGAGTTCGACGACGCCAAGTGGAACGAGGTGCGGGAGCGTGTTGAAGCGTCGCTCGCGTCACTTACCACGGAGCGCGTCGCGCTTGACGCGCAGCGCGAAGATGTTCGCATGCTGCTCGGGCGCGCACGCCCCGAAGTGGCGGCCGAGGAGCCGACCGACGAGACGGTGATCGATCTCGCGATCGACGAGCTGCCGGCGGAAGCGGTGACGATTGACGATACGCCGTCCTCGCTTGAGCACATTGACGTGACACAAGAACGCCCGGTAGCGGAGCGGCCGCGTGAGGAGGTGGAGACGCCGGATTGGCTGGGCTCCATGACGCCCGCCAGTGTGCCATCGCTCGGCGATTTGAGCGACATCACGAGCGAACCGCTTGGTTCACGCGAGTCTGCGGACGAGTTCGAGCTCACGGTCAACGAGGAGACGCCGCCAGCCTCGACTCCTCCGGCTGGCATCGAGCGGCCGAGCATTTGGGGCGCGCGCGAATCAGGCGCTTCGTCTGATGCGGAGCGGCAGCGGAACGAGTCCGTTGATGTGTTTGGGGACGCGAAGACGGGGCAGGAGGCCGCGAGCGGCGTCGCGCCGGATGCTGGCGCGCCTCAGGCGGGCGCCTTCGACGAACTGGCGTTTCTTCGTTCGGTGATTGATCCGCAGGCGCCGTCGCCACCAGCACCACGTGCTCCCGGAACTGGCGACGCGCAGAAAACATTGCGGTGCACGGAGTGCGGGACTATGAATTTGCCGACAGAATGGTACTGCGAGCGATGCGGCGGAGAGCTCGCCGCGTTCTGATCGGAGCAAAAACAAAAAGGGCCGGTGTCCGCGATGGACACCGGCCCTTTTGTTGCTCGCGACTGACGATTCGCGTTAGACGGCAGCCGTGGCGATGCGCGAGATGCTGCTCTTCTGACGAGCGGCAGCGTTCGCGTGAATGAGCCCCTTGCGAGCGGCGCGATCGAGCAGCGACACCGCCTTCGTGCGCTCGTCAGCCGAGGCTTCGGTGGTCTTGGCTTTCTTCAGCGCGGTGCGGAGAGCGGACCGCTGGGCGCGGTTACGCACCGCGGCAGCGCGCGACTTCCGAAGATCCTTCTTGGACGACTTGATATTCGGCACGGAACGGTCTTTGCTCGAGAATTACGATTGGGACGCGACACACTACGCACTCGCTGCGCAAGGCTACGCCACTCAGGGTAGACCGACAAACGTAGCTCGACAGCTGTGGCCTGTCAACTCGCTCAGCGTGCCAGCTGTGATCCTGGAGTATCTGGTCCGGAATCGAGCAACCAGCGTGGTGGACACGTTCCGCTGTCTGCAGTAGGTTATCCACAGTTGCTTGCTCGCACGTATTCGCTACGTTCGACCTCCGAATGTTCGACATCGTGCCGCGGGCGCAGGTTCCCTCCACTCTCCCCGCGTTGATCTGGCAGCAGCTTCTTCTCATCGGCCCCGTCCTGCTGTATTCGATGGTGGCCCACGAGTATGCACACGGGTGGGCGGCTCTCAAACAGGGAGACGCCACGGCGTACTCGCTCGGCCGGCTCACGTGGAATCCGATCTCGCACATTGACCCGTTCATGACGCTGCTGTTGCCGATCATGCTCGCGGTTGCCGGGGCTCCGATTCTCGGTGGCGCGAAACCTATCCCGGTGAATCCGGGTAACTTTCGGAATCTGCGTCGAGGCGACATCATCGTCTCGTTGGCTGGCGTCACCGCAAACTTCCTGATCGCGCTGGCCTGCATTCCGCTCGCGATCCTGTTCGGCTGGCTGGGCAGCGCGTTTCCCGCGGCCGTCGTGCCGCTGGCGATTCTGCAGCGCATGGCCATCATGGGGATCTTCCTGAACATGGTGCTGGTGGTGTTCAACCTGCTTCCCATCCCGCCGCTCGATGGCTCGCACGTGTTCAAGTATCTGTTGCCACCCAGCCTGGCGCGGCAGTACACGCGGCTGGCTGGTGCGGGGATTCTGGTTCTGTTGGCGTGCATGTACTTCGTGCCGGGATTCGGCACCGTGATTATTGGCCCCGCCCGTTTCGTGCAGTCGTTCGCTGAACGGCTGTATCTTCCCTTCATGCTCCCGAACCCGCTCACGTGATCGCGCCTTCGTTCCGCCCCACGGACTCGGCTCATCCGCCATTCCTCGTCGAGCTCGATCAGTTCTCGGGCCCGCTCGACTTGTTGCTGTCGCTGATCCGCGATGAGCAGGTCGACATCTACGACATTCCGATTGCCCGCATTGCCGAGCAGTTTCTGGCGCGCATCAGCACGCTCGGACTTGATGAGGCCGCGGACTATCTGGAGATGGCCGCGCGCCTGCTGCGCATCAAGGCGCAGATGTTGTTGCCGCGTGCCGAAGGGGAAGAGACGTGGGAAGATCCGCGCGCTGAGTTGGTGCGTCGACTGCTTGAGTATCAGCAGATGCGCGAAGTGGTGGATCTGCTGGAGCGTCGCGGTGAAGAGCGTCGCAATCGGTTTGCGCGTTCGTGGGTGCCGCAGGCGGATGTCCAAATGCAGGTCGCGCCGCTCGTGTTGTCGCTCGCGGATTTGCTCGCGGCGGTTGATCGCGTGATGCGCGTGACGAAAGAGCCCACGATGCATGAGGTGGTGGCGCGTGCACTGGATATGCACGGCGCGATGGCCACCGTGCGTCGACTGTTGACGTTGCGTCGCCACTTCCTGTGGCGTGATGTGATTGGAAATGATGCGGAGCCGTGGCAGGTGTTGTCTGTGCTGCACGCGCTACTTGAAATGGCCAAGCTTGGAGAAGTGCGCGTGGCCCAGCCAACCCCGTTTGCCATGGTGGAGATCGAACGTCGTGACGCCGTTAGCGAAGCTGCTTGAAGCGGCGCTCTTTGCGAGCCCGCGCCCGATTGCTGTTGACGCCCTCGCGACACTGGATCCCGAGGCGACACCCGCGGCACTTTCTGCCGCGCTGGACGAGCTGCGCGAACACTACGACGTCGACGGACACGGCGTCGAGTTGATCGAACAGGGCGGTGGCTGGCAGATCCTCACGCGCCCTGAGTACACGGAGGCCATTGAGCGCGCGCATGTGTCGGTACGACCGCAGCGGTTGTCGTCGCCGTCGCTTGAGACACTCGCGATCATTGCATATCGCCAGCCGATTGGCCGCGCCGAAATCGAGGAGATTCGTGGCGTCGCGGTCGGCAGTGTGCTCAAGTCGCTGCACGAACGCAATCTCATTGACGTGGTGGGACGCAGCGAAGGTATTGGGCGCCCGTTGTTGTACGGGACCACGCCGTTGTTCCTGGAGCAGTTTGGTTTGCGGCATCTTGAAGAGTTGCCGCGCGCGGATGAGTTGGCGATTGCGTTGCGTGGCGCGGGTGGATTGGTGGGGACCCCCATCGAACCGGCGCCGCCACTGCTTCCGCTCGGTGCGCATGAGCATGTCGCGTCCGGTGAGGGCGCTGACGCAGACGCGGCG
>JALHNZ010000057.1 GCA_022843265.1 Gemmatimonadaceae bacterium
CGCCTCGCACCTGCGCTGCTTCGATCGTCTCCGTATCGATGTGCACGCCCGCTTCTTCACCCAGCAAACGCGCGGTCTCCACGACTTCGCGCGCCAACTCATCGACATCTATCAGATCCTGCACAATCTCAAGACGCCCTTCATCCGCGCGCGCGAGTGTGAGCAATGAGTTGACGAGTTCGGCCATGCGCGTCACTTGCTGCAGGGCCTCCTCAAGCGCCACGGCGCGTTCGTCTTTACGCGTGTTCGGTGACATCGCGCGTTCGACATCGGCACGCAGGACGGCCAACGGCGTCTTGAGTTCATGACTCGCGTCGGCGGTGAACCGACGGAGTGCGGAGAATGATGTTTCAAGACGTTCGATCATCTCGTTGAGCGTGACGGCCAGACGCGTCAGCTCGGTACCCGCGGCGCCGATCGCGAGTCGCCGGTGCAGCGAGCGACCGTCGGTGATGGCCGTGACCTGATCGACCATGCGATCAAGTGGTCTGAACGCGCGACCGGCAATCACGTACGCCCACCAGACGGAGGCAATGATCAAGATCGGACCAAAGAACAACATCGTCCCAACCAGCTGTCTTGGCGCAAGTGTTGCCGGAGCAGACGGAACACCCACGAACACTCGACGAATGCGCGTAGCGCCCGCGGTGTTCAGCTCACGCATCGCGACAACAATCTCCTCCGTCGTGAAGCGCACCCGAACTGTTTCGGCTGGATTCGTCATTTTGCGCGCGGCCGTCGCAAAACGATTCAGATTCTCTGAACCGAGGGAGTCCACGCGCGGCGAGCTGTATAAAATGAAATCGTTCGCACCGAGAATCAGGACGTGCTCGTCCATGATGTTCAGAAATCCGCGCAGTGTTTTGCCAACACCCGGCGCGACCAGCGAGTCCACGGAGACACGTGTGGTATCGTCCGATAAACTCGTTCGTGTTCCCTCAATAATCGACAGCGTGAGATCGGCTTCACGCTGCGCACGCTCTTCGATTTCACGAAGCGCCGCATCCCGACGGGCGAGCAGGATCGCAAACGCAAAGACGAGCAACGACGCAATGAATGCGCCGGCGAAGGCCGTCGTGATGCGAGTGCGAATGGCGCGCATGTTTGCCTCAGCTACCCACGAATCATGTATCCCACGCCGCGGACCGTGGAGATGAGTTTTTTACTGTGGCCGCTGTCCAGCTTCTTCCGCAAATGATTGATCACCACATCGACAATGTTGGTTCCCGGATCAAAGTGATACCCCCAGGCGTACTCCGTGATCAGCGTGCGGGACATGACACGTCCCGCATGCCGCATCAGGTATTCGAGCACGGCGAACTCCTTGGGCGTGACCTCCACCAGCTGCCCGGCGCGCCGCACCTCCCGTGTACCCTGATCAAGCTCCAGATCCGCCACGGTCAGGACCGGCGACACCAACGCGCGCGGACGGCGCGAGAGCGCTTCGATGCGCGCCAGCAACTCTTCGAAGGCAAACGGCTTGGTGACGTAGTCATCCGCGCCCGCGCGCAACGTTTCGACCTTGGCGTCCACCGCGTCCTGCGCGGTCAGCACCAGTACCGGTCGATCAAAGCCGCGCGCGCGCAGGGTGCGCAGGACATCCAGCCCGTGCTTGCCCGGCAATCGCATGTCGAGCACCACCAGATCGTAAGGCTGCGACATGGCCATGGATTCGCCATCCAGACCGTTCGCCACCAGATCCACCTGCCACAACTGTTCCTCCAGTCCTCGCCGCACAAACTCGCCGACGGTCGGATCGTCTTCCACGACCAGAATCTTCATACGCGCGCACTCGTGAGCGTGAGCGTCCACACATCACCGCAGCACATCAGAGATCTCCTCCGCCCAGACGATCCGGACGCTGAAAGCCAAACTCACGAATTTTTCGATAGAGCGTTTTGGGCGAAATACCGAGAAGCTCGGCCGCGCGACCCTGATGCCAGGAGGTCCGTGTGAGCACCGACTCAATGTGCCGCCGCTCCAATTCTTCGAGCGTAAACAACTGCGTCGGTGTGGCACGAGCAGCGGCACCGACGTCTGCGCCGAGCGGAAGATCACGCGCTTCAATCACACCGTTGACCGAAAGCAACGCCGCTCGCTCCATCACATTGCGCAGTTCGCGCACATTACCTGGCCAGCGATAACGCTCCAGCACCGCGACGGCTTCGCCGGTCAGTCGTGGCGGAGCCGCGCCTGCGTACCGCGTCAGAAAGTGCTCAGCGAGCAGCGGCACATCGCTCACACGTTCACGCAAGGTGGGCAGCTGAATGCGAATCGTGTTGATGCGGTGCAAAAAATCCTCGCGCATATCTCCACTGCTTACCATGCGCGTCAGATCGCGGGTGCTGGAGGCAATAATGCGCACATCGACATCGACCTTCTGCGATCCGCCCACACGATAGAAGCTGCCCGTCTCAAGCGCGCGCAGAAGCTTTGCCTGCAGGCGCACATCGAGATCAGACACGCTGTCGAGATAGAGTGTGCCGCCCGTTGCCAGCTCCAGCAGCCCCACTTTGCGACGATCGGCCCCTGCAAACGCGCCCTTCTCCACACCGAACAACTCCGTCTCCAGTCCCTGCTCTGCCAGCGCCGCACAGTTGAGATCAACAAACGGCGCCTGCGAGCGCCCGGACCAATGATGCAGCAATCGCGCAACCAGATCTTTACCGGTACCGGAGTCGCCGGAGATCAATACGGGCGACGTGCTCGGCGCCACGCGCTCTACAAGCGTAAGCATCGCGGTGAGCGGCGCATACTGCGTGATGAAGACCGGCTTGGCATCGGAGTGGCCGCTGCGCGCCTTGAGCGTATGCAGTCTCGAGTTGTCGAGCGCCAGCATGCGCTTCTCCCACGCTCGCCGCACCAGCACTTCAATCTCGGCCATGCGATACGGCTTGGCCAGAAAATCATAGGCACCAAGTTTGAGCGCGGTGATCGCGGTTTCGACGGTGCTATTGCCGGTGATGATAATGACTTCGGGAGGCGATGGATCTTCGCGCACCTGGCGCAGCACTTCGAGTCCGTCGAGTCCGGGCATCATGATGTCGAGCAGCGCGACATCGAACTGTTCAAGTCGCAGCAGATCGAGGGCGCGCAATCCGTCGCGCGCGGTGGACACGCTGAATCCGCGCGCCACCAGAAATTGTTCAAGGATGGTGCCGAGGTGTTGTTCATCTTCGGCAATGAGCACGCGAATGGGCGCGCTCGGTGTTTCGGGCGCGATGTCGAGCGCGGTCGTGTTCTCGAAATCCGTGGTCATGCAGCGGTTCCAATGGGAGTGTGCACGAGCGGCGGCACGCCCGCCCCCAACGTGAGGGGTGGCGCACCAGACGCAGGCAGCAGCATGCGGAATGTGGCGCCGTGTCCGAGCGCGCTGTCCACGGCGAGTACGCCGCCGTGCTCCATCACAATGCCATAACAGATCGAAAGCCCGAGCCCTGTCCCGCTGCCCGGTGCTTTGGTCGTATAAAACGGTTCAAACACCTTCGAGAGCGACTCACGAGGAATGCCGTGTCCTTCATCAATCACGTCAATCGCGCTGCAGGTGTTGGTCCCTACACGTACACTGGCGCTGCGGAGCACGACACGGGCCCCCGGCGTACTGGCATCCAGCGCGTTGAGCACCAGTGCCATCAATACCTGCACGAGTCGGTCGGCATCACCGCGCGCCAATAACCCCGTGCCCTCCTCCAACTCGGTCACCAGAGAAACCTGCTTGCGACGCGGATGGTGTTGCAGCAGAAACAGCGTTTGGCGTACGACGGCATTCAGCTCGAGTTCGTCGTGCGCAACCGGTTTGGGACGCGCAAAATCGAGCAGCCCGTGCACGATGCGTTTGCACCGCTGTACCTCAAGATCAATGATGCGCAACAACTCGGTGGGATCACCCTGTGGGACACCGGGTGAGCTCGCGGAGTCTTCCGCCTGCAGCTGAAGCGTTTCCGCGCAGGCCGCGATTGTGGCCAGCGGGTTGTTGATCTCGTGCATCACGCCGGTCGCCATCTGACCGAGCGCCGCAAGCTTCTCGGATTGCGCGGTGCGATCCAGTGCGGCACGCCAGTCGGTAATGTCCTCACCAACGGTGATCACGTGCGTCACGTACGACGGCCGCATTTCGTCGATGCGCATTGGGATTTTGGAGAGCCGGTATGTCCGCACGCTTCCAGTGGCTTCGCTCTCCATTTGAAACTGCTGCATGCGTCCCGAGGCGAAGACTTCGTCAAACTCGCGCTTGAGCAGCGCCGCAGGTTGCCGATGCAGCACTTCAAAGATCGTCTTGCCGAGTGCACGGTCTCTTGCAACGCCTTGCAAGCCGGTTTCGCGCTTGTGATTCCACGCCTGAATGCGATACGCGCGATCGACAACGTAGAGGCCAACGGGCATCGAGTCGATAATGCGCTCGATGAAGCGTCGCTGTTCGTCCAACTGATCAAGACGCGTGGAGAGTTCGGCCTCAAGTTCGGCGCGTCGCCGTGATTCACGCAGCGCCAGACACAGCAACAGCGCAACCGGTTCCCAGGTGGCGACCGCCGCTGGTTCGGCGGCTGGCGGCGCGTCCACGAGCAGCACCAACGGTTGGTCAGCCGATGCGGGAATTGAGAGCGACAGCTGCGCGTGCTCGCGCTGCGCAGCCGCCAGTGGAAGCAGCCGAAGTGTTGCGTTGTCTGCGGCCTCGGCGGCCGCCTGAAGCACCGTATCCATCCACGCAGGCAGCTGCTGCGTCGATGACTGCGCCGACCTTGTGTCGCGCGCAGCGAGGGATCTTACGACCGCTTCCAGCACTCGCGCTGCCTGCTGGCGCGGTCCCGACGGCTGCGTGGCGAGCTCATCCATTGGCGAAGTCGGGGAGTCCATGTACGCAAGCTACGGTCGGTGCAGAAATCGGACAAGCTGACCGACCAGTACAGATAACCTGTCGTTTCGACAAGGTGTCCCGCCGCAGCGTCAGTCAAACAGTCCAAATCTCGGCCAGCATGGCCGAACACGTGCGGTACGCGACCTGCGCAGTAGGTGGGCGAGCATGCGGACATACGTTTCGCCGCTGCCATCACACAATCGACGCCCACGGCGTCAAGGAGCATCCATGACCTATCGTGTCGCGTTTACCGCCCCGACGTTTGATTCTTCACTGCGCGGACTTCGTCGGGATATGGATCGCGCGTTCAGCGAGCTGTTCACGCCGTCCCCCGTCTCCGGCGCCACGACGCCGTTAGCCGACATTGTCGAAGAGGACTCGGGCTGGACGATTTCGCTGGATCTGCCGGGCGTGCGCCCGGAGTCCGTTGAAGTGCTGACGGAAGACCGGGTACTGACGATTCGCGCCGAGCGGGTGGTGACGCCGCTGGCCGAAGGCGCCAAGCGCATCGTGCAGGAGCGCACGGCGGGCACCTTCGCTCGTCAGTTCCGCCTTCCGCGGGCCGCGGATCTGGATCAGATCCGCGCGTCGGTGGAGCTGGGGGTACTCACGCTTCGTATCGGAAAGGTTGCGCCCGCGCAGCCACGCCGTGTGCACGTCACCACGCATGATGTGAACACCGGTCAGAACACAGCGTCGACCGCGACGAACGAATCAGCCGGACATCCGGCCAGCTGATTCGCGGCTGTCACTTTATTCAGATGTTTGCCGCGATCGCCGCGAGGATTTCCGAATTCTCGCGGCGTTCGCCCGATTTGGTCTCCACGTGCGACCATTTGATCAGGCCGTCTTTGCCAATCAGGAAATAGGCGCGCTGTGACACGTAGGCCTCTTCGCGCAGCACACCGAACGCGCGAGAGGCAACTCGCTTCAGGTCAGAGAGCAAGTCCACCTGCAAGTTGTATTTGCGTTTGAACTCGAGCAACGATGGCACCGCGTCCACGCTGATCGGCAACACCACCACGTCGCGCTGCGCAAACTGATCAAAATCTTCGCTGAAGGCGCACACTTCGTCCGTGCAGGTGCTGGTGAATGCGAGCGGAAAAAATGCGAGCAGCACATTCTTCTCCCCGCGAAACGATGCCAGCCGCACAGTGCCGCCGGCCGTGGAGCCGAGCGTTACATCGGGGGACTCAGTGCCTGCCTGAAGCGCAGCGGACGCGGCAACCGGCGTAGCGTGCTGAGACGCGTGGTTAGTCATACAGAGGGGTGAAAATCAAGGATGAAAAGCTCTGACTGTGATGCAGATCACAGGATCGTGTGTTACGCCACTGGCACAGTGCATCACTATACTAAAGGGTACTGGAAACGCGGTCGAGATTGAGTAGTATCCAAATCCGCTCCTTCTCCTTCCTCCGCAATCGCTGATCCCATGTCTGCAGCCGACGGCCGTGCTGATGGAATGATCCGCGTCCTGCTCGTTGATAACGAGGAAGGCGATGCGGCACGTTCCGCGGCGGCGCTGGGAGACGCGTTCGGGTCGCGCATGGCGCTGGTGCATGCCGCCACGCTTGCCGACGCGATTCGGTTGTTGATGGAAGGGCCGGTTGATGTGGCCATGCTTGAGCTCGATCTGCCGGACGCGAGCGGACTGGCCACGCTTGCGGGTGTACGCGGTGCGGCACCGAGCATGCCGATTGTGCTGTACACGCGCACACTCGACGACAGCACGGCCGTTCGGGCGCTTCGCGTTGGCGCTCAGGAATGCCTGTGCAAAGACACCACACCGGTCGAACACGTCCCGCGTTTGCTTCGCTTTGCGATCGAACGTCAGCGGCACCTGGCCGCGCTCGACGCGGCCCGCGTGGCCGCGGCGCATCGCGCCACGCACGATCCGCTCACCGGACTTGCAAATCGCGGCCTGTTTCTCGATCACCTGGATCGGGCGCTGGCATTTGGCGCGCGCTACGGGCGCAAAACCGGTTTGTTGTTCGTCGATCTCGACGGCTTCAAGCTGATCAACGATTCACTCGGGCACGCGGTGGGCGACCGACTGCTCGTGGAAGTCGCACAGCGATTGCTTGGCACAGTACGTCGGTCCGATGCGGTGGCCCGTCTTGGCGGCGACGAGTTTGTGGTGCTGCTGCCCGATGTGAACAGTCGTCTGGATGTCGCGCACGTGCGCGAGATGATCCTTGGGTGCCTCACGGAACCGATCGATCTTGGCGACGGTCGTTTCGAGCGCATTGCCGCGAGCGTGGGTGGGGCCATGTCACCGCTCGACGGCACCACGGCGCAGGAACTGCTTGATGCTTCCGATGTGGCCATGTATCGCGACAAATACGCACGCCGTCGCGGTCGTATGCCCACGCCGGTGTTCGGTTTGCGCGTGCAAGACGAAACCATCGCGCATCAGCGTGAAGAGCGACTGCGTGCGGCGCTTGATGCCGGTGAACTCGCGGTGCATTACCAGCCGCAGGTGGACGTAACAACGCAGCGCATTGTCGGACTCGAAGCGTTGTTGCGCTGGCATGACCCCGATCTTGGCATGGTCGCACCTTCGTCTTTCCTTCCGCTCGCCGAAGACACGGGTTTGATCGTACCCATTGGCGATCTTGTACTGCGTGAGGCGTGTGCGGCGGCGGTTTCGTGGCGCCGCGAACACAAGGACAGCGAAATGCGTGTGGGTGTGAACCTGTCGGCCGTGCAGTTGCGCGAAAAAGGGTTTGAACAGCGTGTGTCACGCATTCTTGAAGACACCGGATGTCCGGCTGATGCGCTCGTGCTCGAACTGACGGAGAGCTCCGCGTTGTACGAAGGCGACCAGGCCCTCGATACGCTGCGCGCCATTCGTGAGCTCGGCATCCAGTTGGTTGTTGATGATTTCGGCGTAGGTTTTGCTTCGCTCGCGTTCCTTCGCGAAGCGCCGCTCGCCGGCTTCAAGATCGACCGTCGTTTTGTCTCGCGGATGCTCACCGATGAGCGGGACTTTGCGATCGTCTCCGCGCTCGTCACGCTCGCGCGCGGGCTTGGCTTGCATGTCGTGGCCGAAGGCGTCGAAACGCTGGAGCAATCGCAGCGTTTAGCCTCGCTGATGTGCACCGAGCAGCAAGGGCATTTCTTCTCGCCCGCCGTACCGCTGCAGGCACTTGCGCAGGTGTTTCGCGCGCATCCGCCAGCGGTAATGTCCATGTCGCGACGGACCCGCGCGACGGCGTAAAAAACCACGTTCGAAAACATGGAGCGTATCGGGATCGAACCGATGACCTCTCGCTTGCAAAGCGAGCGCTCTCCCAGCTGAGCTAACGCCCCTACTCGTCAAACATAGCGAACCACTGCCACACAGTGGAAGCCCGAAAAACAAAGGGCCGACTCCGCAAAGGAGTCGGCCCTTTTTCATGCCGTGATCGTGCGTTGTTATTCGTGTGCGGGCAGCGGTTCCATGGTGCGTGGATCCACCGGCACCTGCACTTCGTCGCGATACGGCGACGTCATCATGAACACGCGCATTTTCGGGAACGCGTCCATGAATGCGAAGTAGCACGTGAACCACAAGCCGATCATGCCGATCGCGATTCCAACTTCCCAGATGCCGAACGGAAGTGAGTCAACCACGCCGTAGATGCTCGGGTACACTTCGATGTAGCGGTGCAACCACGTGCCGAGCAAGCTGCATGACGCGAAGAGCACAAACGTCGGGAAGTAGACCTTGGCCGCCTTCGAGATCAATCCGCCGAACGGCAGCACGAACGCCAGAATCGGAATGAGCGACGTGGTGGTTTTCCACGCACCGCTCAGACGCAGATTGTAGAAATGCGTTTCTTCCGGAAGGTTGCCGTACCAGATCACGAGGTACTGACTGAAACTGATGTAGCCAAAGAACGCGGTAAACGCGAACGCCAGCTTACCCATGTCCCACATGTGATTCACGGTGACCAGATCCTCCACCTGCATCTGCTTACGCCACCACAGGCAAAGCAGTGACGCAGACATGATCATGCCCAGCCATCCACACATGAACACAATCCACGCGTACATCGTCTGCTGCCAATGCAGCGTGAGCGTCATGGAGTAGTCCCACGCCATGAAGCACCAGCCCACCACGAACAGCATGCACACGGCCACGGCGAGCTTGCCGAGGATGGAGTGTGTGTTGTGCAACTCACGACGCTCATCCCCGAAACCGGTGCGCATGCGCTGACGCAGTCCCTCGGCCCACTTGGCGCCGGTGAACTTCGGCATGCTCGCGACGTCAACACGAACCGAGCGATACACAAACCACATCATCACCGCTGTCATCGAGCCAAAGAGCAGGATGCCGCGCAAGACGAAGAACGTGGGGTCGAGATACGCCGCCTTCTCTGCGTACTCAATGTGCTCACGTCCAGCCCACGTGAAGATGGCCTCACGACCCGGGAACAGAATGAGCAGCAGGAGCACGAACGCCACGGGCAGGAACGCCACGTAACCTTCGAAGAAACGCACAATCGGACGCGACCAACGCGCCGTAGTGAGTCGCTGTACCGCAGCAAAGGCCACGCCTGCAGAGGAGATCGTGGCGAGGAAGATCCAGTTGAAGTGCAACGCATGCCACGCGCGCTGTTCACCGGTCACGGCGCCGAATACAAACAGCGCCATGCCGAGCACAGCCGCCACGAGGGCCGCCGTTTTCAGCGTCTTGGGGACCGCCGAATCACCGATGCGCTTCTGGAACTCTTCGCGCGTCGGATAGTGGTAGTGATGGACGCCGCTCACTCGAACATCTCCTGGGCCGCGTCGGCCGCGTCTGATTCTTCATCGTGTCCCGTTCCGCCGCCTGATGTTGTGGCACCATTGGGGAACGACATTTTTTCACGGCCGGACGTCGCGGCGTTCTTGCCCGAGCTTCCCGGTGTGAGCTGCACAGCGCCCGGCACAAAGGGCGATGCTTTCTGCGGCGCGGTGGCTGATGCACGCGGAACCGTGGCACCATTCTGACCAGGCATGCCATGCGGACCAATCACCGCGGTACCGGCTTGCAAGGCACGCACGTAGTTCACGACGTCCCAGCGATCGGCTTCTTCGATACGGGCGTAGTTCGGCATGATGCCACGACCGTTCCGCAGCATGCCCCAGAGATAGCCGTCAGTGCGCCCGCGCGCAGACTCAGTGAGCAAACTTGGCGAGTAACCATACGCTGGATTCAACGCCTTCATTGACCCGTTACCGTCGCCCAGATCGCCATGACACATGGCGCAGTTGATCGAATAATACTTGCGACCATTGTCGAGCGACCGCTCATCAACCGCCGTCGGATTCACCAACCCCGACATCGAGTCGACCGTGAGCGGCAACGGTGCGTACGATACCGCAACACCCGCAACGAGCGTGCCCTGCACTGGCACCGACATCTGCGGGTTGAACCGCGGCGCCGCCATCGTGTCGTTCACGTTCACCGAGAACGATTCCCACGGTTCAAGACGCGGCTGATTCTTGAAGTCAGTAAACCAGGCGCACGCGCTGAACGAGAATGGCAACGAAACCACGATTGCAACACGTGCGGTACGCGAAAATACAGACATGACTGAGGGCTTAGGCTTCACGACGCACCTCGTCGGCACCGTGCTTCTGCAGCAGCGCTTCAACCTGCGGTGCCTTGTCAGCACCGCACGAAACGAAAATGCCAAAGTGGCCGCCGCTGAAGCGCGGATCGTATCCCACCGTGGTGGTGAGACGCGGGATGCGCGCATTGATGAACATGCCAGCTACCGTGGAAAGGCAGCCCACGAGCACCATGACTTCAAATCCAATGATCGTGTACGGAATCCAGGAGGCGATGGCCTTGCCGCCTGTAACGAGCGGCCAGTAATCGCCAGTCCAGATGGAAATCCAGTAGCCGAACGAGACGCCCAGCAAACCGCCGATGAGCGTGAACCGACGCACCACACTGTTCGGTGCATCAATCGCTTCGTCGATTTCGTGACGGATCGTTGGCGAGTACACGGTGACGTCACCGAGACGAGCCTTCTTCAGCTCCTCAATGGCGTGCACCGTGGTGTCGAGATGATGAAACGCGCCGAGCACACCTTGCATCAGTGGTGCCCTCCATCGTGCGCATGCTTGCGCTTGGGAACGACGATTTCCTTGAGTTCCATGATCGCCATGACCGGCATCTGCTTCACGAACAACAGGAACCACATGAAGAACCAGCCAAACGATCCAACGAGGAAGCTCATGTCGACCCAGCTCGGCGTGTAGCTGCCCCACTGCCACGGCTCAAACTCATGGCTGAGTGACGGCACCACGATCACGAAGCGCTCGTACCACATGCCGATGTTGATGAAAATCGACAGGAACCAGAGCCACGTGGGATTACGACGCAGCTTCTGCGACCAGAGGGACATTGGCAGCGCCATGTTGCAGAGCAACATGATCCAGGCCGCCCACCACCACTGACCGAACACGCGATACCAGAAGAACTCCTGCTCCGGACGCACGCCGCTGTACCAGGCAATGAAGAACTCGATCATGTACGCACAGCCAACCACAAGCGACGTGAACAGCACAACCTTCGCCGTTGCATCCAGGTGATTGAGGGTGATGTAGTGCTCGAGCTTAAACCACTTTCTCATGGGGATCGCGATCGTCCACACCATCGCGAAGCCGGAGAAGATGGCGCCGGCCACGAAGTACGGCGGGAAGATCGACGCGTGCCAACCCGGAACCAACGACATGGCGAAGTCGAAGGAAACGACGGAGTGCACGGAGAGAACGAGCGGTGTGGAGAAGGCCGCGAGGAACAGATACGCCTTCGCAAAGTGACGCCACTCGCGATCGCTGTTGCGCCAGCCGAGCGAGAGGATGCCGTAGATCCGCTTGCGCATCGGATTCGTTTCCCGATCGCGCAGCACGGCGAAGTCAGGAATGAGACCGATGTAGAGGAACGTGGTCGAGATCGTGAGGTACGTGGAGATCGCGAACACGTCCCACACGAGCGGCGACTTGAAGTTTGGCCACAACAAACGCCAGTTCGGATTCGGAATCAACCAGAAGAACTTCCACGGGCGTCCGATGTGAATGATCGGAAACAGACCGGCCGTCATGACGGCGAACACCGTCATGGCTTCTGCCGCTCGATAAATCGAGGTTCGGAAGCCGGCGCGGAAGAGATACAGAATGGCGGAAATCAGCGTACCGGCGTGACCGATACCAACCCAGAAAACGAACGTGATGATGTAGACACCCCACATCACCGGCGGCTCATAGCCCGCCTGTCCGAGTCCCCAGTAAATCTGATAAATCCAGGCGGAAGCGCCCACGAGCATCGCAGCCACAGCGACGCCCAGGCCCAACAGCCATTTTTTGGTAAAGCCGAGTGTCGCGATAATCTCGCGATCGACTTGCTCGTAATCCGTGACCGCAGGGATCTGTACGTCGGCCGATGCAATGTTCGGCCGGCGAAGCCCCTCGACCGGTTGCGCGATGGTGCCCATCCGGTGATGCCTCCTCAGGCCGTAGCCGACGCCGCAGGCGCCGGGTGGTTGACCTTCTTCAGATAGACGACGGCCGTGTACGTGTTCAACTCCTTGAACACGTGATACGCGCGTCTGTCATATGCGAGCTTCGCCACAGTCCAGTTTTCATCAGCCGCGTCACCAAACACAATCGCGCGCGACGGACACGCCTGCGCACATGCGGTGGTGAACTCATCCGCGTTGAGCTCACGCTCTTCGGACCGCGCCCGATTTTCTCCCTCACGGATACGCTGCACGCAGAACGTGCATTTCTCCATGACACCCTTGCCGCGCACCGTGACATCGGGATTGAGCATCCAATGCATCGGCTCCGGCCACGCATACTGACGACGCTCCGGCTCACCGTAGCCGAACCAGTTGTAGTAGCGAACCTTGTACGGGCAGTTGTTTGAGCAGTAACGCGTGCCGACGCAACGATTGTAGACCTGCACGTTGAGGCCGTCGGGCGAGTGATACGTGGCGTACACCGGGCACACCGGCTCACACGGCGCGTTGCCGCAGTGCTGACACATCATGGGAACGAAGCGCGCCTCAAAATCCGGCGAGAACTCGTTTTCCGTGTTCGTGTTGCCTTCGTAGTAGCGCTCGAGACGAATCCAGGCCATTTCGCGGCCCTTGATGATATTCGCGCCCGGACGCTCGTCCCACGTGGCCGGACTGAGCGCGCGACCCTGATACGTAGCGCCGACCGTGGGAATATTGTTTTCGCTGTAACACGCCGTGACGCACGCAGAACAACCGGTGCAGCGCGCGAGATCGATCGTCATGGCCCAACGACGCGCCTCGGCCTTGGTCGGATGCTCCGGATTGTACATGCCCTTGTCTTTCGACTTGGGATTCGCGTACTCGCCCTGCGCGTCGGCCGCCACTGGCGACTTGAGACCCGGCAGGAACTCCTGCGACACGTGTCCGGCGATTTCATGATGTTCGACTTCAACCTCGGGCGCGGAAATCGCGGCCGCCATCATGGCCTGTGCGATACCACGACCGTGCTGACGCGCTGAACCTTCGGTGGTGACCAGCGGGCTGTGCGCCTCGCCGCGCGTAACGGTGGCCTTCAGCGCACCGAGCGCGAGGTTACCCGCCGAGTCGAAGCCGTTGGTCGCCAGGGCGTAAGCGTTGACGCCCACGTTCATGGCAAAGCGACCGTAGGCCGTGTGCCCCTGGCCAAGCGCGATCGCGACCGTGTCCGGACGCACACCCATGTACGGGTACGCCGGCGCTGTGACTTCGCCTGCGGCGGTCTTGATCGTGAGATGTTCGCCTTCGCGAACACCCATCTCCTTGGCGGTCATCGGATGAATCTCGACCCACGACTGCCAGGCAATCTTGGTCACGGGATCCGGCAGTTCCTGAAGCCATGGCTTGTTCGCGCCGGCACCGTCGCCGAGGGTGGCCGACGGATACACCACCACAAACATGTTGCCGTCGCCAGCCGACATCGTGGCCGGACGAGCCGCCACCGCGTTGCGCGTGCCGCGCGATGCAACGGGCGAACCTGGCGCAGTGGCCTTGGTCAGCGCCGTAGCAAATGCCGTGGCACCGCCGGCGAAGTTTGAGATCATCCAGCTGCGGTAATCGGGCTGCGCAAACCGTGAGGCAATCGTGCCATCGGCGCGCGCGGCGGTGATGAGCACATCACCCACACTGCGCGTGTCGAACACCGGCTCGAGGGCCGGCTGCACGAAGGAGCGCTCGCCAGCCAGTGCGACCGCGTCGCCCCAGCTCTCCAACCAATGATTGTCTGGTAGCACGAGATCGCACAGTTCGCTCGTTTCGTCTGGCATGTTCGAAAACGAAACCTTGAAGCCAACCTTGGCAAACGCTTCGGCGAAACCGGCCGCCTTCGGCATGCTGTGCGCGGGATTCACATTACGAACAAACGCGACCGGCACACTGCCCGCCGCCATCCGCTCGGTCGCGTCGACCAAATCGAGATAGCTGGCGATGCCTTCATAACCGGCGTGCGCCATTGCGGGCTTGATGGTGGTGCCCACGCTCCCGTTGCTCTTGTTGATCTCAGCAACCATGGTGCCGCATTCAACGGCATCGGGCGTGTTCATGCCACAGAGCGCCAACACCTTCGAACCGGCACCCTTCACGGCCGCAACCAGCGCGGTGATCGTCGCTTCACTCACATCCGCCGCGGTCGCTGCGGCAGCGGCGGTGCCGCGACCGAGGATTGCGTTGCAGATCGCCATTTCGCTGCCGGGCTTAGCGGGAATCCACTGATCCGCATTCAAGCCTGTGAGCGAACGCCGTGCGCCGATGTACACCAACTTGGGCGCGCCTTCCAGCTGCGCGCGCGCGTCGGCCCAATCAAGCTGCTGCGGTACGCGATGTCCCCACGCATCGAGAAAATCGGCCGAGAAGCTCAGAATGAGCGCCGAGGCCTTGAAATCGATGGACGGCCACGCCACGCCGTACGCGGCGCGGTTGGACGAAATCGTCGCTGCCGGCGCCATGGTGTCCACCGACAGGTGCGCGGGCATGCCCTGCGCACTCAACCACTGGTCGAGGAACCCAGGAAAGCTTCCAGTCTCGTGTGCATTGAGGAACACCGCGCTGCCCGCGCCACCACGGCTTTTCACTTCACCGAGCTTCTGGCCGAGCACTTCAAGTGCGCGATCCCACGTGACCGGTGAGAGCGCCGCGCCTTCACGCAGCATTGGCTGGCGATAGCGATCTGGATTGTACAACCCTTGCATCGCCGACATACCGGTCGCGCAAATCGCGCCACGGTTGACCGGGTGCTCAGGATTGCCTTCCAACTTGATTGGGCGGCCGTCGCGCACTTCCGCGAGCACGCCACAACCCGTCGCGCATTCCTTGCACGTGGTCGCATAGAACTGCGACACACCGGCCACCGTGTTGTCCGGTGACGTGACATAGGGGATCAATTTCCCGACTTTTTCCGACGAGCAACCCACCACGGCTGTGGTGGCGCCCGTCGCGCCGAGAATCTTGAGGAAGTCTCGGCGCTTGACGCCGCTTCCCGCTTCAGTGCTCATGCAGTCACTCCGCTCCTGGCGGCTGCTCGCACGTTGGCTCCGGGGGGCCTCCCCGACCGACGCACGAGGTAAGTGGTCAGTCGAGGATCAGTAGTGGCAGACGGCGCAGTCGTAGCGCGCCTTCTTCACGGGTTCTTTTTCGAGCGCTTTTACAACACTGTCGGGCATACCAGCGAGACGCGCGCCCTCAGCCGGCTTGTAGCCCTGCACGTGACAGTTGATGCACCAGCCCATGTTGAGCGATGCGTACTGTTCAACGGGCTTGTACCCATCAGCCACACCCGCTTCTCCCTGCTTCTGAATCTCGCCATGGCAAGACTGACAGGTGACGCCGGCGTTGACGTGGCGCATGTGCGGGAACTGGACGTAGTCCGGCACCTTGTGCACACGATTCCACGGAATCGGCTCTTTCTTATTCCAATACTCCGCGACCTTCTTGATCTCGGGGCTATCTGTTTTCACCAGCGTGTGACAACCCATGCACGTGGCGACAGATGCATTGCCCGGATCCATGGCCTTGTTGGCCTGGGAGTGGCAGTACAGGCAATTCATTCCAAGCTTCGCCACGTGCGGTGCGTGAATGAATTTGACCGGCTGCTCAACGAGCTTGCCCTGCGAGGAGGAGGCGCCGCTGTACGCCGACAACAGCGTAGCCGCTGCTGCAAGCGCAAGGAAACCAGGAATGACAGTCCACTTCTTTTTCGTCGTCATCTACTCGACCGTGATGGTGGAGTGGTGAGGCGTACGGGAGAGACTTCCACCGCCGAAAGAATCAACAAGTGCGCACATGCAGCGTCACACACTCTTTCCTCGGTCGAGGTCGGTAAGCACAATCGCGTAGTATGTCGGTGGTAGTATTTGTACGCAAGTGCAAACATGACAAAGAGTAGGCGTATTTCTTACTCCCTATTCGCACTGGCGCGACAGCGCGCAACGACAGGCACATCCATCACTACATCCCGGCATACCTCTGGCAATCGCACAACAGTTGGCGCACGTATTCGGTTTCCGCTTAGCGATCCGATCGCGGAGACGGCAGCGGGAGCGGTACCGACGCCTCTGCTGGCAACAGCGAAATCAACGCGCGTGACTGTTGCACCAGTCGGAGTGGCCACTGCGTGCCCAGCACGAAACGTGACGGCCCCAGCGTGCGCACCAGCTGCGCAAACTGTTCCTCCGGCGGACCCCATACCCACCCGAAGTCGCACCAGACCCGACTGCGCTCGTCGGGGGTGAGCCCCCAGCAGACTTCCTCAATCATTTCGCGACCGGCACCGCTGACAATCAGCGTGCAGCCCGTTCCGGCGCGAGCAAGCGATCGCACGGTGGCCGCGGCCACGTCGCCCGCAACATCATGCGTGTGTCGCTGCCGCAGATCTTCAAATCGCACGGTGAGGTGCAGTGCCACCTGCCGGGCAGCGCAGGCCGATGCCAACGCCGTGAGCGCGGCATGCCCAGCCCCGAGCCCCCACTGCGCGGGATAGGCGCGAATGGAGGTGGCGCCAGCCGCGACCATCCGGTCCAGCTCCCACTCCCACCCCGGCCAATCGGGTCGCACTGCGGGGGCCGGATCCAGCACGTCGCGGTGCGGCTCCAGGGCCTTCAGCAAACGCGCGTTGCCCGACGTGGGATCACGCTGCCAGGCGCTCGGAAGCCAGCCTACCCACGCCCGCTCCACACGTTCTCTCGCCAGCACACGCACCAGCACATCAGGGTCGGGATGCGGGACCTCGCGAAATGGATATGGTCCGATCCACGCACTCACGTCGACGCGTGCAAACAGTGGACTTGCATTCATGCGACCAGTACCTCGCCGCCATGGGTCATGCGGGCACGGGGATAGAATCGCACCGCGTTCCGCCAGCGAATGTTGCGCAGCGCCTCGTCGTCCAGGCCGATCGCGTCAAGCGCCCACGCTTTCGTCAAGCCGGTGCACAACGTGAGATCGGCGGCCCATAACACGCGCTGATCTCCCAACGCTTCGATCGTGATGTCCATCATGCCGCGATCAATGCCGCTCCCGGACAAATCCACACTGATGCTTGGCAAGTCACGGATCGCGTGCAGCGTATGCGCGTAGTCACCGCCACCACCAACGTGCGCGAGGAGAATGCGTGTTCGCGGATGACGCGCCGCAAGTCGGCCAAGCTCCACACCATCGCTGGCATCCTGATTCGGCCATTCGCGGCGGCGGTCCTGCCACACGTGATGCAGAATCGGCACGTCCGCCTCCGCCGCGGCATCTGCGATGTCGTCGAGCAACGCATCATCGGCTTTGCGACTGGCGGCCAGCTTGATGCCGACCGCACCGTCGGCGAGTCCGGCGCGGATCTCGTCGCGCGCATGTTGCGCAAAGTTCGGATTCACCGCGACATATGAAAAGACGCGCGTGTATCCGTGCGTGCGCGCATCGGCGTGTGCAAAGGCGCGCATCCAACGATTCGCAATTGTGAGATCATCGGGCGAAGGAAAATACGTGGGCGAGGTGAACCCCCACGAACCGAGGATCGACGCAATGTGCGCGTTCACGCCCATCCGTTCACCAGCCGCTAATCGCGAACGATTGTAGGCGTCCCACTCGCTTCGCCCAGTGTGCGGTGTGTGAAAGTGCGCGTGCACGTCAATGAGCGGTGCGTCGCCCGCCAGACGCATGGCCTCGCCCCCTGCGGCTTGTGAGACAATCGCATTCACCATGCGGAATCCTTTCGTTGGTGCGGTTACGATGCACGCACGCGTAGCGCGGCGGCGTGTACTGCAGACTCAACACTGGCGAGCGCCGCGTCGTCATGCGCGAGCGCTGCAAACTGGTACGCGCCCCGCTTGAGCAACACGCCTTCTTCGGTGGCAGCCACAACAAGCGCATCAAGCATCACGCTATTGTCAGCAACGAGTCGCAGCATTTGCGGGGGACCCTCCATTCGTAGGTCAGGCGCGTGTGGAGCCAGTGCCTTTGTCAGCGCGCGCTGAAGTTTTGTGCCGACCCGCGCCAACGCACCGCAGACATCGGTGCGTGCGTGACGCTCAAGCACAACGCGCGCGGCCGCGAGTGCGGTCATTTCCGAGGCCAGCGTTGAAGAAATCCAGGCCCGCCTGGCTGACGACATGACCCTCGCGCGGCCGACAACCGCCGACAGTGGATAGCCGTTCGCCAGCGCTTTGCCGAGTGTTGTGAGATCGGGTATCACACCACAGAGCGCCTGCACGCCGCCTTGATGCATGCGAAACGCGGTTTTGATTTCGTCAAAAATCAATACCGCACCGAGCTCATCACAGTGCGCGCGTACGGCGCGCAGCCACTCGGTGGACGCCACATCATGCACGAGCGGCTCCACAATGATGCCGGCGAGTTGCTCGCCAGCCTCGCGCACGGCCTCATCCAACGCCTGCGTATCGTTGAATGGCACCATGCGCACGTCGACAGACGCACTGTGCGGCACACCGGGACCGGGATTGCTCCAGTCGTGCCACCCGAAATATCCGCTCGCAATTATCACGTCTCGGCCAGTGTGCGCCCGCGCCAGACGGATCGCCGCGGCGGTTGCTTCGGCACCTGTCTTCAAAAACCGCACCTGTTCGGCGCACGGTACGACCTCCGTGAGGCGTTCCGCGACTTCGATTTCGAGCAGCGGACTCAATCCACTCACGGGTCCCGCCGCGGCGGCCTCCTGCACGGCTTCCGTCACTTCGGGATCGGCGTAGCCAAACGCGACGGCACCGAGGGCCATCGTGAGGTCAATCAGAATGCGACCATCGGCCGTTTCCACCCGGCATCCAAACGCGCGACGCATATGCGTTGGTGTTGTCGAAGTCGCCGCTTCGCCGAACAGCGCGTCCGGTCGTTTGCTGCCGGTAGACGCGCCACCGGGCACAACACGTGAGGCGCGCTGCGCCCAGGCATTCAGCGTCGCCTCGGCGCGTTCAGTCACAGGGGAGCCCACGCGCGCGGCTGATCACGCCGAAGGAACCTCAGGGGGCACGTCTGCTTCCGTGAGCCCGAGTCGCCGCAACAGTCCTTTGCGTTCGCGCTCAAGCGTGCGCAGCACTTCGATGGCGGCCGTACGCAGCATGGTGAGCTCACGCGAATCGGGATTCGAGCGAAACACAATGGATCGAATACTCCGCATGATCAGCTCCGGATTGCGTGTCTTGAAATACGCAATGGAGTTGAGGGCCGAGTGCACGTCGGCGAAAGCCCGTTCGACTTCGTCGGCGGTTGGCGGCGGTGTGGCCTTGCGCGGTCGGGCCAGTCGGCGTGTGGCATCACCAGCGGCGAGATGCAACTCGTACAACCCGATCAGCACCGCCTGCGCGAGATTCAGCGAATAGTGGGCTGTCGTGGGAATCGTGACGATGGTGTGCGCACGGTCCACCGCGTCGCCCGGCAGCCCGTGATCTTCACGGCCAAAGAGCAGCGCCACCGGCCCATCCTCCACCACACTCATCAGATCGTCCGCCATCGTGCGCGGCGTGTGCATGGCCCAGCGTGATGCTCGACGCCGACCGGTAAAGGCGGCCACGCGCACACAATCGGCCAGCGCCTCATCGAGCGAATCAAAATGGCGGATACGCTCAACCACGTCCCGTGTGTCATGCGCGATCTGTTCAATGCGCGTCAGGTCGTACTTGACCGGGCGCACCAAACGGAGATCATGCACGCCCATGTTTTTCATGGCGCGAACGACCGCGCCAATGTTGATGGGGTCCTGCGGCTCAAAGAGCACCACCTTGACGGCGGCGAGTGAAGATTCAGTCATGCCTGCAAATTCGGAGACGGATCAGAGGCGCGCAGCGACGGCAATAACAGTCGCCACGCACGGAGCGGGTCGTGCCGGTCTCCACGAAGATACACGGTCTCCCCGCTGGAACCGGAGAGCACGAGCTGTCCGCGCCGGCGCTGCCGATGTGGGGGGCGCTCGTTGACGATAAGATCGAACCGGAGGGCATGCTTGGGGCACTCCGGCAATGCGTGCCGCGAAAGCCGAAGGTGCAGCGTGAATCCGGTCGCTGTCGGTATCCATCGCGCGTCGACTGGCACGTTCGCCGGCAGCAGCGAGGTGACACGGACCCCGCCGCTTTGCGCGTCTGGCACCAGCAGCCAGGCGGCGCTCCATTCGGCGCGATCGCCGGGACCGACATAACACTGCACGCCGTCGGCGTTCACGTCAGCGCGCTCATTGTCCAGCACATCGTCCTCACCGGCCAACGGGACCACCACGTCACCGGTACACGCGTGAACCGTGATGTAAAGATCGCGACCGTCCGCCTCCAGGCGCACGTCTGCCGTGGGCCGGCCCGCGCTGCGCCAGTCTGCCTCGCTGCGTCGGTAATGTGATTCGCCGAGTGCCACGTGCACGGGCTCAGTGCGCAGATCAACGGTTATCAGCGGGAGAACGTCTACACGCACAGGCTCCGGCGGGCGCGCCGCTAATGCGCGCAATCCGCCCAGTTCGAGCTCCCGCACACCATTTGCGGATTCGTGTAGCACGCGCCAGGCGGGCGATTGCTCCTCGTACCATCGCAACAGACCGCTGCGCTCCTGAACTCGCACTCGGAGCGCGGTGTTGTCCGGCTTCTGTATCGCCACGTCAGCAACGCTGTCGCGCAGCGCCCAGACGCTCGCCACCCAGCCGCAGTCGGCGACTTGCCGTATCCAGTGCAACAGCCGCGGCGATGTACGCGGCGGCCCGGGTGCCACCGCGCGAAACAGTATTGCATCGGTACTCGCTGCGCACCAAAGACGGACACCACGCGCATGCGAACCGCCAAACTCCAGGCGTTCGAGCGCAGGCACCGTGCAGGCGTGCACATCCGTCAAGAAATCAAAGCCGTCTTCGAGACCACCTGCACCGCCGGCATCAGCAGCTCGCCAGTGTCGCGTTCCTGCGACGTTCGCGCGAAAGTGAATCGGAAGATCCAATGCGACTCGTTGTGGTGAGCGCCACTCCACATAGTCAATCACATGCTCGCCGCTTACGATGACGGTGCGGACTACGCGTACGTCAGGCGCGATGCTATTAGCTTCCGCTTGCATCCACGCAATCTCGTCGCGTGCCTCGAATGCGAGGAGCGTGGTCGGCACAGGAAACTGTGAGCGACCATCCACGAGTGGCGCGTTATGCGCCAACGTGCTGCGATACCAGTGCAACGTGCGCTCGACGTACGATCCGGCGCCGGGATCTTCGAGCACTCGCGCGTCGCCATCCTGAATGGTGAGCGCCAATCGATCGGGATGACCGTGTCCGCCGCCGGTATTGCCACCCTCCAGCGCCACGTAGATGCGACCGGCATCCCGGCGTATCACGCTCAGTCCCTGCGCTTCGAGCACAACACTTTCGTCAGCGATCAGGTCGGGTGCGGGCCACGCTTCAGCACGCGCGAACACGAGGGACCGCCATCCGAGATCGTGCCGTCGCAGCGCACCGGGAGGGGCGTCACGCTCGATATCAGCGGTCGAGCATGCGCGATCGGTTACTGACGTCGCGTGCGCGCTGCTGTATAAACGATGCAACCAGGTGCGCAACACGGGATGGTCGTGTCGCACCAGACCAAGCTCACACCACTCGGCGAACCGCCATTGATGTACCGACACGCCATAGCGACTGTCGCGTCGCGACGGGAACGTGCCGTCGGGCAGCATGCCAAGTAGCGGCGTGCAGAAGCCGGCGTTGAACCGCTCGGTGAGCCGCGAAGGCAGCGTGACACCACTTGCCTCCAGCATCGCCACACCGTACCAAAGTCCGCGATGTGCGAACAGGTGATAGTTCTCGCCCTCATACCACGAGCCATCTGCAAGCAGGCCGTCGCGGAGCAATGTCGTCACGCCCAGCGGCCCATCAATCAACGGTGCAATCGCAGTGTGATCGCCGAGCAGCGTGGCGGCCGCAATCTGCGCCGACGTGTGCCACGCCTGCCGGTTCGATCGCCCTTCGGGAAACGATGCGATGAGCGCACGACTGGGTTCAACGACGGTATCGCAAAATGCATCCACTACCGCACAAGCGTCCCGACTGTTTCGCAGCACGCGCGCGGCGAGACAGAGGTTGAGCAGCCAGACACTCTCCAGATATGTGCTGAAGAACGGTCGTGTTGGTCCGAGCGCGTTGTCTTCGTTGGGATAGGCAAGGTATCGCTCGCTGATCGCGCCAAGCATCGCGGTGGCGAGCTGCGTGAGATTGGCGTGTTCGCACATTTGCCCCAACACGGCCGCGTGCAATGCGCGTTCGGCGCACCAGAGCTGCGCACTCATGGCCCACCAGTCATCGTGCGCGATGCCCGTGTACACCGTTCCGCACGTGGGACACTCGTGCTCATGCGCACGCCATGGATCGAACGCGAGCGGTGTGCCGTCGGTGATGCAGCGGCCACCGGCGCGCGTCAGTCTGGCCTTGCGCAAGGGGATGGGGAAGTCGCGACCGTGAAGTAGCGGCGACAGCTCGTGTTGCAATCCGCTCGCCAGCGCGCGCAACGACGCGTCACAGGCGTGCCAACGCGTTGGGAGATGCACGCCGAGCAGTTCGCCGGCCGAGTGCCGGGTCGTATTCATTGGCGACGTCGCCAACGCGCGATAGACGTGAGCTCGCCGCGCAAGTCCATCACGACCCCGTCGAGGGAGCGCGCGCGCCCTTGCACGCCGCGTCCGTGATATACGAACGCCACGGGAGCGACGGCGTCGAGATGCGCGCTCACGCGGCGCCATCCGGCCTGTCGTTCGGCCATGGTTGGGGCGCGTCGCGCGTTGTCGAGCAGCGAATCGAGCGCGCTGGTGTGATAGCCGGTGTAGTCGAGCGCACCGCCGCGCTGCGCGCTGTGAAAGAGCGAGGTGAGATGCCCCAGCGACAAGTCGCCTGGCAGGCCTGTATACGCGATGTCATACGCTTTGATATCGGCACGCAAACTGGCCAGAAAGGCCGCCAGCTCCACGGTGCGAATCGACAATGTGATGCCCACGCGTCGCAGATCATCCTGCAGCAGCTGTTCGGCGGCCAGGTCACCGCTGCCCACCGTGATCAGCGTGATCTCCAGGGGTTTGCCATCGCGCGCTCGAACGCCACCTGCACCGACCAGCCATCGTGCACTGTCGAGCATCGCGTCGGCGGACGTTTGCCTCGGCGCGAAGATCGACGGCTCGTCGGGAAACACACCCGGCGGGACCGCCTGCGTGGCCGGCACGCCGTAGCCTGCCACCGCCGCATCAACAATACGCTGGCGATTGATGGCGGCGGCAACAGCCCGTCGCACACGTACATCGTCGAACGGTGGTCTTGTAGTGTTGAACGCAAGCACGGTGGTAAACAGCACCGGCGGCGTTTCAAGTTGCAATAGCGGATCACGCGCCACCAGCGTGGCCATCGCGGGCGAAATACCAGCCACATCAAGTTCACCACTGA
>JALHNZ010000058.1 GCA_022843265.1 Gemmatimonadaceae bacterium
CTCCATCGGCGCTGCTCGCGAGCGCCCCGACCCGCCTCGATTTTGGAGGTGGCTGGACTGACGTCCCGCCATATCCCCAGGAACGAGGCGGTTTTGTTTGCGCCATCGCCATTGAGCGACGCGCCACCATCACGCTGCGCGCGAACGATGCCGCGCCCGACCACAGCTCCGAGCTGGTTCGCGCCGCACTGCGCCGAGCGCGTGCCGAACACCTGCACGTTGCCCTGCAGAGTGACTTTCCGGTGGGCGCCGGTCTTGGCGGCTCATCAGCTGCGGGTGTCGCCCTGGCCGCCGCCCTCGCCGCCTGGCAACAGCGAGTGCTCACCACCGATGAACTGGCCGAAGCAAGTCGTGACGTCGAAGTCAACGAACTCGGTATCGCCGGTGGGCGACAAGACCACTATGCCGCAGCATACGGGGGCGCGCTGGCGCTGCGCTTTGGCGAGCAGGTCGACGTGCTGCCCATTGCCCTGAGTGATCAGACGCGGGCCGATCTGGAGTCGCGTTGTCTGGTGGTGTACACCGGCGAATCACGCATTTCCGGCACGACGATTCGCGCCGTGCTCGACGCGTATCTCGCTCGCGATCCGCACGTGGTGCTCTCGCTCGATCGCATGGCGTCGCTGGCGCAACTCATGGCCACCGCGCTGGTCCATGCCGATCTCGAATCGCTGGGCGCGCTCGTCGGTGAACATTGGATTCATCAACGTTCGTTGCATGCGGGCATCACAACACTACGGATTGATACGCTGATCAGTCGCGCGCTCGGCGCAGGCGCACTCGGGGCAAAACCGCTGGGCGCCTCTGGCGGTGGCTGTGTGCTTGTGGTGTGTGCGCGCCATCGTGTGCCCGATGTCACGCGCTCGATTGCAGGGCTGGGTGAGGTGCTGCCGTTTCGTATTGCGACGCACGGTGTGCACGTGCAGGAGATCGAGTAACGGGCTCACCACGTTGCGCACCCGCGGCCGATTTGTCCTGACCTGAGTCTCGCGCGGCGCTGCTGTCGTGCTATCATCAGGGATATGTCCTCCCGATTTCCGCTCGATCCCATTGCGCTCACTGAAGCGCTGGTCGCCATTGACTCGCGCAACCCGGACCTGGTGTCCGGTGCGCCTGGTGAAGCGGTTGTCGCGTCGCGTCTCGCGGAAATTCTGGCTGGTTGGGGATTTGCGGTGTCGCTCGACGAAATCGCCCCGGGTCGATTCAATGTGATGGCGCGCATCGGCCCAACGGGCCGCTCGCCGCTGCTGCTTAACGGGCATCTCGATGTGGTTGGCACCGAAGGCATGGTGCACGAACCGTTCGTTCCCACGCGCACAAACGGGCGCCTCTACGGTCGAGGCGCCACAGACATGAAGGGCGGTGTGGCGGCGATGTGTGTGGCCGCCGCACGCGCCGCGGCTCGAGGTGCACTCGCGAGCGAAATGATCATTGCGGCGGTCGCCGACGAAGAGTATCGCAGCATTGGCACCACGGCGTTGCTCGCGCGTGGCGTGAATGCGACGGCGGCGATCATCACCGAGCCCACACGCATGGCGGTGTGCCCCGCGCACAAGGGATTCGCCTGGTTCGACGTGATCGTGCATGGTCACGCCGCGCACGGCAGTCGGCCGGACGTCGGTATTGATGCGGTGGCGCACGCGGGACTCTTGCTCGCGGAAATGGTGCGCTACGAGCGCGAGACGCTGCGCACGCGCACGCACGAACTGCTCGGCCACGCGTCAATGCATGCGTCCACCATTGCTGGTGGCACGGGTTGGTCCACGTATCCGGAGCAGTGCTCACTGCAACTGGAGCGACGCACCGTGCCCGGTGAATCCATTGACCTTGTGGAATCCGAGTTGCGGGCGTTGTGTGACACCGTGGCGAAGGAGCATCCGTCATTTCGCGCGGACATTGCCCGTCATACCGTGCAGCCGCCGAACGATGTACCGGGCAGCTCACCGGTGGTGCTCGCGCTGATGCACGCGCTTGCAACGCACAACTACACACCGCGCATTGACGGCCTCTCCTGCTGGACGGACGCCGCGTTGTTCACGGCGGCTGGCATTCCTGCCGTGTGCTTCGGCCCCGGTGACATTGCGCGCGCGCACGGCGCTGAAGAGTGGGTTGATGAAGCCGAGCTGCTGTTGGCGGCGGACATCCTTGAAACCGTGTGTGCCGCCTGGGGGCGTGAAGCGAGTAGTTTGTGATCTTCACTTTCCCACAGATTTGATGCCCCGTCTGACCGTAGCACAGTACGACATTCTTGAACGCGCCATTGAGCGCGGCAGCCGCATTGTGGTGCGTCGCCGGCAACACGAGTACGTGGTGGTGCCGGAGCGTCTCACCTTTGAAGGGGGGCGCGAGCAGTTGATCACGCGGCATCCCACCACGGGCGACAAACTCGTCTTTCAACTCGACGCACTCGACGCGTTGGAGGCGGTGCGATGACGCCACGCGTTGAGCACGCTTGCACGGCGTGCGCGCAATGAGCGCCCGCTATCCGCTCGTCGCCATTTACGCCGACGAATCCTGCTTGGGCAATGGCAAAGCCGGCGATACACCAGGCGGCGCTGGCGCACTGATTGAATACGCCGTTCGCGACGGCGCCGTGCACCGCTTCGATCTGTGGTTGTCCGAAGCCAATACCACGAACAATCGCATGGCGCTGCGTTCCGTGATCGACACGTTCGACGCGATTTCGCGCAAAGGCAACACACTCAGCGTGCGATTCACCACCGATTCGCGCTACATCGTGGACGGCATGACACAGTGGGTGCGCGGTTGGCGAGCCCGCGGCTGGACGCGCAAGGGTGGCGCGGTCGAGAATCTTGAGCTCTGGCAGGCCGCCGTTGCCTCACTCCGGGACCACGAAGTGGAGTGGCGGTGGGTGCGCGGACACAACGGACACGCGCAAAATGAATACGCAAACCATCTCGCAACGCGTGCCGCGGCGGAGCAGGACAGCTCGGGTGCCAAGCTGGTGGCGTCGGGATTTGACGAGTGGGTCAGCGTGCAGAAGGCGGGCAGTACGGGCGCGCCGGACCCGTTCCCCGACGCCGATGTGTTTCGTCCGGCGCCAGCCCTGTAACGCTGCGGGCAGGCCTCGCGCGTGACGCCTGTGGAGCGTCGAGCGTCGAATTACCGTGATACCTCGCTGGCATTCCGTCGGCGATCTTCCCTGTCCTCTCCATGTTCAAGATTCTCTTGGTCCTCACAGTTGGCGTGGCCATCGGCTACGGCTACGGCTGGAAGGACGCCCAGGTCAACGAGAAGCGCATCTACGAGCGCGTTGTAGACCAGATCGGCGGCAGCAATCGCGATCTGGTGGGCAACGACGTGGACGGCAAGCTGGCCAAGTCGGTCGGCAACTAGCGGTTCGCGGCTCTCAGGATCATGGACGATCTCGACCGCCTGGCCTTTCGCGTGGCGCGCACCGTGCGCACCACGTATCCGCACTTAATGGAGCACGGCTTTACGCTTTCCGATCTGGAAGAGCGTCTCGCGCCGTATCCTGAAGCGCGTCGTGAAATGGCCTCGGCCGGTCCCGATGGCTACGAGCTGACGGTTCTGCGTTTGCTCGCGGGCGAGCGCGGGTATCTGGCCGCCGAGCCGGAGTTGCAGGAAGCGTGTCGCCGCGCGCTGCAGATGGCGTCGCCGACGGTGTCGATTGTACGTACGTGGGCACGCAGCACCCTCTCCCTGCGCAATCCCGCATTTTCGCTCGGCAACGAGCGGACCAGCGGCTCGCATGATCGTGCCGTATCGCAATCGCAGCCTGCGGTCAGCACGCACGCATCGGGGGCAGAGGGGTTCGTTGCGACACCCGCGGCACCGGCGAGTGACAGCAATCACTGTGACTGCCATTTTTGTGGTGGCACACTCCCAAACGGACGGTCGATCACCTACTGTCCGTACTGTGGACTCGATCTTACGGTACGACACTGTCCGGCCTGCAGCACCGAACTTGAACGCTCGTGGCGGTTCTGCGTGACGTGCGGACGACAAGCCGATGACGGCGATGCACGATCAGAGTGCGCGGACCCGCCACTCTCGGCGAGCAGCGCGGTTACATCGAGCGCGGATTTCCCTGAACTGAGCGCCGGCCTGCGGCGCTCAACGTGAGTCGGGCCCCGCTTCGCATCGCCACCCTGGCCGGAGATGGAATCGGCCCTGAAGTCACGCACTCTGCCGTTGCAGCACTGCGTACTGTGTGCGATCGCTACGACATTCCGCTCGAGATTGAGGCGCTGCCCTATGGGGCGGCGTGGTATCTGGCCACGGGTCAGGCCATGCCGTCGGGTGAACCTCAGCGTCTCATGCGTTCATTCGACGCGCTGCTGCTCGGCGCCCTTGGCGATCCGCGCATTCGTGATCATGAGCACGTGCGACAGATTCGTCATTCACTGTTCGTGCAACTCGATCTGTACGCCAATTTGCGTCCGGCACAGCAGTTGTTGCCGGCGCTCTCGCCGCTCGCGTCGGTGCAAGCGGGGCGCGCACGTGTAGACATTGCGGTCATCAGTGAAAACCTTGAAGGTTTTCATCCGGATCGCGATCGGCGAGTACGTGTCACTGACGATGAAGACGCGCACGTGACCGAAGAGTGGCACACGCCACACCTTGTTTCGCGACTGATCCGATTTGCGTTTGCCTGGGCGCGTTTACGTGGACGACGTCGCGTGACGCTGGTAGACAAAACGAATCTTGTGCCCGCGCATCGACTGTGGCGACACGCGTTTCACACCGTGGCCGTTGATTATCCCGATATCGCACACGATGTGCGTCTGGTTGACACGGTCGCACATGATTTGGTGCGCGCACCCGAACGACTTGATGTGCTCGTGACCACCAATTTGTTTGGCGAGATTCTCAGTGATCTCACCGCCGGACTTGTGGGCGGCCTCGGTCTCGCTGCGAGCGCCAACATGCACCCAGGACGCTGCTCACTCTTCGAGCCGGTACATGGCAGCGCGCCGGATCTGGTGGGCACGGGGCGCGCGAATCCGCTGGCGGCGATTCGCGCGGCTTCCCTGTTGCTTGATACCTGCGGCCATCGCGCAGCGGCGGCCATGGTGGACGCGGCCGTGATGGCGTCGCTCAATGCACAGGTCACGACGCCCGACCTTGGCGGGCGCGCCACTACCGGCGCGGTGACGGACTATGTCGTGCGTCACCTTCGGACGTCGCACCTGCTGCCGGATCAGGTGTAACGGGCGTACACGGTGTTTGGGGTCGCAGGTGACCGATCGCGTCTACCTCCGACGGATGATCGACTGTTCAGCCCATTTTGGGGTATTCTTCAGGATGCGCCCAACTCGTCTCCTCTCGCTCATCGTCGGCGGCGCGGCTTTGTTCGCCGCTACGGCCTGTGTTCCGTCCAGCGCCACCCCCGACACCATGCCATCGCCCACCGAAGGCGCGCGATGGCCCGTCAAAACGCAGGAGCACGTGGACACGTGGCTGCATGGGTTCGCCATGATCAGCAACGATACGTCCACGGTGCCGCTGTTCCGGCGCGGTTATCGCGATTCCATGACGGTGATCAAGAACCGGGCAAACGCGTTCACCGCGCTCGACGCAAACCGTCAGGAACTGGCGACACGATTGGCCAACACGCCAGCCCTGCAGAACGCACAGTTCCTGGTGTTTTCCTTCCCCACGTGGGACGCACTCGCACAGTCGATCGAACTGTTTCTGCGGGCTGAAGGTAATCCGCAGCGTGCCACCGATCAGCAATCGGCCGCGGTCATCGGGTTTCTCGGCGCGCAGTTTCCCACGCCGGCGGACCGCACCTGGCTGCGCAAGTTTTTCGATGGCGTGACCGACGAACGCAAGAACTTCTATACGAACTACTGGACCACCACGATGCGCGAGCGGAACACCGTGCTCGTGCAAGTCACCTCGTTGTGGGATGGCCAGTACAAGTCTCGCTTCGAGCGTTTCCTGAATAGCACGCAGCAGCGCAATGGTGAGTTTGTGGTGTCGTTGCCGTTAGGTCCGGAAGGGCGCGCCGCCGACGGTGCTGCCGCGGGACTTAAAGTGGTGGCGGTGCCACTGCCTGGCCGCACAACCGACGCGCGTGAATCGATTCTGGTGTACGCGCATGAAGTGGTTGGCAGCCTTGCCGGTACGGCGGTGAACGACAATACCACGCCGGCGGAAAAGCGCATGGGTTCCGCCAACACAATGGTGGCGTTTGCGCAGGTGCGTGGCGGTGCCTTGCTGCTTGAGAACATCGCGCCTGAACTCGTCACGCAGTACGTGCGTTATTACCTCACGCAAAGCGGCAAGCGCGTGGGCGCGCTCGACACGGCGGCCCAGCGTTCAGCCGCGCTCGCGGCAGCCTTTCCGCTGCCAACGGCCGTCGTGGACGGTATCAAGCGCCAGATTGAAATCGCGTTGGGCGGTATTTAGCGTGACCGTCGACACGATCACGTGGGTTCTCCCGTAGTACTACCATGGCCAACGATCCGACCTCCCGCTCTCTGTCTACCGATGTGACGACGCGCGACGCTCAGCTGCCTCGAGCGGCGCTTGAGCGCGTACTCGCGCGCGCTGCGGAGCTGCAGGCCGTGGGCGGCGAGGCCCCTGAAGTGATCAGTGAATCGCGGCTGCTGGAGATCGGTCGAGAAGTTGGCATCGATCCCGATCATTTGCGACTCGCGATCGCCGAAGAGCGTGGCCGTTCCCCCATGTTGCCGGAGGAGCCTGGCCGCATTGCGCTGGCGCTTGGCGAAGCCATGGCCGGTGCGCAGCGGGCGGTGCCTGGGCCCCCGGACAAAGTGCTCGCTGCGCTCGACAAGTGGATGCAGCGAGAAGAGGGCTTTGCGATCAAGCGGCGGTTCGGTGGGCGTGTGTCTTGGGAGCGCAAGCGAGGTGCGTTCGCACAGATTCAGCTGGGGCTCAATGGCAAGTCGTCCAGTCTGACAAAGGCTGACGAAGTATCAGCGGTGGTCACAGACGTAGACGGTGCGCGCTCGCTGGTGCGTCTGGACGCCGATTTGCGCATGCATCGCAAGTCGCAGCGTGATGGCGTGGTGGTGCTTGGCGTGGTCAACGGCGTGGTGGCAGCCGCGTGGATGACACCGATTGCCGTCCTTGCCGCGGTCACGGGCGCCGACCTGGCTGTGGCACCGCTCGCGGCCGGTGGATTGGTGGCGCTGGGTGTTCAAGCCGGGTTGAGTCGGCTGATCTGGGGTTCGATCAAAAAGTCATTTCGCGAAGCCGTAGCACGTACGCAGCTGCGTCTTGAACAGTTGCTCGACGCGTTGGAGCACGGGGACGCCGGTTCTCCACCTACGCTGCTGGAACAGTTGCGCGAGACGTTGTTGCCGCCGGGCCTGCTCAAGAAGTAGCCTTCGCGGCGTTAGGCGAACGCCAGTTCGAAGGCACGCCGCCGGACGCGCTCGACAAGTTTGCGCACGGCCGAGTTGCTCATCACGAGCATCGGCCCCGCCATGAGCAACGATTTCACTTCGCGGCGCGAAATTTTGACCGTGCCGCCCGGACTCAGCATGGCCGTGCTCTGTACCAGGTCGCGCATGGTCGCGTACGCGAAGAGCAGCGGCAGCAAACAAAACAAACGAATGGAGACAGCGCGTCGCGGAATCAGCAGCAGATATGTGCGCGCTTCTTCGAGATCGTGCCACGCGAGATCGATTAACCGTCCGAGTGCCTCGCGGTTTGTGCTCACCAGATCAGGCGCCAGAATGCGACCTTGTGTGCTGCCATGCGCCCGCAGCAACTCCTCCGGCACGTAAATCGAGTTTTCCTTTTCCGCGTCGACGGCCACGTCTTTAAGGATGTTCACCGTTTGCAGCGCTTCGGCGAACGCGCGACAGCGCTCGCGAAGGATTTCATAGCGCTTCTTGCCAATGCTCGGCGCGTGTTCAAACCACAAATCGGTGAGCATGTAGCCCACGGTGCCGGCCACGTAGTAGCAGTACTCTTTGTACTCTTCGAGGGTCTGAATACGGATGCCGTCAGGATAGCGGTGCACGAACTTGTCCATCCCCACAACCATTTCCGTCACCCACGTGCGCACCACGTCGCGCGTTTTCTGCGGCAATCGTGCGAAGTGTGTAAACACCAGATCCGCGTGGTGCACCAGCGCCAGATGCGCGGGTTCGCCAGTGAGCTGCTGGGTCCCTGACATGAATCGCGCGACCGCGGTCGGGTCATCAAAGCCGGCCAGCAGTTCGCGAAAGAGGACCGCCTTTTCTTCTGGTGTATGGCCGGGCGCGTCTTCCACCGTATCCGCAATGCGGCACAGCAGATAGGCATCGAGCACCGCCTGCCCGAGATCGCCCGGAAGCACACGGATTCCCAATGCGAACGTACGCGAAACCGCGGGCAGGATCCCTTCGCAAAAGCGACGCGCGTCGCGCTGGGCAACAGCGACCGCAATACTGGGATCGAGCGACGAATGCAGGGTCACGGGCGGTTAGGACTGAGGCACATGCGAGGCGGTCGGCTATCAGCTGTTGGACACGATAGCGTCATCAAAGATACGAATGTTTCCTGCATTCGGTCACCTCCCGAGGCTTGTCTTGCGCTGACGCGGCACACAGACTGCGGGATGTCTGTTACTCCCGCCGCGAACGCCACACATCCGACCGCCGCACGCGGAATAGACTCATTGGAGTCGCCAACCGGTTTTCGCGGCACGTGGCGCTCGGATTTGGCCGCACGGGAGCTGTACGCGGAAGGGGCGGGCATCGCGCGGTGTGTGCCGGCCGCCGCGGCGGTGCCGCTCGACGCGGACGACGTCTCCACGCTTGTGGTGGCCGCGAGACTGGGCGGATGGTTCCTTATGCCGCGTGGCTCCGGCAGCGGCATGGCCGCGGGCGCAGTTGGACCGGGCGTTGTGCTTGATCTCTCACGCCTGAACGCAATCGCCTCGCTCGACCGAGCGGCGCGCCGCATGTGCGTGGAGCCCGGCGCGTTGCGCGGGGCTGTTGATCTGGCGGCCCGCGACGTGGGACTGCGATTCCCCGTGGATCCCTCAAGCGGCGCGTTCTGTACGATTGGTGGCATGGTGGGTGCGAATGCGGCTGGTGCACGCACACTGCGCTACGGCGCCACCCGAGAGTGGGTGTCAGGGCTCGAATGCGTGTTCGCGAGCGGGGCGCGCGCCTGGATTCGGCGAGACGAACCCGCACCGGTGCGCATTCCAATTGTGCGCGCGTTGCTCGATGCACTCGACAGCGCGCGTCGCAATGTCGCGCTCGACTCTTTGCACCACGCGGGCGTGCGCAAGGAATCATCGGGCTACGCGATTTCGAGTGCACTCGCTGTTCTCGCGCGCGATCCGGAGGCTACCGGTGAGGCGCTGCTTGCGTTGCTCGTTGGCAGCGAAGGCACGCTCGCGATCTTCACGGCCGTCGAGCTGATGCTCACGCCGGTTCCTGGGGCCACCGCCACGGTGCTGGCGAGTTTTCGTTCGCTTGAAGCCGCGACGGTGGCGGCCATGCGCGCCCGCGATGCTGGTGCGTCGGCGTGTGAGCTGCTTGATCGGACATTTCTTGATGTGGCCGCACGTGATGGTGCGAATAGTGTGCCGCGCGCTGCCGAGGCTGTGCTGCTGGCCGAGGTGGAGGGTGAGAACGCGTTGCATGCGCGCGACGCGGCGATCTTGCTGGGCCGCGCGTTTACGCTGGCGGGCGCCCGCGAAGTCACCACCGCGTCGCATCCGTCGGCGGAAAAGCGTTTGTGGGCGCTGCGTCACGCTGCCAGTCCAATTCTTTCCCAGCTCGCGCCGAAGCTGCGCTCCATGCAGTTCATTGAAGACGGCTGCGTGCCGCCAGATCAGTTGCCGGCCTACGTGCGCGGCGTGCGCGACGCGCTCACGCGTGCAGAGTGCCTGGGCGTGATTTTCGGACACGCGGGCGACGCGCATATGCACGTGAACCCGCTCGTCGATGTGACTCGTGCCGATTGGAAAGTGCGTGTACGTGGTTTGCTCGACGACGTATGTGACCTCACCGCAAAACTCGGCGGTACACTGGCCGGTGAACATGGAGATGGCCGGTTACGCGCGTCACTGCTGCCTTCCGTGTGGAATGCCGAAGCCATGACCGCCTTTCGCGTGGTGAAACACGCGGCGGATCCACACGGCGTACTCAATGTGGGGGTGAAGTTGAGCACGCCAGACAACGACCCACTCGCTTCGCTCCGACACGATCCTGACGCTCCCGCGCTGAGTGTCTCCGCGCGTACCGCTCTTGATACCATTGAGCGCGAGCGCGCGTGGCACCGTTTTCGGCTGGGGCTGCTCTCCTGATGTATCTCTACGCCAAGATCTTTCATCTCGTGGGGATGGTGTCCTGGATGGCGGGATTGTTCTACCTGCCGCGGTTGTTTGTGTATCACGCGGAGGCGCAGTCGCGCACCGACAGCACGCGTGATGTGCTCGCGGCGCAGTACAGCATCATGGAGCAGCGACTGCTTGGCATCATCACTACGCCGGCGATGCTCATGACGTGGCTCGGCGGTCTCACCATGATTGCGTACAATTCCGCCCTGCTCGGTCAGCGGTGGCTGATGGTGAAGCTTGTGCTGTTGGTGTTGTTGTCGGGATATCACGGCTGGATGAGTGGCGTAGTGCGCAAACTTTCCCGTGGTGAGCACGTGATGACGAGCGATCGCTTTCGCGTGATGAATGAAGTGCCAACAGTGGCGCTGGTGCTGATTTGCACCTACGCCGTGTTGCGCGACAGCGTGGGGCTGCTCACTGGCGTTGCGATTTCGGCGGTGCTCACCGTATTGCTGGGCATTGGGATTCAACTCTATGGAGTGGTGCGCAAACGGAGTGAGCGGAAAGTGCGCGCGTAGCCGTCAACTGTTTCGTCCTCCCTTTCCGTGACTATGTCAGCATCCGACGTTGTCTTCATCCGAGCACCGCGCGCGTGTATCGTAGCGCAGCCGGCGTTCAGCGAGCCAGAAGCGCTACGTGCGAACAGACATGGTTCGAGTAGCGACGCTGAACAGTTGGCCGAATACGCCGGTCGGCTGCGGCACATGGGGCACGACAATCCGTCGCAGCGCGCAACACGCGACTATCTGGTGCAGTTCAGAGATCCGCAGCGCGTCGGCGCCTTTGAGCACGCGCACTTCTCGGTGTTTGTGGAGGGCATCAGTCGAACGTTGTCGCACGACCTGTGTTTTTCGCACAGCGGTGTCGCAGTGTCGGAGCGCTCCCCGCGTCACGTAGACGATGCCGACCTCGCCTTCATCATTCCACCCGCGCTGCTCGGCGACGAGGTACTGGAAGCGGCATGGTGTGCGCACATGCAATCCGCCGCTGCCAACTATCGCGCGCTCTTCGACTCGCTGCTCACACGCCACGCGTGGGTCCACGACAAAAATCACCGTCGCCGCCTCGCCCGCGATGGTGCGTTCTCCGTACTTCCCTCCGCCGTTTCCACCCAACTCATCATCACCGCCAACGCGCGCGCGTGGCGTGCATTGATGGAGTCCCTGGGACATGAGCACGCGGACCTCGAAAGTCGCCGACTGGCAATCGTTCTCCACGCGCTCCTCCACGCAGCCGCACCGTCGTTCTTCGAAGACCTCGAGGTCTACACCGCAAACGACCGCCACGAGGCCGTACGCTTGCGGAGCGCGTAACCCCCCGCCTAAGAACGAAACCCGGCGCGCCCGGCATCCCAACCGGCGCTACTGCACCTTCTCTGCACCTGCCCCCCGGCAGTTCCCCCCCGCTGGCCGCGGGCGCCCTCTCAAATTCCGCTGTGTCTGCCGCGCAGCGGCAGTTGACGGCGGAATTTCGGGAGGGCGCCCGCGGCCCCCGCACAAACGCCTGTGCGGCCGCTAGCTTAAAAGGAGTACCAGCCACCAGGGGTACCGCGGCGTTCGCCGCGGTTGAGAGAGTCTCTTGGAACCTGACCCGGTTCAAACCGGCGGAGGAAGCGTGGCGGTGCGGTTCGTTGTGCTTATGCGCCGCCAAGTATGCGCCGTGCAAGTAGCAAATGAACCGCGCTTACTCGCACTCAGTCGACGAACCATTGCACTGAGGAGCGACACATGATTGCCAATCCCACGGACCGCGAGACGTCCGCCACGAACGCACCGATTGTAGTTCCGCCGAACGATTACGGCGAAGCGTTTCCCGCGTCGCAGAAGGTGTATGTGGATGGTCCGCACGGCATTCGTGTGCCGTTCCGCGAAATCGTACTCTCTGGCGGCGAGCCGCCGCTGCGTGTGTACGATACCAGCGGTCCGCTCGGCCACGATGTGCGCGAGGGATTGCCCGCGTTACGTGCACCGTGGATTGCCGCGCGAGGGGATACGACCGAAGTCACACGTCGTGTGGTGGTTGGCGCGAAAGACGCACCGGAAATGCCGAGCGGTTTGATTCGTGGCGCCCGTGTGGCGAAGCCGGGTGCGCGCGTGACCCAAATGGCGTACGCCCGTCGCGGTGAGATTACGCCGGAAATGGAGTTTGTGGCGCTGCGCGAAGGCATGCCGGCAGAGTTCGTGCGCAGTGAAGTGGCGCGCGGCCGGGCGATCATTCCGGCGAACATCAATCACCCGGAAGTTGAGCCGCAAATCATTGGGCGCGGCTTCAAGGTCAAGATCAACGCGAACATTGGCAACTCTGCCGTTCGTTCGGTGATCGAGGACGAAGTGGAGAAGCTGCGCTGGTCGACGCTCTGGGGCGCCGATACCGTGATGGATTTGTCCACCGGCAAGCACATTCACGAAACGCGCGAGTGGATCATGCGCAACTCGCCCGTGCCCATTGGCACGGTGCCGATTTATCAGGCACTAGAAAAGGTTGGTGGGATTCCGGAAGAGCTCACCTGGGAGATTTACCGCGACACGCTGCTTGAGCAGTGTGAACAGGGCGTGGACTATTTCACCGTGCACGCGGGTGTATTGCTGCGTTATGTGCCGCTCACGGCGAATCGTCTCACGGGCATTGTCTCACGCGGTGGCTCGATCATTGCCAAGTGGTGTCTCGCACATCACAAGGAATCGTTCCTGTACACGCACTTCCGTGAAATCTGCGAGATCATGGCGGCGTATGACGTGTCGTTCTCGCTCGGCGACGGGTTGCGTCCGGGGTCTATTGCCGATGCCAATGACGACGCACAGTTCGCCGAGCTCATGACACAGGGTGAACTGACCAAGATTGCGTGGGAGTACGATGTGCAGACCATGTGTGAAGGACCGGGTCATGTGCCCATGCACAAGATCAAGGAGAACATGGACAACCAGCTCGCCTGGTGTCATGAAGCTCCATTCTATACGCTCGGACCGCTTACTACCGATATCGCGCCGGGTTACGATCACATCACGAGTGCGATCGGTGCGGCGCAGATTGGCTGGTATGGCACTGCCATGTTGTGCTATGTAACACCCAAGGAGCATCTCGGATTGCCGGACCGTGATGATGTGAAGGCGGGTGTGATCACGTATCGCATTGCTGCGCACGCCGCAGATCTTGCCAAGGGACATCCGCGCGCGCAGGAGTGGGACAACGCACTCAGCAAGGCCCGCTTTGAGTTCCGTTGGCGCGATCAGTTTGCACTGGCGCTTGATCCCGTCACGGCGCTCAAGTATCACGATCAGACGCTGCCGGCGGAGGGCGCAAAGGTTGCGCACTTCTGCTCCATGTGTGGTCCCAAGTTCTGCTCCATGGAGCTCACGCAGCAGCTGCGTCAGCAGGCCATGTCAGCCGAGATCGAGACGTTGTCGGCGCAGGTAGCCGAGGGGCTGCGGGCGAAGGCGGCGGAGTTCCGCGATGCGGGTGCGGAGTTGTATCAGCCGGTGGCGGGGGACTAGCGCTCCCGCCTGGAAGGGGAATGTTTCAAGAACATTCCTCTCCAGCGGAGTTTGTGCACATGTCGTCCGCGTTCGCATCTACTTGCGCCATTGCAGCCCTGATCGCGACCGCGGGCTGCTCCCGCGCACCGACCACACCGCGCGTCGATGCACCGCCGATGCTCTCGGCGAGCACCACCCCAAGTCCGCCCGCGCAGCTCACACCTGCGCGGGCGCAGAGTTTTCTGGCCCGTTCGCTTGAGGCAGAAGCGCGGGGGCTCGCGGATCCTTTTGTTGGCATCACAACCAATGGCAAAGCGCGCGAGGGGCTCTTTCCGGTGCGTTCAACGGGTGTATCGACGGCGCCCGTGCGCGAAGCTGCTGAGACATTCCTTGCGGCGCTGAGCTCGTCGCAGCGCGCAAAGACGCTGTTCAGCGTGGACGACTCCGAATGGCGCAGCTGGATGAACCAGCATTTCTACATTCGACGCGGCGTGGGATTTGACGAAATGAACACGTCACAGCGCGACGCAGCATTTGCATTGATGCGCGCGTCGCTGAGCGCAAAAGGACTGCAGCTGTCGCGCGACATCATGAAGCTCAATCACACCCTGGCCGAGCTCAACAACAATGATTTTGAACAGTACGGCGAGTGGTTGTACTGGATCACGATCATGGGCACGCCGTCGGCCACTGAACCGTGGGGGTGGCAGATTGACGGGCACCACCTGATCATCAACTACTTCGTGCTGGGTGATCAGGTGGTGATGACACCGAGCTTCTTTGGTTCTGAACCTGTAGTGGCCACGAGCGGCAAATACGCCGGCACGGCCATTCTTCAAGCCGAGCAAGACAAAGGGCTGGCTTTCATGCGGTCACTTTCAGAAGCGCAGCGGAGACAGGCCACCGTGCGAACCGCCAAGACCGGCAATGACAACGTTGGTGAAGCGTTCAAGGACAACGTGGTGCTCGACTATGCCGGGATACGGGCTTCTGCACTCTCGGGAGCACAACGCGAACAGCTGCTTGACCTCGCCGGGGAGTTCGTCAAGAACATGCGCGATGGTCACGCGCGCGTAAAACTTGACGAAGTGCGTGCGCACCTTGATGAGACATACTTCGCGTGGATTGGTGGCACGGAGCCGAACGGTGTGTTCTACTACCGCATTCATAGCCCGGTGCTACTGATCGAGTTCGATCATCAGCTGCCGGTGGGCATACGGCACCTGTTCACTGGTGAACGTATGCCAGTGCGCGAGCATGTTCACGCGGTGATCCGCACGCCTAATGGCAATGATTACGGCAAGGATGTGCTAAAACAGCACTACCAGAAGCACCCGCATCCGCATTAGTGGTACGCGTTCAGCACCCGCGTGCAGGTCTGGATGCGCGGGTTGTTCAACACGGTTGACGCAACCGACGCGGCACCGAGCAGCAACCACTCGGCTTTGGATTCAATTTCCGAGTTACCGAGGGGGCGATTGGGCGCGTCTTGCAGCAGGTCGATGAACGCGAGCTCCGACGGATAACGCGCCAGACTCTTTCGCGCGTCAACAAACGCGGCCTGTGACTCAGCCGACGGTCCGAAAATCGCGCCGCGAACACTCGTGCAGCTGCTGAACGCCAGCGCGCGCAGTCCTTCCAGACGAATCGTTCGGCTCAGCGAGGGATCGCGGGAAATTGCGGCCAGATTCTCCTCGGTCATTCTGCCGTCCACATTGCGCGTTGCGGCTGAAGCCGTTTCCATCGGAGCGGTCAGCGCGGCACCGGCTTCGTTCCCCGTCATCGTATACAGCGTGTGCAGTCCTTCCATTGCGATGCCCGCGACCACGCGACCAATCAATGCTTCAATGGCCGTTGATCCGTTGTCGAGGATCACAAACCCGTATGACAACACCGAACGCAGCGCGTGCTCCGCGCGCTCCGGTTCACCTTGCGCTACGTGGTATGCGGCGCGAGAGAGTCCGGCGTACGCAATCTCTTTGGTGGCCGCGAATCGCGGAATGTGCATGAGTACGGGTGACGCGTCGTCACGAAACGGCAGGACGTAACGCGCGCCGATTACGTCGATCGCACGCGCCGATGCGATGCGATCAACGTTGCTCCAGATCGGAGCTTCCGCGACAGTACGCAGATACTCCAGCTCGGCCGGAGACAGTTCTTTCTGCGCGGCCCGCAGTATGTCTGCCGACTGTACCAGATGTCGGTCTTGCCGACGCACGCCGGTGAACATGTCTTCGGTGAGGGAAAGCTTTTCCCAGCCGCGTTCGGCGGGCGGTGCCGCCGGATGTGTTGGGAACATTCCATTCCTTGGCATCACGTCAGTGGCGTGCCACAGCTGCCCAGCCGCCAGTGGTGAAAGCTCGCTGGTGGCTGGAAGGCGTAGCACGCGCAGCTTGTCTATCTGTGCAATTCGTGCATTCGTTTCGGTGTGGTTGAAGGACATGACATCAGCGCGTGTCGCGATTGCGACCAACGGAATACTGGTGATGATCGCCAGGCCGATCGCCGCATCACGCATCCAGCGGAGTGCAGACGTCCAGGCGCCGGATTTTGCGGCCGTACTTGTTCGATCGTTATCCTCGTTGCTTCGAACGCCCGAGCTTGATTGATGCACACGATCCGGCAGCGGACGCGCGGCCGCACCCATCCAGTCTGGCGAGAGCGCATCGGCAGTGATAACAGGTTTGTGTTCCATGTGTTTTATGCCGGTGTGAGGGCCACGTGCTGCGGAAAACGCAGGACGTCATCGACTTCCTGGTGCGCCTGGATCAAACGATCCACGTTGTCCGACACATCGATCGCCAGACCAATGTGCGTGGTAAGCGATTCAAGACTGAGTGAACCCGCGTGCAGTCGCAGCAAACCGAGCCGAATGTTTTCGAGCGCGCTCACCGTTTCGCGGAGGCGCGCTTGGACGAGATCGCGTTCTTCCGAGAGCGCGTCGTGATGCGACAGTTCAGCACCGGCTACGTGTTCCGCGGTCGCGGGTGACCGCACGGAGCCGTGCAATGCCTGCTGCAGCGCATCGAAGCGCTTGCGCAGCGCGTTTGCATCACGCTGCAGCCGTTCAATAAGCGACGGTAGATCACCCAGTGATTCACGCGAGGCCCTGGGCAGGCTTTCGAAGAGCTGTTCGGCCGCGAGTCCGAGCGACAGTTCGGTGGCGCGGTGTGTCATGGCTGGTGCAAGCGGCGCAGTGCCGCGCCACTTGCGGGCGAGTGCAAATGACCACGCGCCAAAGCGATTGCTCCACACGCGGCTCCAGAACTCCACGTCCACGTCACGTCGCAGTTGCAGCATGACGAGATATCCGAACACGCTGGGTACCGCGACGGCAAGGCAGAGCAGTACCAGGGGTATCCCATACAGCCAGTTCGTTTCGCCACCGACAACAATGGTGGGAATGACGACGGCACTGGTTGCCGATGAAACGCGCGCGACGTGCCTGAGCGTCGATTCAACGAAGCGTCGCACACGACCATGATGCACCGCGCGCTCTTCGCGACTGCTCTCTCGCTCGACGTCAAAGGCTGGTCCTAGATCCTTGTGTGTGAAGCCAAGATCAAGCATGCGGCGTGCAGCCAGAACACCGAAGGCGACGGGTGCGACCACCGCGCTCGTCGCCGCAAAAGCAAGCGCCTGCACTGGCCCGGCGATCGCGGCCACAACACCGGCGCCGACAACGCTCCCAACAAGCGTGAGCATGGTGCCGGCACCATCGGTTCTGCCATTGCGTTTGACAAACGCTCGCAGCGCAACGGGCAACTCGCGCCGCTGTTCGATAGCCACGCCAAACTGATCGGCAAGCAACTGTGCATTCGACGGGCGGTCTGCGGGCTCCTTCGCGAGGCACCAGTCAACGAGTTGTGTGAGCTTGCGCGGAACGTTCGTGCCCGTTGACGCGAGTGAGGGCGCGCTCGCCGACAACTTTCGCGCCAGCAGCTCGCTCGTGTTTGCACCCGAGAAGGGCAACTGTCCCGAGAGCGCGTAGAATGCGGTCGCGCCGAGCGAATAGAGATCACTGCGCGCGTCCACATCGGCACCGAGAATCTGCTCCGGACTCATGAAGTCCGGTGTGCCGGCAACCTGATCGCTGCTCACGTCTCCAGTGGCGGCGGCAATGCCAAAGTCTGCCACGAGCGCGCGACCGGTGTTCGCTTCAAGCAGAATGTTGTCCGGCTTCACATCCCGGTGCACCACCTGCTGCGAATGGGCGTAACCAAGTGCCCAGGCGACTTCGCGCAGCACGCGTGCGCCTTCACGTGCTGGAAGCGGACCGCGCGTGTGCACACGCTGCGCCAGCGTCTCGCCTTCGACATACGCCATCACGAAAAACACAAAGTCGTCGATGCAATCGACGCTGTGAATCGGCACGATGTGCGGATGCGACAACTTGGCGGCGAGCTGCGCTTCACGCAGGAACCGATCACGTAGCGCAGGCTGCGTGGCGAGCGCGGGCGGCAGCAACTTGATTGCCACCGTGCGATCGAGCATCACCTCACGCGCGAGATACACCACGCCCATTCCGCCGCGACCAAGTTCGCGATCCAGCGAATAGCGACCGGCCAGCGCGGCCTGGAATGCAACGAACAGTGAGTCGGGCGCGACGTAATGTGGCGGCATGCGCAGGTCGTAGGATGGGCTCGTGGTCTCAGTGCACACGACTGGTCACTACGGCGTGGCGTCACCGTTGATGCGCCGTTTCCAACACGCTACGGGACAGCACTATCACATTTGGCACCAAAACTCGGCGTTGCTGGCCTTAATCGCGCGGCGGTGGTCCCAGCCGCCAATCCAGGCGGCTGGGGCGTTTTTTGACAGCGGCATTTTTGTGACTACTGGAAAACCAGTTGACAAGTCACGCTCGGCGCCGTACACTACGGGAATTGCAGTAGTCACCCCGCCCGGAGCCCCGCCGATGGAACCAGAGGTCTACTTCACCCCCCGCGAGCTCGACGTCATGAGTGTGCTCTGGCGGACCGGCTCGGCCTCGGTGGCCGAGGTGCGCGAGGTGCTCGACGAGCCGCTCGCCTACACCTCAGTGCTGTCCGCGCTGCAAACGCTCGAAGACAAGGGCTTTGTGCGACACGAAGCCGAGGGGCGCGCGTATCGCTACTTCCCCGTGGTGGATTCGGATCACGCGGGATCGAGCGCGATCTCGCGAATTCGCGACGCGATCTTTCAGGGTTCGGCCGAACGACTGCTCGCGCAACTTGTCTCGGACCGCGATATGCCGCGTGAAGAACTGGAACGCATGCGCCGTTTGCTTGATGAGCGACTGGGCGACGAAGGGCACAACAACCCGCGCGCTGACGAACTCGGCGGCGACAACGCCAAGCGAGGAACGAGATGATCACCGCCTGGATGCTCTATTCGCTGCTCGTTGGTACGCTCGTCTCGGTCGGTGCGCTGATCATTGATCGCGCGGCACGCGCGGCCAATATGCCGCGTCGATTCACGTGGGCGGGTGCCCTTGGATTTCTCATTGTACTCACCGCGCTCGCACCTTGGCGTGCGGAGTCGGTGCAGCCGATCGCCAGCGGCGCAGACACGCCCGCGGTGAACGTCGCGCCGCTGGTGATCGCAGCGCAGCAAACGTTCACCGAGCGTGTGATCGACGTACTGCTATTTCCGATTGATCAGGGCATTGATGGAATGGTGGCGCTCGTGCCACTGCCGTTTGATCGTGCCATGGGCGCGCTCTGGTTGCTCGCATCAGTCGGCACTTTGCTGAGCGTGCTGCACATGATGCGCAAGCTCGATCGGTCGCGGCGGTTGTGGCCCATGGCCACGATGTTCGGCCATCGCGTGCGTGTGGCAAAAACGCAGGGGCCAGCCGTGTACGGTGTATTGCAGCCGGACATCGTGCTGCCGAGCACGTTGCTCACGCAGGCACCGGAGGATCAGCTGCTGGTCCTCGCGCACGAACACGAGCATCGCCGCGCACGTGATCCGCTGCTGCTGTCGATCACCGCGCTCGCCGTCGCACTCGTCCCGTGGCACCCGCTCGCCTGGTGGATGGCGTCGCGTTTACGGCTGGCGATCGAAGTGGATTGCGACGCGCGCGTACTGCAAAGCGGCGCCTCACCGCGTCGTTACGCTGAGCTGCTGCTCACCCTGGCTACGCACATGCCCTCACGTCGCAGCGCACTGCACGCGCTCGCGCTGCTCGACTCACGCCGCCATCTCGAACGGAGACTGCTCGCCATGACTACTCGTCCTTCCCGTCGCACACCAGTTGCTGTGGGTGCGTTTTTACTCGCGTGTTCCGCCATGGTGTTTGCGGCGTGCAATACTGATGTGCCGACTGCCGCGCAGATTCGCGATGCGGATGCGACGAGTGTGGTGCAGGCGCTTGGCTTGCCGGCTGGCAGTGTGGTGGCGTATACCGTTGACAATGTGCCCGTCAGCGCGGTTGAGGCGCGTCTGGTAAAGGCCGAGGATATCGCGACCATTAATGTCGTGGGCCGGAGTGGTGGCTCACGTGCTGATGAAGTGCGCATTCTGACGCGTCAGTACGCTGAGGCCCTGCAGGATACGGCACCGGCGATAGACTCCTCGAGCGCGTTGCTGCGACGCGCGACTGATTCAGCGTCTACCATTCTGTCTCGCATGCGGGATTCGAGCGTGCAGGTGGCGTTGATGGGGGACTCAACGGCTGCTGCCATGGTTCGAGACGGCGCGCGGTCGCGCCCACTCATCCTCACGTGCGACACCACGTGCGGACTTGAGTTGCACGCAGCGAGCTCTGGCAAGCTTCCCGATCCTCTCTTTATCATCGACGGCGTCGTCTCCACCAGCATTAACAACGTCAATCCGAATATGATCGAATCGATCGAGGTTGTGAAAGGCAACGCCGCAGAGCGCTACTACGGCCCCCGCGGCGCGAATGGAGTCGTCAAAATCACGACCAAGCCGCGTAATTCACTTAAACTCTAAGCCGCCGCATCGACCGGGTGAGCCAACTCCGGCTCGCCCGTCTTGCGTGATTTCTTCTCCAGATAAAGCGCGGCGTCTGCACGCTGCATGATAGCGTCGAGCGACTCATCACTGTCCGCGGAGAAGTACGCCACGCCGAGTGACATACCGAGCTGCCACGGCTCATCACGTGCGCGACGCGCGGCGTTGTCAAACGCCAGTTGCACCTCAAGACGTTCGCGGAGCCCATCAACGTCGGCCGGAGTCAACCGGCTCGCGAGCACAGTGAACTCGTCACCACCAAGTCGTGCGAGCAGATCGCTTTCGCGAAATACCGACTGCAACGTGTTTGCCGCTGCACGAAGCGCTTCGTCGCCCACGTCGTGACCGTAGGTGTCGTTAATCGACTTGAACTTGTCAAGATCGCCGAATAACATCGCCATCGGAGTCGCCGCACGACGTTCGGCCGTAATGGCCTGCGCCGCTTGCTCAAGAAATCCGCGACGATTCAGCAGGCCCGTCAGCTCATCGTGTCGCGCCTGAAAGCGCAAACTTTCTTCCGCGCGTTTTGCGCCGGTGATGTCGCGTACGACCATGACCTGCCCACCATTGGGCAACTGTGAAATGGACACTGCCTGCGGGAACGACGAACCATCGGCCCGCAATCCATTCGCCTCGCCGCGCCACGCTCCAACCGACAACACCACCGGCCCGAACGTGCGCGCCAGTCGGTCGGATTCATCTGGTGCGTACATACGCTGCCACGGCGCGCCGGTAAGGGCGGTCACGCTGCGTCCGTGCATGCGGGCAAACGCAGCGTTCACAAACTCCAGCGTTCCTCCAACCCCGAGAATCGCAATACCGTCGGTCGTCATCGCCACCGCAGCCGACAGTCGCTCGCGCTCGCGCGCACTCGAACGCTGATCGGTGATATCGTGCGAAAGCGCGACCCAGCCGGTGATCACACCCTCAGGTGAGCGCAGCGGGTTGGTGGACAGCTCCAGCCAATACGGCGTACCGTCTTTCCGGTAGTTAAGCACCTCACCGTGCCACGCTTGACCAGCGCGAATAGCATCTCGCATGGCCGAAACTGTCGCTTCGTTCGTGTGTGGCCCATGTGTCAACTCGGCGGGATGACGACCGAGCGCTTCGTGCGAGCTGAAGCCTGTGAGGTGTGACCAGGCGTCGTTCACCCACACAATACGCAAACGTTCATCCGTCATGATCACCGCGTGATCGCTTTGCCGAACCACGATCGACAGTCTTTCGTGTTCTTTCGCAAGCGCGAGCTGATCCGTGACATCAGCAAACGTCGCGACCGCCGCAACCGGTGCTTCACCCGCAACTGCCACCACAGGGCGCGCATTCACGCGCAGCCATCGCCGCGAACCATCACCGCGTGTCACTTGCATCCGCACGCCGTCTACGGGCGTGTTGTGTACACGGGCGCGCACAATTGGTTGATCCTGCTCCTCGAGAACGGAACCATCTTCGGCTTGTGCGGACCACGTGGCATCGTCCAAGCTGCGCCCGCCCAAGGTACCTGCAGCAACCCCAAGAATTCGTTCGGCGCTGCTGTTCCAGGCCACGATTCGTCCCGATTGATCCTGCACAAGCACGCCCTCGGCGAGTGCTTCAACCACCGATCGATAGCGTGCGGCGCCCAACAGCACTTCGTCCTGGGCTTCACGAACTTCCGAGAGGTCCTGCATGACGCTTGAGAGAAACGACAACGAGCCATCGGGCCAGCGATGCGCTACCAGCGTCTGGCGAACGGGTCGGGTGCCAATGTGATCCTGCAACGCGATTTCTGCGCGCCACACGCCGTCTCGCACCGCTGTCGGTATGCCTTCGGAGAGGACGAGCCGTCGGCTCTCCGGTGTCAACGCACTTAACGCCTGTTGTGCTGACTGCGCGGTGTTGAGCGGACCGGTTGATTCTCGCGCCGCGCGGTTCGCATAGATCAGCGTACCGTCGGGATGAAAAGCCATGATGGCATCTGGCGACGCGTCGGTGATTTCGTGCAGCCGAGCGAGTTCAGAGGCGTTCAACTCCAGCGCGTCCTGTTGTTCAAGCAGTTCCGCGTGTTGTGCTTCGAGATCTGCGCGCACGAGTTCCAGCAGATTTGACTTGGCCGCGAGTGCTTCGTTGCTCTGCCGCAACGAGCTCAGTGATGTTTCCACGCTTTGCGCGGCTGGTTGCATCACTTTCAACGACACGAGCACGATGACCATGATGAACAGCGCGCCTCCGCACAGCTCCCAGGCCACGAGCTGTTTCTGAAACTCATTGGAGTCGGCTTCCAGCGCATGGACCACTTCGTCAATTGCCTTGACGTAGGCAACGCGAACTTCGCCGAGGGCATGAATGCGTTGGTAGTAGCTCGGACTAAACCGCCCAGCGGCAACGTCACTGCTCACATTGCGAACGAGCGTGTCGGTCTCGTAGACAAGTGGATCGAGCGCCCCCATCTGCAGTCGAACATCCGTCGCTGGTGCGCGAAACTTGAGGACCGCGTCACCCACTTGGAGCTTCTGATGCATGTCACGCCAGCTGCCGTACGTGACATCGATCTCTTTCGCCAGCGAATCAAGCGAGAAGCTCCGCGTCGCGCTGTCTGCCTCCGCCAACTCCAGATTCAACCCCGGGCCCCACAGCGCCAGCGACACCATGCGCTGCGCCAGCAGCTGTTGGCGACCCGTATGATGGAGCTGCTGCGCGGCCCCCTGCTGACGCGCCGTGAGCGTGTAGGCGACAAATCCGTTGAGTGCAAAAATCGCGACAAGAGCGAGCATCGCCGCGACATAGCGTCGGGTCAGGCGAGGTGTGTGCACAGTTTCACTTGTCAGGCTGCGGGAGCATACGCGGGCGGCTCGACCGCGCGCGTCAGCGAACGGCGTCTCTCCTGAAACTCGCACCGTAAGCAGTCGAGGCAGAGTCTCGACAGCATACAGCTCGCTCTGTAGCAGCCC
>JALHNZ010000059.1 GCA_022843265.1 Gemmatimonadaceae bacterium
TCATCCTCAAGAGCAATGCGCTCTAGCTCCAGCGCAATCTCGAGGTCCGAGTCCATGCCCACCTGCGCAAACACCTCGTCTGCCAACTTCTTCACGATCCGGGCCCGCGGATCGTAACTCTTGTACACCCGATGGCCAAAACCCATCAACCGCTCACCACCGCCGCTCTTCACATTCTCAATAAAGGCGGGGATGTTCTTCTTGTGGCCAATGCGCTTGATCATGGTGAGCACCGCTTCGTTCGCACCGCCGTGCAGCGGGCCAAAGAGTGCGGCAATGCCGGCCGCCACTGCCGAGAACGGGTCCACATGGCTTGAACCCACCGCGCGCACCGCGCTGGTGGAGCAGTTCTGCTCGTGATCGGCGTGCAGAATGAAGAGCACCTCGAGTGCTTTCACGAACACCGGGTTCGCGTTGTACTTGGGCTCCGACATGCGCGCGACCATGCTCAAAAAGTTCTCGCTGTACGAGAGCTCGTTGTCGGGATAGATGAACGGCAATCCCTTAACATGGCGATACGCAAACGCGGCAATCGTGGGCAGCTTGGCCAGCAGACGAATAATCGAGATGTAACGCTGATGCGGATCGTCAATGTCGCGCGCCTGCGGATAGAAGCTCGATAGTGCGGCCGTGGCGCTGCACAACATGCTCATGGGGTGCGCGTCGTAGCGGAACCCTTCCAGGAACTTGCGAATGTTTTCATGCACGTAGGTGTGGAACGTGATGTCGTGCACCCAGGTGCTGTATTCAGACTGATTCGGCAGCTCGCCATGGCGGAGCAGGTACGCCACTTCGAGGAACGTGGCTTTTTCGGCCAGCTGTTCAATCGGGTATCCGCGGTAGCGCAGAATGCCCTTGTCTCCATCAATGAACGTGATCGCGCTTTTACACGATGCAGTGTTCATGAAGGCCGGATCGTAGGTGAGCAATCCGAACTCGTCGGGCTCACGCTTGATCGGACGAAGGTCGAGGGCGCGTATATACGTGTCGCCTTCGGGGCCTTCGGTGGTGACGGGAATCGTGTGTTGTGTTCCCGTGCGCAGGTCTCGCAGCTCCAGTGCGTTGTCGGCGCTTTTCTGCTGGCTCATCGTCCCTTGCTCTCCACTTGCCTTGGCTACATGAAACATCGTCACGGCGGTCGGTCGGGCGATCGCCGGCTGACCACGAAAAAACAGCTCAGTTCTGCTTGGTAAAATGTAGCGCGTGGACCATCGAGAGCTGGCGCCTCACTGGCAGATTTGCGACAGGTTCGCGAGTGGCAATCGCCTTCAGCCGCGGGGCAGCTCGAGCGTGAACCGAAAGCACGTGCCGGTGAGCGCCGACGACTCCATCCCCAGGTCGCCGCCCATGGCGAACACCAGCTTTCGGCAAATCGCGAGGCCAAGCCCGGCGCTGGAAAACGCGTATGCCCCAGCGCTCGCGCCGCTGCCCGTTCTCGGCACGAATGTTTCGTACAGTCTGGCCGCCGCTTCAGCCGGGATCCCGCGCCCGCTGTCTTCCACCTCAAATCGCACCCGGTCGCCGGGTTCTTGAATAGCCCGCACCAGCACATCGCCTCGTGCGGTGTACTTGCAGGCATTGGTGGCCAGGTTCAGCAGCACACGAACCAGCGCCGCGGGATGACCCAACCGCAGATCACGCGGCGGTTTGTCCATGACCAGACGGAGCCCTTTTTCATCGGCCAGCGGCGATACCAGATCCTGGATGCGTCGGAACGCATCGGCCAGAGAAAACGGCTCCCGGGCCGGGCCAACAAGTCGGCCGTCGCCACGCGCGAGCTGCATCAGGTCGCTCGTGATCGCGCTCAGGCCAAAGGCTGCGCTGTATGCGAGGCCAAGCTGTCGCGCCGCGGGCTCCGACAGGGCTCCGCTCTGACCTGATCGCACGCGGTCCACCAGAAACAGAATTGAGCCGAGCGGCGATCGCATGTCGTGCGCGACTTCCACGAGCAGATCCAATGCGCCTGCACCACTGAGCTGATCGGCCACACAATAGAGCTCGTCGGCTTGCAAGGCGTCGTGTACGCGTTCAAGCAACAGCAGCAGACGGTGCGATTCCTTGAACGCCTCGCTGTCACCCGCCGCGTGCGCGGCGTGCAGAATCTGTCGTCGAATCACATTGAGCAGCGGCCGCGCCAGTGCAGTCCACGGCGAGGAGCGCACGGTGTGCGTCACTCGCTCCGGGTTGCGCAGTGCACTTTCGAGTTCTTCGAGCGCGAGCTGGGCGAGCGCTGCATCATGCGTAAACACCGACTCATGCTGCTGCAGCGCGCGAGATGCCGCCCCGATCGCAACGGCGAGCAGGTCGTGATCCTTTGCCGGAGGTTCATGCGCCGTCCGACTCCGCTCGGGAATCACCACGGGTTTGTGCACGCGTGATTACTCGCCGTCGCCTGGATCGTCGCGGCGAATCTCGTGCTTTTCAAGCAGACGATACAGCGTGGTGCGATCAATGCCAGCGAGTCGCGCCGCTTTTGACATATTGCCCGAGGCACGCACGGTAAGGCGCGACAAATATTCTTTTTCGAACACGCTCACGAGTCGATCCTTGGCACTGTGAAACGGCTCGTTCAGATACGCGCTCGGCATCATGGTATCGCTGGGCACCGGAGCAGCGCCGTCATCATGCACGGGAATATCTTCGGGCGTGATCGCCTGCCCGGGCTCCGAAATTACCGCCACGTGCTCGATCACATTCTGCAGTTCACGTACGTTACCGCGCCACTGCCGGGAAACCAGAAAGTCTACCGCGCTATTGCCAAACACTGGCGGTTCCACATTGCCGCGGTGACGCTGCCACGAGTTGCGCAGGAAATGCTCGGCGAGCATGGGAATATCTTCCGTACGCTGACGAAGCGGCGGCAGTTTGATTGGCACAACACGTAGTCGGTAGAACAAATCTTCGCGCAGAATTCCCTGCTTCACGGAATCCTGCGGGTCGCGATTGGTGGCCGAAATAAATCGCACATCAACCACGGCGTCGTGTGTTTCGCTGCCGAGCCGGCGCACGACACCGTCCTGCAACACGCGCAGGAGTTTGGCCTGCAGCGGCATGGTCATTTCGGTGAGCTCGTCGAGAAACAGCGTGCCGCCGTTGGCGACTTCGAGCAAACCGGCCTTATCGCGATCAGCGCCAGTGAACGCGCCCTTGCGATAGCCGAACATTTCGCTCTCCAGCAGGTTCTCTGGCAATGCTGCGCAGTTCACGGGCACAAGCTTGCGCTGGGCGCGCCGACTGTGTTTGTGAATGAACTGCGCGATCATTTCCTTACCCGTGCCGCTTTCGCCGGAGATCATCACGCTGGCGTCGGTACCGGCCACTTTTTGCGCCAGGTCTACGGCTTTGCGAAAACTTGGGCTCTCGCCGAGCAGCGCCATGAGCTCGCCGGCGCCGCTCTGGGTGACCAGCTGCGGACGGGCGCCGGGGGCGGCCGTTTGCTCGCGGGAGTCACGCGCGCTCGCCACGGCGTGTGCGGCTCGTCCCACCAGTACCTGCAGGTGCGAAGCGGAAAACGGCTTGGGCAGGTAGTCCCAGGCGCCCATGCGCAGCGCTTCAATGCTTGACGCGACGCTCGGGTTACCCGTCATTACCACGACGATCGTATCCCGGTGCGTGTCGAGGCAGGCGCGCAGGATATCAATGCCGCCAATCGGCGTCATATAGAGGTCAACCAGCACCAGATCAAACTTGCGGCGCCGAACGAGTTCAATGGCCTCCTCGCCGCGCCCGGTGCTTGTGACCGCGTGTCCGTCCATCTGAAGGACCGACGCTGTGCCTTCGCGCAGCGTGCGGTCATCGTCCACCACCAGCACGCGCATGCTGCTGCTGGCCGGATCAGAAGGCATGGAGGGAGCGGCGCTTGAAGTCATGAAGAGCGGGCGAGCGGAGTTAGGTGGGGCAGGGACTGTGACCGAATCGGGTTGCGCCGGGTTTGGAACTGTGGCGCGAGTGCCGCGATGCGTGAAAGCACAAAGTGTCGCACCGTCAAGACGCACGAACCACAAAAGCGTATCAAGCCCACCACATCGGTGTATTTCTGGCGAGCTCCCGTATCCCGATGCCGGGTCCGATCGTCATGAGACCGGAACTTGCAGGGTTTTGGGGAGGCGCACCGGCCGAAGTCTGCCCGGTTATTCCCGGAAGTCAAGGGAAAGCGTAGTGCTGCCCCTACACTGACTGTCACTTTCGTGCCACATTAGGTGCGGGTTGTTGCCCCTCACCTTGTTCTACCGTCTCCTCCGCTGATCTTCATCGCAGTAGTGCGCGCACCGGCGCGAACCCACCAGCCCGTAGCAGAATGACCGGATCACATCTCCAGCAGGTCCCCGACCACAACGACGCGCCGCTCCAGCAGTACACGGAGCCCGGTGCGGTTGGCGCGTGGGACGAAGGTGGTGTTGAGGCGCCCAACAAGGGTGCGCAGCAGATTCAGCGATACCTGGCCGCGATTTGGCGCTTCAAGTGGTTGGTGCTGATCCTGGTAATCCTGGGCGGTGTTGGCGGAACGGTGGCCACCCGGTTTATCGAGCCTGAATACGAAGTGCAGTCCAACGTGCTGCTCTCACAGGACGAGGGAAGAGCGGCAAACACGGCGGCAGAGGGCTTCAAGCAGGCCGGTCTGCTGGACCTGATCGTGTCGTATCAGGTTGTTGACTCGGTGGTGACCAAGCTCAACCTGCACGTGGAACCCAAGGAAGCGCGTGATAGTGTGCTCTTTCGCGACTTCAAGGCCGGCGCTGACGTACTGGGCGGCGAGTATTCGCTGAAAATCGAAGGCACCCAGTACGAGCTCGTGCGCAACACTTCGCAGCTGGTAGAACGAGGCACCGTGGGTGGTGTGATGGGAGGCCTGGTTCGTTTTTCGTGGCAGCCCAGCGCGGCCTCTCTCCAGGGACGAAGCAATGTCGACTTTTCGGTCCGGACGCCGCGTGAAGTGTCAAAGGAGCTGGTCAAGCGGTTGAATGTGCCGGCGCTGCGAATGGGTTCACCCATTTTGAGCTTGTCTCTCCGAGGCACCGATCCCAAGCTGACCGAAGCAACGCTCAACTTGTGGACGGACAACTTTGTTGGCGTGGCTACGCAGTTCAAAAAAGCGAACGTCACGCAGCGAGCTCGAATTCTTGAGGGGCAGCTGGAGTACGCTCGCGCGTTACTGACCGAAGCGGAAGGATCGCTTCAAAACTTCAAGATTCGCACGGCTACCATGCCGTCGGAAAGCCGAATCCCGCAGATTGCCGGGCCGGAGCTTACCGCTAATCCCATGTTCAGCGCGTACTACAATCAGCAGATTGCCGCGGAGCAACTGCGACGCGATCGCGAGTGGATCAATCGGGCACTCACCAGCGAGTCTGATGGTGGTGTAAAGGCCGAGGCGCTGTTATCCGTGCCGAGTGTGAACAGTGAGCCTGCCGCAACCAAGCTGAGAACGGATCTAAGCGAGGCGCTCACCCTCGAGACCGAACTGCGAAAGCTGCGCGCCACGCAGACCGCCGAAAACCCCATTTATCAGCGAGAGGCGGCTCGATTGGAGCAGCTCCGCACGCGGATTATTCCCGAGGCCACCAGAGCGCTGCTGGCGCAGCTGGATAGCCGTGCAGGCGATCTCAATACGCAGTTGCAGGAGTCTCAGCGCGACCTCCGCGATGCGCCACCCCGTGCCATTGAGCTTGGTAAACTGGAACGCCAGGTATCTGTAGCCGACCAGCAGTATCGATCGCTGCTTCTGCAGTCGCAAGACGCCACACTGGCCGAGGCGACGTCGCCCATTGAGCTTCGCGTGCTGGATCGCGCCGTTGCGCCGCTGCGCCCAACGAACAAAACCGGACCGGTCTTGATCCTCGGCGGTATCGCTGCCGCACTCGCCCTTGGAATTGCGATCGCGATTCTGCTCGACATGCTCGACAAGCGGTTCCGTTATCCACAACAGGCTACGGATGAGCTCGGTTTGTTCATTTTGGGAGTAATTCCCGAGATCCGAAAGCGTGGCCGTCGCAGCGAAGAAGACGCGTCGCAAATGGTGGAAGCGTTCCGAACCGTTCGAATGAATTTGAGATACGCCGTGGATCCGTCGCGGCCCTTCTCGGTCACGATTTCGAGCCCTGGCCCAAATGACGGCAAGTCCCTGATCGCCAGCAACCTCGCGTTGTCGTTTGCGGACGGAGGCGCCCGCGTGGTGCTGGTGGACGGCGATATTCGTCGGGGCGAGCTGCACGAAACGTTCAAGTCGAGCAACAAGCCGGGACTCATTGATTATCTGGACGGGGCGGCGCTGCTGCCGGAAGTGCTGCGCGGCACGCACCATCCGAATCTCACGCTGATTCCGTCTGGCAAGCGTCAGCGTCGCGGCCCTGAGCTGCTCACCGGCCCTCGGCTCACCCAGCTCGTAGGTCTGCTCAAGCGCGAGTATGATGTTGTCGTAATCGACTCGCCGCCTCTCGGCGCCGGCTCAGATGCCTACGCGCTCGGCATTGCGGCGGAGAACATGGTGATCGTGCTGCGAGCGGGTCTCAGCGATCGCAAAATGGCCGCAGCCAAGTTGCGTACGCTCGAAACGCTGCCCGTTCGGTTGCTTGGTGGCGTACTGAACAGCATCAAGATGACGGGGCAGTACCAGTACTACTCATACTATCTGGACTACGCCGCCGTTGATGAAGATCAGGTCAAGACATTGCCATCAACGCCGTCGCCGCGCGCCGCGGTTGTAAAGGCGGTTGGAGACTGATGCGTTCGCGTATGCGAAGGCAGCTGGCGAACGCGCGCGCTATCGGAGACGGCGCTGCGCATGTTTCGCAGCTCGGCGGAAGTCCGATTGAGCATCTCAATCGGGTCGGCCGTGACTTCGCTCCCATCGTTCGCGCACCACGCGGCGCGCAGGCGCCAGCTCTGCCCCGCTCCTCGTGGTGTGGCGTTCACAATGTCGCGCAGACGCTCCACAAACGCCGCGGTGCCGCCGGCACCACTTCCGTGCGTAAATACCGCGAACTCCCCACTGCCAGTTCGACCCACAATGTCACTCGCGCGCGCGGTGCTTCGCAGCACGTCAGCGAGCAGCGCGGCCTCGGCGGGCGGCGGTTCGTTATGCTGCCCCTCAAGCACGATGTCTGCGGCAATGGCAACACACCCAACGGGGGTGCGCAGCCGCTGTACGTCAGCGCCGAGCTCTCGAGCGCGCTTGGTGAGGCCGCGCAGGGAGTATACGCCCGTGGGCTGGTCGAGCAGCGATTCGTTTCTGAAACGGTCGGCGCGACGTTTGGCGCCAGCAAATGTCCGGAGCCGTGCGGCAAAGGACGCCCCGTCAAAGGGGAAGGCGAGATAATCCCACACACCGGCCTCGAGCGCCTCAAGTACGCGTTGGCGGTCCAGGTCGTCGGTGGATACCAGAATGACGGGCAGCGCGGTGCCCAGATCAGAGGTGGCCTGCAGCGCTCGGGCGAGGTCGGCGCCGGAAATGTCGGCCAGTCGGGTGTCGCTCACCACGACGTCGGCGATGCCGTCCATGCCAAGGGCAAGGGCGTCTCGACCGGCGTAGGCCCGCACGGACACCATTCCCTGATCCGCCACCAGCGCATCAATGCTGCGCGCCAGCCACTCCTGATCGGAGACAATCAGGATGACCGGGGGTCTGGGTGTGGCGTCGGGTGTGAACACGTGACCTGAAAGAAATATGATGAGCGAGTCTTTTGAATCAGATCTCGCAAGGCTTCCGAGACATCCACTGCAGGAATCGTGCGATTGTGATTCAGATCACACGATCAGACAAGTACCGAGCAAAGTTTTGTGATCTGGCAAGAGCCACGGAGTCTATCCCGTTTTTTGATGCACTGATTGTTCGCGCCCGAAGGAACGGATTCCGCCGCTTATGTGCTGTTGTCGCGCATCGGTTGCTGTTGCGTTCAAACCACACTCAAGGTTCCTAACAGGTAATGTTTATCACCCATGCGCTGGTGGGCTCCCCCACAAAGCGGCTCCTTTCATCGCCAAAGAGCACGAGACGTGCCGCGATCGCATTCGGTCGCGTTTTGGCGATGGTCTGCCTCTCCGTTGCCGTCTCCGGCTGCTTTAGCAGACCGGGATTTCTGGTTCGCGTGTATCCGGCCGTGGTGCCGTATGCCGATGCCAGCCGCTCCGAGCTCACGTCACGCGTTACGGACATTGAGCGTCAGCTGGCGTCCGGGAGCGTCAAGGGCGGCAAGGCGCGTGAGCTTCGCGAAGAACTGCTCCAGCTGCAGACGCGTCTCGAAAAGGGCGATTTTCAGATCGGCGACCAGCTCATTGTGACGGTCACACAAGTGGCGCCGCAGATCGATACGGCCACAGTTCGTGACGGTCTGACGATCTCGCTCACCGCCCTGCCCGATGTGTCGCTGGCAGGGCTCTTGCGGAGTGAGCTGCAAGGAAAGGTGCAGGAGCACGTGAATCGTTTCCTCGTTGACCACCGCGTGCGCACGAACCTCCTGACCAGGATTCAGGTGCTCGGAGCGGTGGGGCAGCCGGGCTTCTACGCGATTTCGCCTGATCGTACGGTGGCGGAGGTGATTACGCTGGCGGGCGGTCCGGCCCAGTTGGCCAATCTCGACAAAGTGACCGTTCGGCGAGACGCCCGATTGATTGTGAAGCCGGGAATGTGGAAGGATGCGGTGCGTGCTGGCACGACCGTTGCTCAACTGGGGCTGCAGTCGGGTGATGTGCTGGAAATCGAGATGAAGAAACAGCGAGATATTTTCCAGATTGTGCAAGTGCTGGCGTTCGGTGCAACGGCGCTCTTTGCCGTGATCCAGCTCCTTCAGTTTATCTACCGAGAGCCCGAGTGAGGCAGCAGGGAATGATTACCACGATGGACGCAACGCCAGAGTTTAACGCCACTTTCGGGGCGCCCCGAACGCCCGCCAGGGCGTTCCAGCCGGTGCGATTGCCCGCAAAGGGACCGGCTGTGGCCGGCGCCATCTCCACGAACGCGCCAGCGCCTGACTCTGATCAGCACAGTGCGGACCTTGAGCCGCGACCGCGCAGCGAGTTGGCCTGCCGAATCCTGAATGTGTGCGTGGCCCTGCTGTTGGCCGTGGTTACACTGCCGTTCAGCATTGCTGCCGCGCTCGCCATTAAGCTCACCTCGCCAGGCCCGGTGTTCTACACGCAAACCCGCGTAGGCCTTGATCGTCGCTGGAATCGCACCCGTGCCCTGTATGAGCGCCGCCGCGAGGATCTCGGCGGTGAGCAGTTTACGATCTACAAGTTCCGTTCTATGAAGGTTGATGCAGAAGTGGGCGGCACGGCAGTATGGGCTACGCAGGATGATGATCGTGTCACGCGTGTGGGACGGATTCTGCGGGCCACACGCATTGACGAGCTGCCGCAGCTGCTGAATGTGTTTCGTGGCGAAATGAACGTTGTTGGTCCGCGTCCGGAGCGTCCGAGCATTTTCGTAAGGCTTCGTGAAGAGATTTCGCTGCTTCCAGTGCGTCAGCGTGTGAAGCCGGGCATCACGGGCTGGGCCCAGATCAATCGCAGCTACGATACCGACGTAGATGGTGTGCGCGAAAAGCTCCGCCTGGATCTTGAATATTTGCGTTCGCAGTCGGTCATGACCGACCTGCGCATCATGCTGCGCACCGTGCCCGTCATGTTGTTCCGGATCGGCGGCTGGTAGCCCCTGAGCGCATCACGCGTAGCTGTACCGTTGCCGCGCGCTGAAGGTCATTCTTCGGCGCGCGTTGTGCAGGTGGTTGCCCCGGGCGCGATTGGTGGTGTTGAGACCGTCATCACCGAACTGCTGTCTGCGGCCGAGGTTGCTGGTACACCTGCGATTAGTGCAGCGCTCATTCCGCCCGGCAGCGCCCTTCCTCAAGCGTTTGAGCAACTCGCCGCGGGTGGCGCAACAGTGGTCTGCGTAGACGCGCCGCACCGGCGATACGTTTCGCACTACCGCGCAATCGTTGCGCTGCTGCGCGAGCAGCGGGCAACGATCGTGCACAGCCACGGCTACCATGCCGATGTGCTCTGTCGCTTCGCCGCACGAGCCGTGGGTATTCCGCACGTGTCTACGCTGCACGGTTTTGTGGGGGGCACACGGCGTGGGCAGATCTATGAACTGCTGCAGCTGCGCGCCCTTCGTGCTGCCAGCGCCGTTATCGCTGTGTCACAGGCAATTCGCGAGCGCGCGGTTCAGAGTGGGATTGCGGCGGCGCATGTTCATGTGGTTCCGAACGCGGCGCCTGAAACAGCAGTTCTCCCTCGTGATCAGGCGCGTTCTATTTTGGGACTTGATCCCAACGCTCGTGTGCTCGGGTGGGTTGGCCGACTCAGCGGCGAGAAAGATCCCGAATCGTTTGTTCGGCTGGTCGCGAGTCTGGCCCAATCTGCGGAACAGACTGTTGGCGTCATCATGGGTGATGGGCCTCTCATGCCAGCCGTACGCGCGAGCGCACAGGAGTTGCTGCGCGACCACCAGTTGTTTCTCCCGGGCGTGATAAAAAACGCCGGCACACTGCTGGCCGCGCTCGACGCGCTTGTGGTGACGTCGTCTACCGAAGGAACGCCAATGGTAGTTCTTGAAGCCATGCGCGCCGGTGTGCCGGTGGTCAGCACGGCCGTTGGCGGTGTGCCAACGATGCTCGGCGAAGACTGCGGAATGCTTGTGCCCTATGGCAACGATGACGCGTTGTTTCACGCGACCACGCAAGTACTATCTGACAAGCGGCTAGCGCAAACCCTCAGAGAAAACGCGCTTGCTCGCGTCGCGGAACGGTACGACCGCCGTGAGTGGTGGAAGCAACACGAAATGTTGTACGCATCACTGCGCCGCACGCCCTAATCGCAACGCTCCGTTTCTTGGAGTTACTACGGTGCGCTAACGGGCGCTTCGCGACCTGCAACGAGTTTATACAACGATTTACTCGCGTCTGTACAGTTGCTCGCGTCGCAGAATGCACTGACGGCAATGAGCTCCGCGGGCGGCGAGTCCTGCCTGACGAAAGCAATCAGTTCCATGAGCTTCGCGCGAGTGCTGGAGTGCGTGATAAATCCTCCAACACTGTACCAGTACCACGTGAGCATGGCACCGCGATCGGTCCGTGAGATCGTTGAGTTCAACAATCGCCCGGTCTCGTCAATCGGACCAATTACATCGCTCGTGATCTCATGCTCTCCGCTGGTCACGCGGTTCATGCCCGAGACCAGTTCCCGCCCCTGGCCCTGCTCACGATAGATCACACGGTCAACGCGCAGCTGCGCGGCGCCCTGCACGTACTGCTGCGTCCGATATTCGTCTGCACCGGCGAACTGCGGCCGCCACTCGCCGTATTTCATCGGCGAGCGAGACACTACCGAGTCGGGACTTGTTTCGTCACCGCTCGTATCGGCAGCCGCTATCTGCATGGCAGAAGCGCTCCAGCCACTCGAGACAATTCCCACCGGCGTCTCGGGGGTTTCTCCCGTTGCGGACCGGCCGCCGAGCAGCACAAACGCGAGTGGGCCAACGAGCGCTGCGAGCGTGGGAAGAGGCAAACCTTGAATGCGCTGCGCGGCACGAGGTGGTTCCTCCGCGACGCCGCGCAGCGTAAGAGCGGCTGTCGGCGTTCGCTCCAGCCCGAGTTGTGTCGCGCGCGAGGCATCGGTTTTTTCGACTTTGCGCATGATCGCAAAAAACACGAGCATCGAGACAGCGAACAGGATCCACCCGTACAAACCGTGGTCCGCGATCAGGGGAGACTTCATTTCGGTAATATCACCGATCACGATCAATCCGAACACGCGCAACCAGTTTGATACAATCGCGAGACCAACACCAATAACAATCGCCATTGCACGAGCACGCCAAGTCACCAGAAACAGCAGCGCGTACATAGTGCTGATCAGCAATCCGGTTTCAAAGTAGTTGAGGCCGGCGCAGCCCTCGGCCACCAGGAATATTCCAGACTCGATCTGAATGTGATATCCGTCAATCACGGCTTGCACGCCAGTGATTTTCAGTAGCAGGCCATTGACCACAACAGTGGCGGCTTGCAACGGTGCCAACAGTACGCCCCAGACAGGCACGGCCAGAAAAAACACGCCCGCAATCGGCAGCACTGCGAGAAACGCCGTCCAGCCTCGGGTTGCCAACAACCAGCCCAGTAGCACCAGCGGCAGCGTGCTCTGATGTACCACCTGAACATTGAGCACATAGGCAACGAGCCACAGCGCCGAGATGCCTACGATAATCAGCGACGCTTCACCGATGCCTTTGCCGCGTGGGAACAGGTGAGCGCGGTCTCGCCACATCAAATACGCCGCGAATCCTGCGGCCACAAATCCCTGGCCACCCTTGTCCAGCCACATGGGCGGAAAGCTCAGGATGGTAGGAATGAATGCCGCAAGAATGAGCGCGATCGCGGCCAGTTCAGAAGCGCTGAAACTGGTGCGGTCCGCACGCAGAGTGGTGTTCGAAATCGTGGAGGCGGACGAGTGCATGGTGGTAAATAATGGTGAAACAGGCCGCCGCGCGCTGCCGATAAAGACGTTTCAGTAGCACAATCGCCACTGGCGAAACAATTCTGTCGCACCGTCGCAACGTATTGCGCGCTTGCAACACCCTCACGTCTCGTCGACGCCTTGCAGTCCGCCGAGCGATGAGCGCCCAACATTCTGTCTTGCAACGATTTACCCCGATTCTCTCAGAAAGGCACTATTAGTGATCTCTGGCACGCCTGATGCAAACTTGACAAGACGAGCCTGTTTAAACGAGCGAGCTCTAAGCACACCTTTGGGCCAACTTGGAGGTCCTGATATGAAAATTTTATCGACGGTAGCACTGTTGGGTGCGATGGTCGTTGTCGGGACTCCCGCGGCGGCTCAGATCAACACGTCGGCCGGGTCGTTCGTGGCGATGCCAACACTCGACAACAGCGGTACACCGTACTGGAACAACTTTTCAGCTGATGACGCCACCGGTACGTGCAACATTGGCTTCATCCTGACCGGTGCTGGCGCCGGCAGTGCGTGCGGATCTGCGACGACGAACTATCTGGCGGGAACGGGTACGTATTTCAACTCGTCAAACGTAACGTTCAATTTCTCGGCTGGTCGCTATCAGGTTCGCGTCTACAACAATATCGCTGGTATGCAGCCGCCCGCGCAGTCGCTGGTCGCCACGAACGGATCGCAGACCGACGTGCTGTACAACCAGTTCTCCGTGTTGCCCACTGGCAACATGACGATCGACTTCGCCACCGATTTCTGGCTGGAAGGACAGTCGTTCAATCCGAGCGGGGCCACCATTCGCTCAGACATGCTGTACGGTTCAGAGATGATGTCGCGCTGGGCGCTCTTCACCAACGGCGACGGCATCATTTATGGTGGCTTCGAAGACAACGCCTCAGGTGACTCCGACTACAACGACATCGTGTTCTCGATCCAGAACGTCGCGCGTGTCGAAGTACCGGAGCCGGGTTCGTTCGCCCTCGTTGGCCTCGGCCTCTTCGGCCTCGCCGCCGCGTCACGCCGTCGTTCGACCAAGGCGTAATCACGGTGACCTGATCTTCGCTCGAAACGCGGAGCTTGGATCAAAAAGAAAGGGCGGCACTCATGGCGAGTGCCGCCCTTTTCGTCCGTTCAAGCGCCGTTTCGTACCAGCTGTGCAGTCCTGATTTTCGGAACGTAACTTGCATCACTTATCTGTCAGCAGACCTCTGCTTCCGTTGACGTTTCTTCGCACGTTCCCCGCGCCCCTCCCGCCATGTCCACTCGCCTTTCTCGCATTGCTGTCGCCGCAGTCGCCGTTTCGATGCTCTCCGCGTCGTCGTTGACCGCCCAGGTCTTCACCGGCACAACCGTTGGAGGACCAACGTGGAATCGCCCAGTAGGCGGAAATCCGCCGGCTCCGCCACTTTCGGGGGTGGGAACCAATGTCGCCTATGACGTTCTGCAGTTTCGCGTGACACTCGCGGGCGCGTACAGCTTCACCAATCAGGCGCTTGTTCCCAACAACTGGGACAACTACCTGTTTCTATATTCGGGGTCGTTCAACGCGGCAGATCCATTTGCGAATATCATCATCGGCAACGATGACTTGGTGACCATCGGCGTTTCCGGCTTCAACAATGTCGCGCTGCAGATCGACACCGATTATTTCGCCGTGACCTCAGGCTTCGCCAACTCCAACCAAGGTTCCTACGAGCTCACGATATCTGGCCAAGGTCAAGCGTTCGTTCCCTCCGCGTCCGTTCCAGAGCCAACATCAATGGCGCTCCTCTTCCTCGGACTGGGTGGACTCGGAGTCGCCTCTCGCCGCCGCCGCCTTCGCTAAAGGCAGCGCCAACAGCGGGAAGCAAGACTAAAGGCCCGGCGCGGATTACCGCGCCGGGCCTTTAGCTCACCCGCTTGGTCTTCCTTCGCAAAAAGTCCATCAGAATGAACTGACCCAGCGTCATCGTATTGGTGAAATACGCCTTGCCCCGCGCGATCTCGCACATGCGCCGCACAAACTCCACAAGCGCCCTGTCCCGTGCGAGCATAAACGTATTGATCACGATGCCGCTCTTCCGGCAGGCCGCCACTTCGCGCAGCGTCTCGGCGAGCACGTACCCGTCCAGCCCCATGCTGTTCTTGTAAATCTGACCGTCCGGCATGGTCAGTGCGCTCGGTTTGCCGTCCGTGATCATGATGATCTGCCGCATATCTTTTTTCTGCGCCATCAACAGCCGTCGCGCCAGCTTCAGCCCCTCAGCCGTATTCGTGTGGTACGGCCCCACCTGCGCGCCCGCCAGCTTGGCAATCGGGATCTCTTCCGCCGAGTCGTGAAAGAGCACCACCCGAATCGTGTCGCCGGGAAACTGCGTGCGAATGAGGTGCGTGAGTGCCAGCGCCACCTTCTTGGCTGGCGTAAAACGATCTTCGCCATACAGAATCATGCTGTGTGAGGTATCCAGCATGAGCACCGTCGCGCAGCTTGACCGATACTCGGACTGACGCACCATCAGGTCGCTGTAGTCAAGGTCCAGCGGTACATCGAGCGAACCGGTGCGAGCGAGGGCGTTCGATAGCGTGGCCGCAACGTCCAGATTGAGCACATCGCCAAACTCGTACGGCTTGCTCCACGCATCGGCCTCAATGCCGGTGCTCAGATGCGGCGTATCGTGCGACCCCACACTGCTCTTGCCGAATGAACCGAGCAGATGACGCAGTGTGCGATGGCCGAGAAAGTCCATGCCCTTGTCGGTGAGCTTGAACTGCACGTCGCGTGCGGCCGCCTGGCCCATCGATCCCTTGCCCGTGACAGGCTGATGACCGGACGGCACATCGCCGGCCTGATCCATGGTCAAAAACCCGTCCGCAATCAGCCGCTGCACCAGTCCATCCAGCAGCTCAGCGAGCTTGGCTTCGCTGACTTCATCGCCCTCGCCACGCAGCGCCTTGAGCATTTCCGGCGTGAGCTGCCCGCCTTCAATCAGCGCCTTGAGAATCGCCTCACGCAGCCCGTCCATGGACCGGTCGGCGTCTTCGCCTGGCTCGCCCCACCAGGAGCGCTGATCGTCGGTACCCGCGAATCCCGACTGCAGCAGGAAGTCGCTGAGCTGGTCGAGCAGCGCCTGCAGATCGACGGCGTCGGCAAGGGCGGGATTGAACTTGGTGTAGCTGTGCAAGCGCATGTGGCAGACTCGGGTGGGGAGAATACAAGTACTACGCTTGGGCGCGCCAAGTCGATCCCGGGTCTACGCGGCGGCCCAACAATCGTCCATCTTGCAGTCATCAATGGCCGCCCCCACAACCTCTCGCAATCCGTTCGCTGTACTCCGCCGCCACCGCGAGTACCGCATTTTCTGGACGGGGCAGACGGCGTCGCTGGTGGGCACCTGGATGCAGTCCATGGCGCAGGGATGGCTCGCGCTCGAGCTCTCCAACAGTGCGCTCGTAGTTGGACTCGTAGCGGCCATGAATGCGCTGCCCATGCTGCTCTTTTCGTTTCACGCCGGCGCGCTTGCTGACCGTGGCGATCGACTCCGCATAGTGCGCGTGGCGCAAACGGTGTTCCTCCTGGAAGCCACAGCGCTCTGGCTGCTCACGTGGAGTGGACACATCACCATTCCACTGCTCATGCTGCTGGCCGCTGTGCACGGCGCGTGCTCAACAGTGGAGATTCCCGCGCGCCAAGCGCTCATGTTCGAACTTGTTGGACGCGATGATTTGCAGCCCGCAATCGCGCTCAACTCAAGCGGCTTTAATCTCGCGCGCATCATCGGTCCCGCGATTGGTGGTGTTGTCATCGCGAAGCTCGGCATCGCGTGGTGCTTTGGACTGAATGCACTGAGCTACGGTTTTGTATTGTGGGGACTGCAACGCGTGGCTGCGGCCAGACCACCTGTGCCTGAGAGCGACACGCTGGAGTGGAGCGTGGCCATGGTGCGCGATGCGGTCACGTCGAGCAACGCCAGTGTGCGCGACGGCATGCGCTATCTCATGCAACCGGGACTCGCGCGCGACTTGCTCGCGCTTGTTGCGGTCGGCGCGGTCTTCGCCGGACCTGTTATCACGCTCATGCCAGTGTTCGCGCGCGATCGTCTCCTGCTTGGCGCCGGTGGTTACGGTTCACTGCTTTCAGCGCTGGGAGTTGGTGGCGTAGTAGGCGCACTCATGCTGGCCGGGCCACTCAGCCAGGCGCGCCGAGGGCGATTGCTTTCTTTTGCGGCGCTGAGTTATCCCGTGTTGCTGCTGCTCTTCGCACTCAATCAAACACCATGGATTGCGCTGGCGATGCTGCCGCTGATCGGCGCCATGCTGATCACCTTTAACTCACTTGCCAACGGCATTCTGCAAACGCTCGTCGCCGACGAATACCGCGGACGATTAATGGCGTTTTACGGACTTATTCTGATCGGATTGTCGCAGAGCGCTGGTGCGCTATCTGCGGGTGCATTGGCACGCGCATTTGGCGTGCAGTGGTCGGTGGGACTGGGCGCCGCGATCACGGTTGGTTTTGCATGGTTCATCGTGAAGCGACGTCCGGAGCTGCGCACGATTTAGCGGCGTTTGAATCGTTCGCGCCACTGATGCATGGCAGTGGTACGATGCTAGATCGCGCCGAGTATCACCGCTTGCAGAATGCTCAACCCGAAGTACGCGACCAGCGGCGAGACATCAATCGGCCCGAACGTGGGCAACACTCTCCGCAGCGGTACAAGAATCGGGTCGGTGATAACAAACGCCCAGCGCCACAACTTTTTGTACGGCGATCCGCCAACCCAGCTCGCAATCACGCGCGCAATAATGGCGAGCTTGAGTACGGCAAACGTCCACGTAATCACAAGGCGAACAATGCCGCGTGGGCCAGACCGTGCGGCCATATCAGCCATCGCAAGCTGCGTGATAATGAACTGCATCGCCGAAATGAGCAGCAGTCCACCAATCACCACCGCGCCGAGTGTCCACCATGGCGCTTGCGCCGGCTGACCGCCAGAGAGCAGTAGCCGTTTTTCTGCGGGTGCGAACATGGGGTCCACGCGCTGCCTCGTGAACCGTGCGATGGGCGAGAATGGGGAGATGCGACGAGTGCGCGCGGCCCACGATCCGAGGGCGGCGAGGCCCGTAAGAACCGCCGCGCCGAGAATCAGTGGTCTGATCACGGCCAACGCGAGCGCGAGTCCTTCAATGATGGGACGCATCCCGTAAAGCTCGCCAGCGCTCGCGCATCGGAAAAGCCCTGACTCAAGTTTTCATTCGGCCGGATTGCCTCACCTGGGTGTTGCGCCAGACTAGACACTGTTGCGTAGCCGCAACGATGAAAACGGAAGGCTTTTGAGGGCCGTTTCACGCGGTTTCCAAGTTTTGGTAATGCCCTCTTTCGAATGTCACGACGTCATGTGTGCTCATAAGACAATACTTAACAACGACTTACGAATGTTCTTGGCGAACTCGTGCATTTCGTCGTGAGCTTTCCGGACGTGTAACACCGAGCTTTGTACAGAGGATTTTCCAGATTGTGGTCTGGCAATTGCGACAATAGTCACAAAGAGGATTTGTCTTTATCGGTCATTTCTTCACGTGTTTAACCCACCCAGATTCCCCCGAGGTTCAAACAGATGCGCTTGCGACTCGCGATTTTCTCTGCATTGGCGTTAGCTGTAGCTGCGCCATTGTCAGCTCAGGTTCCAGTCAACTCGATTTCAGCCAGCTGGAGCAATGACGTTCCTTCCGGTGATGTGAACGTGGACAACTCCCTTGCCGGTGACATTCGTGTGTGTTGGCCGGGCGGTGGCTCCAACGCAAACGGCAGCTGCAGGAACTTGCTGAGCAATAACAGCGGAAGCTGGGGTGCAGGCGATTCTGGCTACCGTTTCCTCAAGGCTGCGCCAACGCCATTCAACGTGGCCCCGGCCACGCCATTCTCCCTCGGCCAGTTCATTCACCTGAATCGGCCAATCACCGGTACGTCGCTCACCCGTGTCGACCTGAATCTCGGTTTCAACATCGGCGGTCAGAACTACAATGCGTCGTGGCGCTTCAATCACAACGAGACAGACAACACCGGTGGTGGCTGCTGCAATGACCTGATCACCTTCAACTCGCTCACCGATCCGTCGGCCAGCAACTTCCTGTACAACGGCGACTTGTACGTGATCGACATCCTCGGCTTTGGTGCCACTGCGGGGAACATTGTGCAGACGTTCTCCACGGTTGAAGGACAGAGCAACAGCACCAACCTCTGGGGAACGATCAGCCTCGTTGATCGTGTCGTCGACGTTCCGGAGCCAACATCACTTGCCCTGCTTGCGCTTGGCATGGTTGGCATGGGTGTGGCCGCCCGTCGCCGTCGCGTGAACGCGTAATCTGACGTTCAGCTTCTGATGGTCCCGAGGGGGTGCCGGCGTCGTCTTCCGGCACCCCCTCAGTGTTTTCCTCGATTGCGCGGGTGGCTCGGCTCAACAGGCACCGCGCCCGATGCGCACCCCTTCGCCAGCGGACACTCCCCACACCGCGCCACCCGCGCCGTACAAATCAGCGCCCCAATCTCCATGATGGCTTGATTGTGCGTCCATGACGCCTTCCCGGTGCGCGGCAATACCGCCTCCGCCAGCGCCCAGGCCACGCGCTGACCAACTCCGCTTTTGGGCGAATGCGCCGGTGCATACAATCGCAACAGCACGCGAGCCACATTGGTATCCACAAGCGGCGCACGCTTTTCATACGCGAAGCTCGCCACGGCGCCCGCGGTGTACGCGCCAATGCCGGGCAGGGCTCGCAGTGCCGCCGGATCAGCCGGTAGCGAATGATTGGGCTCGCCATTGGGCGACACCTCTTTCGCGAGCTTGTGCAGATTGCGCGCCCGCGCGTAATAGCCAAGTCCTTCCCACGCTTCGCGCACCTGCGACGGCCGCGCTTTGGCCACGTGGTGCAGCGTGGGGAATCGCGTGAGCCACCGATCGTAGTAGTCGATCACGCGCGACACCTGCGTTTGCTGCAGCATGAGCTCGGACACGAGCACGTGATACGGATCGCGCGTGCGACGCCACGGCAAATCTCGGCCGTGTTTTGCAAACCAGCGGCGCAGTCTGGACATCTGCCGTCGAACCGTGGGCAGATCAAGCTGTTTTGTTATTCGCTCAGCGGTCTGAGCGTGCGAAATTCGGCGCGGTGGCATGGCGGTGGGGAAACTAGCCACCGCCAACGCAACGCGCGCCGTGTGTCCGGAAGAACCGGAGCAACACGGCGCGCGATACAGCGAGGTCCAGGCGACGATTTGCGTCGCCAGACCTGATTCACATTAGACTGTGGCGCTGTTGCGCTTGCGACGGGCACCGGCAACGCCGAGCATGGCGACGCCGAACGTCAGCATGGCAAGCGAGGCGGGCTCGGGCACTTCGACGCGCTCGATGGTGCTCACTGCGATGTTGTCGATTTCAAATGCACGGCCGTTCGATGTGAAGCGAAGTGCGCGGAAGTTTGACACCTGGTTGTTCAGGTCGACCGTGACGCGACGGTTCGTGCTCGGCGCCGTCTGGTTGCCGTTTGCCAGCGCGATGATGCCGGTGCCCGTAATGGACGCGAGCACGCTGTTACCAACGCCCAGCACGTCAAGCGTGTTATAGGAATCGATCGAGCCCCAGTAGAAGCTCAACGAGCTGAACGTCTGCGTGGCAAGAAAACCAGAGAAGTCGATGATCGCTGAGCCGTTGTTGCTGTTGCTCGCGATATCCGGTACAGCGAAATAGCGATTCGCGACGCCCGCCGGCGCCGCCGCACTACCGGTCGTGCCCGTCTGAATCGAGTAGCTACCTGTGATGAACGAATACGCGCCCGGCGTCGTGTTCTCGAAGTCAATGAGGAGACTCTTTCCAGCCAGACCCGGATCAGGAGCTCCCGTGACTGACGAGAACGAGACCTGAGCAGAAGCCTGTGACGCTGTGGCGGCCAGAAGAAGTGCACCTGTGAAAAGCAAACGCATTCGAACTCCAGAATCTGTAGGGTTTCTCAAAGCGGAGACCGTTCCACCGGGCGCGTCCCGGAACGAACAGCGTATGGATCAGGCGACACGCAAGAAGCGACTCCACCATGCCCATCAGTGACGTACGTTGCAAACCTTGTGCCTTTGGGAGGAATCGCGGAGTGTTACGTACGTAGCACCATTTCGGCCGTTCCAAGGGTGAAATCGTTTCAGCACAGCTTTGTTACGAGCGCAAACTGCGCAAAACGACGCGAGGGACCCGCACAACTGTTGTGCGAATCCCTCACCTTTTTAAGAATAGCGGTCAGCCTGTCCGAAACACGTCAGCCAAAGAACTCCTGATTCGGCCGCCGACGCTCACGCTCCGCCTTGCCATACTGCCCCTGCTCACTGCGGCTGATCTTGCGCCGAGCAACCAGCGCCTCCAGCATCACCTCGCAGGCCACCGCCACAAGCGCCGAATCGTTCTTCGGTGCGAGGCCCAGCGCAACCACCGTATCAACCAGCCCCGGCACAACATCAAAGCCCTGACGCACCAGTGGAGTGGCCGCATCGTCTGCGACCTGCAGCGCGCCGCCGCCGTCAAACCACATCACCACTTCGTCGGCCTCGACTTCACCCGCGCGCGCCTCGAGCGTTTCATGACACGCACGACGAATCAGCTCGTGCGCAATCACCGCACCACCAACGAGCTCGCCTTCGTACTCAAGTTCCATTTTGCCAGTGATTGCCGGAAGTGCGGCGTAGATGTCAGCGATGCGCGGCACGGCTTCGGTTTCGTTTTTCAAGATCGCGCGCTGCTCAGCATTTGACACCACATTTTCGAGCACCGTAATCGGCATGCGCTGCGACACACCACTGCGCTTGTCCACGCGCTTGTCATCACGTGCTTCGAACGCCACACGCTCCACCACTTCGCGCACAAGATCCGGAATGCGCTGCGGCATCACGCCACGATCGGTCCACGCTTCCTGACGCGTGATGTTGACGCCCATATCCACACTGGTCGGATAGTGCGTAATGATTTCGCTGCCAATACGATCCTTGAGCGGCGTAATGATCTTGCCGCGCGCCGTGTAGTCTTCCGGATTGGCGGTAAAGCACAACAACACATCGAGCTTGAGACGCACAGGATAACCTTTGATCTGCACGTCGCCTTCCTGCATGATGTTGAACAATCCCACCTGCACTTTGCCGGCGAGATCGGGCAACTCATTCAACGCAAAAATGCCGCGATTTGCACGTGGCAACATACCGTAATGCATGGTGAGTTCATCGCTCAGCAAATGTCCACCGCGCGCTGCACGAATAGGATCTACATCACCAATAATGTCGGCCACCGTCACATCAGGCGTGGCGAGTTTTTCCACGTAGCGTTCATCGCGCGACACCCACGCAATGGGAGTGTCGTCGCCATGTTCGGCAATCAGCTGCTTCGCGTATTTTGAAATGGGCGCGAATGGACTGTCGTTCACTTCGCTGCCCGCAACAACGGGCATCTGCTCATCGAGCAACGTGCCGAGCGCGCGCAGAATTCGTGACTTGGCCTGTCCACGCAGTCCGAGCAAAATAAAATTGTGTCGCGACAGTAACGCGTTGACGATCTGCGGCATCACGGTGTCTTCGTATCCGAGCACCCCAGCGAACAGCGGACCACCCGCTTTGAGTCGTGCAATAAGATTCGCGCGCACTTCATCTTTCACAGTGCGCGGACGACTGGGGTCGGCCCAGGCAGAGCGGCGCAGTGCGCCGAGCGTATCGGGTAGTCGAGTCACAAAACGTAGGGAGAAGGAAAGTCGGCGCACCTCGCCGTTACTGTACACAGCGCACAACGGCGGCAGATCGTGCCCACGGTATCACGGCGTGAGGCTCCCAAGCGCCGAAGCTGTTGTGGGACGGCAAGTTGCGGCAGCTGATCTCATGCAGACTATCTCTTGACAGGTAGGTCGAAAGTCCTACATTCCTCTAGTCCTTCCGAGCGGGAGGCCGTGCCGACGCCTAAGGTCCGGAGAGCGGGTCAGGGTGCACGTGGTGAATACAAACCGTATGAGGAATCCCATGAAGCGTATTGCCCTGATTACCGCCGCGATCGTGCTTGCTGCTTGCGGTGGCGCCAAGGAAGAGGCCCCGGCCACTGAAGAAGCCCCGGCCGCGATGGTTGACAGCTCCACGATGGCCCCGGCCGCGGACAGCAGCATGATGACACCGCCGGTTGACTCCACGGTCAAGCCGGACAGCTCGTCCATGTAATCTGCTTCGGCAGAAGGCACCGCCCCCGGGCTCCTTGCGAGTCCGGGGGCGGTTTTTTTGTGCGGGGGGGCCGGGCGCCCACCGGGGCCTCCGCGCTCACGGCCGGCCCGGGCGCGCCGGGAGCGGGCG
>JALHNZ010000060.1:0-8162 GCA_022843265.1 Gemmatimonadaceae bacterium
GCCGGTTTGTGCGCGTTGCCAGGGGATGCCTCGATTTTCTGCAACGTGCAATGAACGCTGATACACATCGCTGGGATGTATGGAGCCTGGATCCCACCACAGCGATGGGCGCAGCGCTTCGAGCACGCTGGGGGCGCCGCCCACGTGATCTGCGTCAGGATGCGACAAGACAAACAACGCCACGTCACCACCGCGCCGTCGCACATAGGGTACCACGCTTCGCCGACCGGCATCGCCGCCCTGCCACACGCGGCCAGCGTCCACCAGCACCCAGCGGCCCTTTGGCGTGCGCAGCGCCAGCGCGTCTCCCTGTCCCACATCAATCATGTGCAGCTCCATACGCCCGGGGCCACGCGCGAACACCGGGTACCAGACGGCGAGCACCAGCGCAGCAACCCCGGTGAGCAGCGGCGGCCAGATGCGTCGGCGCGCCGTGCTCACAATGAACGCGGCGGTCATGACACCCATGCACACGGCGGTGAACCGTCCGGGCGCCACGTCAAGCGCGGCGTACGGAAGGTCGCTCGCCACCAAAGCGATGTAGTCGAGCGCCTCCAACGGAGCCGCGGCGCTATCAGCGACGAAGCGCGCCACTGGCCTGAAGGGGGCAAGCAGCAAGGCGAGAAAGAGCACTGGTTGCAAAAAGCCAACGACCGGCGCCGCGGCGACATTCGCGAGCGGAGCCACCAGACTGACCCGACCGAACACCCAGGCCACAAGCGGTGCCGTCACTGCACTCGCGATAACACCGATAAGCAGCTCAGTGACCACCGCGAGTCGCCATCCGGAAAGCTGTGGGCCAGCCGCCATCACGCGTGCAACGTACCGATGGAACCCGCGGTGCGACGCGGGGGCCGGGCGAAGCGGACGCGTCCGCCACCGGCGCATGACCGCGCGCCCACCCACGAGCGCGGCCATGCCGCTCGCGGATAGTTGCCAACCCAGTGAGGCCACCACGCGCGGGTCGAGCGTTGGTGCCGCAACGCCCAAGGCCAGTGCGGTCCACGGATGCACCGGTCGACCCAGCCGATCCGCCAGCATGACGGTAGCGAGCATCATCGCCGCACGTGTGAGTGGCGGCGGAAACCCGAGGACGACGACGTACGCGCCAACGGTGAACAGCGCGAGCAAGTCTGCCTGCGCCCGTCGCAAGCGCAGCGCAGAACCAACGGTGCGAATCGCCACAGCGATGATCGCCACGTGCAATCCGGAAATCGAGAGCACATGCACCAGTCCGGCCGTGGCGAACCGATCGCGCACTTCGGTGTCGATTCCGTGTTGGTCGGCGACCAATAACGCGCGAACGAGCGGTGCACGCGCACCAAACAGACTGTCAATGGTGACACCAGTGCGACCGCGCCATCCATGCAGCCAGTCGACGGCGCCGGTTGGCACAATGACGGCGTTGTCGAGCCGCAGCGAGGCACCGGCCACGAGTCGCGTGGCGGTGACCGTGACCCACGCGCCTGGCTCGGCGCGCCCTTGCTCCACGGCCAGTGTGGTTGGAACCGCGCAGTGCGTGGTGTGCGGCGCGAGCCCACGCGCGCTGGCGCGCAGCCATGCCTTTGGATGCGCCGCGTCGTCGAGTCGAAGCAATAGTGTAGCGCCAGGATCAGCGAGCCGCTGCAAACAACGCGCGTCGTGCTGCCAACTGGCGTGTCCCCACAGCAGAGCCGCGAGAAAAATTGAGAGCGAGGCAAGTGCGACAAGGCGTGTTGCGCGCGGTGATCGAGAAGCGCGCACCAACAAGATCACACTGACCCACGCGACCGTGGCGGCCAGGATCAGCAGCCCCGGCGACACCGCCGCCTGCCCGGCACGCTGGTCGGCATGCGCCAGCGCTGCGACGGTGGCGCCGCTTAACCACGCGGCAACGAGAAACACGATTTGAGGCACACAACATCGTGCGCCCGAGCCGAGTTCACACTGTCATCATTTCACTGCGGACGGTGCTGAGGTTCCGCACGTCGACTCGTCCTCGCCAAGCCGCGCGTCAGCGGCAGGCCGATATGTCACCGCAAACAGAATCGGGAGCGGCACGCGTTCCGGACCCTGCGCGTTGGTCGCCATCGACTCGCTCTGACTGGAGTCCTGCACGTTCACGGTTGGCAACTCGCGCGCCCAATAACCGAGCATGTACTCCCGGTCACCGCGACGCACGATGGTTGCAGGCGCGCGGAGTCGACCACGACGCACTGTCACACAGCGTTGCGTGGCGGATGGACCAATCACGGCGAGCAACGAATCCTGAAGCTGCACGGCCGCCTGTGTGTCGACGAGCGCTCGCATGGCGGTGAGCTCGGACACACGCATGGTCTCAAAGGGCGCATCCGCGGTTGGCGGGGGCACGTCGTAGTGCAGCACCCAGTCCCCAACCACCTCGCGCACACCGCCAAGGGGAGCGCGCGTTGCGGCACTGCGCTCACGCATCAACGCGCCGGCTTGTGTGCCGAGTGGCGGGGACGTGAACGATGCCAGTGGTCCAACAAGCGGCAGCGTGTTTGTGCCGCTCGACTCGCCACAGGCACCAATCGAAAACACAAGAACCAGAGATGCTGCAAGGCGCGGTTTGACAAAACGTCGCGCCTTCACTGTTCGCGATTCAGCGGTCCACATTCCCTAGCTGGCCATTGGCAGTGGCTGTCGTGATGGAGCGCTCTCCTGAACGAACGTCCCGGTGAACGTGCTGCCGGTTGTACCGGTAAGCTCCACCATGTGATAGCTATTCACGAGCGACGCGTGTCCCGGTACGAGCACGGTTTTCCAGTCGCGCGTGCGGCCCATAAGCAGTTCACCGTCTTTCGCGACACGCTCCAGCAACACCTCGGTGCGTGCGCCAAGCAGCGCGATGTTCTGTTCACGAGACTGCGCGCGAACCACCTGGATCAGGCGCTGCAGTCGTTCACCTGCCACGTCGTCGGCAATCATCTCTTCCGGCGGCATGCGCGTTGCCGGCGTACCGGGACGCGGCGAAAACTTGAACGTGAACGCCTCGCTGAACCCAGCGGCTGTCACGGCGGTGAGCGTCTCCTCAAAATCTTCGTCGGACTCGCCCGGGAATCCTACGATGATATCGGTGGTGAGCACCAACGACGGTATCGCCGCGCGCAGGCGATCTACACACTCCAGAAACTCTTCACGTGAATAACGACGCAGCATGCGCTTGAGCACCCGCGTTGATCCACTCTGCATGGGCAGATGCACATGCTCGCACGCGGCCGCCACTTCCGCGTGCGCGGCGATCACGCGATCCGAAAAGTCATTGGGGTGCGGACTCGTGTAACGCAGTCGACGCACTCCATCAATCGACCCAACAGCGCGCAACAAATCAGCAAAGTCGTTGGTGCCGTCGTTGTACGAGTTGACGGTCTGACCGAGCAATACGATCTCGCTGGTGCCGGTTTCCACAACCTGTCGCACTTCGCGCACGACTTCGTGCAGCTGCCGCGAGCGTTCGGCGCCACGCGTATGCGGTACAATGCAGTACGTACAGCGATAGTCACAGCCGCGTTGCACCGGAATCCACGCCTTTACAGGATCCGTGCGCCGTGGCGTGACGTCTTCGTAGTGCTCTTCCAGATCAAACGTGGTGAAGATGCCGCGTTCGCCGTTGCGTGCGTTGTCGATCAGCTGCGGCAGCGCGCGATAGCCGTCGGGGCCAACGACCAGCGACACGTGTCGCGCCTTTTCGAGCAGCTTGGGGCCGAGGCGCTGCGCCATGCAGCCAGTGACGCCAACAATGCTATCCGCCTTCATGAAGCGGCGAAGCTCACCAAGCCGTCCGATCACACGCTGCTCGGCGTGATCACGGATTGCGCACGTGTTCACCAGAATCACGTCCGCGCCGTCCGGCGCCTCGACGGCGTCGTAGCCGTGAGCGGCGAGGGAGCCGTACATGAGCTCCGAATCGGCCACATTCATCTGGCAGCCGTAGGTCTCGATGTACACGGTGGGGCGCGGTGTGCTGGACATTCCTGAAAGATAGCCGACTAACGGACTCCCCTTCAACGGCTACGCGGAATCGCGGCCAGCGCACCGGAGATCGCCTGCACCAGTTCCGTGGTCGCGAACGGCTTGGACAGCAGGACGGCACCGGGCTCCGGCGCATTTTCCGGTGCCAGCGCGTCGCCGGTGTAGCCCGACATATAGATCACGGGGCGGGTGTCCCCGAGCGCCCGCCGACGTGCTACAAAGAGCGGTCCGGAAAGGCCCGGCATCATCACGTCGGTCAGGATCAGCGCGATCTGTCGCTCGCCAGCGTCGTCGTGCTCAAGTGCCGTCAAGGCATCAAACCCACTCGCGGCGGCTATGACCACGTAGCCGGCGCGCGTGAGTATGCGCTGCGACGTGCGCAGCACATGGATGTCGTCATCAACGAGCAGGATGTGCGTGCCGGTGCTTGAGGAAGCCGGAGAGTCGACGGGCGGCACGGCGCGCTCGCCAACGGCCGTCGCACCCCTTGGTGGTGTGCGCACGGTGTCGGCACCCGCAACTCGCGAGATCACGCTGCCGTCACGCGACTCGGTCGCAATTGGCACCCACAACCGCACCTCGGTCCCACCTTCCTCAAGACTTTTCACGGAAATATGTCCACGCATTTGCACCATACGAGCGAGCGTGATGGGCAGCCCCAGCCCGGTGCCCACCGTGTCCCGATTGATGGTGAAACGTGGTTCAAACAGTGCCGCCATCATGGAATCGGTGATACCAGGCCCTGTATCACAACACCGAATAACGGCCCAGTCCCCTGCCGCCACCTCACCATGCGCATCGACCTGCGCCTCACTCAGATGCACACGCTCCACGTGCAACATGATTGATCCGCGACCCGACATGGCCTCCGCTGAGTTCGACACCACCGAGTGCAGTGCACTGGTGAGGATTTCACGGTCGGCAAGGACGTGCAACAGCGGGCCGCTATTAAACAGCGCAACGCGCAGCTCGGCGCCTTCATACGTGCGAAACGACGTCTCGAACGCGCGCATGAACTCGCGCAGCTCGAGCCGTTCGAGGTGCAGTGGTTCGTTGCCACTCAACGCACGAAGCTCACGGGTGAGCTTTGACGCACGAGCGATGGCGTCGAATGCGGCTTGCAGATCATCCTGATCATCACTCGCCAACCGTTCGCGCACCATCTCAAGCCGCGAGAGCGCGACCGTATGCAGATTGGTGAACTCGTGCGCCATCTGTCCCGCTACGAGTGCCACCCCACCCAGTCGCTGGCGCGTTGCATTGCGCGCCTCCGAGGCGACACGATAGTCCACCAGACGAGACGTTGTAACGAGACGCAGCGGCGTGGTTTCGGTTGCCGCGACCAGAGATGATTCCGTCTCCAGCCAACTGTAGCTGCCGTCGCGTCGCCGGAATCGAAAGGTGATACTCCGTAAGCGTGCGCCGTGCAACAGCGGTTCATGCGACTCACGACGAATGCGATCGATGTCGTCTGGATGAAAAAACGCATACGGATTCTGGCCGCGCAGTTCGTCGGCTTCCCAGCCGAGTACTGCAACACACCCTTCGCTCAGCCAGGTGTACGTGCCATCCGCGTCGTGCAGACAGATTGCCTCACGTGCGGCCGCGGTGACCACACGCAGCTGCCGTTCGCTGCGTCGAAGCAGTTCATCGGCTTCGTACTCGCTCGTAATATCGATGAAACTGGTGAGCGCTGCGTGTTCGTCCGGCGCGTCTGGCATCGTCACCGGCTGTGAGGTGACGCGGATCCAGACCTGCGACCCATCGGAACGCGTGACACCCATGACGAAATGCGACACCGTGCGACGCGTACGCAACACGATCATTGACGGATGCTGGTCGCCCGGCAGATAGTTGCCGTGCGCATCGGTGGAGCGCCAGCGCGGATCCATCGAAGTCGCGCCGGTCAGCTGCTCGGCACTCATCCCCAGGATTCGTTCAGCGGCCGGATTCCACAAACGAATGGCGCCGGTAGAATCTTGCAGCACCACACCCTCCTCCAGCGAGGCCAGCACCAGTCGGAGACGTTCTTCGCTAGCCGCCAGCGCACGTTGCGCACTGTCGCGCTCAGTTGCGTCTTCCACCACGCCAACCTGCCCCTGCACCGTACCGTCTCGCGAGCGCACCAACGCCACGCGAACATACGCCGTGCGTCGTTCTCCGTCCGGACGGATGAAGGCCACGTTGCCGGGGCCAAACGCGCCGTGCGCCGCGAGCTGCGCGCGAACCTGCAGCAGCAAATCGGCAGACTCAGGCGCGAGCGCGCGCTTCCATCCATCGCCAAGGGCGTCGTCGAGCGTGCGCCCGGTGATGTCGCGATACGTGCGATTCACCCAGACACAGTTGCCATCCGCATCATTGTGGAATATTCCGACCGGTACCGTGTCTGCCAGCACACGAAAGCGCTCGGCCATTTCCTGCTGCGCGGAGAGATCCTGCAGTATGGCCGAGTACCCTTCCAACTCGCCCGACGCGCTGCGATGCGCCACCAACACCTGCCGCACCGGGCGCTCGCCAGCCGGTGGTACGCGAAGCGCCGTTATGCCGACCCAGTGCCCATCGCGCAGCGCCGCGGGCCGAGCCTCCGTTTCCAGCAGCTCTCGAACCCATTCCGGCCGGAAGGTCGCGACGTTTTGTCCAACCACACGCTGTCCAATCAGCGTCTCAAGCGATCGGTTCGCCCAGAGAATCGTTCCATCAAGCGAAACGGAAAACACGTAGTCCGGCGTCACCGCGAACAACTCCGCCAGCCTCACCAGCCACGCTGGCAGCGAGTCGCCGTACGTTTCAACTAGCAAACGAGGCACAAAAGCCTGGAGAACCGATTAGAAGGGAACTTCGGCGCTGCGGCGCACCGCCTCCGTAATATTACTAAAAAGGCAGCTCAAGGGCGAATGGTAAGTGCCGCCGAAATCCCCCACGCATTCTCGCGCGCCTGATCGCCTTGCACGCGGCGGAGTGACCGCTGTACCGCGAAATCAAGCGAGGCCGCCTCAGACGAGATCGGAATCCCGACGCCTGCGTGAATGGACTGTTCTGAGACCGGCAGATCCCGCAGCAGAAACGGAAGGTCGCGCTGCGCGTACCCAAGTCGCCACAACACCGCAGTGCGTCGCAACGCACCACCCTCAAACTCGCCGCCCACCGACCAGTTCAACGCGTCCTGCGCACGGCTGGCGTCTGAGCCCAGTCCATTCATGGCGGACCAGCCGACCTGTTCGAGCGACGCGGCGAGCACCGAGCCCGCGAAGCCCTGATACAACACGCCAACGCCGAGCCGTGACGGCAGATTGGCGCTGCGCAGTGTGGAATCGCGTCGCAACACGTTGAGCGGCCCGGACGATCGATAACTCGCCCCGATCAGGAAATCGCTTGAGACGCGCCAGTTTGCACCCAGCGCCACTCCCAACCCCTCAAAGCCAATGCGAGTGGAGTCGAGGACGCCACCAAATAACAGCGTATCGGGAAATGCGCGGGTACGAACCAGCGAGTGTTCACCGGTCACGGCGACCGCCGCAACGCCAAGGGCAAACGCCTTGTAGTTCCAGCCGGCCGACAACCGAAGCTCCGTGATGGCACCTCGCGCCTCAAAGCGATCCGTGGTCGGCGTCGCCACACCACCGATCACCGCGCTCCCAGGCGACTCCGTAGTAAAGCTGCGATCCAGCAGCGTGGATGCGGACAGCAGTACGCCGACACGCTTGAGACGAAGCCCGGCCGCTACCAACGGTGTGCGCTGAATTGTGGAGCGCTCCGACGCGCCGTTGAACAGCACCGTGCGGAATTCAGGCGCCGCCTGCACGCTGAGCACGCTTGATCCGATCTCCGTAGCCGAAGCCGGATTGCGTGAGGACAACAAATCAAACTCGGCGGTGGCGCCACCAATGCCCAGCGAGCGCGTGCTCAGACCGCCGGGCGGATAGCCAAAACCCTGTGTGCTCAGCGTGCCCTGCGCGTGCAGCAGCGATGACGCGAGCGACGCTGTCAGCAGGAGCGCCGCAACGACTGACGCGGCAGAACTCAACAACCACGAGTGGCGCTTCATGGAATTGCGAACTCCGTGCGCGGCAAATAGGTGATGCGCAAGCGAGGCCGAAGCGCCGCCGGAGCTGAAAGATCGTGAAAACGGATTTCGGCGCCGTTTGAACCCTCACCGTTAATGCGGAGGGCGACAAATCGTGTGACGGTGC
>JALHNZ010000060.1:8172-22582 GCA_022843265.1 Gemmatimonadaceae bacterium
GGTGCTGTCGAGCGTGGACCAGCCGCGCACAAGGCTCACAATATTCATGGCTTTCGGTCCGCTATCGCTCGGCACAAACCGTACGGAATCGACACCCGCCAGCTGACCATTGGCGGCCAATGACGCAGCGAGATACAAGTCCGTGACGTTGTTGTTGGTGGTCCCGATATACGGTTGCACACCGATGGGTCGCCCTCGATCCGCGCTGAACGACGGTCGCTGCGTGAGCAACAACTCCGCGCGGACCACGGTGCTTGAGTCAATGATCGCGCGTGGAATCGCGAATCGGAAATACGGGCGTCTCGATGGAAAACCGCCCACGCTCAATGTGCCTGGCGGCACCGGCTCTGATCCACGCACCGTGAGTGTGTACACCGTGTACGCCAATCGAAGCACATCGTCCAACTCGGCGCCAACCAGCGTTGTTCGCGGCGTCACGTCGAGCGGCCGATACAGCGTGTCGGAGCTTGGATCGAAGGTCAGTCGCGGCGCGCCTTCACCCGCTGCAAACGCGCCAAACCGCATCTGCGCATTGTCGGTGGACAGGATACGCACACCAAGCCGCACACGTCCCTGCACGGCAATCTTTGACTCAATAAATGTCTTGGAGATCGGAATGCGCAGCGAGTCGACCGTGCTTCCCGCGGGCACAACCACCTGTCCCACTCGCCGGTCAGGGCGAAAGAGTGACCGCACTACCGCAGACGTTGAGTCGGACTCGGTCGTGTCGACATCAAAGACTTCGATCGTGAACGCGCCCGTGGAGCGAGTCCCCGACGTGTCAACAAAAAACCGAAGCACTGTTGAGTCGACGGTGGTGATTGCTTCCTGCACGGCCAGACCGTTCGGATTGTACGTCGATGGCAGATTGTCGAAGCGTACGATGACGTGCGTTTGCAGCGTGTCACCACGATTGGCGAGCAGCAGTCCGTTGGAGAATCCAAGGATTGGATACGGACCGAGCGTGGTGTCGAGCGCGATCGCCTCGATGATGGTATCAACGAAGGGGGCCTGCTGCTGCGGACACAGCACCGGGCAGGCTTGGCCCCCGTCATACTCATCGGTGCACGCCCCCAACACGGCCGCGGCCACAACGACGACAGCGAGCACCGCGACGCGTCGCGCTGGCAGGTGAGAAGGCGCGCCACGGTGAAGCATTGGCGACAGAATCCGGGAAAGCAACGAACGCTCAGGCATGCGCGAGCGAGGATGGCGTGAAGGGAAAAGGCAGCAGGTCGGCAAGCGACCAGCGGGCGGTTTGCCCACCGGTCGTGATACTCACGACCTCGAGCGCCGGCGCAAACTCCACCAGCGCTTGTCGACACATACCGCACGGCGGTGCGGGTGTGTCAGCATCAGAAACAATGACTACACGAACAAAGGCCCGCGCACCGGACGCAATCGCGCTTGCGAGCGCTCCACGTTCGGCGCAGATGCCCGCAGGATAACTGGCGTTCTCAACATTGCAGCCGGTAAAGACCTTGCCCTCGGTCGACTCCAGCGCCGCACCAACGCGAAACTTTGAATACGGTGCCCACGCCCGCTGTTGCACAGTGCGTGCTGCTTCGGTGAGTACCGACATTGGATTTTCGCTGTTCACCGCGTGACTCATGCGCTCACGCACTCGGCCAGAAATGACTGACCGCGCCCGCGCCAGGAGAGACCAAACCACTCCGCGAGCGTCGCACCCACGTCTGAGAAGGTGTCCCGCACCCCGAGCGCCACCGGACGCACGCGCGGACCCGCCACCAACACCGGCACCCGCTCACGGGAGTGATCGGTGGAGGGCGTAGTTGGGTCGTTCCCGTGGTCAGCGGTAATGATGAGCAGGTCGTCCTCCCGAAGGGCTGCGAGCAGACGCGGCAAAACCGCGTCGAACGCGGTAAGTGCGTCGGCGAAACCGGGCCCGTCGTTCCGATGCCCGTACAACTGATCGAAATCTACCAGATTGGCAAAGCAGAACCCATGGTTGGACGAATCCAGCCACTCGGCCAAGCGTGAGACACCATCAGCGTTGTGAAGGGTGTGCTGCGATTCGAGATTTCGTCCGGCAAACAGATCGTCCACCTTGCCAATGCCATATCGCGGGATCCCGGCCGCAGCCAGCTCATCGACGAGGGTTGAGTCTGGCGCAGGCAGCGAGAAGTCGCGACGATTGGCCGTGCGGGTCCACAGGCCTGGTGTTCCGACAAACGGCCGCGCAATGACTCGCGAGACATCGTGCGGCGGCACCAGTTGCGCGCGGGCAATTTCACAGGCCCGGTACAGCTCTCCGAGGGGAATCCACTCTTCGTGGGCCGCAATCTGAAAGACGGAGTCGGCGGACGTGTAGACAATCCAGCTGCCTGATTCCCGCTGCTGCTCCGCAAACTGCTCGATCACCGCGGTGCCGCTCGCCACCGAGTTCGCGAGCACACCCCGCCCCGTCGCCTCAATGAATGGGCCGAGTACCTCGGGCGGAAAACCGTGCGGATAGGTGGGAAATGGCCGCGGCAGATGCACGCCGGTGAGCTCCCAGTGCCCCGTGGTGGAATCCTTGCCGGCGGATCTGGGCAAGGCCGAGCCCCAGGCGCCTCGGGGAGCGCCTGCGGCGTCCACGCCGGCGAGCGGGGCAATGCGCCCTAGGCCGAGCGAGGCCAGCGTGGGCAGGTGAAGACCGCCCAGCTGACTGGCGAGGTTACCGAGCGTATTGCTGCCCGCGTCGCCGTAGGCCGCGGTATCGGGTGCCTCGCCGATGCCAACGCCGTCAAGGATGAGCAAGATGGCGCGTCGTGTGGAACGCTGAGAAGTTGTCATGTGGCACTCCGATACACGCGAGGCAGGCGTAAGCGCCATCCCACGAGCAGCTCATACGGCGAAAGCTGTGCAAGTTCGGCGAGGGCGTCGATCGAGAGGTGCTCGGCGCCGTCTGCGTTGCGGCGGTTGTGCGGTGCGCCGAGCACGGTCACGACGTCTCCAACTTCGCACGGCACCGACGTGACATCGATCATCGTCATGTCCATCGTGACCACGCCGACAACAGGTACAGGCTGTCCACGCAGTTGCATGATGCCGCGATTGGAAAAGGCGCGTCGATAGCCATCACCATGGCCGATCGCGACGGTGGCAATACGGCTTTCTCGTGAGGCGGTCCACGTTGCATCGTAGCTCACGGTTTCGCCTGTCGCGACGTTGCGCACATCAACCACGCGCGCAAAGACATGCAACACCGGCGACAGCTGCAACGCGCTGGACGAGGGCGATCCGTAGAGTGCGATTCCGGGCCGCGCGAGATCCCACATGGGGCGGGCACGGCGTTCAGCATCCGCGGCGAGCGCGGGCGAGTTCGCGGCATGTCGCAACGTGCTTGCCGGCAACGCGAGTGTGTGCAACGCGTCCGCAAATCGTTGTTCCTGCAGCGACCGTGAAGACTCGTTGTCGCCGGCGGAATGGAAGTGCGTGAAGACCCCTTCGGGCGGATGAAATGACACGACGTCGGCCAGCGTGTGGGCTTCGTTCCACGCCACACCTGCGCGATTCATTCCCGTATCGATGCTTAAGTGCCACGGCCGCTCACCCAGACGACGCCACGAAAGGATATCGGCTTCCGTATGCAGCGCGGGGGTGATGCGTTCCTCGCACATGCGCGTATGTTCGGCGGGCAAGACTGGCGAGCAACACAAAATGCGTCCGCTCCAGCCGGCCTTGCGAACATCGGTGCCTTCGTCTACCGTGGCCACGCCAAGTGCCCAGGGCGCCTCGTCGTTCGTGAACTGCGTGCAGAGCCGCACGATGGCATTGGCGCCGAGTCCGTACGCATCGGCTTTGACCATGGGAATCAGCGGCACGCCTGCGGCGGCGCGCAACTGCGCGAGGTTGTGCCGCACGGCATCGAGATCTACCTCACACCACGCGCGTGCGTGCACTGTTGCCTCGGCTCCAGCGATGGGTTCGTATATTGCGACGACGTTCATTTTACGAGTCCGGCGGTCCCGCAGTCGGCGCGCGCGATGAACAGTGCATGATAATCGGCGCCACGGAATGGTGTGTGGGCCAAGTGCGACAGCCGCCCTCCGGTTGGCGCCAGATCACCCCCGAGGGCCAACGCGTGTTGGCCGAAGCGAGATAGAATGCACAACAGTCCGCCCAGCATGAGTGCGCGCCTTTCAGATGAACATCGTCATACGCTTGATGACGCGCTCGCGCTGATGCGTGACCTGCGGGCCCGCTGTGAATGGGATGCCGCACAAACGCACACGTCCCTGCGTCCGTATCTCGTAGAAGAAGCGGCCGAGGTGGACGACGCAATCGCCGAAGGTCGCGACGAGACGCTACGCGACGAGCTGGGTGATGTCCTGCTGCAAGTGCTGTTTCACGCCGTAGTCGCCGAAGAGCGCGCGGCGTTCGACATCGCGGACGTGTCTGGCGCGCTGGTTACAAAGATGCGGGCGCGGCATCCCCATTTGTACGGCGACGGGGTGAAGCGCGACTGGGAATCCATGAAGGCACACCATCGCCGCTTCATCGACGAAGGACTGGCGAAGGGACTTCCGGCGTTGCACCGGTCGCATCGGCTGCAGGACCGAGCGTCCGGCGTAGGGTTTGACTGGCCTGATGCACTCGGGCCGCTGGCCAAGGTGCGGGAGGAGATTGAGGAGGTCGCGGAGCATATCACGCCGGACGGTGCGGTGCGTGACGCGCAGCGCGTTGAGGCGGAGCTGGGCGATTTGCTCTTTGCGGTGGTGAATCTGTGCCGCAAGGTGGGCGTGCACGCGGGGCTCGCGCTGGACGGTGCGAATCAGAAGTTCGTGCGGCGGTTCCGGGCGATGGAGACGATGGCTGAGGCACGAGGGATCGTGTTCCGGGAGTTGTCGCTGGCGGAACAGGATCTGCTGTGGGATGAGGTCAAGCGCGGGGAGTAGGTACCAATCGGAGGCGGGACGTGGCTCGACTCTGCGTGCCGTTCTCCGTGTCTCCGTGACTCCGTGGTGAACGCAGTTCCGGTGCTCGCTGAACGGCATGGAACGCAGAGACGCAGAGACTGCCTGCTCGCGCGATATCGCGGCTCAACACATTCAAAGAATGAAAATGTCGCGGTGCGTCGAGGTTGCTTGACGCATCGTGTTGTCCCCGCGCCTACGGCCGCAAGCGATGCATCAACCGCGGGAAGGCGATCACTTCGCGAATGTGATGCAATCCGCAGATCCAGCCGATCGTACGCTCGAGCCCGAGTCCAAAGCCCGAATGCGTGAACGTGCCGTACTTGCGCAGGTCGAGATACCAGCCGTACTGGTCAACCGGCAATCCTTCTTCTTCAATACGCTTGAGCAGGCGATCGTAATCGTCTTCACGCTGCGAGCCGCCAATGATTTCGCCGTAGCCCTCTGGCGCCAGCAGATCGTCGCACAACACGGTGCGCGGATCGGCCGGGTTCTCCTTCATGTAAAACGCCTTCGCTTCTTTCGGATAGTTCATCACGAACACCGGTCGATCGTAGTCGGCTACGATCAACGCTTCGTCTTCGGCACCAAGGTCATCGCCCCACTTGGTGGTACTGCCCTTCGCATTGATCAGCGTGATCGCATCGCTGTAATCAAGGCGGATAAAGTCACCGGTGACCTTTTCAAGCATGGTCGTATCGCGCTCGAGCAGCTTGAGTTCTTCGGCCTTGCGTTCGAGCACTCGGCCCACGAGATACTGCACGAACTCCTGCTGCAACTGCATGTTGTCTTTGGAGTCGTACCACGCCATCTCCGGTTCGATCATCCAGAACTCGGTGAGGTGACGGCGCGTTTTGGATTTTTCCGCGCGGAATGTGGGGCCGAACGTGTAGATACGTCCGAGCGCGGCCGCGAGCGCTTCACCATAGAGCTGGCCCGTCTGCGCGAGATAGGCCATGCCTTCGTCGAAATACTCTGTCGCAAACAAGCCTGCGCGTTCGCCAATCGCACCGGTCAGAATTGGCGTATCGCAGCGCGTGAAATCGCGCGCGTAAAAAAAGTCGTGCACCGCCTGTTCAAGCTCGTGACGAATGCGCATGATCGCCGCCTGCCGCGGGCTGCGCAGCCACAAGTGGCGATTGTCGAGCAGAAAGTCGATGCCGTGTTCCTTGGGCTGAATCGGGTAGTCCACCGGACTCGTCCCAATGACGTCGAGTTCGACCACACCCAGTTCATGTCCGCCAGGCGCACGTGCATCGGCGCGCACTTCGCCGGAAATGGCGAGCGACGTTTCCAGCGTGAGCGTGCCAAAGCGCTCCCACGTTTCCGCCGGCACCTGCGACTTCACCAGCACGCACTGCAAAATGCCGGAGCCATCGCGCATGACCACAAAGGCCACTTTGCCACTGGAGCGCACATGGGTCACCCACCCGCGCACGGTGACGGTCGTGCCCACGTGGGCGTGCAGATCGGCGATTCGGGAAGACGGATAGCTCACGGCGCAGTCGGGTGAAGGTGAGCCGGTAAGCTATGACACGTCGCCAAGGTGTGGCAACGGATGCCGCGATCAGACTGATACTTCTTTCTGCGCGGCGCTGGAGGTGAGCCGTTCGCGAACCTGCGCGAGCAGCTGCGCCGGTGTAAACGGTTTGGCCACGATTTGCTCCTCGGGCACCGGCGCATCCACCTCTGAGGCCGGGTACCCTGACATCAGCAGCACCGGAATCCGCGGAAACTGATCGCGGAGCCGCAACGTCAACTCCAGTCCACCCATCTCCGGCATAACCACGTCGCTGATCACCAGATCGATTCCCGCCGCATCCTCCGGCGGAGAACCTGCCGAACCGAAGGGCTGCGACCCAGCGAGGATGTGCAGCGCCTCAATCCCGTTCGCGGCGAGGAGCACCTGGTATCCATGTCGCTCCAGAATCTCGCGTACCAGTCGGCGCACTCCCGGCTCGTCTTCCACCACAAGAATGGTTTCGTGGCCGCTGCTCGATGCGGGAATCCCGCGAGCGGGCACCTGGTCGCGAGCGGCGCGCGCGTGCGCTGGCAAAAAGACGCGCATCCGTGTGCCGCCGCCTTCGCGTGACTCGACGAGAATGCGTCCGCCAGCACTGGCCACGATCCCGTAAACCGTAGAAAGACCCAAGCCGGTGCCCTTGCCTGTCGGCTTGGTCGTGAAGAACGGATCAAAGATCCGGAGCTGGACCTCCGGTGACATTCCAACACCATCGTCGCGTACGGATAGCTCCACCCATTCACCCTCGGCGAGACCATCATCCACGCGCGTCTCGTTTGCGCGAATTTGGTGGCGTTCCGTCTGCACCGTGATGTGTCCTCCGGCCGGCATCGCGTCGCGCGCATTGACCACCAGATTCAGCAACACTTGCGACAGCTGCCCCGCATCGGCCCGTACCACAACCGGCTGAGCGCACATTTCTGAGCATAGCGTAATGCGCTCATCGAGCAAGCGACACAGCATCCGCTCCAGATCGGAGACCACGGCGTTGACATCGACCAGGACCGATTGCACTACTTGCTGGCGACTGAAGGCAAGAAGCTGCGACGTGAGCATCGTCGCGCGATCTCCCGCGCGAATGAGTTCGCTGAGATCGTCGCGCACCATCGCATGGGTCGTGGCGATTGATGTCGCTGGCACCGACTCATCAAGCGCATCGTGTGCAAGACGCGCGAAACCAAGCATGGCCGTGAGGAGATTGTTGAAGTCGTGTGCAATGCCACCGGCGAGCGTGCCCACGGCCTCCATTTTTTGCGCCTGTCGCAACTGTTCTTCCAGCTTCGTGCGGTCACTCACGTCCATCACTACGCCAAGCAAGCGCAGCGGCGCGTTGTGTACATCACGCTGCAGTTCGGCGGTTGCGTACACCCAACGTTCCGTACCATCGGGGAGCACGATCCGCCCCTCAAACTGGAACAACGCATCGCGTTCAATCGTGGCCTCAATGCGCTGCCGCAACAGCGTGCGATCCTCAGCGGACAGCATCGCGAGGAACTCGTCGTGCGACACCGGTGCGTCCGTTACCGGACGACCGAACAGCGCGGCGACTCCGTGACTGAACGCGATGCGTCCGTTGATCACATCCCATGACCACGTGCCCATGCGCCCTGCGTCCAATGCAACGCGCAGTTCTTCCGCGCGCTCGCGCAGCGTTCGTTCGGCCGTCTCGCGCTCCCGGACCTCCACCGCCAATTCATGATTCGCCTGCTGCAGTTCGCGTGTGCGATCCGTGACCGCGCGCGACAATCGCTGCTGTCGTCCAGACAGCACACCGCCCAATCCCACGAGCAGCACACTGATTGTGAAGAGGCTGACGCGAAGCAGCGCGCGATCACTTCCGCCGCTCGCGCCCCATCCGCCCTCAGGGCCGCTCTCAATCGTCCATCGACCATCGCCGAGTTCAACGGACACGCTGACCGGATCGATCAACGGTGCGGCCACGTCCACGATCGGCGCGCCGCGCTGATCGCGCAACGTCATCAGAGTGCGGGAGGCTCGTCCCGTAAAATCTGCGTCTCGCAGGATCGCCTCGAGATCCATTACGGTAGCCACCTGATCGGGGTACGATCCCGGCGGGAGGCCCGTGACGACGCGCGCGATCAGCCCTCTCCCTCCCTGCACCAACTCGATCGGACCGGTAATGGACAGCACCCTGGTACGGGTGGCGCGCTCGGCGCCCTCGCGAACCAGGGGATCCGGATGTGCAGCGAGCGACAGTCCAATCGCCCGCTCATTACCCGCCACGGGCCAGCTGGCGCGAATGGTGCCCTCATGCACAAGTTGAAGCGCGCGCACGCCATTCAGGCTCGAGAGCAATCCGGTCGCGAACACCGGAAACTCGGCGTCAAGCAGCTTGTGGTCCGAGCCGTGGGCTTGGGCAAAGGCCCGGAGGCCGGCGAGCAGTGCGGAGCGCCTACTGACCTCGCGCTCCAGCGCACGTGCCGCGTGCTCGGTCGCAACCACCACGTCGGCGCGCTCCCGCGCGCGCAGCACGCGTCCGTACCACCCGTCCAACGCACCGCCCACCGCCGCACAACACGCGGCGACAAGCAGCAGCACGGCGGCCGTTGGACGGAAGTTGATCACAGGAGTCGAGAGTGAGAGCGCGTTCGCCGTGACGTGCGGCGGATCAGACATGAATATCGGCTCCGCGTCGCGGAAGCGTGAGCGGCGGAGGGCGAAGCGCCGAAGCGCCGAAGCGCCGCGGGGCTCACGCTGGACGGTGCGAATCAGAAGTTCGTGCGGCGGTTCCGGGCGATGGAGACGATGGCTGAGGCACGAGGGATCGTGTTCCGGGAGTTGTCGCTGGCGGAGCAGGATCTGCTGTGGGATGAGGTCAAGCGTGGGGAGTAGGTACCAATCGGAGGCGGGACGCGGTTCGACTCTGCGTGCCGTTCTCCGTGCTTCCGCGACTCCGTGGTAAAGGCAGTTCGGGAATCGCTGAACCGCATGAAACGCAGAGACGCACAGCCCACTATTGACTTTACACTATTCTGCTGTTTAGTTGATTGTATGATTAACCAGCTACCATACCAGTGGACGCAGCGGGCGCGGCGTGTTGCGCTCCTTGCGTCCTTGCTTGCTCTGCCGGCAGCGTTGTTCGCCCTGCTGCCGCAATCGCTGACCGCCCAGACCGCCCCTCCACTCCGCCTTCATGACGTGGTCGAACGCGTCACCGAACGCGGCTTCGTTGCGCGCGCCTCCACCGAAGACGCCAAGGCGGCCGATGCCAGCGCCCGAGCCGCGCGGGCCAACCTGCTTCCGCAGTTGCGCCTGGAAGCGGGTGCCGCGCGCACCAACGATCCGATCGGTGTGTTCGGGGCCAAACTGCGGCAACGGACCGTCACACAAGCCGACTTTGATCCACGCACACTCAACCGGCCCGACGCGCTGAGCATGGGCAGTGGCGCCGTGGTCATGGATCTGCCGGTGTTCGCACCCCAGGCCATTCTGGGGCAGCGCGCAGCATCACTGGCGGCTCGTGCGGCGCACGCGATGACGGATCACACCATTCGCGGTGCCACGCTCTCCGCAACACGCAGCTACTACGGCGCCGTGCTCGCGACCGCGTCGGTGTCCGCACTCGACTCCGCAGTCGCCGCGGCAACGGCCCACGTCGCGCAGGCCGCGTCGCTGGAGCGAAATGGGGTGGTGGCGCGCTCCGATCTGCTCCTGGCGCAGGTGCGCCTGAGTGAGCTGGAGGCGCGTCGTAGCAGCGCACGCGGTGCCGCCTCACTCGCGCGCGTCGCGCTGGCCGTTCAGATGGGACAACCGGGAGACACCGCACAGTCGCTCCCCGCGTCTTTGCCCTCGGCTGAGATGATTCGCGCGCTGGTGGCCAACAGTGACTCGCTCGCGCACGACAACAGCTCGCGCGATGATGTGAGAGCCGCGCAACTCGGCGCACAAGCAGCACGTGAAGACCTGCGTCGTGCCAAGGGACGGTGGCTGCCCACGGTTGGCGCGATGCTTCGCTCCGATTGGGCGTCACCGAACCAGCCATTCGCCGGCACGCCGTTTGTGACAGGCGCCGTGGTTGTCACAGTGCCCGTCTTCAGCGGCGGCGGAGAGTTCGCCGACCGTCAACGTGCAAGCGCAATGCTCAACGCGGCGCAAACGCGCGCCGACGGCGCCGCCGCGGTGGCCGATCTGGAAATCGCGCAGGCGAGCATTCAGCGTCGCGTCGCCATGGAACAGCTCACGATTTCCGAACGCGCGTATGCGCAGGCCGTGGAAGCACTGCGTTTGGTGCAGCGCCGATACGACGGCGGACTCGCCGCCATTTCTGAGTTGCTCGATGCCGGTGCCGCTCGTTCGACGGCCGAACTCGCCGCGGTTTCGGCGCGACACACCGTGCTGATTGCGCTGGCCGAAGAGCGCATCGCACGCGGCCTTGATTTGAGTCCTCTTCTTTCACTTGACCGATAACTCCGATGCGCATCTCTCTGCGAACCGCTGTGCTGTTCCTCGTTGCCGTTCCGGCGATCGCCGCGTGCAGCAACGACGCTCCGGATGCGGCCAACACGCCGACTCCCGCGAGCATTTCCACAGAAGGACTACGCGAAGTGGCCGTGATCGACAGCCAGTTGCCCAATGTTTCTGAGGCCGTTGGAACGGCGGCACCGCTGCTCAGCGCGACGCTTTCCACGAAGTTGATGGCGACGGTCAGCGCCGTGCATGTGCAGGCCGGTGATCTGGTGCGCGCGGGCCAGTTGCTCGTGACGCTTGACGTACGGGACATCGATGCCAAAGCAACGCAGGCCAGAGGCAACTTGCAGGGCGCGGAGGCGATGCTCGCCGATGCGGAAGTGCAAGTGGCTCGCATGCGCGCCTTGTTTGCCGATAGCGCCGCACCCAAAGCGCAGCTCGACGCCGCAGAAGCCGGCCTGGCTCGCGCCCGCGCCGCGGTGCAAGGCGCACGTGGTGGCGTCGCGGAAGCGTCGGCCATTCGCGAGTACGGCGCCGTACGCGCACCATTCGCGGGTGTCGTCACGCAGCGGTTTGTTGATCCCGGTGCGTTCGCCGCGCCGGGCGCACCATTGATCAATGTGCAGCAGTCGGGCACGCTGCGTGTGTCAGCGCTTGTGCCGCCAGCGGCAGCACTCGGTCTTCGCCGAGGTGCAACGGTTGATGTGATGATTGAAGGACGCGCGACGACCGGCAGAATTGAAGGCGTGGTGGCAGCGCCGAGCGGCGGACTCTACAGCGTGAACGTGCTGGTACCGAACGCGTCGGGCGAGCACGCGTCAGGCGGATCGGCCACGGTGTTGCTGCCGGGCGCCATGCAGACGGTGCGACTCGTACCACTCGCGGCAATCACGCGTGAAGGCGATCTCACGGGTGTTCGCGTCCGCGCCAATAACACCGTGGAACGCCGTTGGGTGCGGTTGGGCCGCACGCGCGGTGCCTTGGTGGAAGTGCTGTCTGGCGTCAATGCGGGTGACATGGTGCTCGTACCCAGTTCTGCGGCGGTGCCGTCATGACTGGCATCGCAGGTCGTGTGGCCAAAGCGTTTCTGAACAGCAAGCTCACGCCGCTTGTGACACTCGCGTCACTGCTGGTAGGCGCGATCGGACTTGCGGCCACGCCACGCGAGGAAGAGCCGCAGATCTCCGTGCCCATGATCGACGTGTTCGCGGCGTTGCCGGGCGCGGGTTCGGCTGAAGTCGAGCAGCAACTGATCAAACCGCTCGAACAGGCCTTGTACGAGATTTCGGGCGTTGAGCATGTGTACGCCATGAGTGGCGACGGCGGCGGCTTGGTCACCGCTCGCTTTACCGTGGGCGCGGATCAAACAGAGAGCGTGGCCAAGGTGCATGCGAAAGTGTTTTCGCGCATGGACTCGTGGCCGATGGGCGCTCCGCCACCACTCGTGAAGCCGCACGCGATTGATGATGTACCGATCCTCGCGCTGACGGTGTCGGACGCAAACGCCGAGCCTGGCGTGGTGCGTCAGGTGGCAGCGCACATCGCCGAAGAACTGCGCACCGTGCCCGACGTTGCCCAGGTGTTTCTCGTCGGTGGCGAGCCGCGACAGGTGCAGGTGTTGATTGATCCGGCGCGGTTGGCGTCGACCGGTGTGACGCCCGGCGAAATCGCGCGTGCACTCATGGGTGCAAACGCCCGGTTGCAAGCGGGTGAGTTTACGACGGGAAATCAGGCGGTTCGTATTGATGTCTCCGCACCCTTTACCAGCGCGAGTGATGTTGGCGACGTGATCATTGCGGTACGCAATGGGCGGGCCATCGCGTTGCGTGATGTCGCGCGCATTGATGATGGGTTTGGCGAGCCGACAAACTACGTGACGACGGCCTCCGGAACGGGCGCCCCGCGTTCAGCAGTGACGATCGCGGTCGCCAAACGGGCTGGGTCAAACGCAACCACCGTCTCACACGCCGCGATTGAACGACTCGAGCAGTCGCGTGGTCGTGTGGTACCCGAAGGCATGCAGGTTGATGTCACGCGCGACTACGGTGAAACGGCGGCGGAAAAAGCCTCGGAGCTGATTCTGCATCTCGCCATCGCCACACTCTCGGTCACGGCGCTCGTCTGGCTGTTCCTCGGCTGGCGCGAAGCGGTGGTTGTACTCGTGGCCGTGCCGGTGACGCTCGCGCTCACGCTGTTCGTGTACTACCTGATGGGCTACACGCTGAATCGCATTACGCTGTTCGCGTTGATCTTCTCCATCGGCATTCTGGTCGACGACGCCATTGTCGTTGTAGAAAACATCGCGCGACATGTCGCCATGCGCGACCGGCCAGCCGATGTGGCGGCGATCGAAGCCGTGGACGAAGTGGGCAACCCCACGATTCTCGCAACGTTCACCGTGATCGCGGCGATTCTGCCGATGATGTTCGTGTCGGGCATGATGGGGCCGTATATGCGTCCCATTCCGGTCGGCGCGTCAGTGGCAATGCTCGCGTCGCTCGGTGTGGCGTTCATCGTCACGCCGTGGCTCGGCTATCGTTTGCTGCGCGGTCATGTGCCGAAGGCGGGATCACATGCTGATGCCTCGCACGGGGGAGATGACGCCGATGTGCTGAAGAAGGGATTTGGCCGCTTCTACGCGCGACTCATGACACCGCTGATCGAACGTCGCGGCACGCGCATGGCGTTTTACGCCGGCACCATTGTGCTGCTGCTGGGATCGATGGCACTGGTTGGTGTCGGTGCCGTGCAGGTGAAGATGCTACCGTTCGACAACAAGTCCGAGTTCCAGGTCGTGCTCGATTTTCCGGAGACCACGACACTCGAGACGACGCTCGCGGCATCGGAAGCGATTGCGCGTGAACTTCGTACGGTGCCTGAAGTGCTCAGCACGCAGGTGTACGCCGGCACCTCAGCACCGTTCAACTTCAACGGGCTTGTGCGACACTACTTTCTGCGTCGCGGCGCGAATGTGTCGGACATCCAGGTAAATCTCGCGGCCAAGCATGATCGGTCACGGCAAAGCCATGAGATTGCGGTGTCTGTGCGTCCGATGGTGGACTCGATCGCGCGGCAGTACGGCGCGAGTGCAAAGGTGGCCGAGATTCCGCCGGGACCGCCCGTGCTGGCAACCATGGTGGCCGAGATTTACGCCTCCGACGATTCCACACGCCTCGAAGCGGCGCGCAAGGTGAAAACCGCGTTTGAATCAGCCAAGGGTGTGGTGGATGTTGATTGGACGGTGGAATCACCATCGGCGCAGATGGCGTTCCGTGTTGATCGCGCAGCGGCGGCGCGGGCGGGTGCAGATGTGCCGCTGCTCACGCAGACCGTGGCGATGGCGGTAAGTGGCATGCCCATGGGCACGCTGCAGTCCACGACGTCTCGCGAACCGGTCGCGGTGGTTCCGCGTCTTGATGTTGCCGATCGTTCGAGCGTGGAGCGTTTGTTGGCGCTGCCTGTGACCACGGCAATGGGTCCGCAGCCACTCGGTCGTTTTGTGCAGGTGGATTCGTCTGATCGTGCGTTGTCGCGCCACCGC
>JALHNZ010000061.1:0-8577 GCA_022843265.1 Gemmatimonadaceae bacterium
CACCATGAACCTGCACGGCTTTGATGGTCGCCCGCATGGCGAGCTCTGAACAGAACAGCTTCGCCATCGCTGCTTCCTTGCCGAACGGCTTGCCGTTCTGAGAAAGCCACGCCGCGTGATACACAAGATGACGACCGGCTTCGAGCTCGGTGGCCATGTCGGAAAGCTGGAACTGAATGCCCTGAAACGACGCGATCGGCTGGCCAAACTGTTTGCGTACGGACGCATACTGCAGCGCCTGATCCAGCGCGCCCTGTGCAATGCCAATGGAGAGCGCAGCAATGCCGATGCGGCCGGCGTCGAGCGTCTTCATGAAGTTGATGAAGCCGAGGCCTTCTGTGCCGAGCAGATTTTCGGCGGGAACTTCCACGTTGTCGAACAACAGTTCGCGAGTATCCGACGCGCGCCAGCCGAGCTTGTCTTCCTTCTTGCCCGATGTGAAGCCCGACATCTTCGGCAGCGAATCGTCGTGACCCATGCCAAGCGCGCGGCAGGCGTCGAGGTCACACGTGTCTTTTGTGAGAATGAACGACGAGATGCCCTTTGATCCCTTTTCGGGATCAGTGACGGCAGTGACCACGAAGATTTCACCAACGCCGGCGTGCGTGATGAATCGCTTCGATCCATTGAGCACGTAGTGCCCATTCTTTTTCACAGCGGTCGTACGTGTTCCACCGGCATCGCTGCCGGCGGATTCTTCCGTAAGACCAAACCCGCCAAGCACTTTTCCGCTCGCCAGTAGTGGCACGTACTTTTGCTTCTGTTCCGGCGTGCCGAAGTACACGATCGGCGACGTACCAAGTGTCGTGTGCGCAGAAATCGTGATGCTGTGTGATGCATCAACGCGCGCGAGTTCTTCGATCGCAATCATGAACGCGATGGTATCGAACCCTGCACCGCCCAGCTCTTCCGACCACGGAATGCCGAGCAGGCCAAGCTCGGCCATGCGTTTGACGTTCTCCCACGGAAACGTGGAGTCAGCGTCGTGACGCGCCGCGACGGGCGCTACCTGTTCTTGCGCAAAGGCGCGAACCATCTCGCGCACGGCAAGATGGGAATCTGAGAAATACAGTGAGTCATCCATGGGCGGGAACCTAGCGAGCGGGAGCGGATGGCGCAGCGGTTGCCGCAAACACAATTTTTCCACCGACGATGGTGTACTGCGCGCCACTGTCAAGCCACTCTCGACTGGGCGGTGACTGGAACGGGTCGCGATCAAGGATGGTCAAATCCGCCCACCGACCGGCCACAATGCTTCCCGACGATCGTTCGTTGAAGGTGGCGTAGGCGGCCCAGCGACTGTACCCGCGAATCGTTTCCTCAATGGACAATCGTTCGGCGGGCACGATCGTATCGTCCGATTTTGCGGCCGTGTCCTCTCGCGTGGTGGCGGCATAGAATCCATACCATGGCGAGATGCCGGAACCCGGAAAATCGCTGCCGAAGGTGAGGCGCGCGCCAGCCCGTCGCAGGGTGCGCCACGCATACGCACCGAGCACGCGCGTACGACCAAGCCGCTTTTCGGCAAATGGCATGTCTTCCACGGCGTGCGGTGGTTGCATTGACGCGATGAGCTGTAGCTCGTTCATGCGGCGCGCATCGGTCGGCGTGAGTACTTGCGCGTGTTCAACACGATGCCGGAGCGAGCGTGTGCTCGACGCGGTTTGCATCACACGGTCGAGAAAGTCGATGGTTTCTCGATTACCCGCGTCACCGATGGCGTGAATCGAGGCTTGAAACCCGGCGCGCATGAGGGCCGCGACCACCGTGGTATCGAATGCGTACAACGACCCACTCACACCGCGATGACCAGGCTGATCGGCGTAGTCCTCCAGCAAGCGCGCCCCTCGCGATCCGAGGGCGCCGTCGTAGTACGCTTTCACACTGCGAATCGTGAGGCGACGCGCTGTCGATGTGTCCGGGCCGCGACCTGTCCAGCGCTTTGCGAGTGCGGTATCTCGCGCGGAGAGCATGGCGTACACGCGAATGGGCAAGGCGTCAGCGTCGGCGAGCTGCTCGTACGCCTCAAGGTGCAGGGCGTCGACCCCCGCATCGTGCACCATGGTGTAGCCGGCGCGCGCCAGTGAATCGAGCGCGCGTGTGATGTTCGATGCGGCCTGATCTACCGTGAGCGCCGGCACCACGGCATCGAGCAACGCAACGGCACGATTGAGGACAATGCCGCTGGCCAGTCCCTCGCGCGTACGCTGGATGATTCCACCGATCGGGTTCGGCGTGGAATCGGTGATGCCGGCGCGTGCGAGTACGGAATCATTGGCCCATCCAGCAAACCCGTGCAAACCACGCAGGTACACGAGGTGCTGGGGGAACGCGCGTGAAAGCATGCCCGCCGGCGGGTAGCGATCTGCCCAGGCGCCCTCGTCCCACCCCTGCCCCAGAATCCACGTGCCAGGCGGCGCGGTATCAGCCACCGCGCGCACCCGTGCGACCGCTTCGGCGGGCGTACGCACACCAAAAAGATTGACCTTGGCGAGCGCGGCCCCAAGTTCGCCCACATGCCCATGTGAGTCGTGCAGACCGGGCAGTACCGTAGCGCCCTGCAAGTCGATCATGCGCGTGGCGGCACCTCGCCACGACAGCGCCCCATCGTCGCGCCCCACCCACATGATGCGGTCACCGCGAATCGCGATCGCGGTCGCGTCGGGGCGCCACTTGCCATCACTGAAGGGCGCCCGACTATCGGGCACGCCGTTCACATCGGGATCGGGCCACGTCAGGGTGTACACGTGACCGTTCAGCAGAATGATGTCTGCGCTTTCGGGATCGCGTGTGTTGCACGAGGAGACGACCGCGAGCAACATCAGCGCACCTATCGCTGTGCTCGTTGATACGATCAACCGTTTGTGTGCGCGTCGCCGCAGGATCATCTGGTACGTGAGTGGAGAAACAAAGACCGCAGCGCGCGACTACGGAAGCATCAGCGCGCCTTCGCGCGGGTCCGCACAGTTTTCGTTGGCGGTTGCGGGGACGCACCGACGCACCGATCACACGCGCCGCAGGAGGTGCGAACATCAGGATCTCCGAAGTATCGGAGCACAAAGGCGCGGCGGCAAGCGCGCGTCTGCGCATATCCTTGCATCGCGTCGAGCCTGTCCATATCGATGGCCCGACGATTGGCCAGTTGCTCCCAGTCTACGGGGAGACGATTCTCAACAATTGCGTGCGCGGCGAGTCGAAATCCGCCACCGCATCGTGTCCACGTCACAAACTGTTCTGCCTGCAGCCGCTCCAGCACGGGCACCACGCCAATCGCGCCGCCAAGACCGGGCGGCAGGCCGTCAAGGTCGATCGACGCACCGTCCTGAATGCGCGGCCCGACCGCGCGCCAGAGCGATCGCAGGATTTCTCGGTCGAAGGTGCGGTCGCCTTGCAGTTCGGACGCGATGCGATCCGGAGTCGCGATCAATCGTACAAACACGCGACTGGGCGCCGCCGGTTCGACCGCCAGACAGCCCTGCTGCGCGAGCACTCGAACGGCCGCTCCCACATGACGTTCGTTGACCGCCTTGGGAACACGTGACGGCAACTCTTCCGGCGTCAGCGCCGCGAATCCGTCGCGGTCAGCAACATCGCGCAGTGTGCGCCACACGCGTTCGATCGACGTGCGCGGCGCGTGTGCGGATTCAATAAAGTGCTCGTGCGTGAAGCGGTCAGGATACGAATGCAACAGAATGCACACGGAATCCTTGCCATCACGACCGGCCCGTCCGGCCTCCTGATAGTACGCCTCGAGCGAGCCAGGCATGGCGTGATGCACAACCAATCGCACGTCTGGTTTATCAATGCCCATACCAAACGCGCTCGTGGCCACAATGACGCGTGCCCCTTCACCCATGAACGCATCCTGGGCGCGGCGACGATGCAGTTCGTCGAGACCCGCATGGTACGCCACGGCCCCAACACGTGCGCGGGTGAGCACCTGCGTAATGCGTTCCACGGCTTTGCGTGTGGGCGCGTACACAATGGCGGCGGTGGAATGTTCGCGCAATGCGGCCACGGTAGCTTTATCTTTCTCGTCTTGAGAGCGCGTTGGCAACACGCTGTACGACAAGTTGGTGCGATCAAAGCCCCCGACCACCACCACGGCATCACGCAGCTGCAGTTGACGTACGATGTCGTCACGCACCGCTGGGGTGGCCGTGGCGGTGAGTGCCACCGTTTGCGGATTGCCCAGATCGTGGCGAATCCGACCGATGCGCCGATAGCTTGGCCGAAAGTCGTGGCCCCATTCGCTGATGCAGTGTGCTTCGTCCACCGCGAGCAAAGCAACACCAATGTCACGCAATCGATCAACGGTGCGCCCCGCTTCCATGCGTTCCGGTGCGAGGTACAGCAGCGTGATCTCGCCGCGCTGCGCACGCGTGAGGCGGTCAGCAACGGCGTTCGCGCCGAGTGTGCTGTTGATGAAAGCGGCCGCAACGCCTCGTCGTTCAAGCGCGTCGACCTGATCCTTCATGAGCGAGATCAGGGGCGAGATCACCACCGTCAGCCCACCGCGCACGAGCGCCGGCACCTGATAACAGAGCGACTTTCCGCCGCCGGTTGGCAGGACCACCAGCGTGTCGCGACCGTCGAGAATGGCCTGAATCGCCGGCTTTTGCGGCTTGCGAAAATCGGGGTACCCGAAGAGGCGCTCGAGCAAGCTTCGCGCCGCTTCGAGAGATGCACTGGTTTCGGTGGAGGTTCGCGATGCCGACATACCGCATGCTAGCAGCGCGTGCGGCTGCGTGCGACATCAATTCGGCTCGCGTACAGGCGAAAGTGCGTAGGCGACAAGCTGCACGATGCCCGTCTCGCGGTCAGGTTCGCCGAAGAGCGCGATGTTCTCGCCGATGAAAGCAAAGGGCGCAGGTTTGCCGCTCAGGGTTCCCAGATATGCGCCGTCGCGATCATACACATCGACGCTGCGCGGCTCATCTCCAATGCCGAAACGTTGCGCCCATAAACGCCCCTGTCTGTCATACCGAAGTGCTTCAACCAGCGGCAGTTGCTCCGCGACGCCTTGCTTTGCGAATAACTCGGCTGACGGTACCACGCAGGCGCCACCGTTGAAGCCGATTTTCATCCCCTCGGGATGCAAGCGACTCACGTCGGCTTCGGTCGGTGACCGCGCGGCAATGGGACGACGTATGCTTTGCACCAAGCGGCCACGATCGAACACATCGATTACGTACGGTGCCTGACGCGTTGAAGCGAGACGATCCGCGTTGCCTGACCACACGACTCTCGATGTGAACATTGGTGGCAGGTTGAGACCGATGCAGCTGAACATGATCATGCCGGTCGTGGCCCGTGTGAGCGCTGTCATGTTCACGGTGTCACGTGGGTTCTCGATGCGAAGCACCTGCGCGCGCTCACGTTCGTTGAAGTCTTCATGGACGTATACGAGCGTATCGCCGGTGAGCAGCAACGGGTCGGACGGGAAGAAACTCAACGCGTACTCCGGCAATACCGAGCCATCAGCGGACCATCGCACGACCGCGCGTTTGCCGTAGTCTGAAACGCCAATGCTTCCGTCGGGGAGCACATACACTTGCGACGGATCCTGAATCTCGCCCGGACCACCGCCACGCTGTCCGATCATTCTGAGATGATTTCCTGCACTGTCGAACACTTCGACGCGATGCTGCTTGGTGTCGAGCACGTAGATGCGGCCGGAATCATCGGTGCCGATGGCTGTTGCATAGGCCGCAGAAAAACTGCCCGGTCCCGAGTCATTGCCACCAATCCGAAACAGTTCGCGCAACGAAAAGTTTAATGGCAGATCAGCCGCCGGTCCGGTCACAATCTCCACGCCGGCCGAGTCTGTTCGCACGGAACTCGATGCGGTTTGCGATTCTTTGCTGTCGCAAGCGACAAGAAACACGCAGGCAACAGCGGCAGCGTACCGGGTTCGTGCGAATGCGTTCAGCATAGGGCGCGAAGTGTTGGAGCGTGGTTAGACAGCCCGCGCAAAATGTCCGCGTGTGAACGCGGATCGTACGAGCGATCGCGGGAGCGACAGGTCTGGAGTTGCGCCCAACGCGTGTGCATCGAGCACGGCGCGGTAGGCGGCCGTGACTTCGGACACGGGATCACCGGCCATGTTGAACACCAGCTGAAAACCGCGCACACCCTGATCCCAGAGCGTGGGCACAAACTCCGACGCATCAATCGGGCGTGAGTGCAACAAACGATTTCTGCAGTCACTGTCGGTGGCCACGGGAAACGCGTAACCGGTCGGGTCCGTGAGCGTGACGTTGGTGTGCTTTTGCACGCACAGGTCACGACATGTTGTGGGTTCGCGATCAAACGCCGCCGACAGCACGCAGTGTTCAATCGTCATGCCCTCAGGACGGCCCCACACAAGCACATCAAAGCCGGCGCCTGACCATGGCGCGGTGAGCGCACCGATTTCGTCGGTGGTGAGCTCCACGCTGGTGGTCAGGCGTTTCGCGCCGAGTCCGAACATGATGTCGGCCGTGTGCGGATTAAACACGTTCAGTGCATAGTCACCCACGACATCAACGCCACGGTCGGAGAGCTCCGCGATGAGGCCGAGATGTCCCGTGAGGACGGGTAGCTCCAACGCCAGCCATTTGTCGAGACGCTTGCGATCCTCGGGGCGCACAATCGTTGGTGTGCGCAGGCGCATGGTGATGCCGCGTGCCGAAAGCTCTTCCTGTAGCGCTCGAACGCGCGTCACCGGCGGCGTTGGATGACGCAGAAACAGGTCGAGCACAATCTCCGTGGCGCCCGCCTCTGCGGCTTCGCGCGCTTGCTCAAGCGTGAAGACACTCGCGATGAGTCGGAACGGCTCGGCCGTGGTGGCGTGAGGCACGGCGCCGGCTGCTCCCAGCGCTTCACGTTGCACCTTCGCGATGGCCGTGTGCAGTTCGGCGTCACGTTCCGCATGCGTGCTCGACTGATCCCACGTTCGTGCTTCCATCAGCTGTGCCACTGCGTCCTGTCGCAGATGATTCAGCGCACTGACCGGAAGAAAACATCCGTCCTGCAAGCCATCTGTTTGCAGCGCGCCAAGCACAAACGGCGTTTCGCCAAGTCGGCCCAGCTGCTCACGAAGTTGTGCCGTATCGAGCGAGCGCTTGCTCGCGAGTGCAAGCGGAATGTCGCTGCGCACGGTGACGGTATTCGTGCCGTCAGTCACTACCAGCTTGAGCGGAGCCCCGGGCTGGCCGAATGCACGAATATCGAGACGTACAAGCCCGGTGCGGTCCGGCACGGTGACCGCAGCAAACGATTCGCGCGCGTCCGCGAGCAGTGTCGCGTCGCTGGTGCGAACCACGCGCCAGCCAGCGTCCACGCGAACACGTGCGGTGAACGTTTGACGATGCATTCCCTGTCGCACGTACAGTGTGCGCACGTCGGTGACGGTGCAGCCAATGCTGGCCGAGGAACCGTCGACTGGTGCTTCGAAGCCAAGTCCATCGCCGTCTGCAATTGGCGCACGAACATCAACGGTGACGTCGTACCCATCTCGCGAAATCACAACGCCAAGTGTTACGCCCCGATTGTCGGGCTGTGTGCGCGTGATGTAATCACGACCCGCGCGACCACCGTACATGCCGCCGGTGTTGCCGCGCGAGAAGATTTGTACCAGCGGCTCAATCTCTTCGCGGCGCAAACTCCCCGCGTGCCAGACGATTGAGCCACGTGCGATAGCTCTGCGTGACCGTAGCCACATACTCAGGCTTCTTCTTGCGCCCTTCCACCTTGAGGCAACCTACGCCCGCTTCAGCAATGCCGGCGAGATGATCATGGGCTGCGAGGTCTTTCGCGGAGATCAGATAACCGCGATCCAGCTCGGCGCCGTTGGCATCGTCGGTGAGCACGTAGTCTTTGCGACACGACTGCGCGCAGGAGCCACGATTGGCGGAACGCTCGGAAATCATTCCCGACATGAAACACTGACCACTATACGAGATGCACAGTGCACCGTGTACAAACGTTTCAAGTCCGAGCGCCGGCACCGCATCGCGAATGGCGCGAATGTCCGTCAGCGTGTTTTCGCGCGCGAGCACCACACGTTCCACGCCCAGCAGTTCCATCACACGTGCGCCGCTCGGATCGTGTACGGTCATCTGCGTAGAGCCGTGTACCTCGAGTTGCGGGTACACTTCGCGCATGAGCCGCACCGCACCCAGATCCTGCACAATGGCCGCGTCAATGCCGGCATCGAGGCACTCACCGAGGTACTGCAGTGCGTCGTGCAACTCATGCGTTTTGAGCAGCACGTTAAAGGTGAGGTACACCCGGGTGCCGCGCTGATGCGCAATGGCACAAGCCTTTTTCAGCTCCTCCATGGAGAGCTGAGCGCCGTCATCGCGGGCATTAAATCGGGAGGCCCCGAGATAGACGGCGTCGGCGCCGTTGGCTACCGCGGCACGGACGGCGTCGAGCGAGCCGGCGGGAGCAAGAAGTTCGGGAACTCGGGGCATCCCTGAAATCTATCCTCGCTCGGGTTGCCGGGGTATGTTCGACAGACGCAGGTCTGGTGCCCGTCTGCAACCCGGGCCCGCTTTTGCTCGGCGAACTGCTGCTGAGCCTTCCCACCTC
>JALHNZ010000061.1:8587-22276 GCA_022843265.1 Gemmatimonadaceae bacterium
ATGCGACTCACAAACAGTTTTCTCGTGCGCGCCGCGCTTTTGGTGGCGCTGGTCAGTCCCGTTCAGTCGGCGCTGTCACAAGACGCGGCCGCACTGGCCCGCATTCGCGACGAAGGCATGAATCGCTCGCGTGCGCTTGAGTTGTTCAACCACCTGACCAATGTGATCGGGCCTCGTCTGGCGGGCAGCCCAGCCGACAAGCAGGCCGCCGACTGGGCAGCGGGAAAACTGCGCGAGTACGGATTGAGCAATGTGCATCTCGAATCGTTCCCCTTTGGCAAAGGGTGGACGCTCGAGAAGCAGACCTTTGAGCTGATTGCACCACGGTACATGCCCCTGATCGGATACGCTGAAGGGTGGTCGCCATCAACCAACGGAGAGATCACCGGCACGCCGGTCTACATTGGCGATCTGGCGAACGCCGATTCTGTGCGCGCGATCGCATCGACTCTGCGTGGCAAGATCGTGCTCGCCACGAAACCGCAGGAGTTCTTCATTACGAAGGACCGCCTGCAGCCCACCGAACACGACGCGCCGGTGCCGATCGGCGCACCGCGACCGCAGAACGCAACCGGTCCGCTGGCGCGCAATGCCTTGCAGTCCATGCTGCGTAGCGCCGGAGCGGCGGCGGTGTTGCGGCCCACGGAAGGAAATGAAGGTACGATGTTCGTGCTCGGCAGTCGTACCAGCACGCCTGAAAATTCAGTGCCGTCGCTGATCGTGTCGTCGGAGCAGTACAACATGCTCGTGCGCGGACTGCAGGCTGGTAGTGACATCACGCTGCGTATGAACGTGCAGACGAAGTACCATACCGCCGATACGAGCAGCTACAATGTGATCGCCGAGATTCCCGGCACCGATCCGGTGATCGGTGACGAGGTGGTGTTGCTCGGTGCGCATATCGACTCCTGGCATTCTGCAACCGGCGCCACCGACAACGCGGATGCAGTGGCCGAACTCATCGAAGCGATGCGCATTCTCAAAGCCAGTGGTGTGCGTCCACGGCGAACGATTCGGGCCGCGCTCTGGGGCGCTGAAGAACTCGGACTGCTCGGCGCACGGGCGTATGCGCAACGTCATCTGGCGGGGGACGCCAACGCGGCGGCTCGCGCAAAGTTCTCGGTGTATTTGAACAACGATCCGGGCACTGGTCCAATCTATGGCTGGTACTCAGAAGGAAACGAAGCCGCCAAGAAGATTTTTGACGGATGGCTGGCGCCACTTTCCGACATCGGTACACGTCGCAACATCATTGAGAAGATCACGAACACCGATCACCTGGCGTTCAGCGCGCTGGGTTTGCCGGCCTTCAACACGATTCAGGATTACACCGAATACGACGTGCGCGCGCATCACACCAACATGGACTCGTTCGAGCGCGTACCACCTGAGGCGCTCAAGCAGGCATCGGTGGTGCTGGCCACGTTTGCGTATCAGGCTGCGATGCGCGAAGGACCGTTTCCCCGCCCTGCCGCGACCACTCCGTAAGTCCTCCGTCCACCGGAAAACAACATGCATAATCGTCGCGACTTTCTTACACATCTCGGTCTGGCCGGTGGCGCTGCGGCGTTGTCGCTTGGAGCACCGGGCGCATTACAGGCGGCGGCATCGCCGATGTTTGTGCCGCGGCCAATGGCTGGTGCAGCCCCTCGTCGTATCAAGCTGCTCATTCTGGGCGGCACGGGGTTCATCGGGCCGCATCAGGTGCGCTACGCCGTGGAGCGTGGACACGAGGTCACGATCTTCAATCGTGGCCGGTCTGCACCGGGTGTATTTCCCGGTGTGGAAGAACTCACGGGTGATCGCGCAACGGGTGATCTCAAATCGTTGGCTGGTCGCAAGTGGGACGCGGTGATCGACAACTCGGCATCGCGCGCCGACGCACCGATGTGGGTGAAAGATTCCGCGGGATTGCTCAAGAATGCGGCCGACCAGTACCTCTTCATTTCAACGCGCTCCGTGTTCTCGGATTTGAGCAAAGTGCCGGGCACCGTTGATGCACCGCTGCTGAACAAGACCAACACGCCGAACTGGCGCGAAGGTCAGCCCTTTCCGTACGGATTAGCGAAATCCCTCGCCGAGGCGGAAGTGCGTGCCGCGTTCGGCAATCGCTCCACGATTGTGCGACCCGGTTTGATTGTTGGTCCCGGTGATGAAACCGACCGCTTCACGTACTGGCCAGTGCGCATCGAGCGCGGCGGTGAAGTACTCGCGCCTGGCGACCCACATGTTGATCGCATTCAGGTGATCGACGTGCGCGACCTGTGCGAATGGGCGGTGCGACTGTGCGAAGCAAAAACGTACGGCACGTTCATGGGCGTGGGACCAGAAAACGGTCGATCGATGTCGGAGTTTTTATACGGCATAGCAGGTTCAACGACCGCGCCGCTCACGTGGACGTGGATCCCGCGCGAGTTCCTGGCAACACAAGGGATTCGCCCGTACGCGGAGATGCCCGTGTGGCGTCCGCCAACGCCGGGCTTTGAAGGTTTCGCGCGCTTTGATCTCAGCCGCGAAGTGGCCGCTGGACTGACGTTCCGTTCATTGGCCGATACCACTACCGCGACGCTCGCGTATCACCACGGGCGTGACGCAGCGCGAAAGGCGAAGCTCAGCGCTGGGGCGACGGCTGAGAAGGAAGCGGCGGTGTTGAAAGCGTGGCACGCGCAGGCGAGGTAGTGTGAGACGTGCGTGCGGCTGACGGCGCAGGATCCGCCGTCAGCCACACCACTCCGCTTGCACGCTGCGTGGCGATGAGTGCGGCTGTGAGTGCGAGCACACCGGTGAACTGGTGTAGTGCGCCAAGCGGCACTGGAACGGCGAGCAGCAGCGTCGTGATGCCGAGCAGCAACTGTACACATACCACCGCGCCGAGCGAGTACACGGCACGCTGAACGAGTGGCGTCAGCGCCGCGCGTGACGCGCGAAATGCAAGCGCGAGCGCGATCGCTGTGCACACAATCGCGAGCACACGATGATGAAACTGCGCCGCGGCCGGGTTTTCAAATGCGTTGGCCCACCAACTCGCCAGCTGACCGTAGCCGGGAGGCACAATCTGTCCGCCCATGAGCGGAAATTCGTTAAAGATCTTTCCCGCGCGAAGGCCGGCGACAAAGCCGCCTGACAGCAGGGTGATGCCGAGCAGTGTGGCCATCCCGCGGAGCGACCAGCGCCAGTTGAACGGTGCCCGGTCGGTCTTCGCCTGTGACTCGCGTGGCCGCAGTTCACTGTACGTCCAGACCGCGACCGCAAGAATGCCGAGCGCCAATCCCAAATGGGCTGTGAGTCGATACGCGCTCACACTGCTGCGCTCCACCAGCCCGCTTTGCACCATGTACCAGCCGAGCGCACCTTGCGCGACGGTCAGGAGCGGAAGCGCCGTGAGCCGAAGCCGCAGACCGCGCGGAATGCGCCCCTGCACCATGTACAGCAACCAGGGCAGCGCGAACACCAGCCCCACCCCGCGCGCCACGATGCGGTGGAACCACTCCCACCAGTAAATGAACTTGAAGCCGCCCATCGTGATGCCCGCGTGCGTGGTCTCTGCCTGCGGGATCTTCTTGAACTCGGCGAACGCCTCGGCCCAGGCAGCTTCCGTGAGCGGGGGTAAGACGCCGGATACCGGCTTCCACTCGGTAATCGAAAGGCCGCTTTCAGTGAGGCGCGTAATGCCACCGACGGCCACCGCCAGAAACACCGCTATGATCGATGCAAAGAGCCAGCGCCGCAGGGCGATGCGGTCGCGCTCGGGCAGTGCGCGCTGGCCAGAAGACGGTTCAGTAGACACCCCTGAACCCTGACGGAGTGCGCGTGAGCCGTCAAGGCGGAACTACTACGCGGCGCGATACTGGCTGCACGTCCGCGCCAGATGCCGGAACCGACTACCTTACTCGCTTCGACACCGGACCCTTTGGAGACTGATTGTGGCCACGATTCTGCAGCAGCTGCCCGCCGGGCAAAAAGTAGGCATCGCGTTTTCGGGTGGCCTCGATACGAGCGCCGCTCTGCACTGGATGCGCGCCAAAGGCGCCGTTCCCTACGCGTACACCGCAAATCTCGGGCAGCCGGACGAGTCGGACTACGACGAGATTCCGCGCAAGGCCATGGAATACGGCGCCGAGAAGGCGCGCCTTATCGATTGCCGCCATCAGCTGGTGGCTGAGGGCATTGCGGCGATTCAGAGCGGCGCATTTCATGTGACGACCGGCGGTGTGACGTACTTCAATACCACGCCACTTGGTCGCGCGGTCACGGGCACGATGCTCGTCGCCGCGATGCGCGAAGACGATGTGAACATCTGGGGTGACGGCAGCACGTTTAAAGGCAATGACATTGAACGTTTCTACCGCTACGGCTTGCTCACCAATCCGAATCTGAAAGTCTACAAGCCGTGGCTCGATCAGACGTTCATTGACGAGCTCGGCGGACGGAAAGAGATGTCGGAGTATCTCGTCCAGCATGGCTTTGCGTACAAGATGAGCGTGGAGAAGGCGTACTCCACCGACTCCAACCTGCTCGGCGCGACCCACGAGGCCAAGGATCTGGAGTTTCTTGATCAGAGCATGATGATCGTGCAGCCCATTATGGGCGTTCCGTTCTGGCGCGACGACGTGGTGGTGCCGCGGGAGACGGTTACGGTGCGATTTGAAGAAGGTGTGCCGGTGGCACTCAACGGCAAGAGCTTTGACTCACTGCTCTCGCTGTTTCTTGAGGCAAATGTGATTGGTGGACGTCATGGTCTTGGCATGAGTGACCAGATCGAGAACCGGATCATTGAAGCCAAGAGCCGAGGCATTTACGAAGCGCCTGGCATGGCGCTGCTGTTCGCGGCCTACGAGCGCCTGGTGACTGGTATTCACAACGAAGACACGATTGAGCAGTACCACATCAACGGCCGCAAGCTCGGTCGGTTGTTGTATCAGGGGCGTTGGCTCGACCCGCAGGCCATGATGCTGCGCGATTCGGCGCAGCGTTGGGTCGCGCGCGCGATTACGGGCGAAGTGACCATTGAGCTGCGTCGCGGCAACGACTACACGATTCTGAACACAACCAGCGCCAATCTTACGTACAAGCCCGAGCGTCTCACGATGGAGCGGGGCGAAGCGTTCTTCACGCCACAGGATCGCATTGGTCAGTTGACAATGCGCAACCTGGATATTGTGGATACGCGCGACAAGCTGGAGCTGTACACCGAGTCCGGACTACTGCGCGCCACATCGGGTCATGATGTGCCGCGGTTGCCGTCGCCGGGAACGGAGTAACGTCGGGCGCGGCGCGTCGCGCGTTCTATCCAGCGTGCGCGATGTGTGATCACCTGCGGCACGCGTCGAGTACGTCGAGAAAACTGTCTGGCTCACCCAGTGCGCGTCGCGTGATCCCGCGCGCGCACAGGGCGCCGACCACATTGCCGGTGCCGCTGTACGCACCCGCGGCCCACACACCGTGTTCGGTTTGCTCGGCGATTGGCAGATCGTCGTGTGTGTAGCTCACCGTAGCCGCCCAGTTGTGCGTGATGCGCGCGTGTGTGCCGGTCGCTGAACGCAGCCGGGTTTCCATCCAGCGTTGTACGTATTCGGTGGGCTCGTCACTTGCGGTGTATTCTGCCTGCTCGAAATGGTCTCGTCCGCCGCCGAGCAACACACGACCGTCGGGTAGCTGCTGCCAATAATCGTAGCCGTAACGTGCGTACACGGGCCTCTGAATGAGAACGTCGCGTGTTGGCTCCGTGGCAAGCATTTGCAGGCGCACTGATTGTGCGCGGTTCGCTAGGGAGGGAACAAGTGTCGCGAGGCCTCCGTCTACGCACACCAGAATGTGCGCGGCGCGAATGGTCGCACCGTTTGCGAGTCGCACCACACCACTCGTGACCTGCGCAACGGAACTGAACTCCGCGAGCTGCGCGCCGCGCTCTTCGGCGAGCGCCGCAAGTGCGAGCACGCGGCGCACCGGGTGACACGCACCGTCTCGAGGAAAGAGCAACCCTTCGCCTTCCGGACCGGTGTACCGCTCCACGGGAAGGCCATCGGTCTGCATGCGTTGCAGTTGCGCCTCGCAATCGGCTCGTTCTTGATCGTCCTGTGCAACGCGAAGTGAACCACGCCACCAACACGCGTCCGGCGTGATGGCACGCATGCGGTCCATTTCGTTGAGCGTGTGCGTGTACAACGCGGTTGCGTGTGCATTGCCAACACTCCGCGCCGCATCGTGATGAAATGGCGCGATGCCGCCGAGCAGGAGTCCACCATTGCGCCCCGCCGCCGCGCCGGCAATACGCGCCGCGTCTATACCAATCACACGCGCGCCGAGAGCCCGCGCTTCGAGCACGGCCGCAAGTCCGGAGCCGCCAAGTCCCACGACGCACACATCGACCGAGGTATCGCCCGCAAGTGGCGGACGAACTCGTGCGAGTTTCTGCGTGTCAGGACTGGCGTCCGTTTGTATATCATCCCACCACGCGCTGATCGTCACCGAAGGTACTCGTGGTTCATTTGGCAAGAAGGCGAGCCAGCAGCTCGGGCATGGCGTGAAAGTGATCGATGTGATCCGGCGCGCTATTGCCGGCGAATCCGAGTACAGTAAAGCCGTTCGCTGTGGTTTCGCTCAGCTGCTGCATGCCTCGCGGACCCCACACGAGCGTTGGTGTGCGGTTCAGTGAGAGACGCCGCAACAACCAGTCGGCCGTTTCTGTGGTGCTCGCGTAGCTCCCCGGGAAGATTTCCGAGTGCGTAATGATGAGTCGCTTGTCGCCGCGTGCCGCGGCTCGAGCGAACTGTTCAATGGCCACCAGGTTCAGCGTGTCGAGTGCCCCGCCCTCATGCAGCACGCGTCCCTCTGGTACGTATGAGGTGTGCATGCCGTCGAGCAAGAGCACGTCGCTGACTCGATCTGTGTTGACCGCGTGTCTGAGGATTGCGCGCACGGCACCGTGTCCGGCGGAGAACGCGGTCAGTGAGATTCGGGTGATCGAGACTGTCGAAGGAAGTTGTGCGCGTACGATCTGTAGCAACGAGTCAAAACTCGCGGCGTTGGAGAACGCACGATCATACGCCGATGACCCGGCACCGAGATTCACAACCGCCACAACGGGTGTGTGTTCGAGCGGTGCCGCCGCCTGCACGGGCAACCACGCGGCGCCATGAAAGTGGAGCACCACGTGCGCGGTCGACACTCGCGCGAGATTGTGCGGAAGCCAGAGTGACATTGGGCGTCCGGCAAGACCGGGAATCGATCGCATCTCGCCATCAGGTTCACGTGGCGTCAAGCGCTCGTGCGCGCGTGTTGTCTCCACCATGGGCGATTGTTGCTGCGTGGCTACCGGCGGCGCGGACTGCGCAAACGCGCTGTTCCCGTGCATGAGCGACAATGCGAGCATGATCAGCACGGTTACGCTAACAGGATCCACGCGACGTTGCTCAACCACGAACTGACACGATGCCAAGTGAGCGTCCTGTATTGCAGTCGACGCGCAAGCGTTCGTTGGCGTAGACGCCGTAGCGACCAACTGGCACCTCGTATTCCCCGACGCCCGAGATGGAGCTGCCAAGTCGCAGTCGTGTGCCGTCTCTCGGATCAACGAGCGGCGACCCGCAGCCCGCGCCAGGCAGCGTATCGTAGGCGGTGGCCTCGACGGGCATGTCTTCGGTCACAAACTGAATAGGAACGTCCAGCGCATCACGAGTAGGGGGGATAATGGGCGATGCGACGTTCACCAATCCGATGCATCCCGAGGAAAGGGTGGTGAGCAGTACGGTGGCGGTTCGAGCTCGACGTCCTGGTGTGCGAAGCATAGGTGGGCTTGGCTGGAGGACATGGGCGACGCAACAGCGCCTTTCGAGCGCAACGGCGAGCGATGCGCATCGCACATCATGGCGCGCCGAAGCGCGCAGCGCCATACTGCCACAGGCACAAAGATTTGCGCACTTCCGCCGTCTAGCCGGGTATCTACTCGGCGTTGATCGCGCCTTCTCAACTCCGTCCGGAATCGATTGTTGGTGATCACTCGTGTGGTTCTCCTTGCAGTCGCCATGCCGCTGTTGGCCGCTCTCCCGTATTCGGAAGATGCCACTGGGCGAAAAGGCGAGTCGACAGTCGCTACTGCTGCGGCCGCGGCTGCGCGCGCGACCACGATGCGCTCGACCACGGTGCGCGGCGCCGTGTTCGACAGCGTTGCCGCACGCCCTCTTTCGGGCGCGTTGGTACAACTCGTGTCGGCAGACAATCAGTCAGAGTTCAGCGCCACCGTGTTGTCCGATTCCGCTGGCGAGTATGCGTTTGAGCGCGTACCAGATGGCCGATACACACTCGGGTTCTTTCATGCGATGCTCGACTCACTCGGCCTTGAGCCGATTGCGCGTGAAGTGCGCGTGACCGGGCAAGCTGCACCGTACACGGAGTTGGCCATCCCCTCGCCTGCCACACTGCGACGCGCCATCTGCGAAGCGCGCGGTGCGCAGAGCGGTTCGGCCCTTGTCACGGGCTTGGTCCGTGATGCTCGCAGCGGTAACCCGCTGGGCGGCGCAAAAGTCGCCGGTGAATGGGTAGAACTGTCGTTTGCCAAGGGCGGCATGAGCCGACGCACGATACGGCGGGAAGCCACAAGCAGTGAAAACGGATGGTATGCACTGTGCGGAGTGCCGGCGCCGGGCTCTCTGGTGTTATTCGCGAAGCGAGAGCGCGACAGCACGGCGTACGTCGAAGTTGAAGTGCCGAAGACGGGGTTTCTGCGGCAGGAGCTCAGTGTTGGTGCGGGCAGCGGACCACTTCGTGGTACGGCGGTGAGTGCGGCGACCGGCCAGCCTCTGCCGGGCGCCCAGGTGACTATTGAGCGCGGTCCCACTGCCCGAGCCGACGCCAGCGGCGCGTTCGCGATCGCTGACGCGCCGCTGGGCACACGGACGCTGGAGGTGCGCGCCGTGGGATACTATCCGGAGCGTCGTACAGTAAATGTGGCGGAGGGAGCGGCTCCAGTTCGCGTCGCGATGCAAACGTATCAGTCGGTGATCGACACGCTCAAGGTGATTGCGAATTACGATCGGTTCAGCCGTATCGAGGAGTTCAAGGAGCGCAGTCGTTCCGGGCTCGGACAATTTCTCACGGCCGAGGCGATTGCGCGTCGACGGGTACTCTTCACCTCAGAGTTGTTTCCGGTGGTGCCGGGGTTGTTCCTCGAGGGCTACGGGGCAGAACAAAAACTGACGATGCGCGGCTTGACGGAAGAGCGCTGTGTGCCGTTTGTGTATCTGAACGGCTCCCTCATGCAGGGACTGACACCCGCCGATATTGACCTGCTCGTACGCCCGGAGCAGATCATCGGCATCGAAGTGTATCGGGAATCGCAGGCGCCGCCTCAATTCGTTCCTCCCCTGGCCGGTTGCGGGAGTATCGCTTTCTGGACACGATAACAATGCGTCGAGTCGTTGAATGCGGCGGTTTGAGGTGATGGGCGCCAAGCGTGCGTGTCGCCGCAAACAAAGAAGCCCCCGGCAAGTGCCGAGGGCTTCTTTGTTTTTACGATCAGCGTTCCGACTCTAACGATTGGCCGTGAAGTCGAGCTGCGGACGAGTGGCCAACGTGGTGGACGTGACGGTGATGTCGCCACGTGCACCGATGGTGTACACGCGTCCGGCCACAAAGGAGACGCCAGTGCGAACGATGACGTTGCCTGTGGTGCTGGGATAGCGGGTGGCGAGGTTGTAGACACCAGGCGGTACTGCCACAAATGCGCCTGCCGACTTGTACGCTACCGCACCTCCAATCGGGATCTCCGGCTGGACCGGCGACGTGTTGGTGCCGAACAGCGTCATCGGATTCGCGTTGGAAATCGCGTTGACAAACCGCACATAGGCCGTGCTGTAGTCAATCGCCCCGACAAAGTTGTCCTCGACCACGAAGCTTTCAGCCGACTTCGTTGTTGTGTTGTAAATGCCGCTCACATAGTACGAATACGCCTTTCCCGTCTCGAGCGTCGTCTGCGCGGTCGTAATCGGCAGATTCTTGTCGACCGTTGCTGAGATCCGCGCGGAAAAAGAATACTGTCCGGGATCCATCGCCGAGTAGAAGCCGCCACTCGCGACACCGCCCGAGGCCACGCCTAACGCGGACTCGGCGCCGGTCGTAGAGCTGATCGCCGTGACTTTCGTGTCGTTCGCGTAGAAGTTCACGGATGGCGCACTTACCCCAAAGTTGAAGAACTTGATTCTCGACTCCGGTAGCGAACCGGTAATGTCCTGCACCGCGTTTTTCTCGCACGCGGTAAGAGCGACGGCGCACATGAGCACCGCAATTGATCGGAATGTGGTCATCGCTGGTTACGGTTGAGTGATCCAGAGCGGCTTGGTGTGGTAGTCGAGCGCAAGTCCGCCAATGGCGTCAAGTCCAGGACGATTCCACACATACTCCGAGTTGAAGCGCGGACGAATGCGCTGCACAATCTTGCCACCATTATCCGGGAACAGGTTGGTGGGTGTGACGAAGCCAGGGTACACCTGTCGGCCACTGGCCGGATCAACGTCGGTGTAGTTGTAGCGACGCATGTCCATCCACAACTCCACATGTCCCCACGCAAACTGTGCGATGTACTTCTGCGACATGATGTGCGTGAGCGTCAGGTCATTGGCTGAGGCTGGCACGACCGCAGGGTTCGCAAGAAACGCAGCTTTTTCGGCGGCGGTGATTTGTGTGGGTGACTGGCCATCTTCGGCGTTGCGCGCATTCACAAAATCGATGTGCGACGACACGCCGTTGATGTACGCCGCACGGGCCGTGGCCTTGTCACCAAGTTTGTATGCCGCTTCGGCCTTCACAAACTGCAACTGCGAGTACGTGATGATCGGCATGCGTACCTTATCCGAAAACAGATAGCGGCCCGGCTGACCAGCGCCGGCGGTTCCGACGTATCCGAAGAAGTTATTCGGCTGCTGGGCGGCAATCAGGCCGCCCATTCCCAGCACGTTCGGATCGAGGCCGCGATACTGGCCATCTGGAGAGGGAGACAGCATGCGCGAGAGACGCGGATCCGTCGCTCCGGCGAATACCGTTCCGTCCAGCAGACCGAGCACAAACCGGGTCTGACGGTAGTTGTTCAGGTTGCCACGTGTGGCGCCCCAGAAGTTGCGATCCACGCTGGGCTGGGTTGCCGGATAGGCCACGAGCGCATCATCCGCATTGCTTGCGAGCGAGCTGTTCACCGCCGCGATGACATCCGCCGGCTTGTAGCTGGCCTTGTTGGAGTAATGGTTCAGCGTAAGCGCTTTGAGGCCGTAGGCGAACTTGAGCCACTTGGTGCGATCACCCTGATACATGAAGTCCGTGCGGCCCATGTAGCTCGCGTCAACTGCGCCGTCCGTGCGCTGGAGCAGCTCAATGGCTTCGTCGAGCAAACGAAGCGTCTCTCCATACACGAACTCCTGCGCGTCGTAATTGAAGCTGAACTTGGTCTGGTCGATCGCTTCCTTCACGACGATTTCGCCGTGCAATCCCGTCGCGGCGTGCCAGCCCCAGGCTTTCATGGCGTAGCCGACGCCGAGCAGATCCCAACGCTCTTCGCGTTCGGCGATCTCCATCATGTCCACCAGATTCTGGCCAAGGCTCCAGTAGACCTCACGCCAAATCTGGCCGCCATTGTCGCTGCCCGGATCATACCCCATGCGATCCCACGTGGTGAACGTCGTGCCTTGTACGTACCACTGTTGGGTGTAGCGACCAATAAATCGCCCGTCAAACTGCGGAGCGGTTCCCATCCAGTACAGCATGGGCGGCAGATACAGATTGGCCGTGACGGTTTGCGGCGCGTTCGGATTCTCGTTCACGTCAAGGTACTCATCGCACCCCGACGTGAGTGTGAGCGCGCCGACCAGCAAGAGAGCGGTAGCTCGTTTCATCGATGTCCGAAAGTTCAGGTTCGTCTGCGCGGCGCGAAGCGCCAGGCGCTCAGAGAAGTTGTTCATGGTTAGTACGCCACCCGAAAGCCGAACGCGAAACCGCGCGGCATGGGGAAGTTGCCGTAGTCAATACCGGAGGCGCCCGATCCACCAACCGCCGCGGTGTTGCCGTTCACGATGGGATCGAGGCCCGAGTAGTTCGTCCAGAGGAACAGGTCGGTACCACGCACGAACATGCTGGCATCACGCGCCATGAAGTACTTGCCAGGCAGGGCCATACGCAGCGTCACATCACGGAGACGAACCCAGTTAATGTCCTTCTCGATGAAGAGTTCTTCACTGATCAGCGTGTAGTACGCGTTCTGGACTGACGGAATCACCACGATTGAGTTGCGCGTGGGATTGTCGGTGTTTTCTTTGCCGTCACGCAGTACGCCGTCGATCACGCGCGGCTGTTCGCGATCCAGGGTGCGTTCGCTGAGTCCGCGAGCCGTCAGGAACTGTTCGGTGCCGTTGTAGACGTCGCCGCCTTTGCGAATGTCGAACAGGAACTTCAGCGAGAACCGCTTGTAGCGGAGGGTGTTCTCAAGGCCAATCGTGAAGTCCGGCTGGCGGTCGTAACCGGCGTCGATAAACGCGGTTGAACGAATCGGCAATCCGGTCGTCGGGTCGATCAGCAGTTCGCCACGCACCGTGTCGCGGAGATAGAACTGCCCCGTGAGTGAACGTGTGGACAGGCCCGGTGCCGTACCGTTGCGCACGTTGCCAAAGAGCCACGTGTCCGAGACGTACGACTCTGGCAGCTCATTCGGCAGCGCGAGCACTCGGCCACGCGCCGTCTCAAAGTTCGTGACCACATCCCATGAGAAGTCGCGCTTCAGTACGGGAGTACCACGCACCGTGACCTCGATACCCTCGTTCCGTGTTACCGCGCCGTTCAGATTGAACAGAATAAAACCGGTCGCGTAGCTGCCGCGAATGTCGTTAACGATCTGGTCCTTGGTCTGCTTCCGGTACGTAGTGAAGTCGACACCGAGACGATCGTTGAAGAAACCGAGTTCCGTACCGATTTCGTAGGAGCGCGTAAACTCGGGCTTGAGGTTCCGGTTCGGACCCGTGAAGCCGTAGCCATACCCGCCAAACGACGTGGTCTTGAATTCAAGCGACGGCTGGAACGCATACGGGCGAGCATCGCGACCCACTTCCGCGTAGCCACCGCGCAGCTTGCCGGTCATAACCCGACCGATCGCCGGGATGGCGTCGGAGAAAATGAACGCGCCGTTAATGGACGGATAGAAGAACGAGTTGCGCTCAATCGGGATCGTCGACGTCCAGTCATTGCGGCCGGACAGCGTCACATAGAGGTAGTCGTTGTAATTCGCCGTGGCCTGGCCGAACGCGCTCAGCAGTCGGCGCTGCGCCAGAATCGTGCGATTCTGACGAATGTTCGTGTTGTTGATCGACACGAAGTTCGGGTCGAGGAAATCCTGACCCGCCAACGCATTCGTCTGCGACTTGGAATCGTTCAGCGAGTGTCCCACAAATCCTGAGATGGAGAACTTGTCGCTGAAGTTGATCGCGTTGACGTTGAAGATGTTCTGCAGATTGATGTTGCGCGTGACGTCGTTGGCGACGTCAAGAATACCGCGATTGAGCGCGCCGTACACGCTCTCCGGGTGACGCAAAATCAGATTTTCATTGGTGTACGCGTCCACACCAATATTCGTGCGGAAGTTACCCCATGCGAATGGCGTTACGATTAACCCAACGTTGGCAATAATGCGATTGTTGTTGGAGTTGATCCGGTTCT
>JALHNZ010000062.1 GCA_022843265.1 Gemmatimonadaceae bacterium
GTGAGCCCAACGAGTGCCGGCGCGTCGAGTTCTGACACTCCCAGCGCCGCACGCACCGCGAGCGGCGCCGCGATCAACGGTGCCGCCAAGCCAGCGGCGAGTTTCGCGAGAAACACGCGCCGCGATGGCCCGGTGCTCATCGATTAATCGCCTCCCACTCCTGCTCGTAGTATCGCACGAGCACCTGGTCATTGAGGCGATTCGGCTGCGCTGGAACCGGCGACATGTCGAGTGGAAACTCGAACATTGACGACACGGTATTGGCACGCAGGAAACGCAGTCCGTCAGGCAGCGTATGCGGCACCTGATACGGTACCGCGCCGGCGATCACAAAGCCCCACTCGCCGAAGCTCGGTACGTACACATGATATGGATACGTGCGCAATCCTGCGCCTTGCAGCGTTGCCACAATGCTCCAGAACGACTGGCGCGCGAACAGTGGCGACGTGGACTGCACGGCGATGAACCCATCGCCGGTGAGATGCTGCCGTACGAGCCGATAGAATGCGCTCGTGTACAACTTGCCCACGTGGTAGTTCGACGGATCCGGAAAATCGATCACGATGAAATCGAACTGCGCCGGGTTTTCATCAAGCCACACAAACGCGTCGGCGTTAATGACCCGCACTCGTGCATCGTTGAGCGCATCGCGATTGAGTGCCGTGAGTCGTTGATGCGTGGAGAACAGCGTGGTCATGCCTTCGTCGAGGTCGACAAGGGTGACCTGCTCAACCTGCGGGTACCGCAGAATCTCGCGCACGGCCAACCCGTCCCCACCGCCCAGCACCAACACGCGTTTTGCCAGCGGCAACGCGGCCAGCCCCGGATGCACCAGTGCCTCGTGATAGCGGTACTCATCGCGCGAGGCGAACTGCAGGTGCCCATTCAGGAACAGGCGCAGGTCATCCTTCCAGTTGGTCAGGATAATGCGCTGATAGCGCGTGTCCTTGGCCAGGATTACCGGATCGGCGTAGAGTCCTTCTTCCGCGAACGTAGTAATATCCTGCCCCTTCCAGAACCCCACACCGAGCACCAGCGCGGCCGCGATCGACATGAACTGCAGCGTGCGCCGCTGCGGCAACACATCACGAAACAGCCACGTGCTCCACAGCGCCACGAGCACATTGACCAAACCAAACAGCAGCGCCGAACGCACCAATCCCAGTCGCGGAACAAGCAGTAGTGGAAAAAGCAGCGAGGCCGCCAGTGCGCCGGCGTAGTCGAACGTGAGCACGTTCGCGACCACGTCCTTGAACGAGAAGCGCTCGCGCAGAATGCGCATGAGCAGCGGAATCTCGAGCCCCACCAGCATGCCGATGACGGTCACCAGACCGTACAGCATCGGGCGGAATGCGTCGGTCCACGTAAACGTGAGAAACAGGATCAGCGCCGAAAAACCACCAATCACGCCCACCAGCAGTTCAATCAGGACGAATCGCGTGACCACGCCGCGCACAATAAACCGTGACAGCCAACTGCCAATGCCCATCGCAAACAGATACGTACCAATCACCGTGGAAAACTGCGTGACACTGTCGCCGAGCAGATACGACGCGAGTGCTCCAGCCACCAGCTCGTAGATCAGTCCGCAGGCGGCGATCAGGCAAACCGTCGCAAACAGCGCGGCGTTCATGGAGCCATCACGGATGGCATACAGTCACGCGACATCGACACTCAGTGAATGGCAGCCGCGACGATCACACCCAGCGCGATGGCAGCGGAGCCCATGAGAATGGCCGCGGCCGTGTTCTTCTTCTCGCTGATTTCGTGCCACAGCTTGCCCGGTGTCAGCAGATCCAGAATGATGAACGCCACGGCGAAGAGCACGACACCAAGACCCGCGAAGACTGCCGCGGCAAGGACGTTGTCCCACAAACTGAGTTCCACGCGTTCTCTCCTCTACTTGCCGCGGAGCGTGCGCCCCGGGATGTAATACGGCGACCGGTACGCGCCGGGATTGGCGCGCACGGACTGCGGATCCACGCTGGCTGAATCACCGCGTGTGGTCGTCCAACCGCGGTACTGCGCCATGCCCAGCACAGAAATCACGACCACACCGTAGATGGTGTACAGCAGGGAACGGATCATGCGCCGTCCTCGTCCTTTGGAAAATTGAGCAACGCGCCTTCATGATCACTCTCCATCCAACGCCGGCTTTCAAAGCCGATCACTGGTGCCCACACCAACGCCATCGGAATAATCAAGGCAAAAAACGCGATGACGAAGTGAGAGTACGCCGGCACATCGCGTTTTACGCTGACGGTGTAACTCACTGGATCTCCGATTGGCTCGCCGCCTTCCGGCATGATGCGCAGCAGGTAGCGCCCGGATGGAACGGAGGAAAGCGTCACCGAACCGTTGCGAGAGCCCTCGCTCCATCGGCCATCGCTGTCGCGTCCCGAGTAAAAGCTGAGCTGCTTGCCCACGTCGCGCGCCTGACCGGTGCCGTCATTGATCAGGGCAAGACCAAAATACGTCCAGTCGTTCTCAAGCGCCGCACGCAACGTGATGCGCACGTTCGAAGTGCGCCCGCGTAACTCAAAGGGTCCGGTCACCAGCGCGTTCTGTTCACCGCGCGTGCGATCGTAGGTGTACGTCTCAGTAAACACTTCGTCCCGCTGCGACAGCAAGATCACGGCAAGGAGCATCAGGAACCACACAAGCATCAACGGCCCGCCCACCTTCGCCACACGACGCGCCGCGCGCACGTGCGTGTTCGGCTGATTGGCAAACACACCTTCGGGCCGCCGATCAATACTCGGCACGCCGAACATCTTTGCAATGTCCGACGGGTCCGTGTACTCACCGCGCGACCATGTGACTTCCTGATCCGACACTTCGGCGGACAGAATGAAGGGCGGCGAAATGAAGTCGCGTGCCTTGACCTCGTCACCAACGCGCAGCTCCCACGGAAACTCACCCATGGCCATCGTGGTGCGCGCGACAGCTGTCTGGAAGTGATGATACGTACGTCCGTCGAGCGTGATCGCTGGTCGGCTGCTGCCTGATGGCGCACTCGGCTTGCGGCGCAGCTTCTCGATCACGTTCCAGTGTCCCTCGTACGCCGAGAGATACAGGAAGCCGTGATATGGATTGAAACACACGTATTCCGTCCACGCGTACTCCACCCCTTCCACTTCAATCGCGACGCGCTGACACCCAATGACTTCGTACTCGACCCCACGAATCTTGCCACGCGTACCCAGTGGGATCGCCGGCGTGTGCGGCAATCGCATCGCGTGTTCCTGCAGCACACGCAGATTCGGATCAAGCGCGTCGAGCACCGAGCCACAACTGCTGCACGCGACGGTGACGGCCCATCCTTGCGCGTGCAGCGCAATCGACGAGCCGCAGTTTGGGCAGGCGAGTGTTGTGGCTCGAACGGGAACGGTGGCCGTTACCATCCGGCGAACTCACGTGCGCCGGTGGCGCGCAGCTCGGTCCAACTCACGTATTCACCAACGAACAACAGCGGCGGCGATTCGCTGCCGTCGAGCGTGGCAAACCCTCCGCTCGCATCGAGCAAATCGGCGAACCAGCTGTGTTCGCGTCCGCTTGTGGTGAATGGCAACTCACCCTCTGTACCGATGTACATGGCCTGCGACAGGCTGGTCACGGTGTATCGGGTGTGATCCGTCTCCACCACATCACCGACCGACACGGTTGATGGATCGGGCAATGGTCGGCCGGCGTCAACTTCAGCAGTGATGGCGTATTCAAGCTGCGCGTCAGACAGCCAGGCGCTGCTGCCATCGCTCACGCGACAGTACCACTCGTTCCACCGGCCGCGGGTCCATTCGTACGTGAGGCGACCAACGACAACAAGCGTGCGATTGCCCCACCGTGCTTCCACGCCGAGCTGAATCGGCGAGGCGGTCACGGGAAAATCGGCCTGTTGTCCGACCTTGGTGAGATCCAACCCCTGCCGCACCAGCACCGACTTGCAAAAGTCACAGGTGGTTTGCACGGCTTGCGCCCAGCGAAAGCGAATGGGCGCGCCGCAGGATGGACAGCTGGTTGAGAACGGCGCTGGCGCGGTCATGAGCAGAACGCCATCACGGAACGTTGAGCACGACGGGACCGTACGCGCGCTCCACAACGCGCACCGTCGTCGAACTCGCACGGAGCAAGTCAGCCATTTGCTGGGTCCAATCGCAATCGCGGCGCGGCGTGCAACAAAACAGGTTGATGCACGCCGACTCGAACTCCGGGAACGTGTGCACCGTAAGATGCGACTCGGCCAGCAACCACATGCCGGTAATGCCACCGGGCGTTGGAAACTGGTGCCAGATCGGCTCCCCGACCGGATGCAAATCGAGTTCGCGCACCAGTGCATCGAACATCGTCTGCAGCGACGACACACGGGTGAGGCGTTCGACTTCGCAGCCAAACGCCTCCACCAGCCATTCGCGTCCGTTCATCGACAACGAAAGTGCGAATTCTTCATGCGCGTGCGATCACGCCTGCGCGCCACCACAGAGGTGGCAGAACTTGGCGACCGCCGGGATCGGCTTGCCGCAGTGAATGCAGAACTTGGTTTCGCCGGTGATGGCCGGAGCGCCTTCAGCCGGTGCGGCTGGTGCGGCTGGTGTGCCCGGTGCAGCAGGCGCTGCTGCCGAACGAAACGCGTCCGCCATCATGCCGCCGATTCCAACACCTGCACCAAGTCCAACGCCCATACCGGCCAGACCACCCTCGTTGGCGGCGGCAATCGGAATGGACTGTGCCGCCTGAAACTGTGCGTACTGGCGCAGATCACCGACCATGTTCATGGAGATGCGCTCGTCGAGACGCTTCTGCAGCTCGTCGGGGAGCGAAAGATTTTCTACCGTGAAGCTCGCCAGCTCGAGACCGTACGCCGCAAACTGTGGCGCAAGCTCAGCAGCAATCAGTGTGGCCACGGCGGCCTGGTTCGCGGCCATATCGAGGAACGGAACCTCTGACTTGGCAAATGCCGTGGTGAACGACGTAATCACGGCGTTCCGCAGCTGCGGCTCAAGCTCACTCGCCTCGTACTGCGCCTGTGTACCGGCAATGTTCGTATGGAACGCGAGCGGATTCACCAGTCGGTAGCTGTACACGCCAAAGCCGCGCAAACGAATCGCGCCAAACTCCTTGTCGCGAATCGTGATGGGCTGCTGCGTGCCCCAGCGCTGATTGGTTTGCAGACGCGTGGAGAAAAAATACAAATCACTCTTGAACGGCGACTGAAAAAGCTTGTCCCAGTTCTTGAGATTGGTCAGCAACGGCAACGTGTTGGTATCAAGCTTGTACAGGCCCGGGCCAAACGCGTCGGCCGCTTTGCCTTCGTTGACAAACAACGCCATCTGCGACTCGCGTACGGTGAGCGAGGCGCCGTTCTGGATTTCCATATCGCGCATCGGAAAGCGCTCCATGAGCACCCCCGGTCCGTCCTCGGTCCAGTGAATGACGTCGATGAATTGTTTCTTGAGAAAATCACCGAAAGACATGACCAGCCTCCAGAGCGGGCGGAGAAAATGCGAGCGCCGGAATCGGCGCTACGCGGGTAAACTAGGGGCGCCGCCCGCTCAGGGCAAAGCGCACCGCTATCTGTGCAGCGTAAAAGCGAACGTTTGCTCGACCAGTTGTGCAACGGGCCGCCCACCAACTTCGGCGGGCAGGTAGCGCATGCCACGCAGCGCACGTTCCACCGCGCGGGTAAAGAGCACATGATCACTCGAAAGTATCGTTAACCGTGACAGGTCAACGCGCCCTGCGGTATCAACCACGAACCGCGCACGGACCGCTCCTTCGGCCTGCGATGCGCGCAACATCTCGGGATACTCCGGCGTGGGAGAGCCTGGGCGAACCGCTGCTGGCTTCTCTACCATGGGGGCAAACCACACATCGCCGTCCTGTCCTAACGGAACGCCGGTGCCGCCGGTTTCGCTGCCGGTCAACGCGCGTGTGCTGCCCTGTGCAAAATCTTCTTCGCCGGTCACGGCGCGCGTCAAATCAACGGCCGGGATGTCGAGCGGAATGATGTCCGGCGCGACAAGTGTGGGCGCCGACGGGGCGGCGACCTCTGCCGTAGTACTCGTTGGCGCGGCCTCGCGGGCGGCCGGCGCAACCGGCGGCTTTGACTGCTGCCGCGGGTCGAGATAGGTAATCGTGGTCGGAGGCGGCTCAGGCGAAAGCTCGTCTGCCTTGGCGGTGGCCACGACGATGGCCGCGACCGCACCAACGTGCAGCGCCAACGAAACAACCGAACTCAGGCGACGACGTGGAGCGACAGCGGCGGATTCCAGCAGCGTTCCCAGCATGTGAGCCTCCCTGATGATGTGTGGACACGGCCAATCCGTGTGCGCACTGCATCATGCGATCGCCTCATGAACCGTGCGTGACGCGCGCATGAGCGCGACGTGAACGCTGTGTGAGATGTGCATGACACGCGCATGAACAAACGATGAACGCGGCGTGACAACTCGATGAATCGCGGCGGAACGTCGTGCGGCGTGGTACCGCCCCGTCGGTCTGGGTCATGTGCACCGGGGGTCACACGACCCTTCGACGCGCCGGCGCACTTTCGTACAGTGTGCACGCGTTCCCCAACAGATCATCCGGTCGCATGGCGGCCACTGCATCGGTTCCGACCGAGAGGCTTCACTATGAAACGTATTTTCGGCGCGATGATGGCGAGCGCCTCGCTCGCAGCGCTTGCTGCCTGCGGCGGTTCGGACAGTACCAGTCCACCGCCACCGCCGCCGCCCGCGCCCGTTGCCTCCGTGACGCTCGCGGCCGCGTCGAACGTGATTGAAGTGGGCGCGACGACCACACTAACGGCGACAGCGCGCGACGCCAATGACATTGCGCTCACGGGTCGCACCATCATGTTCACAACATCGTCAGCCGCAACGGCGACGGTCAGCGCGACGGGTGTGGTGACCGCGATGGCTGAAGGCACCGTCACGATGACGGCGACCAGCGAAGGCAAGAGTGCGAACGTGGTAATCAATGTGCAGCCGGCCGCTCCGGCGCCTGTGCACGCGGTGGCCATCACGCCGGTCAATCGCCTGATGCAACTCGGCGATACCGTCACGCTCACTGCCGTTCCGCTGAACGCGGGTGGTCAGCCGCTGACCGGACGTGTGGTCCGTTGGCTCTCCAACGCACCAGCGATTGTTGAAATCGATCACAACACCGGCAAAGCGCGTGCGCTCGCTGCCGGCAATGCCACAATCACCGCGACCAGCGAAGGAAAAGTTGGGGCCGGTTCCATCACGGTGATTGTACCGGTCGCAACGGTGAGCATCAACGCGAGCGCCGATACGATTGAGGCGTGGGAGTCGCTGCCACTCAGCGCCACCACGCGCGCTGCAGACAACAGCATGCTCGTTGGTCGCGCGCTGCGTTGGACAGTGTCGGATACATCAATCGCCGTGATCGACAGCATGACCGGTGTGCTCGAAGGTCGCGACCGTGGAACCGTCACCGTGACCGCCACGAGCGAAGGCAAGTTCGGCACGATGAGCAAGGTGGTTGTCATCAAGTACCGCTCGCTCTCGGCGGCGACGCAGCACGCGTGCAATATTGCGAGCGGTGGCATTGCGTGGTGCTGGGGATTGAACGGGCGCCAAGGGCGCGTTGGTTTGCCGACGCTTGCTGATGATTCGAAGAGCACGGTGCCGGTGATGGTGCCAGGCGGACATCGTTTTACGCAGCTCGCGACGTTCGGACGTACGACCTGCGGCATTCGCACCGATGGCCGTGCGTATTGCTGGGGCTACAACGGCTGGGGAACGCTCGGCATTGTCAGTTCGATCGGGCAGAGCCCGACGCCGGTCGCGGTAGAAACTGGATTGCGCTTCAAGCAGATCTCAGCGGGTTCCGATCATGTGTGCGCGGTTGGTACGGACAATCGCATTTTCTGCTGGGGCAATAATCAGTGGGGACAGTTTGGCGCCGGAAACACGGTCACGTCTCATATCCCCACCGTGACCGTAGCCGGTGAAGCGTTCGCGAGTGTCACCACAGGCAACGACTTCACGTGCGGCGTGACCATGGCAGGCAACGGTTGGTGCTGGGGTTACGACGGTGCGGGACAGACGGGCACCGGCGCGCCGATTTCCAATGGCAATACCACCAAGCTGCTGCCACAAACAATGACCGGCGCGCATCGCTGGGCCATGCTGAGTGCGTCCAATCAGGTGACGTGCGGTGTGACTACGGCTGGTGCTGGCTACTGTTGGGGTAACTCCACCAGCGGACGTCTGGGCAGTGCCGGCAGCGCCACGTCCACACCACGCGCCATTAGCGGTGCGCACAACTGGCGTCAGATCTCCGCCGGATATGCACACACGTGCGGCGTGACCACCCAGTTCGATGTGTACTGCTGGGGCAGCAACGCCAACGGGCAGATGGGTGTGAGCCTGCAGAATGGTAGCCCAACGCCCGTGCGCGCGGGTGACATCAGAGCGAGCGAAGTATCAGCGGCGAATGTTGCGAGTGGCGCCGGCTCGTACACCTGCGCGATTTCGGTTGATCGTCTGACTACATCGTGCTGGGGCCGCAACGATGTGGGTCAGCTCGGCAACGGTAATACCACGTCCGATGTTGTGCGCAACATTACACCAAGCATTGTAATCGGCCAGCGTCCGCTCTGATCAGGCAACACGCACCACGACACGCGTTCCCCACGGATCATCGAGGGCGAACGCGTTGTCGTTGGTGGAGGCGCCGGCAATACCATGATGCTGCGCGCGTGCGACGACGGCGTGTACATCCTCAAGTGTTGGAACGAGCACCGTCCAGTGCAGCAAACGTGCGTCACCTGGGGCTGGTGGCTTGGCCCAGTCACCGGCCCACAAATTCGTACCCAGATGGTGGTGATATCCGCCGGCTGCCAGAAAGCACGCTCCTGGAAACGAAGATTGTGTGAGGCTGAAGCCGAGCACATCGCGATAGAACTTTGTACTCGCTTCGAGATTCCCCACGTGCAGATGCACATGTCCGATGCGACTGCCTTCGGGCAGTCCGGTGTACATGTGGCCGCCGCCAGCGGCAGTCAACTCCTTCAGATCGAGTGGGAGTGACGCCATCTGCACCTCACCGCGCGCATACGTCCACCGCTCGCGCGGCATGTCGGCGTACACTTCCACACCGAGGCCGTCGGGATCCGTGAGATACAGCGCTTCGCTCACAAGATGGTTGGCGGTTCCGACGCGATCGGGAAACGCGGCGAGGTGCGCCGCGAACTGGCCAAGTGCGGCGCGATTCGGCATCAGCCACGCCACGTGGAACAAGCCCAGACGCCCGCGACGCGGCATCGACTCGGCGCCCCGGCACTCGGTAAGCGTCAGCAACGGCACTTTGTCAAAGTATGAGCCAAGTTGCGCGCTCTCACTATCTCGGTCAATCACAAATGCGCCGAGCACGTCGCGATACCAGGCGATAGAGCGATCGAGATTCGCAACCTGGAGACTGACGTTGCCGAGTTGTGTGTTATCGGGGAGCGATCGGGACATGAGTCGTCGTGGTCGTTGTGCGCGCGAGAAAACGTCTGCCATCGGATACTCGACTGGCTGACGTTTCTGCGAAGCCAAACGCAACCGCTACAACTTTATCATTGTGCGTAGCAAGAAACGAATCACTCTTTTGGGCTACTCCCTATGAGCGATTTATCAACTACCGAGGAAATGCCACCAGACTTTCCTGACCGTTTTTTCCAACTGCCGCAACGCCAAAGAAATAGTTGTCAATGATGACGTTCGGCAATGTGAACTGCGTCACATTGCCTACGAAGCGGCTGTTGGTCCAGTTCACTTCGCTCGGCTTGCGCCAGTAGATGCGATAGCCGATCACGTCGGGCGACTTGGAAGCAACCCAGCGAAACGACGGTGACGGACGCACCGAGCCCTGGATGCGTACCGAATCCGGCGCGGCGGGCGCCCAGGCCAGCGACAGCAACGTGGCCGCGTCGAGTGCGGTGATCGATGCCGCATACGGAAAGTTGACGCCTTCGATTACGTCGCCGTATGCGATGCCGCGTTCGGTGCGAATATCCTGATGCTGCTTGTTGTAGTCTTCGTGCGATTCCATGAGCCGCACGGCCGCATTGAATCCGTTGTTGAAGAACGGCGTGTGGTGTCCACCGCGTCCGTAGCGATCAAGACGATAGATGATCTCGACATCAAGATTCGGGAAATACCGATCCGCGACTTTATCGATGTAGCGCGCCAGCTGACGCGACGGCGTATCCAACTCACCGCCGTTGGTGAGAATGCGACGCAACTCGGAAGCAGGCGTATCAGCGGCAAGACCTGGTGCAAACACACGCGCCTTCGTGTTTTCAATGACACCGTCGATTCCGGCGATGTTGCCGATCATGTCATTGTTGATGACGGCGTCGATGCGCCAGTTATTGGCCTTCGCGTGCTTCGCGACAATATCACCGCCAAAGAGCCCCTGCTCTTCACCCGAGAGTGCCGCGAAGGCGATGGACGCGTTGGGCTTGTGCTTGCTCAGAATACGTGCGGCTTCGAGCAGCGCCGCAATGCCGCTGGCGTTGTCGTTCGCTCCGGGCGAACTGTCTTTCGCGTTCATCACATCGGTCACGCGTGAATCAATGTCACCGGCGAGCAGCACGTAGCGATTCGGCTCGGCGCTGCCACGCAGCACGGCCACCACGTTCACAATGTTGATGTCTTCGCGGATGCGACCGGTTGGCGATCCTTTTTCGATGCCGTTGATGTACTGCACCTCGAGACACCCACCGCACGTGGCCGAGATGCGCTCAAACTCCGCAAAGATCCAGCGACGTGCCGCGCCGATGCCGCGCGTTGTGGAGAGTGTGTCGGACATGGTGTGCCGCGTCCCGAATGCCACCAGCTGTCGAATGTCGCGCTCAATGCGCTCAGCCGATGACGCGGCGACCATGTCGTGGATACGCGGGTCTTCCTGGGACGGGAGCGGCGTGGGAGCCTGCGCGGCGAGTGGCGCCGCGGACGCGAAGAACGCGGTGGCCGATAGCGCGAGCGTGGAAAACGATACGCGAAGTGACAGGGACATGACGGGCGGGAATAGGCTGGAGAGGCGCTGGGCTGCAACGGGGCGGCCAGAGGCTATACAGATGAGCTTAGCCAGCGTGGCGCGTGTCGCCTAGCCGTTGCTCGTCCGCGCGAGCCGTCGTCTTCAAGGGACTGGTAATTATAGATATCATTCGATACATTTTGGAGTATCATTTGATCATGGAGCCTGAAATGTCCAAACCTGTTCAGTATCCGTTGCCAAAGCGCCGTAGAAAGTCGGCCGCGGCATCTTTTGGCGATCCGGAGTTCTGGCGCGTTCGGGAAGACGGGCATTCCTGGATTTCTGACGTGGCGCGAAGCGAACCACTGGCTCGCATTCAGCTGGTTCGGGAAGGCGTGGCGGCTCAAGCGGTGGCATCGCTCGCGGACGTGCTGGATATGTCGCGTGAAAGTCTTGTGCGCAGCCTTGGGCTGGCTCGCGCGACGGTGGAGCGCAAGCTGCGATCAGGCGGGCGCCTGGGCGTTGCAGAAAGTGAACGCGTGCTGGGGGTAACCATGTTGATCAGTCAGATCGAACAGATCGTGAACGAATCGGGAAACGCGCAGGGGTTTGACGCGGCGGCGTGGGTGTCGCAGTGGATTGAGTCGCCGGTGCCGGCGCTAGATGGCCGCAAGCCCATCGAGTTGATGGATACCGCAGAAGGCCGGGCCATTGTGTCAGGGCTGTTGGCGCGCATGCAGTCTGGCGCTTACGCGTAGTCGTGCGAGTGCATGGGCACCGTGTTGTCAATTCACTCGCGCGCGTTGGGTGCGCGGGAAACGCGTGCGACCGTGTCAAGTGATGTGCTGCTCTGGCGTATTGCTCCAGACACGACGCAGTTTGCCGCCGACGATGTGAGTGGAGCGGGCGCACGCGCAACCGGAGGGCGCTGGAATCGCGCGGGCACCGCCATGCTGTACACGTCAAGTTCGCGCGCGCTGGCGTGTCTTGAAACGGTCGTACATTTACGAGAAAGCGGCTTGCCACTCAATCGCTATCTGGTGGAGATTCGCGTGCCTGCGCATGTCTGGTATGCGCGCACGGTCTTTGATTGTGCTGCGCACGTTGGCTGGGATGCGATCCCCGAGGGCCGAGTGTCGCTCGATTGGGGCACACGATGGCTCTCGCGTGGTGAAAGCCTGCTCGCCGAAGTCGCGTCTGTCGTGGTGCCGGACGAGGCGAATGTGTTGATCAACCCGCAGCATGCACAGATGTGCGACCTGATGGTGCGCAAGGTGCGGCGGTGGACCTATGATGCGCGCGTTGCGGTGCCGAGTGGTACGTGAGCCAGCTGTCACGTACCACTGTCCATCGAAATGCAGCGCGAGATGAAGCGCGAGCGTCAACGCGATGATGTCTTCTTTCGCGCCGCGCTCGCAGATGCGCCAACACGCTTGCTGGCGGCCTTTCGCGGCGTAGCCTTCGCTTCGGTTTCCTCGTCGTCCTCGTCCTCGTCACCGCTCTGCGCGAGCTGATTGATGCCGCCTTCCGCGAGCCCTGTGAGCAACAGATCCGTTGCTTTCTCCTCTTCGAGCGTTTGTTCAAGCAGCGCGCGCACATCGTCAAGACCGAGCGCGTTGGCGTATTCGCAAAGCGTACCGTACGTGGAGATTTCGTAATGCTCGATTTTCTGAGCCGCTGCGATCAAGCCGGCATCAAGAACTTCTGGCTCGATCTCTTCTTCTGCCAACTCTTTGCCTTCGGCAATAAGCCCTTCCATGGCTTTGCACTTCATCGATCCCGCGCTCGAGCCCAGCAGCTCGAATACTTGCTTGAGGCGCTCGACCTGTCCTTTGGTCTGTTCAAGATGTGTCTCCATGGCCGCGCGCAGTTCGTCCGACGTCGCGTTTTTGGCCATCGCAGGCATTGCCTGCACCAGCTGTCGTTCGGCGCTGTACACATCTTTCAAACCGTGCACCATGAGATCGTGCAATGACGCGATTTGCATTTCGAACTTCCTCCTGTAACCAGCGGTGGAGATTGCAGTGGTGATACATCGAATCTGCAATTCACACGACAGATGGAAGCTCGGGTACTGCGCGGAAGATGGGTCTTGATCTGCAACGTTTGGCGTGGACGGCGCTCATTCTATTGAATGACAGCGTTGCTCCACGACGCGTATGTGGACGCGCTCTAAAACGGAACGCGTACGCCGAACTGCATGGTGACCATTGGGGACCACTTCCGACGGGTCGTCGCAGGCCCGCCGTCGGCTGGGATGATGGTGAGCGGGAGACGCGTTTGGTGCATGGAGAACGAGAGCATCGTATAGCGAAAGAACACCGCGTTGACCTGTGCGCCGATGTGCGGCAGGACCGTTCGGTCGGCCTCGCTGCCCTCCTCTGCGAAGCCGCGGCGTCCGGTGATCAAACCACCGCGGAGCACCCCTTCAAGCTGCGCCATTCCGGTACCAAGTCGCGCGCCCACGCCGAGGCCAAGACGCGTCGCGCCTTCGAGCTGGAGCCGGCCCACACCGGTGCCGATGTCTGGCAGCACGGGAATGCAGAGATCATCACCACCGCCACTGCCGCTGAAGTGGTCCAGCGAGAGTTGCGGAAACACTCGGCGCGTGCCCTGCACGTCCAGGCTGAACGCGAGACTCGGATCACCGCACGTCGGATCGTAGTCGTCGTTCGGGATGCCAAGTCCCAGGCGCGCTGATGCGGTGATATCCGGCAGCTGCGCGATGAGCGGCGTGGAGAGCAGCGCCACGAGGGCGAGTGCACGGGCCACTGCTGAGGAAACCATTTGTAGACTGATCACGGCGTTGGCATGTTGAATTGTTTCTCCCACTCCGTGCATCATAAGCACATGACCGCGTCGCGTCGTCTTCTCTCCGTGCATCTGCAACCGCAACCCTCGGAGCATGACGACCACGACCGTTTGCACCAGCTCGCGCACGACGCGCAGACCAGTGAGTCTGCGTTCGATCGCCTGGCGCGTGCGGTGCGGGAGCGGGTGCTGCTATGGGCGCACTCGGCGACCGGCGACCGTGACGAGGCAGAGGACGTTGCGCAGTTGGTGCTGCTTCGACTGCGCGGCAGCGACACCTTCGCCGGTCGCGGGAGCTTTCTGGGATGGCTGCATCGCGTCACCAGAAACATCACGCTTGACCGTCAGCGCACCGCGAGACGCCGTCAGCTGCTGCTGCAGGCGATGGAGCGCGACGCCGCACGGGCCGAGTTCCCGGCGCATGACGCCGACACCCCTGCACTCGCGCCGCTCGTGCGCGCGTTCCTCGACGAACTTACGCCACGACAACAGATGGTGATTGAGCTTATTGACCTGCGCAGACTTGAAACGGCTCGAGTCGCCGAGCAGCTCGGCATTAGCGCCTCAACGGTGCGCGTGTTGCTGGCGCAAGGACGTCGACGCCTTCGACTGCGACTGCTGTCAGAACACCCTGATCTGCTCGAGGAATATCGCTCATGATGTGCATGGATGCACTTGACGCATTGCTCAGTGCAGATCTCTCGGCGCAGAGCAGTGCGCCTGCCGAACTGCATGAACATGTGCAAGGATGCCGTCGCTGCCAGACGGTGGTCGCGTCATTGCAAACGCAGACGGATGCACTTGCGAGCGTCGCTAGAGCCGTTCCGCTCCGGGTGACTTCGCCGAAGCGTGTACCCGCTCGAGCCCCTTGGGTTGCGGTGCTCGCGGCGGCTGCGCTCCTGGTTGTTGTGCTCGTGTCGAACAGGCCGCTCGGTAAACATGTTCGCACGGAGCAACGCGTGTTGGCGGCAACGGAGCTGGCGTCAGCGACTGTTGATTCCTTGACACTGGTGCGGGACAGCGCTGTCACAAGGCAAACAGCGCCCGTGACCGTTCGCGAGCTCGAGGTGCGGATAACCGATGCAGCAACAGCGGTGGCGCCGCTGGACCCTCGACGTATCGCAGACGTTGGCGTGCCAATCGAAACGCCGAGTCGAGTGGAAGCCGTGCCAGTGATCGCCGTTGAAGTTGCGATTGACGCGGAGGCTGCGGCGAATGCAGCGCCCACCGCAGAGACCTCTCAACGCAAGCCTGTGCTGCTTGCGCAGAGCAATCCGAAAATCACCGTTTTCTGGGTGTACTGACGCCCGTTGGAGATTTGCATGAGCAACCTGGATAAACGCAGGCTATTCCTGAGCGCGGTCATTGCCGTTGCTGCGCTCTTCGTCGATGCCGTGCAGGCGCAGCCGGCGCCACGCAGCATGTCAACGACCGACACCGTGGCGAGCGTGCACACGTTCAAACTCAAGCATCTGGGCGTGAAGGATGCCGCACGACTGATCGCACCCTACTTGCAATCGGCGCGCTCAGGTGCGTTTGAGGCCGGTGAGGCGCTTAGCGTCATTACCGTTCGCGGAACACCTGAAGAGGTGCAACAGGCGGTCGGGCTGTTGGCGAAGTATGATCGGGCACCTCGGACCGTGCGACTTCGGTTTCAGCTGATCGAGCCGACGAAAGAAAGGACCGACGATCCCCGGATACAGAGCGTCTCAACCGCGCTTCGCGAACTGTTCGACGCACCGGGTTACAAACTGCTCGGCGAGGGCATGGTACTGGCCGACGAAGCTCAGGGCTTTAACGTGACCATCTCAGCGGGAATCGGATCGCTGCACTTAACGGGACAGGTGCAACGCTCCGAGGAAGCCGATACCTCCGTTGGCCTCAGTGTGCGTCTGTATCAAAACTCGTCAGACATCACCAAGGTTTCACCTCTATTCAGCGGCGGCCTGACGACGGTGTTCGGCAATGTCGTGGTGATCGGATCAGCGGCGCCAACCATCTTTACGGGTTCGACAACGCACAGTCGCCCCACAGTTATTCTCACGCTGCTGCCGGAGCTGGCGAGGAAGCAGTGACGATTGCAAGGCTAAGCAATCCTGAGTTGCGGAACACACCTTGGTTGGATCGCAGCTCTGCCATTCTGTTTGCGTTAGGGGAAACCAAACCGAATCTCGACCGTTGACGGCGTCACCTCGGCTCCGAGCCGAGCAAACTCAAGGTGCACAGTTGCTCGCCCAATAACTTCGAACGGCGGGCCCGCGTTCTGCGTCCTGTATGCCTTGATAGCAACAGTTGCCGTGTCGAGTCCGGCGATAGTCGGAGCGCCGGTGGATCCCAGAGCAACGCCACGAACGTACGCGCAGGCCGAGGGGCCGAAGTCGCCATTGAGCGATGGACAGCGTAGCGAGTCCGGCGCACTGATGCGTCCGCCATTGTGGCAAGCGACGAGTGTTGCGTGTTGCGCACGGCAAGTGGCCTGACTCCGCGGCGCGTCCGTTTACCAAGACGACCCCTTGACGCCGAGCCGCAGCGCGCGAATATTTTCGCTGTCAGCGAATATTTTCGCGCTAACACCTTGCCCCCTCCTGCGATGCCAAAGCCCGGCAGTGGCGCCCTCACACGGCGCGAGAGTCAAATCATGGAAATCCTGTACCGGCGCAAACGAGGCACGGTCGAGGACATCCGCAGTGAACTGCCCGCACCGCCGAGCGCCTCGAGCGTACGGAAACTGCTCGAGATCCTGATGGAACGTGGTCACGTGGCGCGCGAGTACGACGGGCCACGCTTTGTCTATTCTCCCAGGGCCGACGAGCAGTCCGCCAGTCGCTCGGCGCTGCGCCAGCTGGTGCGAACGTTCTTCGACGGATCGCCGGCCGCGACGTTCGCCGCACTGCTCGACATCTCCGACGTGGAGCTCTCGGACGCGGAGTACCGCCGCCTGTCACGCCTGCTCGATCAACCGCGCAGCGGGAGAGAGGAACCGTGACGTTTACTTCTCCTGATATGAGCAACGCCGTGCTGCTCGTCGTGGCCAAGACCACCATCGTGCTCGGCATCGCCGCCTTCGCGCACCTGCTGCTCGCTCGGCGACTCTCCGCAGCAGTGCGCCACATCGCGTGGGCGGCGATCCTGTCGAGCTTGGTACTGCTGCCCATCGCAATGGCCGTGCTGCCAACGTGGAAGCTGGCGGTGAAGCGCGAGCTGATCTGGCAGCCTGCAGCGCCGGCCATCGAACTTGCCGCCGCTCCTACGGCACCCTTGCCCGCGTCTGAAATAGCTCCACCAACACAGCCGCTGCGAACGAAACCGTCGCCTGTGGCGACAGCGCCTGCCGCAAGCATATGGACCAGCGGTGCCGTCACATCCGCACTCGCCCTTGTTTATCTCGCGGGTGTACTCGTCCTGCTCTGTCGCCTCGCGGCCGAGCGCGTCGGCGTCGCACGCCTCGCACGCAGCGCTCGCCCGGACACGAGCCCCGAATGGCAGCGATTGCTCGACGAGTCGTGCGACACGCTTCGTATTGAGCGTCGTGTGCGCCTGCTACGCACCCCGATGTCGGTGAGCCCAATGACGTGGGGCATCCGCACGCCTACCATCCTCATCCCCGTGGCTGCCGACGCGTGGAGCGAGGAGCGACGGCGCACCGTCATGCTGCACGAATTGGCGCATGTGGCGCGCTGGGACTGCCTCACCCAAGTCGTGGCCGTGGTCGCCTGCGCCATTTACTGGATGCACCCAGGCGTGTGGTGGGCCGCGCGCCGTCTGATCGTTGAGCGCGAGTTGGCATGCGATGACCGCGTTCTTGCTGCGGGCATTCCACCACGTCACTACGCGGCGCATCTCCTCGAAATCGCCCGCACGTCCATGCGCCCACCGGCTGCCGCGCTCGCTCTGTCGCTCCACACACCATCACTTCTTGAGGGAAGAATGCGCGCCATTCTTGATTCATCGCGCCGTCGCGCCGTGCCTCGGCTTCGCACGGTATTGGCGAGTGCCAGCGTAATGACTGCACTGCTCGGACTCACGGCCGCTGTGCGCCCGGTGGCCTTCACACCATCTCCTACGCTCGCAGAAAAATCGCGCAACCTCGACCCTTCAACACGCGAGGATGCCGGAGACGTCGTGACGATACAGTCCACGAATGCATCACGCGCCCTGACCATCGTGGAAGAGTTGCGGATTGGCGGCGCTACGCCCGACTACTCATTCGGCGAAGTGGAGGCAATCGCGGTCGGACGCGATGGCGCGATCTTCGTTGCAGACGTGACCGACCGTCGCACACGAGTGCGCATGTACAACGCGGCCGGTCGATTCGTCACAGCTGTGGGACGCGTGGGCACGGGCGACGGCGAGTTCAGAGGCATCACAGGTATGCTCGTGACGCCGTCGGGCGAACTGGCCATTTACGATGTCTTCAACAAGCGCATCACGTTGTACAATGCGCGCGGCACGTTCATTCGCAGCATGCCGTCACGCGTGGCCGGCTTCTGGACCGGCAACGACTTCCACGTCGACCCCCAGGGCAACTTCTACGTGTATGGCGTGCGCACCCCCAGCGAGTCGCCGCCTCCACCGGTAGGCGCACCGGTCGTGATCGAACCCGTCGCTCCTCCCAGCACCCGCTTCTTTCTCAAGCTCTCGGCCCGCGGTGATGTGCTCGATACGGTCGACATTCCGGCGTCCCGCGTGTCTCCGCAGCGCAGCTTTACGGTGATGACTCCCGAGGCCTACCTGCAGCCCTTTCACAACAGGCTCGTGTACGACCTCGCGCCGACCGGCCGTATAGTGTGGGGATACACGGCAGAGTACGCATTCACCATCGACGCCCGCGCAGGCCAGCCACGGCGAATCCAGCGCGACTTCACGCGCCTCACGCTGCTTCCGGCCGAGCGCGCGCAGTGGGAAGCACGCGCAAGATTTTACGACAAGGCCGGACCGAGGACCGCGTCATACGGCGTGGTCATTCCTACCGCCAAACCCGCCTATCGAGACATCGAGGTTGCAGAGGACGGACGCATCTGGGTGCATCGCTACGCGGTCGCCACGGAGCGCCCTCTCACGAAGCCGAGGCCAGCCGACGCGCCGCCGGCACTCACGTGGCGCGACACGCCGACGTTTGATGTGTTTGAGGCTGACGGACGGTACGTCGGCACGGTGATCGTTCCGAACAACACGCGTATGTGGGTGCGCCGCGGTGCTGGGCTCTGGGGAACGAATGTCCTCGCTTCTGGTGAGACGCAGGTTGTGCGGTACCGGATGGAGTGACGACACTTTACATCACGGCACTTTTGCGCGCCCGAGCCCAAACACCTTCACCGCGTGTACCCCCGTCTCAGGATCGAGCTCGATAGCAGCGAGGTAGTCCGGTCCGATTTCGTGCACCATCAGCGTCGCGGGCAGCGCGACGCTGACCACATGTTCCCCTTCTTCGTCGAAGACCATCCACGTAGTCTGAGTGTCCCCAGCCGTGGGATAGCGCCGCACCCATAGATAACCTTCGCTGTCTACAAGCATCGCGTCGTACGCCGGCCGTGTCGCAGGTGGTTTGTCGAGCGCCCACCCTGCGCGAGTATATGCCTGTTCTTCAGCCGATTGCCCCATCGAATCGAGTCGTTTTGCGCGCTCGATGTCGGCAGCAGTCGCGCGCAAGTCCGCGTCGGGCAACCGACGCACTCCGCCCGGTGCGCCATCGAGTGTAAAGACGTTCACGACACCGCTGTCAGCGCTGCCCACATATACGCGCGCACGTCCAATCGCGAGGTGCGGCGTGCGTCGCAACAATCCTCTCACAGTGCCGTCGCCCATCGCCACGTACTCGTGGCCAGCGACGCTGTCCAGTTCGGCGATGCGCCCGCGTGCCGCTGATGCAAGCCACACGGCCACCGGCTCCCGATGTCGACCGCGCTTGGCTGGATCAAACTGACCGCCAAACGCGAGATGCACGAACACACCGTCCACGTTGCACGCGCTCGTAAACGCGGCCGTACCACCGCCGAACTCGCGCGTGGTGGTTGTGCGCGCGAGTGTACCGTCTAGGGTGTAGACCCCAACACGCTGACCCACAACGTCTTCGACAAACAGCGAGTCGCCGCAGCGATTTGCGCGACGGATGTACTCGAATTCGCCGGGACCTGATCCCTTACGTCCCACCGCGCGCTGCAAGCGTCCGTCGGATGAGAAGAAGCGCAGTGAATGCAGCCCACGGTCGGCCACGACAACGCCGCCGTCCGGCAAGCGTGTCACGTACTCGGCAATGCCTAACACGACGTCGCCGTCCAGATCATCATCGCGGATCTCGAGCAGCGGCATGGGATCCACCGTCCAGGCCGCTACTTCGCGTAGAGGCAGCGCGGGCTCGCCGCACGCCGAACACAACAGCGGTGCGGTGAGAACAAGCGCTGAAACGATGCTTCGCATGCGAAGAAGCATATTGAATCTCGCTAGTCCGGAATCGTCACGTTCAGTTCAGAGATTGCGTCACCACCCGCAGCGAGCACCCCTTCGCGGACGACGAACGCACTGCGCCCATCGGGCAAGGTAGCAGTGGCGCGAATGCAGCCGTCAAAGCCCAATCCGAGCTGTATGCGATACGCGCCCTGGCTATTGGTGGTGTCGGATGCGTGGTGGATCAGCCCCCCAACTCCACAGGCGCCTCGAAACGTCTGAACCACAACTAATGCATTCGGCACAAATGTGCCGCTCACGGAACGCACCGAGCCAGACACCAGAAACGTCTCGAACGGGTCGGACGTGGCACTATTGCAGGCCGCAAAGACACCAAGCACAAACATTGCGGGTAATCGGCAGACTCGGAACGATCTTCGCTCGGACAGGCGAACATTAGGTGCTGTCAGAAACCTGGCTGTGGACAAATGCTGATACATCGGAGCGAGGCTTCTGAGGGAATAGTTCGACTGCGACGAAGTGTATAGCCGCGTACCCTTGTGCGGTACTTGCCGCGTTGTCGCATTCAGTTGACGTTTGCGAGTGGAAGGTACTCGCGCTGCGTTGACACGCCTCACAGTCGAACTGCGGCCCAGGGGATATCGTTGCTGGAGACGTCCCGCACACGGGTCGCGACTGTAACTACGGCCGCATTGCGGTACGTGATCGCGGATCTCGTGAAGGGTTTGATTTGATGTTTTTCGGGAGGATGCTATGAATGTTCAAATCCTTGGAGCGGCGTATCTGGTTGTTGCCATGGCACTCATGCCGGCAACGGCTGCCGCGCAAAATTCCCGACCTCTTTCAGTTGGCGTGATGGGGGGCATGTCTGTGCCCACAGGCAACATGGGCAATGATCGGGAGATCGGCTTCAACCTCACGGGCAGCGTGTATCTACGTCCAGGCGCTGGACAGTTCATGTTCCGCGGCGATGTCGGATATGACCGCTTTGAAGGAAACCGGCGGTTTGAGAATCTGAATGTGGCTTTAGTTACCGCAAGTATTCGAGTTCCGATTGGTTCAGCCGCGGTCGAAGGAGGCATCCGTCCCTACTTCGTCGGCGGCGGCGGTCTGTATCGTAGAACGACCGACATCGTGGTGTATGATGCGCCACGCGAGACACGGTCGTCCAACGATTTCGGCGTCGCTTTTGGAGCCGGTGTTGAGTTTGGCGTCGCTCGCTTCAACATCTTCGCTGAGGCACGTTTTGTGAGCGTGTTTGGAGACAGACGAGACGTCTTTCTTCCCTCCGCGCGTTGGATTCCTGTAACGCTTGGGGTGCGCTTCTAGCGTTTCAGCGCGTGCGCGTTGCACCCGCACACCTCCGCATCGTGATATGCGAAACGGCCGCAGGCAAGTTGCCTGCGGCCCTTCGTGAATAGAGTTGTGATCTCGTGAGACTCTACATAGGTCTTGCTTACTGCACCGCATTCACCATGTCGAAGATCGGCAGGTACATGGCCACAATCATGCCACCAACCACCACGCCGAGGAATACGATCATGATCGGTTCCAGCAAGCTGAGCAATCCGCTCACGGCCGCGTCAACTTCGTCGTCGTAGAAGTCGGCGATCTTGGTGAGCATTTCGTCGAGTCCACCGGTCTGTTCACCAACGCTGATCATGCTGATCACCATGGGCGGAAACACCTTTGACTTCTGCAGCGGAGACGCGATGCTTTCACCGCCGGCGATGCTGGCGCGTGATTCCATGATCGCGTCTTGCACGACGCGGTTGCCCGACGTTTTGGCCGTGATCTCGAGACCGTCAAGAATGCTCACACCAGACGAGATCAGCGTGCCGAGCGTACGCGTAAAGCGCGACACGGCCGACTTGCGGAGCACGTCGCCGAGTACGGGCACCTTGAGCAGGAAACTGTCGATCGCCAGCTGACCACCTGACGTTGCGT
>JALHNZ010000063.1 GCA_022843265.1 Gemmatimonadaceae bacterium
CGTGTATCCAGCGACGATCACGTGGAGATTCATCTCGACACCTTCGACGAGCGGCGGCGTGCCTTTGTGTTCATCGTCAATGCGCTCGGCATTCAGGCCGACGGGACAAAAGCTGAAGGTGGTGGCTTCATTCCGGGATCGAATGTCGCACCCGGGCAAAACGATCTCAGCCCCGACTTTCAGTGGCAGTCTCGCGGACAGATCACCGACTACGGATACGAAGTCGAGTTGCGAATTCCGTTCAGCAGTCTGCGATTTCCCGCGCGCGGTGAGCAACGCTGGGGATTCCAGGTAATCCGCCATGTGCAGCACAGTGGATACCAGCAAACGTGGACGCCCGTGCGGCTAGGTGCGGCGTCATTTATCGGCCAAGCCGGTTCGCTCGAGGGGCTGCGCGATATGCGACATGGCCTCGATGTCACGCTGAATCCGGAGCTTACGACCAGCGTGGTCGGTGTACCGGCGCCCGCGGGTTCCGATAAATCGTGGCAGTACACCAACACGCCCCTGCTCGGCGGAAACATTCGTGCGGGCCTGGGCAGCAACTTTGTACTCAACGGCGCAATCCGCCCGGATTTTTCGCAGGTGGAAGCGGATGCATTGCAGGTCGCCGCAGATCCGCGATTCGCGCTCTTTTATCCTGAGCGTCGGCCGTTCTTCGTGGAGGGCTCTGATCAGTTCAACGTGCCCAATACGCTCGTGTACACGCGTCGCATTGTGCAGCCCGATGCCGCGCTCAAACTCACCGGCCGTGTGGGGCGCGGCAACATCTCGTTGCTCTCGGCAGTCGAAGCACCGGTCGCGGGCAGCAACGATAGTCGTCCGATTGCGAACATCGTGCGCCTCACACGCGATTTCGCGGAACAGTCGCAGGCGGGTTTGCTGTACAGCGAACGCGTTGGTGGTGGATCTGCCAATCGCGTGATTGGTGCGGATGTGCGCCACGTGTTTGGCGGCATGTATTTTCTTCAGTTGCAGAGCGCCACGGCAATCACACGCGCGGCGGGACGAACGCAAACCGGTTCACTCTGGGAAGCCACGGTGGATCGAACAGGGCGGTCGTGGGGCTTCAACTACAAGCTGCTTGGCATTCAACCGGAGTTCCGCGCCGACAACGGTTTCGTGGCGCGTACCGGATACGTACAACCCGCGCTGAACAATCGCATCACGATTTTTGGCACGCCGGGCAAACTGTTTGAGCGGTACAACGTGTTCATCGGAACGTCCGGGCTTTGGCGCTACGATGATTTTTTTGCCAGCCGTCGCGTGCTCGAGACGCGATTCAGTGCAAACAATCAGGTCACGTTTCGCCGAGGATGGTCGGTGTCGTTGACGCCGTCGTACTCGGGCTATGCATTCGATCCCGCAGCGTTCGCAAATCTTGCCGCCGGCAACGGTACGGCCACACCCGATGCGTTTGTGCCGGCGCGTCAACTGAATGCCACAAGCCTCGCCTTCTCGGTCTCCACGCCACAGTTTCGCCGCTTCTTCGCATCCGCGGGCGTAACGCAAGCACGTGACGTGGACTTTGCCGAAACCGCGCCAGTTGATCGCACCGCGGTGACCGCCGAGCTCACGCTGCGTCCCACCGAGCGGCTGCGCGCCAACGCCACGTACGCCAGCAATGAGTTTGTGCGCACCGTAGACGGTCTGTCGAGCTTCTCCACCCGCATTCCGCGGCTTCGCGTGGAATATCAACTCTCACGCTTTGTGTTCGTGCGTGTCGTGTCGCAGTACGAAGCCAATCGCCGCGAGCCGCTGCGTGACTATCGCACCGGGCTTGCGTTGTTGGAGCGACAGTCGAATGGGACGTATGTGCCGTCGGTTCTCCGTAGCAGCAACGTGCTGCGCACGGACTGGTTGTTCTCGTATCGCCCGCGGCCGGGTACCACGATCTTTGCCGGCTACGGGAGCAGCCTGACCGAGCCCGACGCATTGGCCTTTTCATCGTTGCGTCGTGCGAGCGACGGAATTTTTCTCAAAGCGAGTGTGTTTCTGCAGCGAAAAGCGCTGCAGTAACAGCGAGCAACACCTGCGGGGGCAACCTCGAGCGAACTGTTGTGCGCCCGCCCCTCGCTACTTGATGGTCGCGCGCCGCTTCATGTCGTAGCGCGTGCCAGGCCCGAGCTTTACGAATGGTGCCGTGCCGGCCACGGGATTGCTGCGATCGTGTACCGCCACGTCGGCTTTGCCAAGCACTTCGAACGTATCGCCCTGCACAACAATCGCGGTGCTCTCCGACAATCCGATGCCCAGATACTCGGGAAACTTGTCCATGACTGGAATCAGATCATTCCAGCGATTGCGTGCGTCCACGTGCTGATCGATCGCTGACTTTCGCAGAAAGTTGAACGCGTCCTGATGTTCTGGCTCGGGCGCCATCATGATCTGCGCACCGGCAACTGCGCCGCGCACGAGGTAGGTGCCCTGAATAGTGGCGCCCGCCGAGCTGCCACCAATCACGCCGCCGCGCGTGAGCACGTGGTGAAATGCGTGATACGATTTAGTGCCAGCGTATGAATCCACGATGTTCCACTGGCGTCCGCCGTTAAACCACACGCCCTTCGCATCGAGCAACAGCGAACTGAACGAATCGGTATCGGCGATCTTGCGGTCGTGCGTATGCAGCATGTGCACGTTGGTCAGCCCGCGGGCCTTCCACGAGGCCAACACGCGCGCTGCGTCGTAGGGCATGATGGTCCCGTCCTGACGCGTATTGCCGCCGGCCGTAGGCACGATGACGATCTTGGCGTGTGGTCCGCCTGCAAGCTCCACAAAGCGTTCAATGATGCCGGTGCCGTCCAACTGACCACCGCCGGCGATCACGAGGCTGCCACTTGCCGGACCGTGTACGGGTGCGTCCTGCGCGGGCAGTCGCGCGCCCAGCAAAAGAACGCCGGCAAACAGTGATGACAACAGGTGTTTTGTGCGCGGCATGTGATACTCGGAGTGGTTGGAGACCTACGGCTCGGCTCGCTTCAACTATGGCGTGACAACGCCGTGACGTCCAGTTCCAGGCGCTCTTGTCGGCCACCTGTTCACACACGAAGTTGTCAATGTGTTTTCCACCTGCCTCTTCTGTCATGGCCCGCTCGGCGCGAATCAGAGCATTGAACACTTCCCTGTGGGCCGGCGCCTCGCGTTCGACGCGGAGCGCGGCCGACTCTGGGCCGTGTGTCCACGCTGCGCTCGGTGGAACCTGTCGCCGCTGGAGGAGCGCTGGGAGGCGATTGAGGAGTGCGAACGCGCCTATCGTGGAACCACGCAGCGTGTGTCGACGGACAACATCGCGTTGGCGCGGCTCAAGGATGGCACAGATCTCGTGCGTATCGGGCGCCCGTTGTTGCCGGAGTTCGCGGCGTGGCGGTATGGGGACCAGTTGGGGGTGCGGCGGAAGCGGTACCGCCTCGTGCACACCTATGGTGCCGGTTCACTGTCGTCGCTCCACGTGCTGGGAATGTCGGTGGCGGCGCTTGGTGCCTTTTCTACATCGGCCGTCTTTCCGTACATGTCGTCGATCATCATCGCTGGGAATGTTGCGTCGGCTGCCGCCGAGTGGGTTCGCAATCGGCCAGTGGCGCAGGTGCAGGTCGAACCTGCGCAGCACGTTGCCGTTCGCGCAGATGAGGTGAGTGAAAGCAAGATTTCGTTCGATGAAAAGGGCGTCGTGCAGTTGCAGCTACGAGCGCGCGTCAAGCGACAGTATGCGCCGATCTTTACTCGAAAGCAGTTGATCGTTCTTTCGGGAGACGCAGCACTCCGCGCGCTTAGTCAGGCGATCGTTGGCGTCAACTACAAGGGGGCAACACGGCCGGAACTCGAGAGTGCGGTCAAGCTCATCGACGACGGACAGAACGTCGAAAATCTTCTCACACGCGTTGCGAACCACACCTTCCTCAGCTCTGACTACTACCGGGGCATGTTTGCGTACACGCCCCCAGAACAACGCATCGCCCTCGAAATGTTGCTCCACGAAGCGGACGAACGCCGCGCCATGGCCGGCGAACTCGGCGACCTCTATGCACGCTGGCAGGACGCCGAACGCGTCGCGAAAGTCGCGGATGGCGAGCTCACGCCGCTTCCGAGCAACGAGTCGTAACGCGTGTTCGCCACCTGCCTTTTCTGCCTCAGATCACTCGGTGCGAACCAACGCATCGAACACTTTCCGATCGGTCGCCGCCTTGCCTTTGATGCGGACCGCGGTCGACTCTGGGCCGTGTGCACCAAATGCGGCCGCTGGAATCTCACGCCGCTTGAAGAACGCTGGGAGGCAATCGAAGAGTGCGAACGCGCGTACCGCGCCGAGCGTCGCCGCGTGTCTACCGATCACATTGGTCTTGCGCGACTGAACGACGGCACGGATCTGGTGCGCATTGGTCAACCGTTGCTGCCCGAGTTCGCGGCGTGGCGATACGGAGAGCAGTTGCGCCGTCGGGGCAAGCAATTCACCTCGAGGTTCATGCTCGTGAACGCAGGGTCGCTTGCGGTTGCCATGCTACCGCTGTTGGCGGGGAGGGCCTGGTTTGGCGTTGGCATAGCTTCGATGAGCGCGATGCAGCTCACGCAACTCGCCACAACCTTCTATCAGGCGTCGCGACCCGTCGGGCGAATCAAACTCGCCGATGGGACGATTCAGCCGATGAACATGCGACAAGTCGCCGCCTCAGTGATCGGCGCTACGCCAGAAGGAGAGATCGACGTAAAAATCCACTTTGGTACGCGCGCACGAACAAGTGCATTCAAGGCGAACGATCGTCTTCTGCACGTCAGCGGGCCTGAGGCTCGGCCATTACTGCGCGACGTCATTCACCTCTTCAACTACGGCGGCGGGAGTCGTCTCTCGGTGCACGAGGCCGTGCAAACTGTGCAGGAAGTTGGCGACGAACTGGCACTGATCAAGCGCTACAGTGCCCACCGGCTGCAACCCGAACGAGGGCGGGGCGCGATCAATAACACCAGTTACTATCTCGCCCTCGAAATGCTGCTGCACGAAGAAGACGAGCGCCGCGCGATGGCCGGCGAGCTCGGCGAGCTCTACGCCCGTTGGGAAGATGCGGAGCGCATCGCCAAAATCGCCGATGGTGAACTTACGGCCCTGCCCGAGAACCCACCTACCCGCAGTTGAACCCGCGCCCGTGACCGGCTACGTTTCAGGGTTGTAGTCTGACTCAACCTAAGTAGTGAAACGATGCCGACTTACGAGTTTCGTTGTCCCGACGGTACGATCGTCGAAAAGTTCTTCAAAATCTCCGAAGTGCCCCAGACCATTCCATCGCCCAACGGCGACGGCGACGCCGTGCGCATGATTACCGGCGGCGCGGGTCTCGTGTTCAAAGGCTCCGGCTTTTACATCACCGACTACGGCAAAGACGGCAAGAAGGATCAGCGCGACGCATCGTCCAAGCCCAAAACGGAGACAAGCGCCTCACCCAGCGCCGAGTCGTCATCGACGAGCGAAAAGCCCGCCGCCCAAGCCGATGTGAAGCCGGCCAGCGACTCCTCAAGCAAGAGCGACAAGCCGGCCGCGCCAAGCGCACCGGTCACGCCGCCCAAAAAGGACTGACCCCTTGAATCAAGCTGAGGCCCTGCGCGCCGAAATCGCACGCGCAGCGCGTACACTCGGTGCGCCACACGATGTCGTGCCGCATCTCGAACGCCCGCGTGATCCGTCGTTTGGAGACTGGGCCACGAACGTCGCGATGACGCTCACCAAGCCGCTCGCGCGCAAGCCTCGCGACGTGGCCGAAGCGCTGATCGCGGCCATGGACCTGCCGAGCGTTGGGGCGACGGCGGCGGAAATCGCCGGACCCGGCTTCATCAACTTTCGCCTTGACCCTGGCTTCCAGGCGCGCGGACTGCTGCAGATTCTTGCGGCCCCTGAGCAGTGGGGACGCAGCGACGTGGGCCAGGGCGCGAACGCGTGCGTCGAGTTTGTCTCGGCCAACCCCACCGGTCCGCTGCACGTTGGGCACGGTCGTCAGGCGGCGCTCGGCGATGCGATCAGTGCGTTGCTCGAAGCCACCGGCTGGAAGGTGTCGCGCGAGTTTTATTACAACGACGGGGGCGTGCAGATCGCGAATCTCGCGCTTAGCGTGCAAGCGCGTGTTCGTGAACTGAGCGGCGCGGACGCAGCCATCCCAGAGGGTGGATATCACGGCGAGTACATTCGCGAAATTGCCTCGAACTACGTGGCGCAACATCCGGAAGATCGCGAAGGCAACGATCTGAACGCCCTTCGTGTATTCGCGGTGGCCGCACTGCGTCACGAGCAGGACCTCGATCTGCAGGCGTTCGGCGTGAAGTTCGACACGTACTATCTCGAAAGCTCGCTCTACACCGACGGTCGCGTCGACAGCACGGTCAAAGCGTTGCAGGCGAGCGGTCACACCTTCGAAGAAGAGGGCGCGTTGTTCCTGCGCACCACCACGGTTGGTGATGACAAAGATCGTGTGATGAAAAAGAGCGCGGCCAAGGGCGGCGACTACACGTACTTCGTGCCCGACGTGGCATACCACGTGACCAAGTGGGAGCGCGGCTACACGCGCGCCATCAATGTGCAGGGCGCTGATCATCACAGCACGACCACGCGCGTGCGTGCCGGACTGCAGGCGCTTGAAATCGGTATTCCGAAGGGGTATCCGGAATACGTGTTGCATCAGATGGTCACCGTGGTGCGCGGCGGAGAAGAAGTGAAAATCTCCAAGCGTGCTGGCTCGTATGTGACCGTGCGTGATCTGATTGACGACGTTGGCCGCGACGCCGTGCGCTACTTCTTTCTCATGCGCAAAGGTGATTCACAGCTCGTGTTCGATGTGGATCTCGCACGCTCGCAGAGCGAAGAGAATCCGGTGTATTACATCCAGATGGCGCACGCGCGGATGTGCGGCATCTTCCGCGTGGGTGAAATCGACGCGGCGTCGATCACCGGCGCGAATGTGGATCTTGGTGTGCTCGCCGAGCCCGCTGAAGTGGAATTGGTGAAAGCCCTGCTTGATTATCCCGCGCTCCTCGTGGGCGCCGCGGACGCCGCCGAGCCGCATCGTGTCGCCGCCTGGCTTCTTGAAACGGCGCGGCTCGGCCATTTGTGGTATCACAAGCATCACGTCCTCGGGGAGCCCGAGGCAATCACTCAGGCGCGGCTTGTCCTCGCGCGCGCCACGCAGCTCGGCCTCGCCGCCGGACTGCGCCTACTTGGCCTTACCGCTCCGGAGCGGATGTGAACTCGCCTGCACGCCATGATCGTCCTGCTGACGCACCGCTCGTTCACCCGGTGCACGACGCGGCCGCCAAAGTGTTGGTGGTGGGTTCCGTCGCGCTCGACTCTGTTGAAACGCCGTTTGGCAGAGCCGACGATGTGCTCGGCGGCTCCGGCACCTACTTCGCATCGAGCGCGTCGCACTTTGCGCCGGTACAGGTGGTCGGTGTTGTCGGTGACGACTATCCCATTGAGAAGCTCGAACCACTGCGTGAACGCGGCGTAGACTTTGCCGGACTTGAGCGCGCGAGCGGCACGAGTTTTCGGTGGCGCGGCCGGTATCGCCATGATCTCAACTCCGCCGAAACGCTGGAAACGCATCTTGGTGTGTTCTCGCACTTCGCGCCAAAAATTCCGGAACAGTTTCGGAACGCACCGTTTGTCTTTCTCGCGAACATCGATCCACGTTTGCAGTTGCAAGTGCTGGATCAGGTCACGGCGCCCAAACTCGTGGCCTGTGACACCATGAACTTCTGGATCGAGAGCCGCCGGCCTGAGTTGATTGAGCTGCTCGGTCGCGTTGATCTGATCACGCTGAACGACGGTGAAGTCCGGCAGCTCACCGAGAAGGCCAACCTGGTGCACGGCGCCAAGTGGATCCTCGACCGTGGCCCCAAGCATGTGATCATCAAGAAGGGTGAACACGGCGCCTTCATGTTCACCAAAGAATCGGTGTTCTTTGCGCCGGCGTACCCGCTCGAAAGTGTGTTCGATCCAACCGGAGCCGGCGACTCGTTTGCTGGTGGTTTTATCGGGCATCTCGCGAGCACCAATGATCTCAGCGATCTCTCAATGCGTCGTGCCGTCGTGGTGGGATCGGCGATGGGTTCGTTTGCGGTTGAGAAGTTCTCGAACGCGCGCCTGCTTGAAATCGGACACGACGACATTGAACGCCGCGTACAGGAGTTCCGTCAGCTGGTCGCGTTCGACGCGGAGCTGCGCACGTGACAGCGCCGGGCAACAGTTCGCCAGATGACGCGCTGACCTACGCCAGCGCCGGTGTGGATATCGACGCCGCAGAAGATTCCAAGTGGCGATTGAAGAAACTGGTTGAGTCCACCATGACGGCCGGCGCGCGCGGCGCGTTCGGCGGGTTCGGTGGCATGTTCCGTGTACCGACTGACAGCGCCAAGCCAACGCTTGTCGCCAGCGCTGATGGTGTGGGCACCAAGATCAAGGTGGCCGTTGAAGCGGACCGACACGACACGATCGGGCACTGCCTTGTCAACCACTGCACGAATGACATTCTCGTACAGGGCGCCACGCCGCTGTTCTTTCTCGACTACGTCGCGTTCGGCAAACTGATTCCGTCAGTCGTGGAAGCCGTCGTTGCTGGCGTTGCCGCGGGGTGTCGTGAAAACGGCGCCGCACTGATTGGTGGTGAGACTGCAGAGATGCCTGGCGTGTACACGGCGCCCGACTACGACCTTGCCGGATTCATCGTGGGAATTGTTGACGAAGACGCGGTGCTCGGCAGCGAACGTGTGCGTGCGGGGCAGGTCCTGATTGGTCTCGAAAGCAACGGCCTGCACACCAACGGCTATTCGCTCGCGCGCCGCATCGTGGCGGAGCGTTTGCACCTCGGCGTGCACGATGTGTTCCCCGATAGTGATGGTGCGAGCGTGGCCGATGTGTTGCTCAAAGTGCATCGTTCGTACTTGCCACTACTGCGGCCGCTTCTGCCCGATATCTGTGCCATGGCTCACATCACTGGTGGTGGTTTGCCTGGCAATTTAAATCGCGCATTACCCGGCAACTGCGACGCGTTCGTTGATACCAGCACATGGACCGTGCCAGCCGAGTTCCGGGTATTGGCTGAAGCGGGACGGGTGTCAAAGGATGAGATGTTCCGCGCCTTCAACATGGGAGTGGGCATGGTCGTGATCGTCGAAGCTGATAACGCCGCGCGTGTGATGGACGCCGCGAATGCGCAGGGAATTCGGGGTTGGGTCATGGGCGGAGTCGCGCCGGGTACTGGCGTGGTGCAACTCGATCGGTCTGTCGCGTGAGGCGCGCGATGCGCGCACGTGCGCGAGCAACAGGAGTGCGGCCCGCGATCGTTGTGACGGCACTGAGCGCGGCGTTGTACATGCCCTCGCTCGGCGCACAAACAACGCCGCAGTGCTCGGTCACAAGTTCGCCAGCGGGGCTTCCTGCCGGTTTCGCGCAGGATGCGTGCGTCAAGGCAAATGATCTGTTCCTGTTTCTCGCACCGCAGGTGGGCGTGGCGCTCTCCGGCGGCAACCCGATGGTGGGTGAGGGCGGTTCCCTTGGCGGTTGGGGGCGTCGTTCATTCGCGCTGCGTGTCAGCGCTGTTGAAGGACGTGTGCCGGAGAACTCCGTGCCGTTATCGCTCACGCTGGCACCGACATCCAGCAACTTTGGTGCGCAGCGAGTGCCGGTACCGGTTCCCAGTTTTGATGCAGCCATTGGCGTCTTTCGCGGCGTTCCCTTTGGCCTCACCAATATTGGCGGTGTGGACGTGCTCGTCGGTGCAACGCTGCTGCCGAGTTTGACGCGTGATGAGTTTACGGTGGAGTCTGAGGGCGGCGGCGTTGCGGTGAACTACGGCGTGCGCGTGGGACTACTGCAAGAGTCGGCCGTTGTACCGGGCGTTGGCGTGTCGGTCATGCGTCGTCGCTTGCCAACTACCAGCATTTCCTATCGTACGAACAACGACACGCTGAGCGTGCTGGACACGCGGGTGTCGTCCACGGCTATTCGTCTCACACTGAACAAGCGGTTTGGATTGTTTGGCATCGGTGGTGGCATTGGCGAAGACCGCCTTGATACCGAAACCACGTTGCAAGCGGTCATCAACGAAAACGTGAGTGGTACGCCCGCCCGTGCGGAAGCACGGCTCGAGGCGCGCGATGAAACCAGGCGCGGTACGGCGTTCATCAACGCGTCGTTTGGTTTGGCCATGGCGCAGGTTGTCCTTGAAATCGGTCAGTCACGGGCCGGATCAATTCGCGAAACGTTGAACACGTTTGGTGACCGGAAGGCGAATGAAGCCTATCGGTACGGTTCGATTGGGTTCAACTTCCGCCTCTGATCGTCTCGATGAGCGGTACATGCGCCGCGCGCTCGTGCTCGCGGCGCGTGGTGCAGGGCGGGTTGCGCCGAATCCGCTGGTTGGTGCAGTTGTTGTACGCGAGGGATTGGTCGTAGGCGAGGGGTGGCACGCGCAGTACGGTGGTGACCACGCGGAAGTGGCGGCCCTCCAGATCGCGGGCGAACGTGCACGCGGCGCCACGATGTATGTCACGCTGGAACCGTGCAATCACACAGGCAAAACGCCGCCGTGTACGGACGCCATTCTGCGTGCAGGCATCACCCGCGTGGTGTTCGCCGTGGCTGATCCCAATCCGCGCGCAGCGGGCGGTGCCAATCGACTGCGAGCCGCAGGCATCAGCGTGCAACACGGCGTGCTTGAACAGCACGCACGCGAACTGAACGCGGCGTTTTTGTTTGCGGCCCGTGGAGCCACGCGCCCCTGGGTGTCGCTGAAGCTTGCCGTTTCGCTCGATGGCGCGATCGCGGACTACACGCGCCGTCCAGGATGGATCTCCGGCACTGCGGCGCAAAAGGCGGTGCATCGGCTTCGGGCCAGCTCGGACGCGATTGCAGTGGGTGTGGGTACAGCGATCGCCGATGATCCGGCACTAACGGTGCGGCACGGCCAGGCTCCGCGCGTACCGCCCCGACGCGTGATCTTCGACCGCCGGGCCGAGCTGCCTCTCTCGAGTGCGCTGGTGATGTCGGCCGCATCGATACCCGTTGTCGTCGTGACGGCCACGCACCCGGTTTCCAGTGAGGCGAGCGGACGTGCGTCCGCGCTCGAAGCCGCGGGCGTGACCGTGATACGTGCCGACGGACTGCCGTCCGCGCTCATCGCGCTCAAGGCGCAGGGCGTGAACCACCTGCTGGTAGAAGGCGGATCTGGCCTCGCGAGCGCCCTGGTGGACGCCAATCTGGTGGACAGACTGATTATGATTCAAGGATCAGTCATTCTCGGGCAAAACGCGTTGCCCGCGTTTGCGGCGCTTCCGCCGCAGACCGTCTCTGAAGCCCAGCGCTGGCGCGTAGTCTCGCGTCGAGCTTTCGAAGACGATTGCATGATGACGTACGCTGTTTCGGAACTGTGAGGACGGGATGTTCACGGGTTTGGTGGACGACGTTGGCACCATTGACATGGTGGCCGACACGCCGGCTGGGCGCGAGCTGCGCATCAGCTGTAAATACAATGATCTCGCACCTGGCGAGAGCATTGCCGTAAACGGTGCCTGCCTCACGGTGCGCGAATATGGCGCCGGCTGGTTCACGTGTGCCGCTGTCGTCACCACACTCGATCGCACCACGATTGCCAGCTGGACGTCCGGCACGCGCGTCAACCTGGAGCGCGCCATGCGCCTTGGTGACCGACTTGGCGGCCACCTCGTGCTTGGGCACGTCGACACCGTGGCCACCGTTCGTCAGACAGCCACGCGAGATGACGCATGGCTGGTTGACCTGCAGCTCACGCCCGACGTTGCCATGCTCATGGTACCGCACGGATCACTCACGGTGGACGGCGTGAGCCTGACGGTCAACGCACTGCTCCCGGACAACGGGGTGCAACTGTCCATCATTGAGTACACGAGCCGTCACACCACGCTCGGCGCACTCTCGACCGGCGACCCGGTGCATGTGGAAGCGGATGTGTTGGCGAAACACGTCGCGCGTCTGGTCGCTCCTCAACTTGCCGCACACGTTCTGAACTGATGTCTATCGCACCGAGCAGCACTTCAAATACGTCGAGTCGTGCAACACCGGCAACGGGCCACGACTCCATTGCCGTTAGTCCGCCCAACACCATCGCGCGCGCGCTCGAAGATCTGCGCGCTGGCAAATTCATTGTGGTGGCCGATGACGAGGATCGCGAAAACGAAGGCGATCTGATCTGCGCCGCCGAGTTGGTAACACCCGAGATGGTGAACTTCATGCTGAGCGCGAAGGGCATGATCTGTCTTGCCATCACCGGTGAACGCGCGGATTTGCTCGGCCTCGGGCCGCAGGCCGACGACAACACCGAAGCCATGCGCACGGCGTTTACGGTGAGCATTGACGCGGCGCCCAAGTACGGCGTGACCACGGGCATCAGCGCGTCTGACCGCGCCACGACTATTCGCGTGGCCGTGGATCCGTCGTCAACACGCGCTGACCTGCGCGTACCGGGCCACATTCATCCGCTCCGCGCGCGTGACGGTGGTGTGTTGCAGCGGGTTGGACACACGGAAACCGCGGTGGATCTCGCGCGCATGGCCGGCTTACAGCCCGCCGGCGTGATTTGCGAAATCCTGAACGCTGACGGTACGGCAGCGCGTCGTCCGGATCTCGAAAAATTCTGCGGCGAACACGGTCTCACGTTTATCACCGTTGCGCAGCTGGTCGCGCATCGGTTGCAAACGGAACGACTCGTGCACCGCGCGGCAGAGGCGCGGCTTCCCACAGAGTTTGGCGAGTGGCGTATTGTGGGGTATCGCAACGAAGTCGATGATCGCGAGCATGTCGCCATCGTCTGCGGCGACGTCACGTCGGCCGAGGCGCAAGCGGAGCCTGGTGTGCTGGTGCGCATGCACTCGCGCTGTCTGACGGGGGACGTGTTTCACTCACGTCGCTGCGACTGCGGCTGGCAGCTGGAAACCGCCATGGCCGCCATGCAGAAAGAAGGGCGTGGTGTGATTGTGTATCTCGATCAGGAAGGCCGCGGCATTGGCTTGATCAACAAGCTGCGTGCGTACGAGTTGCAGGATCAGGGCGCGGATACGGTCGAAGCCAACGAACAACTCGGCTTCAAGGCGGACCTGCGCAACTACGGCATTGGGGCACAGATTCTGCTCGATCTGGGTGTGCGGACCATTCGTGTCATGACACAGAATCCGCGCAAACTCGTGGGCCTTGATGGCTACGGCCTTGTGTTGCACGATCGCGTCAAGCTTGAAGCACCAACGTCTGATGACAACGCCAGCTATCTCGAAACCAAGCGCACCAAGCTTGGCCATCTATTTGCGATTTAACGACACATGGCAGACCTGACAGGAACTCCGCGCGGCGAAGGACGGCGCATTGCCGTTGTTGCCAGTCGCTTTAACGAAAGTGTGACCACGCGACTGGCCGAGGGCGCGGTGGACGCGCTCGTACGTCATGGCGCAGACTTTGGTGATGTTGATCTGCTGTGGGTGCCGGGCGCGTGGGAGCTACCCATGGCAACACGTCGGGCACTTGCGTCGGGCCGATACGACGGCGTTGTGGCTGTTGGCGCCGTGATTCGCGGCCAGACACCGCATTTCGATTTTGTGGCTGGCGAGGCGGCGCGCGGATTGGCCGAAGCCGGTCGTGAGTTTGATGCGCCCGTCACGCTCGGCTTGCTCACCACCGATACACTCGCGCAAGCAGAAGCGCGTGCTGGGGGCGATCACGGCAACAAGGGGTGGGACTCCGCGTTGGCGCTGCTGGAAATGCTTGATCTCTTCGACCGCATGGAACCGGCCGATGATGATGACGCTGCAACGGTTGAGGACTGACGTGGCTGATCTTCGTGATGACGCGTTCTGGGACGGACCGTCAGTTGCCACGCCGGCATCAAAACCCGTGGTGCGCCCGGTCTCGCCTAAAACGTCGCACACAGGACCTGCGGCGACGCCGCCGTTACGTTCCACACGCGCCAAGCCGCAGGGTAACAAGCGTCAGATGCAGCGTCTCGAAACGCGCGGTCGCGCGCGCGCGTTGCAGGCACTCTACGCGGCGGATTTGCGAGACTACACGCAGCTGAAAAAAATATCGGTGCAGGTGTGGGACGATCTTGCCATTGTGCCGGAAGAACGTCAGTTCGCGTCGCGGCTCATTGCCACAATCATTGAACGGTCCGCCGAAGTGGACGCCTCATTGACGGCGGTCACGGCGAACTGGCGTCTCGAACGCTTGGGTGCGATTGAACGCAGCGTGCTGCGTCTGGCCGCCGCCGAGTTCTTGCGCGGTGAAACACCGCCGCGTGTGGTGCTCCAGGAGGCCATTCATCTCGCGGAACGATACGGAACGGAGCGGAGCGCACGTTTTGTGAATGGTGTGCTGGACGCCTACGCGCGACACATCGGCGCCCTGTGAGTACTGCGGCGGATCGTCCGCTCCGCATTGTTGTTGTGAACTGGCAGTGCCGCGACAATCCACTCGCCGGCGGCGCTGAGATTCACTTGCACGAGATTTTTGGTGGTCTCGTGCAACGTGGGCACGACGTCACGTTGCTCTGCGGCGGCTGGCCCGGCTGTCCGCCTCGGGCCGAACTGGACGGAATCGCCGTGCATCGGGTGGGCACGCGACAGTCCTTTCCGTTCAAGGCGCGGGCGTACTGGAACGCGCACAAGGACGAGTGGCGCCCTGATGTCATTGTCGAGGACATCAACAAAGTGCCGCTGTATACGCCGCGCTGGAGCGACCTTCCCGTCGTGGCGCTCGTTCCGCATCTCTTTGGCCCCACAGCGTTTCGCGAGCTGTCCTTCCCGCTGGCTTCGGCCGTCTGGCTGGCCGAACGGCCGCTCCCGTTGATGTACCGGGGGGTGCCGTTCGAAGCAATTAGTGACAGCACCCGGGACGATCTCGTGCAGCGCGGAATTCCGAAAGATTCCATCCGCGTGATCTTCCCCGGGATCGATACCTCGCAGTACACTCCGGATACGAGCGTTCGCGCGGATCGTCCTACCTTTGCCTACCTCGGACGGCTGCAACGCTACAAAGGGGTAGACCTGGTGATCCGCGCGTTTGCGGAGAGCGGGTTGCACGACGCAGTCTTGGAGATCGCGGGAGCGGGAAACTATCGACCGTCGCTTGAGCGGCTCGCGCAAGAACTCGGGGTCGCGGAGCGGGTACGGTTTCTTGGTCGGATTGACGAGACTGGTAAGCAGGCTCTGCTTCGACGGGCATGGGCCATGGCATTCGCATCACCAAAGGAGGGTTGGGGCATTACCAATCTTGAGGCCGCGGCAAGCGGAACTCCGGTGATCGCGTCGAACTCTCCGGGAATTCGTGAATCCGTCCAGCATGAGGTGACCGGCTTTCTTGTCACGCATGGGGACACCGTGGCCATGGCGCAGGCTATGCGTCGCCTGGCGCAGGATCGCTCACTCGTTGAGCGCCTGGGCGTGGCGGCGCGACAGTTCGCTACTGGATTTACCTGGGAGCGAGCGGCCGCTCACACTGAGGCTCACCTTCGCGAGATTGTGAGCCGGCGAGGAAATGGCTGAATGGAAATCATCCTGCACGCGCACCACGCCGAAGTCACCGATACCCTTCGCGCCAAGGCAGAGCGCGCCGTCGAACGACTCGGAGCCAGGCTTCGTCGTGTCGTGACGGCGATCGTTCGCTTCGAAGGCGACGGGCCAAGCAAACGGGTCGAAATCGTTCTGCAGGCGCCGCGGCGCGCGGACATCGTGGCCCGGGCCTTTGACCGGCGGTATGAGCCGGCGCTGGCCGCCGCGGTGAGTCGACTGGAGTCGCAGGTGTCTCGATCACGCCGGTCACGCAGGCCACGCACCAAGCTGATGCCTGAGGCGCCTCCCGGGTGACCGCTCGCCTCACCGTCACAAAGCTGCTCGAAAGCTTGCGGGATTCGCTCCAGCTCGAGGAGCTGGGCGAATCCGTAGGTCATGATCGCGAGATCACGAGTCCCGAGGCGTCCAGCCCGGGACTCGCTCTTGCTGGTTACCTGAATCGGTTTCCGTACCAGCGCATTCAGGTCCTGGGCGAAACCGAAATCACCTATCTGCAATCGCTTGACGACGCCACACGCTCGGCGAATCTCACGCAGTTCTTTGATTTTCCGATGCCGTGCGCGTTCGTCACGAAAGGGTTGGAACCGCCCGCGCCGCTTGTGGAACTCGCGGACAAGGCGGGCGTGGCCGTGCTGCGTTCCAAACTGAAAACGGCCGAGTTCTATCGCATCATCAAGCCGTATCTGGCCGATCATTTTGCGCCCACCACCACGATGCACGGCTCGCTGGCCGACGTGTTCGGTGTGGGACTCTTTTTCACCGGCAAAAGCGGTATCGGTAAATCGGAATGTGTGCTCGATCTTGTGGAACGCGGACATCGGTTGGTCGCTGACGACCTGGTGTTTGTGTCGCGCAGGGGCAGTGATGTGCTCATTGGACGCGGTCATGAACGCCAGCGACATTTCATGGAGATTCGCGGCGTTGGGCTGATCGACGTACCCGGTATCTTTGGTGTGAAAGCGGTGCGTCAGCAGAAGCGACTCGAAGTGGTCGTGGTGCTCGAGGCGTGGGATGCGGGAGCTACAGTTGATCGCACCGGTCTCGACGTGCAGACCACCACCGTGCTGGGTGTCGAGGTGCCCAAAATTACCGTGCACCTGAATCCGGGAAAAAACATTACGGTGATCGCCGAAGTCATCGCGATGAATCACTTGCTGCGCTATCATCGTGGGTACGATTCGGCGACGGCATTCAACGAAATGTTGATCGGTGACATGAAGCGGCGCAGCGGGGCGACGCATCGGTATCTGTTGGAGGACGACGAGTGAGTGACAAGGCGGCGGTCGTGGCGGTAGTGGCCGGACACGGTCAGTTTGCCGAGGGCGTACTTTCGGCGCTCGACCAGATCACCGGGCGAGGCAGCGCGTTCGTGCCGGTGTCCAATACGGGCCTGAATCCATCCGATCTTGAAGCGCTCATTGCGTCAGCGCTTGATCGCACTGGCGCGCGCGTGGTGTTCACGGATCTGCCGGGCGGCAGCTGCACCATGGCCGTTCGTCGTGTGCAGCGCGCGCGTACCGACGTGGTGCTGGTTACCGGCGCGAACGTCGCGGTGTTGATGGAGTTCCTGTTTGCGGCCGAGGGACCGCTCGGCACGCCGATCGGTGGGTTGTCACAAGTGGGTGCCATCGCTCGTGCCTCCGCCGAAAAGGCGCGGCACACGCTGGCCGTCTTTGGAGAATGATGTGAGTCTGCTGCTGAATCGCATTGATGATCGACTGATTCATGGACAGGTGGTGGTGGGGTGGGGACAACCACTCGCCCTGCAGTTCATTGTGCTGGTCGATAACGATGTCGCCTCCAGTGACTGGGAGCAGGAGCTGTATCGCATGGGCGTACCGCCCGGCATGCAGGTCTACTTTCATACGGTCGCGGAAATGCCTGTCCGGCTGGGCGCCTACGTGAGCGATCCGCGCGCTGGCCTGCTGCTGGTGGGACACGTGGAAACCATGCAGCAACTCGTGGCAGAAAATCCGGAAATCACCACGGTGAATCTTGGCGGCGTGCATCACGCCGAAGGGCGCACGCAGCGACTGCGCTACGTGTTTCTAACCCCGAGCGAAGAGACGGCACTTCGTGCGATTCAGGCGCGCGGTGTCGAGGTGTCTGCACAGGATGTCCCGTCTGCGCGTCCCATTCCGCTCGACGAACTGCTCTCCGCTCGTCAGACCGCCTGATTTCCGTGCTCCTGTTCGTGCTTGATTTCCTGCCGTTTGTGCTGCTGGGCGCCGTGCTCGGTCTCGACGTGGTGAGCTTTCCGCAGGCCATGATCTCGCGGCCTATTGTCGCGGCCACGCTGGCGGGCGCGTTTGCCGGAGCACCGGCTGCCGGACTCGTTGTCGGCGTGGCGCTGGAATGTGTCGCACTCGAAACGCTTCCGTTCGGTGCATCGCGGTATCCGGAGTGGGGCAGCGCATCCGTGGTCGGTGGGGTGATCGGAACACGCGGTGCGGCCGACGCGCTGCTCCCCGATCCCGGCGCCTGGGTAATTGGTGTCATGGCCGCGATTGCCACCGCGTGGCTCGGCGGGTGGACGATGGTGCAACATCGCCGACTCATTGCATACTGGGCGCGGCCACGCCTGAACTCGTTGGCGTCGGGATCCATGCGCACCGTCGTCGCGCTGCAAGTGTTCGGCATGACGTCGGATCTGGTGCGTGGTGGCGTGCTCACGTTGGTCGCGTTGCTTGTGTCGTGGCCGATTACCACGTGGGCGATTGACGCGTGGCGCCTCGGCGCCGTGGAAACGCGTGGCGCGCTGATCATTGGCGCCGCCGCGGTTGGTGCATCCGCGGTGTGGAAAGTGTTTCACGGCTTTTCGGTGACGCGGCGGTTGTTCGTGGTAGGGCTGGCGGTTGGCACGATGCTGGTAACGTTCCGTGGCTGAGGCCGTGCGGTTACCTGGCGCGGACGCGGACGCTGGCGCGGGTGCTGGCGCGGGTGCTGGCGCGGGTGCTGACGCCGTCGCTGCAGGCCCTGCTGCTGCCGGATCCGTGACTGCAGGTGCTGCCCCCCTGGGCGCCGCGCCGCCGGAACTCCCCGCGCTCATCCGGGCCAGCATGCTGCTGCGCTGCCTGGCGATTCAGGGTTCGTGGAACTACGAGATCCTGGGAGGTAACGGCATCGGGTTCTGCGTGGAGCCCGCACTGCGCGCGCTGCCCGGTGGGCCTGGTGGTGAGGCCTACCGAAAGGCCCTCGCACGGCAGTGTGTCTACTTCAATGCGCACCCATACCTCGCCTCGCTGGCCGTGGGAGCGCTGGCACGGGCTGAGCTGGACCAGAACCCTCCCGAGCGTATCGTTCGATTCCGCACGGCGCTGTGCGGGCCTCTGGGCAGCCTTGGCGATCGTCTGGTCTGGGCGGCGTGGCTGCCCGCCTGTTCGCTGGTAGCGCTACTACTCTTCGGAATGGGCTGGAGCGCATTGGGGGTGGCGGGCGCGTTCCTTGTACTGTACAACACAGGGCATCTGGCATTGCGGGCGTGGGGGCTCGCGGCTGGCTGGCTGCATGGAATGCGGCTGGCGTCGGCGCTCAGTGCCCGCTGGTTACAACAAGGTCCGCAGTACATTGGTCGGGGGGCGGCGCTCGTGGCCGGAATTGCACTCCCCTTTGCATCGCATCGTGCCATCGGCGGTGGTCCGATTCTCGATCCGGTGCCGTTGGCTGTCGCTGCGCTCACGCCGTGTCTCGCCATGCTCCTTGTGCGACTTCACGGAAAAGTGGAAGGCTGGCAACTGCTCTTCGGGTTGCTTGCACTTCTCGTCCTCTATTCGACGGTTCTCCACTGATGGCAGAACGATCGGTTCAAATCGTGAACAAGCACGGGCTGCATGCGCGGCCCGCTGCGGAAATGGTCAAAGCCGCTTCCCGTTACCAGAGTGATATCACGATTGCGCGTGATGATCTCGAGGTGAATGGCAAGAGCATCATGGGCGTGATGATGCTGGCGGCGGAATACGGCGCCAGCATCACGCTGCGTGCCAATGGCCCTGACGCAGATGAGGCGCTCGAAGCGCTCGCGGTGCTTGTGTCTTCCCGGTTCGGGGAGAGCTGAGTGGATTCGGTCCTCCGCGGCATCCCGGCATCGGCTGGTATTGTCGTGGGTCCGGTGCACCTCCTGCGATGGGAGGTGCCGGAGGTCCGACAACGTCTCATTCTCGACGAAGAGATTGATGCCGAGTTAGCGCGCTTGCACGCGGCCATTGATCGCGCGCGCGTTCGTCTGACCACGCTGCGGACGCGAGCTGAGGCGCAGGCTGGCCCGGAGGAAGCGGCAATTTTTGACGTGCAGCTTTCCATGCTGACCGATGGGGAGCTGCTCAAAAGCATTGAAGCGCTGATCAAACAGAATCTTGGCGCCGAAAAGGCGTTCGATATCGTGTTGCTCGAATGGCAGCAGCACTTTGCGCGGCACGCCACACCCATGTTGCGCGAGCGCGTGGGCGATCTCACCGATGTGCACATTCGCGTGCTGTCGATTCTGCTCGATTTGCCGGACCATGATCCGGTTGACGTGCCCAAGGGATCGAACGCGATTCTTGTCACGCACGATCTGACGCCCAGCCTCACACTGCAACTCGATCGTGAAGCCATCGGCGCGATCGCCACGGAAGAAGGCACAGCCACGGCGCACGTGGCCATCCTGGCGCGCTCGCTCGGCTTGCCGGCGGTTGTGGGTTTGCGGAGCGCGGCAAAAACGCTACGCGGTGGTGAGCTGGCTATTCTTGACGGCACCGAAGGCACGCTGACCATTTCGCCCACGGAATCCGAAATCGCAGACGCACGATTGCGCGCGGTGGCGGATCAGGCGCGTGATGAAGAGTTGCGTGAAGTCGCACAAGCAGAAGCCGTTACACTCGACGGCGTGGCACTGGTCGTGCGCGCGAACGTTGACATTCCTGAAGAAGCAGAACTCGCGGCCACCAGTGGTGCCGACGGTGTGGGACTCATGCGCACGGAGTTCCTCGTCGTGGGCCGCGCTCACATGCCCGACGAAGACGAGCAGTATCGAGCGTATCGACGTGTCGCCGAGGCCTTTGCGGGGCGACCGGTCATTATTCGCACGTTCGATATTGGCGGCGATAAACTGCCCGTGGGCGGACATCCGCACGAAGCCAATCCGTTCCTCGGCTGGCGTGCTATTCGCATGTGCCTTGATGAGCCAGAGTTGTTCAAGGTGCAGTTGCGGGCGCTTCTGCGCGCGGCGGTGCACGGCGATATCCGTATCATGTTGCCGCTGGTGGTCACCGTCGATGAAGTACGCGAGGCCCGCGTATTGCTCGACGAATCCGTGCAGGAACTGGCCGCCCGGCGCGTTCCGTTTCGGAGCAGTGTCCCGCTTGGTGTGATGGTGGAAACGCCGGCAGCGGCACTGGCGTGCGACACGCTGGTCCGCGATGTCGATTTTCTCAGCATCGGGTCCAATGATCTGGTGCAGTACACACTGGCCGTGGACCGTGGCAATGTGAATCTGGCGCCACGATTCACGCCGCTGCACCCGGCCGTCCTCCGGTTGATTCGTGAAGTCGCCGCGACCGGCGCGCAGCATGACTTGCCCGTCGCGGTGTGCGGCGAAATGGCGTCGCAGCCGCTCATGGTGTTTGCGCTGGTCGGGCTCGGTGTGCGGCAGTTCTCGGTGTCGCCCCGCGCGGTGCCGGTGGTGAAACGGCTGCTGCGCTCCATCACCGTGGCCGCGGCGAACGATGCCATTTCGTCGGCGTTGTCGACATCCGGCACGGCGCGCGAAGTTGAGCTGATTCTTCGTCGGCGTTTGCGGGTCGCGCTCGGCGAGGGCTAGCTCTTGCACCGTGTACGTGTTGAGGCGCACGGGTTGCTCGCCTCGCTCGTCGAAACTAGTCTACGCGGTTGGAACTCAGCCGCATTCATATTCCCTCTCGCGCGAGGCATGCGTGGCCGAACGTCATCTGTTCACGTCCGAATCCGTTACCGAAGGTCATCCCGACAAAGTTGCGGATCAAATCTCTGATGCGGTGCTTGATGCATTGCTGGAGCAGGATTCCGCGGCGCGTGTGGCCTGCGAAACGCTCGTAACCACGGGCCTCGCGGTGATCGCGGGCGAAGTCACGACCACGGCGTACGTGCACTTGCCCGATGTGGTGCGCGAAACGATTGCGGCGATCGGGTACACCGACGCGCGTTACGGCTTTGATTCGCACACCTGCGCCGTGATGAGCACGATCGGTCGCCAGTCTCCTGACATCGCGCAGGGTGTGGATACGGGCGGTGCGGGTGATCAGGGCATGATGTTCGGGTACGCGACGGACGAAACGGAAGAGCTGATGCCGTTGCCCATTCAGTTGGCGCACGCGCTCACGCGTTCGCTGTCTGAACGTCGCAAGTCGGGCGATCTGCCGTGGCTGCGCCCGGATGGCAAGGCGCAGGTGTCGGTCGTGTACGAGGGCGATCGTCCCTTGTATGTCGACACCGTGGTGGTCTCGACGC
>JALHNZ010000064.1:0-19739 GCA_022843265.1 Gemmatimonadaceae bacterium
GCAATGCCGCGCTCGATCGAACGGTATTGGCCCGGGTCGCACGCGCGGTGCCGGTGCAAAGCGAGAGTGTGACATCACTGTCGGGGTCGAATGACGCATCCCCGATGCTCGCCGATGCGAAGGCGCGCGTTGAGATCACCGGCGCGGATGGTACAGGTGAGACGGACAGCGCGTTGATTGAGCTGCCCGTTGTCGCTGCGCCGCGCGCGATTGAACCGGCACCGGCGCGAGTGGTGGTCTCGTTGCCGCTGGTTTCCGAAAGTTCGGCCAAACCCAAGGCGAAGTCAGGCAAAGCAGCGACTGTCCCCGCTCGCGACGTGCGCGCCGTGCCGAGTGTGCGCGGCCTGACAATGCGCGAAGCTGTACGCACCTTGCACGACGCGGGATTTCGCGTGCGCACTGTGCGAGGTGTTGATGGACGCACGCGCCCGTCGGCTGGCGAAAGCACGCGCGCCGGTACGGTGATCGTGCTCGAAACCGGGAACCCATGACGCAGCGAGCCCATGTTGCGGGCAACGTATTGCTCGACGCGTTGCGCGCCGCGCACCTTGTTGTGGGTGACGCGCCTCGCATGCCAGACGATCTGTTTGGCGTGACCGACGATAGCCGTGCGGTCGTTGCGGGTGGCGTGTTCGTCGCCGTGCGCGGTCATGCGAGCGACGGGCATGCGTACGTAGACCGTGCTATCGAACTCGGCGCATCGCTGGTCCTTGTCGAAGACAACACGGCGCATGCCGTGCCAACGTTGCGCGTGAGCGACTCTCGGCGTGCGGCTGCAGTAGCGGCGGCGGCGTTTTATGGTCGCCCGTCGGATGAGGTGCGACTGATCGGAGTGACCGGCACCAACGGTAAAACAACCACCGTGCATCTGGTGCGCGCGTTGTTGTGCGATGTCGGAATCCATGCGGCATCAATCGGAACGCTCGGTGTACTCGTGGGGCGCGACGGTACACCACTTGACGGTGGGCAAGGGCTCACGACGCCAGGCCCGGTGGAAATGCAGCGTGTGCTGCGCGCGCTGGTGGATGTCGGTGTACGCGCGGTGGCGCTGGAAGTGTCGTCACACGCCCTCGATCAGTCGCGTGTTGAAGGGCTCGCGTTTGATGTGGCCGTGTTTACCAGCTTCTCGCGTGATCATCTGGACTATCACGGCACCATGTCGGCGTACTTTGCGGCCAAGGCCAAGCTGGTCGCGCTGCTCAAGCCCGATGGTGTGGCGGTAATCAATGCCATGGAGCCCGCGTGGGGCGCACTTCCTCCGGCGCCTCGTTTGCTGCCGTTCGAAACGCACATGCACGCGAGTGTCGATGCAGCGCACACGCCGAGCTCGTCACGCGCGATTGATGAAATTGTGTTGCGTGCGGAGCATGTGGAGTTTGATGCAGCCGGTAGTCGATTCGAAGTGCAAGCGCGCGACGGATCGGTGGCGGGACTTCGTGTGTCGGCGCAGCTCCCCTTGCTTGGCGACTTCAACGTGACCAATGCGACCGGTGCGTTGGCCGCGGCGTGGGCGCTTGGCGCGCCATTCGATGCGTTGGTCGGCGCGCTCAGCCGCATGCCACAGGTGCCAGGAAGACTGGAGCGACTCTTCACCGCACCAACGGTACTTCGTGACTACGCGCACACGCCGGACGCGCTCGATCGTGCGCTGCGGGCAGTGCGTCCGTTTGCGTGCACGCCAACCGGCGTGGCAACGCGCGTGATTGTTGTGTTCGGTTGTGGTGGTGATCGCGACCGTGGCAAGCGTCCGGAGATGGGCGCAATTGCGGAACGGCTCGCAGACGTTGTGATTCTCACCAGTGACAATCCGCGCACGGAAGATCCGGAGCGCATTCTTGATGACATCGAGGCGGGAATGACGCAGGGCGCGGTGGCAACACCGCGCGTGCGTATCGAAGATCGGCGCTCGGCAATCGCGCACGCGCTGGCGACGGCGGCGCCGCACGATGTGATCCTGCTCGCCGGCAAAGGGCATGAGACATACCAGGTGCGCGGTACGGAGAAACTTCACTTTGACGAAGCAGAGATTGTGGCCGAGCTCACGACGACCATGAGGGAAGCCAAATGAAAACGGTGCGCGCTGGAATTGCGTTTGAGGCCACGGATGTGGTGCGCCCACACACACCGCACGCGTTCTGGACACTGCGTCGCGTGGCCGGTGCGCTTGGTGAACAGCTCCTCAGTGGACCACGCCTTGATGATCGGGCGCTGTCGGGTGTGTCCACCGATACACGCACCATGCCGCAGGGGGCGTTGTTTGTTGCGCTGCGCGGCGAAAACCACGATGCGCACACGATGCTTGCGGCCGCGCGTGACGCGGGGGCGGCGGCTGTTGTTGTGGAGCGCGCCGAAGCGACCGTTGGTCTGGGCATCCCGGTGTTTGTAGTGCGCGATACGTTGACTGCGCTCGGCTTACTTGCGCGCGCCTGGCGCCGCACGTGGGGCGGCACGGTGGTCGCGGTTGGCGGGTCGAATGGGAAGACGTCGACCAAAGAGTTGCTGCGCGCCGCGTTGAGCGCGGGCTTGAGCGTACACGCCACCACCGGCAATCAGAATAATCTGGTCGGTGTGCCACTCACGCTGCTCGCGTTGCCACCGCATTGCGATGTGGCGGTGGTGGAAGTGGGCACGAATGCGCCCGGGGAGATCGCGCAGTTGCGTACGATCTGTGAGCCCGACATTGCGGTGGTGACATCTATTGGCGAAGAGCATCTCGAGGGGCTCGGTGATCTGGCCGGTGTCTTGCGCGAGGAAGCCGCGATTTTTTCTGGCGTACCAATCGCAGTGGTGCCAGCGGGCGAAAGCGATCTCGTGGCGCAGGCCCGCGTGCACGCAACGCGTGTTGTCACGGTAGGCCTCACGTCGGGCGAGGTTCGATCCGGCGCATGGTCGCTGGATGATCAGGGACGCGTGCAACTACAACTTGCGGAGCACACGTTCGTGTTGCCCGTGCGCGGTGCGCATCAGGCGGCGAACAGCCTGCTGGCGGTTGCGGTGGCGCAGTTGCTCGGCCTGTCTATGGATCGTGTTGGTGCGGCGTTGCAGGCGATGTCACTACCGGCCATGCGCGGCGGCTGGGAAAACATCGGCGATGTCACGCTGATCAACGACGCCTACAATGCAAATCCTCCGTCCATGCGCGCCGCGCTGACGCTGATGTCGCAGCTGGGGCAGGGGCGTCAGCGGGTGGCGGTGCTCGGTACCATGCGCGAGCTGGGCGCGGCCTCCGATGCGCAGCACGACGCGGTCGCACGTGACGCCTTGGCGAGTGGACTGGACCTCATCGTGGCGGTGGGCGAGTTTGGACCAGCGTTTGATCGTGTGGCGCCGAATGATCCGCGTGTGCTCGCGGCCACTGATGTTGAACAGGCGTGGCAGCAACTTGCACCAGTGCTGTCGCGCAGTGCCCTGGTGTTGCTCAAGGGTTCACGCGGCGTTCGTCTTGAACGTTTGTTGCCTTCTCTCACCACCTGGGCGACGTCCTGAGTGCTCTACCATCTGCTGCAGCCGCTGGCGCGTGAGTTCCAGCTCTTCAACCTGCTCAACTACATCACGTTTCGATCAGCCGCGGCGTTTGTCACGTCGCTGGTTGTGACGTTTGTTATCGGTCCACTGATCCTCAAGCGCCTGCGCCGCATGGCCGTGCATCAGGTGGTGCGGGAAGGCACGCCCGATACACATCTGGGCAAGGGCACGACGCCTACCATGGGTGGACTGATTCTCATCACGTCGGCTCTCGTGCCTTCGCTCCTGTGGGCGCGGCTCGACAACCGGTATGTGCTGCTGGCCATGGCCGTCACCGTGTGGATGGGCGGAATCGGGTTTCTCGACGATTATCTCAAGCTCAAACAGAAGCGCGAAGGCAAGAAGAACGAAGGACTGGTGGAGCGTTATAAGCTCGCCGGTCAGATCGTTTGCGGCATTGCACTCGGTGTGTATGTGTGGCTGCAGCCATTGTCGGCGTTGCCGGGCGCGTCTACCACGGTACCGTTCTTCAAGTACCTGCTGATTGTACCGGTGGCCTCGTGGGCCGCCTGGTTGTACGTGCCCTTCGTGACGTTCATTGTTACCGGCACGAGCAACGCGGTGAACTTCACCGACGGCCTCGACGGTCTGGCGACTGGTCTGGTGGCGATTGCGTTGCTCACATTTGGGCTCTTTGCGTACGTGCATGGACGCGTGGATACGAGCGCGTATTTGCAGCTGTTCTACTTGCGCGGTGCGGGAGAGCTCACGGTGTACTGCGCTGCGCTCGTTGGCGCGTGCATTGGATTTCTCTGGTACAATGCGCATCCGGCACAGGTGTTCATGGGCGATACCGGTTCGCTCGCGCTGGGTGGGGCGTTGGGCGCGATACCAATTCTGCTCAAGTCCGAATTTTTGCTCGCCATTGTCGGTGCGGTATTCGTGGCCGAAATGGTGTCGGTCATTCTGCAGCGCTCGGTGTTCAAATACCGACGCAAGCGGTACGGGCTGGAGTATGCGCAGAAGCACCGTGTGTTTCGCCGCGCGCCATTGCATCACCATTTTGAGATGCTTGGCTGGCCTGAAACGCAGGTGGTCGTACGATTCTGGATTGTTGGCATTCTGTGTGCCATTGTTGGTTTGAGCACGCTCAAACTCCGTTAACACCATGAGCGAACTCGTTTCTCCGCCCGCCGTTTCGCACGATCTCTACACGATCAATCCAACCCGGGATCGCGAGGTAGCCGCGCAGGTTGCGCGCCTGCTGGCGTTGCGACAGGGTGAAGTGGCCGTTTTGGGGCTTGGTGCGAGTGGGCGTGCCGCGGCGTTACTGCTTCGCGAGATTGGGTTTGCGGTGTACGCGTCCGATCAATCAACCGCGGAGGCAACCCGCGGCAGCGCGAGCCTGTTGGCGGCGGCGGGTGTCACGGTAGATGTCGGTTCGCACGATCTGGATCGCATCGCGCGCGCCGCGTTTGTTGTGGTCAGTCCCGGGATTCCGCCGGAGGTTGCCCCACTGGCCGCAGCGCGTCGCGCGAATGTGCCCGTCGTGAGTGAAGTGGAGGTGGGGCTGCGGGTGATGCCCGGATTGCGCACGATTGCCGTCACCGGCACAAATGGCAAAACCACCACCACAGCACTCATTGGTCATTTGCTGCGCGCGCTTGGGCTGAACGCGGTGGAGATGGGAAATATCGGTTTGCCGGTGTGTGAGGTGGCGCGTCGCGCTGAGCGCCCCGAGTGGGCCGCGATTGAGCTGTCGTCATTTCAGCTGCACGATACGCCAGGATTGCGATGCGATGTGGGAGTGCTCACCACACTGAGCGCCGATCATCTTGATCGGTATCCATCGGTGAGCGCGTACTACGAGGACAAGCGTCGACTGTTTGCGAATGCGGACGCGAGTTCGCGCTCGGTGGTGAGCGCAGATTCCGCCGATATCGCGGCCATGATGCACTCGGTACCGGGATTGATCTCGCGCTTTTCCGTTCAGCAGAACAGCGGCGACGCCTGCTATGACCGCGACAGCGGTTGGCTCATGCTCGACGGCGTACGTTTTATCGCACGCGCCGAGATTCCGTTGTTAGGTGATCACAACGTGGCCAATGTACTCGCCGCGGTCACCGCGGTTGTGCGCGCCGCACCGGTGCATGCCGACGCGCGCGCACGTGAGTTGCTGGCGCAGGGGGTGCGGTCGTTTTCGGCGTTGCCGCACCGGCTGGAGCCGGTGGCAGACCGCGACGGTGTGCTGTGGATCAACGATTCGAAGGCGACCAACGTGGCGTCAACGCAGGTGGCGATCGAAGGCATGGTGCGCCCTACAATTTTGTTGCTTGGCGGGCGACACAAGGGCGAGGCGTACACAGCGCTTGCAGAGCCGCTGCTGCGAACGGCCAAGGCCGTGCTCTGTTTTGGTGAAGCGGGCGAGCAGGCATCCACCGAATTGCTGGCGGCGTTTCGCTCAGCGCCGGGATCGGACGCTCGTTCGGCGTCGGATGCCGTGCCGGCGCCAGAGTCCTCCACGCTTGACCTGGCCAAGGGGGCCGGTGTTCGCGTGGAATGGTTGCGCGACGCCGGCTTTGATGCCGTTGTGGCTCGCGCGCGCGAGATTGCCAGTGCGGGCGATGCCGTGCTTTTGTCACCGGCCTGCTCCAGCTATGACATGTTCAACAACTACGTAGAACGTGGACAGCGCTTCGCGGCGCTCGCGAGGGGGAGTGCGTGACCACATCGGCATTTGACGGATTCGGTCCGGCCACTGCAAGTGCTACGCCGCCCAAGTCAACGGCACCAGCAGGCGTTCGCGAACGCTGGCGCATGAGTATTGAAGGGCGCGCGTTGGTGCTGGTGACTGCGTGTCTGATCGCGCTCGGCTTGGTGGTGTTGTACAGCGCGAGCGCACTCACGGCACTTGATGCGGGTCGTGAGCCGCACGCGTATCTCGTGCGCCAAGCGCAGGGTGTGCTGGTTGGACTGGTGGCGTTTGCGATTGCGGCCAAGGTGGATGCCGAGCGATGGCGTGCGTGGGCGTGGCCACTCATGGGATTGAGTCTGCTCGCGATGCTCGTCACCGTGTTGCCATTCACGCACAGCATTGCGCCGAAAATCGGTGGATCACGTCGTTTTCTGCTCGGCGGATCGATTCAGCCGTCAGAGTTCGCCAAACTCGCGGTGATCCTGTGGACGCCTATGCTGTTGGTGAAAAAAGGGCCGGCCTTGCGTCGACTTGGCAAAGGTCTCGGTCCATTTCTGGTCGTGATCGGATTGCTGAGCCTGATCGCCATGGCGCAGCCCGATCTGTCCATGGCCATGACGTTCTGTCTGCTCATGGCAGTGATTTTGTTTGCCGGCGGCGCGCGCACGGCACACTTTGTATTTCTGGGGCTGCTGGCCGTGCCGTTGTTGATTCAGCAGGTGGGAAAAATCGACTATGTCCGCACGCGCGTGGAAAGCTTCTTCGCCGACGAAGCGAGCGGTGACAGCACAACCGTTCGCGTAGAGTACCAACAACGACAGTCGCTGATCGCCGTGGGAAGTGGTGGCCTCCTGGGCGTGGGTTTTGGAGAAGGCAATCAGCAGCGTGGTTGGACTCCGCTCGCGTACAACGACTTCATCGCCAGTGTCGTTGGCGAAGAGTTCGGGTTTGTCGGCATGAGTGTGCTGGTGCTCGCCTTTGCGGCGTACGCATGGCTCGGCTTTCGAATAGCACGTTCGGCGCGTACGCCATTTCAATCGCTGGTCGCCATCGGGCTCACGTACGCCACGGTGATCACGGCGTTTGTGCATCTGGGCGTGACCATCAACCTGTTGCCCAACACTGGGCTCACACTGCCGTTCGTGTCATTCGGACGTTCCAATCTGGTGCTGACCATGCTCATGACAGGAATCCTCGTGAACATTGGCAGCGTGCGTGAGCGCACGTACGGAACAGGCGCCACCGATCCGTTCGCCAGCGCCGATCGTTAGACGATCATGCGCGTGTTCTTTTCCGGTGGCGGCACCGGTGGGCATTTGTATCCGGGTCTCGCCATTGCCCGCGCGTTGGTAGCGCGCGCGCCTGAAGTGCGTCCGCACTTCATTGGCGCGTTGCGCGGCATTGAACGTGAGGTGCTGCCCACGACCGAGTTTTCGCATACGCTGCTCGACTTGCATCCGCTGTATCGCACTGCACCGTTACGGAACTGGCGCACGTTGACGGGCGGATTGTCGGCGTGGCGTACGATCGGGCGATTGGCAACGGAAGAACGTCCCGCGTGCGTGGTCGGCACGGGCGGGTATGCTGCAGCGGCGGCGCTGGCGTGGGGGCGTTGGAACGGCGTGCCGCTCGTCTTGCACGAGTGCGACAGTTTTCCCGGCAAAGTCACTCGGTTGTTCGCGCCGCGTGCAACGCTCGTGTCCCTTGGTTTTCCCGAAGCCGAAGCGCGACTGGACGTTGGTGAGCGCACGGGCGTTGCAGACTTTGGCAACCCGATTGTTCCCCCCGATACGTCGCCGGAACGACGCGCTGCGGCACGCGCACGCTGGTCACTGCACGCCGAAACATTCACGGTGCTGGTGGTGGGTGGCAGTCAGGGCAGTGCCGCGCTGAATCGCGGCGTTGCGCAGTGGTGCGAACTGGGAATTCCTGACTCCATCTCATTGATTTGGGCAACGGGCCGAGCGCACTACGATGCGCACGCGCATTTCAACTCGCCGCGTGTTCGGGTGGAGCCATATCTCTCGCCCATCGCTGATGCTTACGCTGCAGCGGATTTGGCGGTGACTCGTGCGGGCGCCATGACCATCGCCGAACTGTGCGCGTGGGGCATTCCGTCGGTGCTCGTTCCGCTGCCTACGGCCGCGCAGGATCATCAGGCGCACAATGCGCGGACACTGGCCGCGGCCGGCGCGTCGATTCATTTGCCTGAGCGCGAATACGACGGCGCGGCGCTCAACGAGACGGTGGGTGAGTTGCAGCGGCAACCTGGCGTGCGCGATACCATGGCGCGCGCGGCGCGCGTGCGCGGACGCCCGGATGCTTCCGCCCGCATTGCCGAAGCGATCGCCACGCTTGTGTTGCATCGCGCATGACCTACGATTCACTCATCGCTCCGCGGTTCCTTTTGATCTACCACTCCGCATCATGACTGTACTGCTCGATCTGTCGGACACACGCCCTGTGCACATGGTGGGCATCGCCGGTGCCGGCATGACGGGACTCGCCGAGTTGCTCGTGCGGCGGGGCATTGTGGTGCAGGGCACCGACAGCAATCCCGCTGGTGCACCGGATCTGCAGCGCATGGGTGTGCGGGTAGAAGCGCATAATGCCGATCTCGTGAATGAGGCGCGTGCCGTGGTGTATTCGTCGGCGGTGCCACAATCGCACGTGGAGCTGGTGCGCGCGCGTGAGTTGGGGTTACCCGTGATCCGGCGCGCCGAGGCGTTGGGTGAGGCGGTGCAGGGCGGCGTGCTGATTGCAGTTGCTGGCACGCACGGCAAGACCACGACCACCGTGATGACCACTGAAGCGCTCGCCGCAGCGGGCTTTGATCCCACCGGTGTGGCGGGTGGTCGTGTGGGGTCGTGGGGGAGTAATCTGCGCGCGGGCGGCACCTCGACCTTCGTAGTCGAAGCCGATGAGTACGACCGTTCGTTTCTGGCGCTTACGCCAACGGTTGCGGTGGTGCTCAACATGGAAGCGGATCACCTCGACATTTACCGCGACCTGCAGGACATTCGCGATACGTTCGTGCAGTACATGCAGCCGGCGCGGGCAGTGGTGGTGTGCCATGATGATGCCGGTGCGGCGGAGCTGCCGTCGCTGTTGGTACCGCAGAGTGCGCGTGAGGTGGTGCGGTATGCGGCGACTGTGAGCGAGCTTCATGCGAACACCAGTGCTGTCGACAGCAACGTGCAGGCCGCGCGCCTTGTGGCGCGCGATGTGCACCTCGATGCGTTTGGTTCGCGTGCACGCATTGAGTACGACGGCGAGTTTGTGGGCGAGTTGGTGTTGCAGGTGCCGGGCATGCACAACGTGCGCAACGCGCTCGCGGCGCTGGGCGCGGGCTTGATGATCGGCGCCACGGTTCCGCACATGTTGCCGGGCCTGGCGGCGTTTGCCGGCGTGGAGCGTCGCTTTCAGCGCATCGGCGAATCGCATGGTGTGCTTGTTGTGGACGACTACGCGCATCACCCCACAGAGGTCGCCGCCACGATTGCGGCCGCGCGCGCGTCGCACGCCGATCGTCGACTCGTGGTCGCATTCCAGCCGCATCTGTTCTCACGCACGCGCGATTTTGCGCAGGAGTTCGGTGAGGCGTTGGCCATGGCAGATGCGTGTTTCCTGTGTGATATCTATCCGGCGCGTGAGCAGCCGATTGACGGCGTGACGTCTGCGCTCGTCGCACGCGTCATGGCTGACGCTGGTCGGTCACCAGTGTGGCAAGGCGCAAAGTCTGCCTGTGCAGACGCACTGCACACGTTCGTGACATCAGGAGACCTGGTGATCACCATGGGTGCCGGCGACATCACGCACGTCGGGCCGGCCTTGCTGCAACGCCTCAGCGGGCGCGCGTAGTCACATGGTGCACCACGCGTGAAGCCCGAAGCTGAACAAACGCCCACACGCGCTCGCTGGACGCTGTGGCTCAAACGCGTGTCTGTTGGCGCACTGGCACTCGCGGCGATTGCGGTGCCGTGGTGGGGCCCCCGCGCGCTGTCACAGCTCGATTTTTTTCACGTGCGCACGGTCGAGTTCGACGGTGTGCGCTACACCGACGCGCGCGAGCTCGTGTCGCTACTCGCGCTCGATACGATGGCCTCTGTGTGGATGCCGCTGGAACCACTCGGTGAAAAAGTGGCGCAGCATCCCATGGTGGTGCGCGCGATCGTCTCACGTCGCCTGCCGGCGACGCTGCTGGTGACCGTGTCGGAACGCACGCCGGTGGCGCTTATTCCGTCATCGGGCGGGCTCACGCCCGTGGACGCGGCTGGCCAGACTCTGCCGATCGATCCCTCGCGTGCACCGGTTGACGTGCCCGTGTTGGCCACGCGGGATTCGGCGCTGCTGCAGCTGCTCGACCGAATCCGGGCTGGTTCGCCCGTGCTCTGGTCACGACTGTCGGCCGCCTCGCGCGATGGTGTCCAGGATATTCGCCTGGATTTGGGCGGTTTGGATCTTCGGACCCGGGATGACGTGACCGTAGCCCGTCTGTCGGACATATTACCTGTCGAGGCGGATCTGGCGCAGCGACGACTGCGCGCGGTGGAGTTGGATCTGCGCTTCCGAGACCAGGTAATCGCCAGACTTCCATGACCACTGATCCTATTGTTGCCGCACTGGATATCGGGACCGCGCACACGACCGCCCTTGTTGCGTCGGTGGGCGGCGATCTGCCGCGCACACCCATGCTACGCATTCTCGGTGTGGGACGCGCGCGCACGCAGGGGTTGCGTCGTGGTGTCGTGTCCAACATTGAAGAGGCGACGCACTCCATTCGTGAAGCACTGAGCGAAGCTACGCGGCACGCCGGTGTCAACGCCGAGTCGTTGTACGTGGGCATTGCCGGTGAACATGTGCGCGCCATGTGCAGCACGGGTGTCGTGGCGATCAGTGGCGACGAAATTGTGCGCGCTGATGTGGATCGTGCCAATGAAGTCGCGCGTGCACTCGCCATTCCGCAGGATCGTGAGTTGTTGCACGCCATTCCGCAGGAGTATCGCGTGGATCAGGCGCTCGGCATTCGTGATCCGGTTGGCATGGTGGGCATGCGTCTAGAAACCGAGATGTATCTCGTCACCATTGGCAGTGCGCCCGCGATGAACTTGCGGCGCAGTATTGAAAAGGCCGGCTTCAAGGTGAAGGAGTTGGTGCTTGAGCCGCTCGCGAGCGCGCTCGCGGTCTTAAGTGAGGAACAGAAAGAAGCTGGCGTGGCGCTCGTGGAGTTGGGTGCGGGCACCACAGACGTCGCGATTTTTCACGAAGGAAAAATCCGCCACATTGGTTCGCTCGCGTTTGGTGGCAACAACGTCACGGCTGACATTGTGCACGGCCTGAGTGTCACGCAAAATGATGCGGAAGCGCTCAAGGAAGCGTACGGCTGCGCGTATGAGCCGTTGCTCGCGGGTGACGAAGTCATCGCGGTGCCCGCGTCGGCAACACACGCCGAGCGTCATCTGTCGCGCGAGTTGATGGCGCACATCATTCATCAGCGCATGGACGAGATTTTTAATCTGGTGCAGCGTGAGATCGAGACCGCGGGGTACGCGGGCAAGCTGAATGCCGGGGTGGTACTTTCGGGCGGTGGCGCGTCACTTGAGGGCGTCGCGGAGCTTGCGGCGGATGTGTTTGGTATGCGGGTGAGCGTGGGTGTGCCAGCCGGGCGCCTGAGTGGCCTGCGTGAGCTCATCGATGAACCGCGCTTTGCAACGGTTACGGGACTCGCACTGTACGGCGCGCATCGCATGGCGCTTGGTGGTGCCGTGGTGCGTCGGGCGGGATTGTCCGGAACGAGCGTCGACAAGCTCGCGCAGCGCGTGAAAGACTGGTTGCAAGACTTCTTCTAAAAGCCCCACACACTGTGACAGCGCACCCTCCACCCGTGCGCCCAATCACCCTCGCACATCACATCGTTGCAACGCGCGCAAGTCGTGTGGACAAAAGGGCTTGACAGTGATCGTACTTTGGGGCGTTGAGCAGAAACTTCTGCGCGTGTGGTCGCATGTTTGTGGCCACCGGCGTATATTCTGGTCGCTAGCACGACGCCCACCTTTGATGCACTGCAGCGCCGCTCGCTGCCCTGCGCCAACCGTGTCCCCTTTGCGCCTCGATTGCCCCGATGGAGCTACCCCGCATGCCGTTTGAGTTGGAGGAGAGCGCTTCGCAGAACGCCCGGATGAAGGTTGTCGGCGTTGGCGGAGGCGGTGGGAACGCAGTCAATCGCATGATCGAGGAGCATCTGGAAGGCGTGGAGTTCATTTCGGTGAACACCGACGCGCAGGCCCTGATGCACTCCAAAGCCGATGTCAAAATCCAGATCGGCAAAAAGCTCACCCGCGGTCTCGGCGCCGGCGCTCGTCCTGATATCGGGCGCCAGGCCATGGACGAGAGCAAGGACGAAATGTCCCGCGTCGTGCAGCACACCGACCTCGTGTTCGTCACCTGCGGTATGGGCGGCGGCACCGGAACTGGTGCGGCACCTGTCATCTGTCAGCTGGCGCGTGAAGCTGGTGCGCTCACGGTTGGCATAGTCACACGCCCGTTCCTGTTCGAGGGACGCAAGCGCATGCGTCAGGCGGAAGAAGGTATTGCCGAAATGCGCAAGCACGTGGACACGATGATCATCGTGCCCAACGAGCGACTGCTCGCCGTGGTGGGCAAGGGCATTCCGTTTCACGAAGCGCTCAAGAAGGCGGACGAAGTCCTGTTGCACGCGACGCAGGGCATTTCGGTGCTGATCAGCGAAACAGGCCTCGTGAACGTGGACTTTGCCGACGTACGCACGGTTATGGAGAACGGCGGCTCGGCGCTCATGGGCACCGGCGTCGGTCGCGGCGAATCGCGCGCCACCGAAGCCGCGCAGCAAGCCATCGCGTCGCCGTTGCTGGACAATGTCTCAATCGCTGGCGCCACCGGCGTACTGGTGAACATTACCGGCGGTGAAGATCTCACCTTGGGCGAAGTGCACCAGATCAATGAGATCGTGCATGATGCCGTGGGCGACGATGCGGAAATCATCTTTGGTGCGGTGCACGAGCCGGCCATGAATGGTGAGATTCGCGTCACAGTGATCGCCACGGGCTTCGATCGCCTGCTGCAGGGTGGGTTTGGTAACGGCGCGCTCGGGCACGGCTTCGGTGCGCAGCCGCAGCCGCAGCACCCGGCCGCGACAACGCAGCGTAATCCGGCGGTACTGCCGTTCCCCGCCCAGCGAGGCGGGCAGGGTGTGAGACCACCGGCCGCTCCCGTTCGTCAGGTAAGGGAAGCTACCCCGCCGCCGCCGAACACTCGTCCGATCCGGCCGAACGTTCCGCCGCCGAGCAGCGTAGAACTCGACGACATGGAAATCCCGACGTTCATTCGGAGGCAAATGGATTGAGCAAGGCGCTCACGAAGGCACTGGTGGTTGGAGGACTGGTGGTCCTCGCGGCTGGTGCATTGACGATCGGGCGCCCTGTCCCGCAGCGTTCCGCTGGCCACGTGTTCACCGACACGCTGCCCGCCGCGCCAGTGATTGCCGTTCGTACCGACACAATTCATAAAGGCGAGCCGCTGTTGGCGGTGTTGCAGCGCACTGGCCTTGGCCTCGACGAAGCCAATCGCGCCATCGCCGGGCTTGAACTGCTCGACGCGCGCAAAGTGCGCGCCGGTACAGAGGTTGTCGCGCAGGTGCACCCCGACTCCGGTGTGCAGCACGTGACGTTTCAGTTGGCCATCGATCGTGTCGTAAAATTAGCGCGCACAACAACTGGTTGGACCGAAACCGAAGAACGCCTGCCTTGGACAACCGATACGGTTGCTGTGGCGGGCGTTGTGGCTTCAACACTCACCGGCGCGATCGTCACGGCGGCCACCGAGTTCCCCGAGCGTGTGCGCACAGAACTCGCGTACGGCATTGCGGACGTGCTTGAGTATCGCATCGACCTGAGTCGTGATCTGCGTGTCGGTGATTCGATCAGCGTGCTCGTTGAACGTGAAACGGCACCAAACGGTTACGTGCGTCCGGGCCGAATTCTCGCGACGCGTGCCAAGGTGGCCGGCAATACGCTCGAAGCCACACGGTTCGATGACGCCGAAGGTCGCGCCCAGTTCTACGACGCCGACGGCAAGAGCCTGCGCGCCGCATTTCTGCGCGCGCCGTTGGAGTTCCGTCGTATTTCGAGTGTATTCGGCTCGCGGAAGCATCCCGTTCTGAAAACGTGGCGTCAGCACAACGGTCTCGACTACGCCGCATCCACCGGCACTCCGGTGCGCGCCATTGGCAATGGCAAGGTGATCTTTGCCGGCTGGAAAGGTGGCTATGGCCGCACGGTTGAGATCCGCCACAACAATGGCATGGTGACGCGCTACGGACATTTGAACTCCATTGCGCGTGGTATTCGCAGTGGAGCGTCCGTAAGTATTGCCAGCACCATCGGCACCGTTGGAATGACGGGATTGGCCACTGGTCCACATCTGCATTTTGAAACGCTCATCAATGGTGTGCATCGCGATCCACGCACCGCCCTGCGCAACGTTGGTGGTGAGCCGCTTCCATCCAAGGACAAGGCCGCGTTTGCGCTGCGTCGGAACGCACTCTTTGCCGATCTCTCGGCGCGTGTCTACGCCATGCAGGATCGCAACGCGCCTCTTACCGTGCCAGGCGCCGCAGGCATTCGCCGCGTCGAAGCTCGCGCCGCTGGCGCGGGTAACTGACAACACGCGTCGCGCTGCGCGTCTCAGCAGCGCGGCGCGTGGTTCTGTCCCGCCATCCGTGACCACCACGTTCGCATCGGCTAGCGTACCGCTGTGATGGTCTGGCTACTGGCGACGTTGATCGCCCTGATCGGCGCGTGGCTCGCGTACGGACCACTCTGGCGTGCGCCCTCGCCGGAACGCGGATCGCTTGCTGACGAGCTCTCGCGCCCCGTCACACCCTCGCGTTCTTCGTCGCTCGCGCTTGGCGCGGTTCGTGCCGGTGCGTATCTGTGTCTGATCGCGATGCTGCTCGGCGCGCCGTCGGGTACGCGTGAACCGCTTGCCCCGCTCGCTGTACTCGACGTATCGCAAAGCTGGTGGCGGGCGGGCAACAGTGTGCTGTGGCGTTCGGCACTCGATTCGATTCGCGCGGTAGGGGGCGATAGTGTGTTGCTCTTTGGTGATTCAGCACGAATCGTTTCACGCAGCGACCTCGACGAAACGCTTGCGCCGGATCCGCGATCGTTGTTGCAGCCGGTGCTCGATCAGGCTACGGCATTGGGCCGAGCGATTGTTGTTGTCACTGATGCCGAGCTCGATGATCCCGCCGCGTTGTTGCGTCTGCCCGCGGGTTCACGTGTTGTCCGCATTGAGCATCCGCGTGCGATTGACGCGGCCGTGACGCAACTTGACGTGCCCGCGTTTGCCACCGGCGGCGATTCGATCATTGTGACAGCAACGATCACGGCCGGTAACGATAGCGTACGCAGTGCAGCGTTCGTGGTGCTGCTCGAGAAGGTGGAGATCGCGCGCACGCCGGTTCGTGTGCTTGAACCGTTCGCATCGCAGCAACAGGAGCTGCGCGTGGTAGTGACGCGCGGCGCTGGAGAGCGTGAGCTTTCGGCCGTTGTGATCGCAACCGGTGACAACGTTTCGCACAATGACACCCTGTCCAGCATCATCGACGTGAGCGATCGGCCGCGCGTGGTGTTCGTGTCGACCGCTCCCGATCTTGATGTGCGTGAGGCGCTGCGCGTATTACGCGGTTCGGTGAAACTGCCTGTGCGCGGCTATCTGCGCGTGGCACCCGGCATCTGGCGTGAAGAGGGAACGCTCGCGGCCGTCAGCGAAGCCGACGTGCAGGCGCGCGCGGCGGCGGCCGGTTTGCTGGTGTTGCACGGTGATTCATTGTGGAACGGCGTGGTTGCGGCGAGACGTGGACCAGTGGTGATCTGGTCGCCTGCGCCGGCTCCGGCCGTCACTCGGCCCGGTGAAATATCCCGCCCGGTTGAATGGTATGTCTCACGCATTCCTGCATCACCGCTCACCAGTGCGATTGCAGCATTGCCGCTTGATTCGTTGCCTCCGCTGGACGTTGGTGGGGCCGTCGGTGGCGGCATTCCCGTGCTGGAAGCACGTGCCGGTCGCGCGGGAGACGCGCGGGTAATCGCGGCCGTCAGTACCGAAGCGGGTCCTCGTCGTCTTCGCGTATCGGGCTCGGGTTACGCCTCGTGGGCGTTGCGCGGCGGACGATCGGCCGATGCGTTCACCGCGCTCTGGGGTGCGATGTTCGACTGGATGGCGGCGTCGCAAACTGACGGGGCTACTGCTTCGTTGGCCGCGAACGTTGTGCGCGCTGGCGAGCCGCTGCGTTGGCGTCGCGGTGGCACTGATAGCCTGGTCACGGTCGAAATCACGAGTGCGACCGGCAGCGTCGACTCGGTGTTGCTGAGTTTTTCTGCCACGCAGGATCTGGTCGAATCGGCGGCGCTTGCCGAGGGCCGGTACACCATTCGCACCGGTGAGCATACGCGACGATTAGTGGTGAATCCATCTCGCGAATGGGTGCCACGCGCTCCAACGCCCGCGCCGGAGTTTTCAGCGGGCGGGGCGCCGTCCATGGCCGCGCGCTCGCTGATTGAACGTACGTGGCCCTTTGTGCTGGCACTCGTGCTGTTAAGCGGCGAATGGCTACTCCGCCGCCGCGTGGGCCTGCGCTAAGTTTCAGGGATACTCGTCACAGGTACGACATGGCTCGATTATTCAAACGCGAGGGCGACACGCCCAAGCGTTCGCTTTGGCAAAAGGTCAAGGATCTCGCGCGCACCGACTTTGGTGTGCTGCTGCGCGGTGGCGTTGATCCAGGTTCGCTGGAAGCACTCGAGACCATGTTGCTCGAGTCTGATTTTGGCGTGCCCACGACGCTTCGTCTGGTCGAAGAGGTCGAGCGGCTGGCCAAGCGCGGCGAAATCAAAACGGAAGACGAGTTTCGTGAGGCGCTGCGCGTGGGCATTCGCGATGCGCTCACGGCGGGCGAGAGCAATCCAGCGCTGCGTTATTCGGCGACCGCACCGACGGTGTTGCTCGTGATCGGCGTGAATGGTGCTGGTAAAACGACGTTCATTGGCAAACTGGCGACGCGTCTGCGCAACGAAGGCAAGCGCGTGCTCGTTGGTGCCGCCGACACATTCCGCGCCGGTGCCATTGATCAGTTGCGTGTGTGGGCCGAGCGTGCAGGCGCAGAGTTCGTGGGTGCGCAGGCCGGTGCGGATCCCGCAGCAGTGGCGTTCGACGCGATCGATGCCGCGGCCAAGCGCGGCTGCGATGTGGTGATTGTTGATACGGCAGGTCGTTTGCACACCAGCAGCGACTTGATGACCGAGCTGAAGAAAATCCATCGCGTGCTCGGCAAGCGACTCGACGATGCGCCGCACGAAGTGTTGCTGGTGCTCGATGGAACGATTGGACAGAACGCCCTCGCGCAGGCACGCACGTTCAGCGCGGCGGTGCCTGTGACCGGACTGGTGGTCACCAAACTTGACGGTACGGCCAAGGGTGGTGTTGTGGTGGCGGTACATGAAGCCTTGAATGTGCCGATCAAGTTTGTGGGCATGGGTGAAAAGGCGCAGGATCTTGAGGCCTTTGACGCCGATCGATTTGCCACGGAGCTCGTCTCGTCGTGAGTGAGGCGGAGGATTCGGCTCGGCGGCGACGCCGCACCGGGCCGCCTCCGCGACTCACGCTTGATACGCCGGTCACGTATCTCAAGGGCGTTGGGCCAGCGCGCGCGGAGTCGTTGCAGCGCCTGGGTATTCGCGTCGCGGGTGATCTGCTGCGACATGTGCCGCATCGTTATGAAGACGCGAGCACCGTCACACCGATCGCGAGAGCCGCGGTTGGTGCTGACGTCACGGTGCTTGGCCAGGTCGTGGCCACCGGCGTGCTGCCCACCCGCAAAGGCTTGCGCGTGTTTCAGGCGGTGATCAAGGATTCGTCGGGCTTGCTCGAGCTGGCGTGGCCGGGTCAACCGTTTCTTGAGCGCACGATCAACAAGGGCGACTGGTTGTTGTGCACCGGTGAAGTGCGTTTTCATCACGGTCGCCGATTGCAGCCGCGCGAGTTTGTGAATCTCGGGGCAGGTGACGAGAGTTCGCTCGAAGGGCGCGTGCTCGCGGTGTATCCGGCCACGGAAGGACTGAGTGTGCGCTGGCTGCGCACGTTGGTTGATGCGCACCTCGACGCGCTGTTGCCGCAAATCAAGGAGCCGTTGCCCGCCGCGCTACTGGCGGAGGCGGGTGTGCTGCCGTTGCCCGATGCGCTGCGGCGTATGCACAGACCTGCGTCTGTCGCGGATGCACGTTTGGGGCGCGCGCGTCTCGCGTGGGAAGAGCTGTTGTGTGTGCACCTGTTGCACAAGCGCGCCAACATTCTTTCGCGGGACACGCGTGCCGGCGTGCCGTTCGAGAATCGAAAGCAGCTTACCCGTCAGCTGCGTGCGGCGCTGCCGTTCACGCTGACATCGGCACAAATGCGCGTGGTGCGCGAGATCGTGGGTGATCTGTGCAGCCCAACTCGTATGCACCGCTTGCTGCAGGGTGATGTCGGGAGCGGTAAAACCGTGGTGGCATTGTTCGCGGCCATGCTGGTGATGGAGAACGGTGCGCAGGTGGCGCTCATGGCACCCACCGAACTGCTCGCCGAACAACACGCGCGCACCGCCGACACGTTGCTCGCGCCACTCGGCATTTCGCCGGTACTGCTCACCGGGCGTCTTGGCGCAAAAGAGCGACGCGCCGCACTCACGCGACTGCAGTCGGTGGAGCCGGTGCTGGCCATCGGCACGCACGCGTTATTTCAGAATGACGTTTCCTTCGCGAAGCTCGGGCTCGTGGTCATTGATGAGCAGCATCGCTTTGGCGTTGAACAACGCGCCGCACTCGGTGCCAAGGGTGTGGATGGCTCGCCGCCCGATGTGCTGCTCATGACGGCCACTCCCATTCCCCGATCACTCGCGCTCACACTGTACGGCGATCTCGACGTGTCCACGATTGATGAACGACCGCCGGGTCGGCAGCCCGTCACCACGGTGCATCGCCGCGAGTCTGCGCGTGCGCGTGTGTTCGGGTTTGTGGAATCGGAGTTGCAGGCCGGTCGCCAGGCGTATGTGGTGTATCCGGTGATCGAAGCGTCGGAGAAAACGGACCTGCGCGATGCGACCAGCATGTACGAGGCACTCGTGGCGGGCCCGTTCGCATCACGCCGTGTGGCACTGTTGCATGGTCGACTTCCCCCTGACGAACGTGATGTCATCATGCGCGCATTCCGCGACGGTGCGATCGATGTGTTGGTGGCCACGACCGTCATCGAAGTGGGCATTGATGTACCAAACGCCACGGTCATGGTGATTGAACACCCGGAGCGGTTCGGGTTGTCGCAGTTGCATCAGCTCCGCGGTCGCGTGGGGCGTGGGGCAGAGCAATCGTACTGCATTTTGCTCGGCGACGTTGGTGTGGAGGCCGGCAAGCGATTGCAGGTGGTGGTTGATACCGAAGATGGCTTCGAAATTTCGCGCGCCGATTTGCAGATGCGCGGAATGGGCGATCTGTTTGGTGCGCGTCAG
>JALHNZ010000064.1:19749-21367 GCA_022843265.1 Gemmatimonadaceae bacterium
CATTGCCGATCCGATCAACGACGAGGCACTGAATGCAAGCGCCCGCGCAACCGCTGAGCGAATGCTGGCCAGTGATCCGGCGTTGGAGCGCACGGAGAACGCGGGCGTGAGGCAGTTGCTGACCGTGAACTATTCGCGGGCGCTTGAGTTGTTCCGGGTTGGGTGAGGCGAGCCTTCGTTGAGAACCGCGGTGTTCGTGCAAACGCGGGTGGGTTCAACTGCCTTCACCACGGAGGCGCGGAGACACGGAGCACGGCATGTTGCGACGGTCGACGCCTCGCAGATGCGAACATCATCATTGTTTTGAATTGATGCGACGCGGCTCGACTCAGCGTGCCGTTCTCCGTGTCTCCGTGTCTCCGTGGCAAAAAGCAGTTTTCGTTCTACCGGCTCAACACCACCCCCGCGCCTCAGACACCGTCACTACCGCCCGGCACCGGTCGCACACCCCGGAAACCCCACCCGCGCCAGAATCTTCTCCAGCGGACAAAAATTGGTATAGCTCGACTGCAGCAGATTAAATCCGACGAACGCGGTGAACGCGAGAAACCAGGGATTCACCCAGACGCCGAGCGCCACGCTTACCATCACAAACACGCCGGCGAAACGGCGAATGATATTGTCAGCACACATGTTGTTGAGTCCGTGAAAGAGTAGACAGATCATGCGAACGATTCGACGGGCAGCACGGCAATGTGCAAGGATTCACCCTTGGGCAATGCAGCGCCAGCGACGCGCAGTGCCGCTTGCAGCGGTTCCACCTGTTCCTGCGGCACCACGGTGACCAGCATCGTGCCAACGCCAGGAAACGCGCGCGTTCCCTCGTGACGGCCACCGATGCCGGCACCGGTTACATCGTGCAGCACGGAGTAGCCGGGCGCATTGTTTGCTTCAAGCACCGACGAGATGCGCTGCGGGTTCGCGCCCGCGTACATCATGAGCAGCAGTTTCGACATTGCGGGCCTCCGCCCGGCGGCGCAGCTCCCAGTAGAGGAGCGGCACCACCACCATGGTGAGCAACGTGGCTACGATGGCGCCGCCAATCAGCGCCACAGCAAGCCCCTGAAAAATCGGATCAAGCACCATCACCAACCCGCCGATCACAACAGCCGCTGCGGTCAACGCAATCGGACGGAATCGCACGGCACCGGCTTCGAGCACTGCTTGCACCAGCGGTCGCTCGCGTTCTTCAGCGAGCTGAATAAAGTCCACGAGCAGAATCGAGTTGCGCACAATGATGCCGGCCAACGCGATCATGCCAATCATGGATGTCGCGGTGAAAAACGCGCCCGTGAGCGCATGCGCCGGTAGAATGCCCACCAGCGTGAGCGGAATCGGTGCCATGATCACCAGCGGCGTGGAGAACGACTGGAACCACGCCACCACGAGCACGTAGATCAGCACAAGCACTACGGCGAACGCGATGCCGAGATCGCGAAATACTTCAATCGTGACCTGCCACTCGCCGTCCCACTTCACCGCCGTTTCATCAAGACGGTCAGGCTGCACCGCGTTGTAGCGCGTGATGTGTGCACCGGCAACCTGAATGGTGTCCAACACCTTGTTCAGTGCGAGAATCGCATACACCGGGGCTTCCACTTCGCCGGCAACATCGGCC
>JALHNZ010000065.1 GCA_022843265.1 Gemmatimonadaceae bacterium
CGGCGAGCGCAATGGCAGACGGTGGTTTCTGGCGTTGGGTGCGATCACAGCGTGCGCGCTGGCGCCGCTCGTATCGTTCGCAGTTGTCGATTGCATTGCTTGCGTTTTTTCTGGCGCCCGCTGTGGCGTTTGCGGCCTGGGAGACCTATCGGCTTCGTGAAGACGATCGCAACGCACGCGAACTGCTGGTGCGCGAAGCGCTGCGCCGCGCCGAACTGCCTACGTCACGCGATACCGCCGCGCTTTCACAACTGGTGTCGACCAACGTGCTCGCCTCATTGGCCACCGATGTGGGTGGTCCGCTGTTCGCATTTCGCGACGGCGTGTTGGCGGAAGCCAGCGATCCGGTGCTGACTGCGCTGGCACCGTTCGGTACGCTATTGCCCGAAGGCGTGCCCAGCGGTGTGTTGGGCGACGCAGTGCGACTCGATGCAAACTCCGAACTTTCATTCACACAAACGGTATTGCTGGAATCACGCAGCGCGTTGGTGGCGTACCGCCCAACCATTGGTCCGGCCGGTGTACCACTGGTGATTGCAACCGCCGCGCGTGGTGATGAGTTTGCGCTCGATGCACGACGTGCAGACCTGGCGGTGCTGGTGGCGGTGGTGATTGCGGCCGGCGTATTGGCGGCCCTCTGGTTGAGTGGTGTGGCGGCCCGCACACTGGCGCGACCCATTGGTACGTTGCGCGACGCCGCGCTCGCCATTGCCAGCGGTCGACCGATGCCACCACTTGATGCGATGCCTCCGGCCGAGTTCGTGCCGGTGTTCGGTGCGTTCGCCCGCATGGCCACCGATTTGTCCACCAGTCGCGCGGCCCTTGAAGAAGCACAACGCCGCACCGCGGCGGTGTTGCGCGAAGTGGCCAGTGGTGTAGTGGCGGTTCGTCATGACGGCACTGTGTTGTTGGCGAATCCACGCGCCGAAGCGTTGCTTGGCCTCACGCTCGCGTCCGGCACGCCCGTGTTAACCGCGAACGGCGCAGATGAGTCGCTCGGCGACTGGTCGCGTGTGGCACCGCGTGTGCGCGAGTTCCTCGAGCGTCCCGACCGTGCGGAAGATGCGTTCGATGTGACGATTCCCGCGCGCGTGGTGTTGCGTGATTCCGGTAGTCCTGACGCGTCGTTGCCCGACGAACTGACCAGTGAACCGCCCATGGATCGTCAGTTGCGTGCGTCGCTCACGCGACTTCCGGGTGGCGCCGTGCTTACGCTCGACGATGTTACAGAGCTGGCGACCGCGCAACGCGTGCTCGCGTGGGGTGAAATGGCGCGGCAGGTGGCGCATGAAATCAAGAATCCGCTCACGCCAATTCGTCTCGGGGTGCAGCATCTTCGCCGTGCGTGGCGTGATGGACGGGCGGACTTTTCGAGCATTCTCGATACGAATGTCACGCGCATTCTGAACGAGATTGATCATCTTGATGAAATCGCCAAGGCGTTCAGTCGCTACGGCAGTGTACCGGCCGATCGGGCGCCCGGAGAATCGGTTGATGTGGCGATCGTGGCCCGGGATGTAATCGAGCTGGAGCGCATGGGCGACGGTGAGGTGGCCTGGGAGCTGACTGTGTGCGGCACATCCTTGATGCGGGCGGAAGATGCTGCTGCGCCCGTGCTTGCCATTGCGCGTGCCGACGAACTCAAGGAAGTGTTGCTGAACCTGTTGGAGAATGCGCGGCTGGCCCAGGCCACGCGCGTGCACATGTCGATCTCGCGTACAGCGGAGATCACCACGATTGTGGTGCGCGATAATGGCGGCGGCATTTCCGGCGATGTGTTGCCGTACATTTTTCAGCCGCATTTTTCAACGCGAACGAGTGGCAGTGGGCTCGGCCTGGCCATCAGCCGTCGTTTGCTGGAAGGGTGGGGCGGTACGATTGCCGTGGCCAGCGAAATCGGGGTGGGCTCGACGCTCACCGTGACGCTGAAATCCGCTTAAGTTCCGGCGCATGGCACCCGTTGATCCAATCCTCACGCCAACGCGACTTCGGGCGGCACTGCCACGGCATCTTGCTGATTGGACACTGCCGCCAGGTTGGTCGTGGGGACAAGACAGCGTGTGGGGCGATCGACGGCACTATCAGGAACTGGTAGACGCGCTCGGCCGCTCACTCTCGCTGGTCAGTGCACCGGATCCGGCGCACGATGATTGGCTGCGCGATGAAGCACGCGCGCTGGCGCATCGCAATCACCCGTCCATTCCCACCACGTACCACTACTGGGCGAACTATCGCGAGAGTCGGCGTGGACCGGGATATCTGCGTCGCTGGATCGCGGGCGAAACCGTCGCGCAACGTGTGGTGCGCATGGGGCCGGAGTCCGTGCCCACCGTGCTGCAGGTGCTGCGGGAGGCTGGCAGCACTTTGGCGTATCTGCACGACGCAGGGGCATTGCACCGGGCCCTATCGGCGAACAATGTGTGGCTCACGCCCGGCGGACGCTTGTGGTTGCTCGGTTGGGAGTGGGCCCTCGCGCCGGATCAAATTCCGGAGGGATTGGTCGCCGATCCTGCGCGTACACCGCAGGCACCGGAGTGGCGTGATGGCAACGCGACACCAACCATGGCCAGCGACCAATGGCAGCTCGCGGCCATGGTGTTCACCGCGCTCACGGGTGAAACGCCGCCGGAACGCGACGCACCGCCAATCACGTTGTTGCGACCGGATTGTCCGGTGGGACTCGCGCGCGCACTGGAACAGGCGCTGCACAGTGATCCGGACGAACGTTTCCCGTCGGTGCGCACATTTTTGCGCGAGGTGGATCGGGGCGCGAGTGGTCGTGTGGTCATGGTTGGGCCAGACGGCAGCGACCTGGAATCGGCACAGGAAACACCGGAGTCGCGACTGCGCTGGGCCACCAGCGACGACTACGAAATTCTTGCGCCGCTCGGCTCGGGCACGTTTGGGAGTGTGTGGCGCGCGCGCGATCTTACGTTGGCGCGCGAAGTCGCGATCAAAGTCTTGCATCCACACATCGCCAAAGATGATGTGGCGGTGTCGCGCTTTCGTCGTGAAGCACGACTCGCCGCGCAGCTCGCGCATCCGGCGATCGTGCCGATTTACGACAGCGATGAACGCAGCGGCGTGGTGTGGTACACGATGGAACTGGCCGAAGGTGGCTCGGTGGCGAGTTTGATTGCGCGCCGCGGTCCGCGTGACTTTGAAGAAATCGCGATGCCGGTTGATGGTGTGCTTGATGGTCTCATGACCGCGCACGCCAGCGGAATTATTCATCGCGATCTCAAGCCTGAAAACATTCTGATTGATCGCTACCGTCGCTGGCGCATTGGCGATTTTGGTATTGCGCAAGCGTGGGGTGAAGATCCGACCACGGGCTCGTCGGGCACGCCCGCATTTGCGGCACCTGAACAATTGCTCGGCGAAGCGCAGGGTCCGGCGACCGATTGTTATGCGATCGCGGGCATTGTGTATTTCGTGCTCACCGGTCGCGCGCCATTTGGTGACGCGAGCGCGGAGCAGGTGCTGGCGCAACAGTTGGGCGATCGCCTCACAGAGCGATTGCAGTTAGCGGCGTTCCCCGAACCACTGGAAGCGTTTCTGGCCAAGGGACTGCATCCACGTGCCGACGAGCGGTTCGCCGATGCGAGCGAACTGCGTCTCGCGTGGCGTCAGGTGGTCAAAGGCATGCGCCGCGCCGATGATCCGCGGCCGTGGTGGCGCCGTGTGTTCGAAGGTCCGATGGACGAAGACGAAGCGGCGTTTGAAGATCCTTTGCTGGGTTCGGGCGTTCGCGACACGAAGTAGCGCGCGCCCTTACTCGGCAACGCGAATGGTTTTCACGTTGGTGAACTCTCGGAAACCCGGCGTGCCAAGCTCGCGTCCCATGCCGGATTGTTTGACGCCGCCAAACGGCACGCGTGGATCAGACGCCACGACTTCGTTCACAAACACCATGCCGGCCTCAAGCTCGGCAACAAAACGCGCTGCGCTGCGCGGATCGCGTGTCCACACGCTGGCCCCCAGGCCAAAGCGTGTGTTGTTCGCGCGTGCGAGCGCGGCGTCTGCATCGGATACGCGAAACACTGCGGCCACGGGACCGAAGAGTTCTTCCCGCGCGGCCGGCGAGTTGTCCGGTACGTCCACAAGAATCGTGGGCGGATAGAAAAAGCCTTCGCCCTCTGGGACACGCGCGGCGAACGCAATGCGGCCGCCGGCGCTTACGGTGTCGCGCACCTGCGTGTCCAGATCGTCGCGAATTGAGCGAGTGGCCATTGGTCCGACATCGGTGCGAGGATCGGTCGGATCACCAAGTCGCAGCGCCTTCATCGCGCGCGTGAAGCTATCGAGGAACTCGTCGTACACGTCGTCGCACACCACGAATCGTTTGGCCGCAATACACGATTGCCCGTTGTTCACCATGCGACCGGCAACCGCGGCTTTCGCGGCGCGTGCCACATCGGCATCTGGCAACACGATGAATGGATCGCTCCCGCCGAGTTCGAGCACCACCTTTTTCAGATGCTTTCCGGCTTCTTTGCCAACGGAGCGGCCCGCCGCTTCACTGCCTGTGAGCGTCACGGCGGCGATGCGTTCATCCGCGATCAACGGCGCGATCTGATCGCTGCTTACCAGAAACAGTGGCGCAACGGATGGCGGTGTGTCGGTCTCTGTGGCGGCTTGCGCAATCAACATGTGCAGGAGCTGTGCACAGCCCGGAACAGAAGCCGCGGGTTTGTGCAGCACCACATTGCCCGCCAGCAAATTCGGTACGATCACGCGCATTGCCTGCCAGAACGGAAAATTCCATGGCATCACCGCGAGCAACACACCGATCGGATGATATTCAACACGCCACGCACCCAGCGTGTCTTCGGTAATGCGCTCCGGCGAGAGTGCACGCGGTGCGAGTTGCACCGCGAGATCGCAGAGCATGGCGCACTTGTCGACTTCGGCACGCGCGGCCGCGAGCGGCTTGCCCATTTCCTGCGTGCAGCGCATCGCCAGTTGTTCTCGTTCGGCGCGCAGCAACTCGCCAAGTCGCGTGATCAGTCGCGAGCGCTGTGCAAGCGATCGGTAGCGCCACTCACGCTGCACAGTTGCCGCGGCGTGCACCGCCTGCTCCACTTCCGCAGCGGTGAGTGCGGGAGTGTCGCTCAGTACCGCGGCGGTAAACGGATTGGTGACGCGAAAGCTCATGTTGGGCCCGGAAGGTCAATAACGCTTCCGAACCCTACGCGGCGGAGACGGCTCCGGTCAACTGTGTGGTGACGAGCGCCGCACTGCGTCGCTCCTTTGGCGTACGCGTAGACTGACTGATCGCTGCCATCGCGGTTCGTGCCGCGCGCCGTGACCGCTTGTGGTGCAGCAGATCGGCGTCGGCCTTGTCCAGTAAGGCGTCGAGTGAGGCGTCGTTCGAAGCGCTGGCATACACATGCCCCACACTGATGCCGACCGGCGCGGGCAGCAGGTTAAGTGCGTTCAGTTCGTCCAGTCGCTCGGCGATTCGCCCCCGGATGGCGCCATCGCATGGGCCGATTGCGTCGATGGCCAGAATCGTGAACTCGTCGCCGCCCATGCGTGCGACCAGATCGGTTTCGCGCACCGCGGCGCGAAGCACACGGGCGATCTCGCGCAGCGCGCGGTCGCCCGTTGCATGACCGTGCACATCGTTGATCTGTTTGAAGGAATCGCAGTCCAGATAGAAGAGCACGGCGTTGTGGCCCTGAGCGCGGGCCGTCTTGAGTCGTTCATCGGCCAGCGAAAGGAACGCGCGTCGATTCAGCAAGCCGGTGAGCTCGTCGGTGAGCGACGCGCGCTGCCACCGTGCGGCTTCGCGCTTCCGCTCTCGGATATCAGAGAGTGTCAGGGAGAGTCCGGTTTCCACCGGTACCGCGCGAACGCGCAGCCATGAGGTGGTCACATGGCGCGGATGCGCCCGGACCTCATCGCGAAACGGCGTGCCTGACTTGATAACGTGCACGAGCGACTGAAACAGGGCCGTGTCTGGCGCGAGGCTGGCAAGCGCCGAGGTGCGCAGGCCCTCGAGATCAGTCAGCGTGCGGCGGAACATGCTTGCCACGCGTGCATTCGCGTCGGTCACCACAAAGTCCACGATGGTGCCCTCAGCGTCGCGAATGGGTTCAAGGTGAACCAACCCGTCTTCACTGCCATGCACCGACAGGCGCAGGCGTCGTTCGCGGCTGCGCAGCGCCTGCAGGTCGGTTGCCTGACGTCGGGTTTGTGCGGCGAGCCGCTGATTGCTGCGGCCTGAAATCAGGAGCGCAAACAAGCCCGCGGACAGCGTGAGCAGCACAAAAAAGAGGGGGAACGCCGAAACGGTACGCACGGTAGCGTCGACAACGAGATCAGGAGTGTTCGAGGCGGGTTCGAGCGAGGGCCACATATATCAGAGGAGGGTTGGATCCAGTAGTGCACGCACCCAAGCGTCTGGGACATGCAGCCGAGCGCTACCATAAGCAACGGTTGTGCCACGCATCACAGGCCGCGAATGTGAATGTGGATAACTTTGCACTGACTCATTAAGCCATTGTAAAACAGATGCTTCCGTATTCTCGAATGTGGAATACAGCAGTGAGGACGGTTGTTCTTCCCCCTGGCCAAGGCCGTTAACAAACGGGGACGAGAATGCCGCCTGGGCGGCAGGCGGCAAAAATCGCCGAGTAGTGCGGCACCGTGTCCGGGCCGCTAGTGCGCTTCCGCGGGATCCTCAGAACCAAGCAGCGTGCGCCGCTCCAGCGCGGCAAAACGAGCCGCGCCGTCCTTGTCGGGGCGCAGTAACGACACGATCATGCCGACCGCAAACGAAATCGGCACGGAGACCAGCGCCGGATTGCGCAGCGGGAACCACGCCGAGTCGTGCTTGAGCAGGTCCATCTGTATGGCGGGCGACAGCGCGATCAGTCCCACCGTGGTCAGTGTGCCCACGACCATGCTGGCGGCCGCGCCAGCCGTGCTGGTACGCGGCCAGAACACGGCCAGCAGCAGCGCTGGAAAGTTGCCGCTCGCAGCGATCGCAAACGCCAGTCCGACCATGAACGCAACGTTCTGACCCTTGAACACCACGCCGAGCGCCATCGCGATCAACGCCAGGCAGACGGTCGCAATGCGGGCAACACGAAGCTCTTCGCCGGGCTTGGGTTCACCGCGTCGCACAACGCTCGCCCACAGATCGTGGGAAATCGCCGCGGCCCCAGAGAGCGCGAGTCCCGCCACAACGGCGAGAATCGTGGCAAATGCGACCGCCGCGATGAAGCCGAGAAACGGTCTGCCGCCAAGCAACTCGGCCAACAACGGTGCCGCCATGTTGCCACCCGCGTCCACTGCCCGAATCGCGTCGGGGCCCACCAAAACCATCGCGCCAAATCCGAGAATAAACGTGAGCAAATAGAACAGGCCAATCAGCCCCGTCGCGAAGAACACGGAGCGGCGCGCGGCCCGTGCATCGGGCACGGTGTAAAATCGCATGAGAATGTGCGGCAGTCCGGCCGTGCCGAACATCAGCGCAATGCCAAGCGAAATCGCATCAAGTGGATTTTGCACCAGCTTGCCGGGCGCGAGCACACCACGACCCTGTGCATCAGCGGCGGCGGCAAACAACTGCAGCGGTGAATAGTTGAACCGCGACAACACCAGGATCGCCAGCATGGCAGCGCCGCCGAGCAGCAACACCGCTTTGACGATCTGCACCCACGTGGTGGCGAGCATGCCGCCGAACAGCACGTACGCCATCATGGCCAGGCCAACACCAATCACGGCGATCTCGTACGGCACACCGAGCAGCAATCGGATGAGACCACCGGCGCCAACCATTTGCGCGATCAGATAGAACGTGATCGTGGCGAGTGTACCGACGGCGGCAGCAATGCGCACCGGACGCGGATTCAAACGCGCCGCGACCACGTCGGCGAATGTGTAGCGTCCAAGATTGCGTAGCGGTTCGGCCACCAGAAACAGCACGACCGGCCAGCCGACCAGCCAGCCGGTTGAGTACAGCAAGCCATCAAAGCCTGACGTCGCCACGAGGCCGGCGATTCCAAGAAAGGACGCGGCGCTCATGTAGTCGCCGGCGAGCGCCAGTCCGTTTTGTCCGGCGGTCACGGTGCGCCCCGCCGCGTAAAAATCATCGGTGGTGCGCGTACGGCGCGCGGCCCAGTACGTGATGCCCAGCGTGGCGGTAATGAACACCGCAAAAAATGCGACGGCCACGCTGTTGGGTTGTCCAATACTTGTGGCCGCCGGCTCGGCCGCCGCTTGCAACAGCGAGAACGTGATCATTCGGCGGCGCGCCTTGAGGCACGCAGTTCTGCGCGCTGCTCCGCAACCATCGGATCGTACACCGCGTTCGTCCAGCGCACGTACGCCCAGGTGAGCAGCCAGGCACTCACAATCACCAGCGCGCCAAGCAGAATGCCGAGTGACAATCCGGGGGTGATCTCGCGGCCGAGCAGCTCTGGCGACCACGCCACGAGCGACAGGAAGCCGAAGTAGATCGTCATCATCGCGATGGTGAGCGCGCCGGCGAGACGCCAACGACGGCGGGCCACGCCACGCATGCGCACGAGCGCCGCGTCGGCTGGGGCGGTTGGAGCGGGTGAGGGGTTCATAGGAAAGGGAACGTACGGGCAGTGCATCGATGAGCAAGCATTAATATTCGACTATTCTTTCACGCCTCACTCGCGCGCCATGCCAAGAATGCTCATCGCGTTGTCCAGTCTGATCTCCGGACTGGTGGCGCTCTATCTGCACCTGTGGAAAATCGGCAAAGCCGGATCGCTCGCGTGTAGCGGCAGCGGTGGCTGCGCATTGGTGCAGGGCAGCAAGTACGGCTGGTTTCTCGGAATCGACGTGGCCTTGATCGGTACGATTGGCTACGCGCTCATTTTTATCGTGGCCATCGTTGGCACGTCGGCGCGCTTTGACGATTCGCGCGCGATCACCCGCGCGTTGCAGCTGTTGATCTGGCCCGCGGTGCTCTTCACGCTGCGGCTCAAGTGGGCCGAGTTCGTAATTCTGAAATCGTTCTGCCCATGGTGCGCTGTTTCGGCGGTCACCATAACGCTGTGCGCGGTGCTGGTCACGCTTGATGCACGGCGCTTGTCACGTGAGGCGTGAGCGTTGCGCGTGTGGTGTATGCCACCGCGCCGAGCGCGTGTACACCGAGTGGAATCAGGGCGCGGCGCGATCGCCGAGCATTACGTCAAACCACGACGCCATGCGTTCTGGTCCGCCGTAGCCTTGCATGGTGCCGCGAATACGACCGTCGGCGTCGACCGCAACAAACGTTGGCGTGCCACGATAGCGGAAGGTGAGCAGCACTTGTGACTGCGATGTTGCGGGACCGAGCGGCACAGCGCCCTGCAAGCCGGCCTCAACGAGCATGGGTGCACCATCAACTGCGCCTTCCAGCGTGAGCATGCGCAGCCCCGGGACCGGACGTCCTTTGGCGTACTGGCCGAGATCGCGCAGGGCGAGCTTGCAATATCCACAGGTTCGCGAGTTGATCATGACGATTGACGGCTCGCCCGTACGCACGATCGGCACGGTGGCGCCGCTCATGTCGTGCACGGGAAACGCACCGAGTCCCTGCACGCTGCTGGCCAGCGAACCCGGCGGCGCTTCGGTTGCCAGTGCGGCCACCGTCGCGGCGGCGTCGTTCGTGACGGAGCCGGGCACTGCGGCCGTCGCCGTGGTATTGGGCACTCGATCGCGCGTTGCAAACACAATCGCGAGGACAATGGCGCCGCCCGCCACTGCCATGAGCAAATCGCGGGATGTGCGACCAGCGCGCACACGCGTTGACGACACGAGAGACCGAGGCCGTTCCATTTGATGGCGCATAAGAGGAAAGATCGCGAATTGGACGCCCATTTTGCACCCGTTTCGTCCGCTTCAGACTCGGAGCGCACTGAGACGGCCCGTTCGCTGGGCACGATGGACCTGGAGGCGATGCTCGGCGATCCTGAGCGAAAGCAGTCGTTCGTGACGCCGATGTTCGATGTAATCGCCCCTCGGTACGATGCTTTTACCCGGCTGTTCTCCTTTGGTATGGACGCGCGCTGGAAAGGCGTGCTGCTGCGCGAAGCTCAGGGGCGTCTGGCCGCTGGGGCGGGCCGAGCCGCCCGTGTGCTGGATCTCGCCTGTGGAACGGGAGATCTCGCGTTCGGACTGGCGCGAGGCGCGCGGTCGCAGCATCCGGGGCTACACGTGCGTGGCGTGGATGCGTCGCTCGAAATGGCCAGACTCGCCCGCGCTCGGCTCGGTGCGTCCGATCGCGATGTTGCGGACCTGGTGAGCATCGAGACCGGTGATATGAGCGCCTTGCCGACCGCCGACCAGTCGATCGATATGATTACCGCTGGATACGCCGTGCGGAACGCTCCGTCGCCTGAGCTGGCCATCCACGAGGCGGCGCGTGTACTCCGGAGCGGCGGCGTGTATGTGACGCTGGACTTCTACCGGCCGCAGTGGGCACCGTGGCGCGTGCTGTTGCTTGGCTACCTCGCGGCGGCGGGAAATCTTGTGGGCTGGACCTGGCATCGATCTCCGGTGGTATACGGCTACATTGCGAGGTCAATTGACCACTTCATGTCCTGGCAAGAGTTCTCGCGTGTGCTCGATCGCAATGGGTTTGACGTGCAGTCGGTCACGCGATGGCTGGGTGGTGGGGTCGCGATGCATGTCGCCGTTCGTCGCTGAGCTCACTTCGACATTTTTTCTCCCTTTTACGCAGGCTGTCATGCACGCTATTGCCCCCGCACGTTCGCGTCGTCGCTCGTTTCTTGCGGCGCTCCCCCTTGCTGCACTCGCACTCTTTGCCGCGTGCTCGGACAGCGATGCGGGCAATCCCACCGGTCCGTCAAATCCTTCGACTGAAGTGTTTGCCTCGTCACTCGGTGTGGACCTCGCACAAATGACAGAGCGTGCATCACGGTTGTACGTGCGCGATATCGCGGTCGGCACCGGCGCTGAAGCAACGGCCGGCCGCAGTCTGCGTATGCGCTACACCGGCTGGCTGCGGACCGGAGTGCAGTTCGACAGCAATGTGTCGTCGGGCACGCCATTTACGTTCACGCTCGGCGCCGGTCAGGTGATTGCCGGTTGGGATATTGGCGTGGCCGGCATGCGAGTGGGCGGCAAACGTCGCCTTGTGCTCGGTTCAGAGTACGGCTACGGCGCGTCTGGTTCCGGCTCCATTCCGCCGCACGCCACGCTCGTCTTCGATGTGGAGCTGGTAAGCATCGCGAACTAAGCGCGCGTTTGGCGATTACTCCAGGGGCGACGCTTCGGCGGTGGCGATGAGGTGGCCGTGTAAACGTGTCCACCACGCACGCACCACGATGCGTCGCCCTTCGAATTCGGGGAGTGTCAGCCGCACGTCCGTATGTCCATCGGACTCGGGCATCACTTCGACTTCCTGAAAGCGCACGTATCGCTGCACGTGCGGATCGATGGTTTTGTACACCGCTTCTTTCAAGGCAAAGCGCAGGCGCACGGCTTCGCGATAGGCGAGTGCATCGCGCGCCGCGAGCGGTGCCAGCGCGTGGCGTTCTGCGGCCGTGAGAATTTTCGGTGCAAGATCGGGGCGCGCGAGATCGGTTTCATCCGGGATCTCTTCCACGTCCACGCCAATGGTATTGACGCGCGCGATGTGTCGTGCGGCCATGCCAACCGCCAGGGTGCGCTTGTGACTCACTGAGCCAAGCACGCCAGCCGGAAGCTGCGGCGCACCGCGGCCCGTTTTGAGCACGGGCGTTGTGTGCGTATCGGGCGCGACCACAGTGAGCGCACTGCGCAGCGCCAGTCGCCCACCCACAAACGAAACGCGACGCGGGATCGCCAGCCGTTCGGCGAGTTGCTGTTCACCCGGCAACAGCTGCGGCTCGGACCGGGCAAGCGTCGCACGCAGCTGCTCGTCGCTCAGGGCAAAGGGCAGCCGGACTACCGCCAGCTGACCGTGTGGGATGAGCTGCCCTGAAAGAATGCGAAAGTCGTCGTCTGGAGATTCCATGCACGCAATCTCCCATCTGCGCGCGCAAGATGCCATGCTTCCCGCATGACGCAATCCGCAACGCCCGCGCGCGCCTGGTACATCGTTGCCATCCTCATGCTGGCAAACGTCAGCGGCTTTGTGGATCGACAAATCCTGTCGCTACTGGTCGAGCCCATTAAACGCGACCTCGGCGTGTCCGACACACAAGTGTCGCTGCTGATGGGTTTGAGTTTCGCGGTCTTCTACTCCGCGCTGGGAATTCCGATTGGTCGTCTGGCCGATCGCGGAAGCCGACGGGCCATCGTGGCGGTTGGCGCGGCGCTGTGGAGTTTGATGACGGCGCTCAGTGGATTGGCGCGCACATTCACCCAGCTCTTTGTGCTTCGCGTTGGCGTGGGTGTTGGTGAAGCCACGCTCGGTCCCTCTGCGATCTCGATGATTGCCGATGCGTTCCCTCGAGAGCGCCGTGGTACTGCCATGAGCGTCTACATGCTCGGCACGTTTCTCGGCTCGGGCATTGCCTACGCGCTGGGCGCGTATGTGGTGGGCGTGTCGGCCACACAAGGGAGCGTAACGTGGCCGATTGTTGGCGAGATTCGTGCGTGGCAAACGGTGTTTTTTGTGGTGGGCCTGCCGGGGCTGGTGATCGCGCTGCTTGCGATGACGATGCACGAACCGGCGCGTTCGAACACGGCCCCCGCGCTGCCGTTACGTGATGTGATTGCCTACTTCCGCGAACACGCGAAAACGATGGGGCTGCTCTCCTTCGGATTCGCCTGTTCAGCCGCGGTGAACTACGGCATCGCCGCGTGGCTCGCCACGTTTTTCATCCGCACGCACGGTTGGACCGCAACGGAAGCGGGCACGTTGCAGGGTGTGCTCACGATGACGGTTGGTGTGATTGGGACGCTTGTGGGCGGACGACTCACCGATCGATGGTCGCGCCAAGGGTTTACCGACGCGCCGCTGCGCGTGGGCATCTACGCGGCGATCGGACTGCTCCTCACGGCCGGACTGTATCCACTCGTCCCATCGGCCACGATTGCGGCGGCGCTGCTCGTGCCCGTGAATCTGTTTGCGGCCATGCCGTGGGGCGCGGCCAGCGCCGCGGTTGCGGAAGCGTTGCCGTCGAGGATGCGCGGACAGGGGTCGGCGGTGTACTTTCTCGTCGTCAACTTATTCGCGGGCGTGTTCGGACCCACCGCAGTGGCGTTGCTTACGGATCAGGTGTTCCAGGATCCGTTGGCGCTGCGTTGGTCGCTCGCCGTGTGTACGGTTGTCGGAATGCTGCTTACCATCACGCTACTTGGATTCGGTCGCGCGGCGTACCGAACAACGGTGGCAACACGGGAGACCTGATGCGTCGATTGCTTTTCGCAGGGGTTGGTGTGCTGGCGGGTGCTGTCATGCTTTCAACGTCTGCGTCGGCGCAGTCCATGCCGCGCACACCGCGCGCTGAAGCCGGTGTGTCGATGCTCATGTCACCGTCCGCCAACTCGCGCATACCAGAGTTGATGGTGGGTCCCATGTTGAACATCACGGTGGCGCAGGCCGGTGGCGGAATTGTTGGCGTGGAGGGCGCAATGCGGTTTCGCGCGGACGGTACACAGTTGCAGGTGTGTCCGCAGCCGCCGGGTGTGATTTGCGATGCGCGTAATGTGAAAACGCTCACTACCGCCGGGCTCACGTTCCGTCGTGGATTTGGTGCGCAGCCCATGCGCGAAGGCGCGATTTTCCGCGCTGGTCTTGGCGCCGCGTTTACGTCGTTGAAGGGAGCGGCCACCGTGTTTCCGAACGCCGACGGTTCGCAGCCGGCGCTTGAAGATGTGCAGAAGAACTCGGGTGTTGCTGATCTTGGTCTTGGCTGGATTCAGCGCGTTGGAACGGTTCCGGTTCGTCTCGAAGGTCGCGTGGCGGGATTTGCGCCAGAGCTTGCGAACACACGTTTCGTGTACGGACTCCAGATCGGTTTCGGCTACTGAGACGCTGAACGTGCGCAACAACACGGCGGACGCGAATCACTTCGCGTCCGCCGTTTTGTTATGGCGTACGATCGCCTTCAGCAAACTCCGGACGCGAGAGTCCGGTCACGACATTGCCCGCAAGCAATCCGGCAGCCAACGAGATGCCGATAATGGCCACGTGAAATGCGGTGTCGATGCCAACGATAGTTTCGTTGCCGAGCAGTGAGGTGACGGAACGAAAGCCAATGCTTCCGGGCACGAGAATCAGCAGTCCGGGAACCTGCGTGACCATGGCCGAGGCGCGACGCAGTCGCTCGAGCAGATTGCTACCGGCGCCCACGACGAGTGCGCCAAGAAATGCACCGAGTTCTTCGCCCATCGCGCGACCGGCGTAACGCGCGGTGACAAACGCCGTGACACCGGCGAGCACAATCCAGCCCACGTCTTTGCGATCGGCGCGCAACAGCACCGCAAAACAGAGCGGCGCGAGTACCGCGGCGACGGCTTCTGTCCACCACGCCACGCGCGGCGCCTGAATCATCCAGGCGGGATTGCCGTTCAGCACAAGTGTTGCGAACAACGTGCCCGCTTTCGCACCAAGTGCCACACCAAAACCGAGTCCGAGAAACGTGACGAGTGCACCAGACAGTCGTGCGGTGCCCGACGCGAGATGTCGCGTACTGAGTTCGGTGAGCCCAATCGTAAACGTGAGACCGGGCAGGAGCACGATCAGTCCGGCAAGCGACGTCTGATACGCGTTACCACTTGTTGTCAGCCCGGCTACGAAAAACGCGAGCGTCGATACAATGCCGGCCGTCATCGGTTCGAGAACCGGCGCGAGCGACTTGTTGGCCGTTGCCGCGAGGGCGCACAACCCGGCCACGAGTCCGAGCACTCCCGCAATGGCCGCTTCGAAAACCGTCACTCCGAAAAAACAGGAGATGGCCGTGGAGGCAACGACGAACGCGGCGAGCGTTTGCCACTTGTTCCAGCGCGGTGGTTCCGCAAGCAACGCCATGATGCGCGCGGAGCCTTCCGAGGCCGTGATTTTTCCGTCGATGACTTCAGACATGATGCCATCGAGTCGCGACAGATGGCCGAGGTTTGGCTCGCCCGGTTCAACGCGCATGAGGTGCGTGCGTTGCGCGTCCTGCGTGCCAAAACCGGCAAAGATGGAGGTGGGGGTGGTAAAAAACTGCGCTTCCACCCCGAGTTTCGCGGCCACCGCGCCGAGCACGGCTTCGAGTCGATGCGCAGGATATCCGTGCGCGTGTAGCGCCCGCGCGAGATGCAGGATGAAGTGCGACGAGAGGTGCTGTGCGGTGTCGACCGGCGCTTGCGTAACGGGCATAGAACGAGGAGTCTACTCGAAAAGTCGCGCTGGCTGGCGCGGTCATAGGGGGACGGGGTATATTTACTCGGATCGCTCACGTGCCGCTGAGCCCACTTCGGAGACATTGATGAACGCAGAGACATCCCAGAGTGCCGCGCATTGCGCCTGCGGCCCGGCGACTGATCACACAGACGGGAGCAAGCAGGCGACCGCCGTGGATCCCGACATCAAGAAGCGCAATCTGTCGCGGCTGCGCCGGATCGAAGGGCAGGTGCGCGGCCTGCAAAAGATGGTGGAAGAAGAGCGTTGGTGTGCGGATGTGCTGACGCAGGTGTCGTCGGTGCAGGAAGCGCTGCGCGGTGTGTCGCGCGAGTTGATGCGGAATCATCTGAAGCATTGTGCGGCATCGGCGGCGCGGCAGTCCGATGGCGATGCGGATGCGGTGTATGACGAGCTGGTGGAGTTGATGTTCAAGTACGCGCGATGACGGTGTGCCTGTCTCCGTGAATCTGAGTTGCAGTTCCTGATTCGGTCATTCGGCCCCCTAGCCGGAGCCCAGGGCCATTTGGCCTTTTGGCCTCGCGGTTTCGAAAACACGCACAGAGCACCCACGCAAAACAATGATCGTATTGTGCAACGCTGAGCGTTCACAGCGATCAGTACGTTCCGTGCGGCCTTCCGAAACGGTGAGGCCAAAAGGCCAAATGGCCTTGGGCTCCGGCTAGGGGGCCGAATGACCGAATCAGGAACTGCAACTGCGGCTCGAGTTGATTGGGCACTGCAGGCGGTGAATTGGTGATGTGAATGCGAGGGCGAGGGCGTAGGCTGCGTGATGCTTGCATCTGCATCCTCCGCGGCCATTGTTGGCATTGATGCTGTAGACATCACCATCGAAGTGCACGTGGCGAATGGCTTGCCGCAGTGGACACTCGTGGGATTGGCGGCAACCGCCGTGAAAGAGAGTCGCGATCGCGTGAGTGCGGCGCTTGCCAACTCCGGGTTCACGGTGCCGCCGCGACGTATTACGGTGTCGCTCTCGCCGGGCGATCTGCCAAAAGCGGGCACGGCATTCGATCTGCCGATTGCGTTGGCCGTGCTTGCCGCGAGCGGTCAGCTCAATGCGGAATGTCTGCGCGGACTGCGCGTGGTGGGTGAGTTGGGGCTTGATGGCTCCGTGCGTCCGGTGCGCGGCGCACTCGCGATTGCGCGACACGCGGCGCGATGTCACGACGTGCTGGTCATGCCGTCGCACAACGCGGCCGAAGTGGCGTGTGTGCGCAACGTGAAGGCGCTGATCGCGGAATCGCTGCGTGAACTTGTTGACGTGCTTCGCGCCGGCGAAGTACACGCGCAGGTGCGCAGTGCGAGCGAACTGGTGAGCCTGGTGCAGTCGCGCAGTGCATCAGCTCGTTCTCCGTTGTTGGCATCACGCCACGATGCGGAGCAGCCGGATATGTCGGACGTGGTGGGTCAGGACAACGCGCTGCGTGCGATCGAAATCGCGGCGGCGGGCGCGCACAATGTGTTGCTCATTGGTCCGCCCGGTGCGGGCAAAACGATGCTGGCGCGTCGGTTGCCCGGTGTGCTACCGCCCCTTGAGAATGACGAGGCGCTTGAGGTGTTGGCCGTGCACTCAGTGGCCGGATTGCTCGGCGCTGGCGTTACGCACGCCGTGCGCCCGTTTCGTGCGCCGCACCACTCCGTGTCTGCGGCGGGGCTCGTGGGCGGCGGCAGCATTCCGCGACCTGGCGAGGTGAGTCTCGCACACCTCGGCGTTCTCTTTCTCGATGAACTCTCGCTGTTCCCGCGACACGTGTTGGAGTGCCTGCGGCAGCCGCTTGAGGACGGACACGTCACACTCGCCCGCGCGGCAACGTCACTACGCTTTCCGGCGCGCTTCATGCTGGTGGCCGCCACGAATCCGTGTCCGTGCGGCTACGCGGGTGATCCCGAGCGAGGGTGCAACTGTTCACAGGCGGATCTGGATCGACATCGGTCCCGACTCTCCGGCCCGCTCGCCGACCGCATCGATCTGCACGTGCCCGTGCGACGTGTTCCTCCCGCCTCACTCGATGCCATGCCACGCGGCGCGAGCTCGGCCACGCTCGCCGAACGTATTGCCAACGCGCGTGAACGACAGCGGCAGCGATACCTGCGCACCAGCGCCGTCAGTTCGGTCGTGCGGCCAGATACGAACGCCAGTGTCAGCTCCCGCTTGTTGCTGGCCACAGCGGCGCTCAATTCAGAGGCGCGCGCCCTGCTCGTCACGGCGGCAGATCGACTGCACCTGAGCGCGCGCGGCTATCACCGGGTGCTGCGCGTGGCGAGAACCATCGCCGACCTTGATGAGGCGCCCGGCGTGCTGGCGGATCACGTGGCCGAAGCGCTTCGGTATCGCGCGCTCGAGGCGGAGTCTCCCGGACCCGCCGCGCCGAACACACCGCGGGCGGGGGGCGTGCAATGAGTGGCAGCCGGGTGCCAGCGGGCGTCGGCGATGCAATGCCGCGCGGATGGCGGGCTTTACAGGGGTCTCGTAATGGAGTAAAGTATTTAGTAACTCCAAAACGAGACAAACAAATGACGGCGCTTCCGATCGAAACATCCGATGCACTGGCTGCGGCGGCGCCAGCGGCGCTCCGCACATATTTCCGTATTGTCGACGCGTGGCAGCTCTCCGGCGCGGAAGCACGCGCGCTGCTCGGCTCTCCGCCGTCCTCGACGTTTTTCAAGTGGAAGGCAGGGCAGGTGGGGCAGTTGAGCCGCGATGTGATCGAGCGCGTGTCCTACGTGCTGGGCATCTACAAGGCATTGCAGCTGTTGCTCCCGCAAAACGCGGCGGCCGACGCGTGGGTGCGTCAGCCCAACAGCGCGGCCCCTTTCAATGGGCAATCTGCGCTCGATCGCATGCTGTCGGGCAACGTGGTCGACCTGTTCGTGGTGCGACAGTATCTCGATGCGCAGCGGGGCGGCTGGGGATGAGTGCGCGCAGCAGCGGCGCCGCAGAAGTAGACAGCGCCACGGTGCGATGGGCGCCGAGCGTGCGCATCATTCCAAGTCGGTTCCCGCCGATCGCGTTGTTCGAGCGTGTTGCAGATCCGGCCGATCTTGACGCGGTGTTTACGGTCGAAGCGCTCACTAACCCACGCGTGCGCGCCGAGGTAGGGGCGATCCACGCGCTGCCTCCCGAGGAGCGAGTGACCGGAGCGGGCGCCGGATACATCATGGCGTCGTACACGCATCTCGCGCCTGACGGGGCGCGCTTTTCCACGCCGCAGTTCGGTGCGTTCTACGCCGCACGTACGCTCGAAACAGCGATCGCTGAAACCGTGTATCATCGGGCGCGCTTTCTGGCGGCCACGCGCCAGCCGGCCATGCACATCGATATGCGCGTGTTGCACACCACCGTGCGTGGGCGACTGCTCGATCTGCGGCCTCATCGCACAACACACGCCGCGCTCTACTCGCCTCACAGTTACGCGGCATCGCAGGCGTTCGCGGTACAGCATCGGGAGCAGGGGAGTATGGGTGTGGTGTACGCCAGCGTGCGCGACGCAGGCGGTGAGTGCGTGGCGATCTGGCGACCTCGCGTGCTGTCCAGTTGCAAGCAGGCGGCGCATCTCACGTATGTGTGGAACGGAGAGCGCATCGCCGAAGTGTTTACCAAGTCGCGTTTGCGTCGGCTGGTGTAATCAGATCGCGCGATCGAGGCGCTTGAGTTTGAATCCGCGACGGCGGGGTGCGTCTTCAGGTTCCGCAACGTCAGGCGCAACGTCAGGCGCGACGTCAGGCGCGACGTCAGGCGCGACGTCAGGTGCGACGTTCGGTGCGGCGGGTAGATGCCGCGTCCACGGACGAATTGGTTCCTCCGATTCCACCTGACGTTTGCCCGATTGCGGTGCTTCGATCGGCAGGCCGGCAATGCGCGCTTGCGAAATGGCGATATCGGCTTCGAGCTGGGCTTCGCGCGCCAGCTCGCGTGATTCCAATTGAATCACGGATTGTTCGAGTCGCGCCACAATCGCCGAGAGGGCGTCGAGCACCACGCGCAGCGACAAATCCGGCGGACACGATGACACGTCATAGTCCGCCCAGATACGCGCCCCGCCGTGATCTGCGATCACGCAGCAGCGAAGGCGGGCGTCCGATCCCACGGTGAGAAATCGCATGGCGCTCGGCGGTCCAACCATCCGGTCGTGACGGACCACGTAGTGCACGGCGTTGCCACCGGGGCCGTTACTGCCGGCGCGGAGCACCGGGACGTCATGTGACGTGTTCGACTGGAGCAGACGCGCCGCGTGACGCACCAGCGTACTGACGTACAACGAGGCTTTGCGATCGGTGACCTGTCCGAGCCGGTGCGCCAAACGGGTGCGTTGACCGAGTGTAATGGCCATGGCCACCAACGCACGGGCGTCAGCAATTGGGTCGCGCTCTGAGGCGGTGGTGCCGACAGCGGAGTTGGCGGACATCGGGCAATGGAAAGGCGGGCGCGCACGGGGAATCCGTTCTCCGTCGCTTCACCTCAGTGTCGGACGGCGGGATCTGCGCTTGAGTGATTGGCCGCACACAGGCCAGCGCCGTGACATTCGTGCCGGTGTTGTGTGGGTCGAACGCACTTTCACGCGGTCCGGAGCGTGGGATACCTTTCGAGGATGCAAAATCCCCGGTGTCCCATGCCGCCCGTGTTCCCCCGCAGATTGGTCAGATGGGCTGCCTGAGCCGCTTGATCGGTACGGCCGTCTTTCTGGTGGGCGCGCTGGTCGCAGCCTGGTGGTGGAGCGGGGGCCAGGTCCCGCTGCCGCAGGCGATCGAATCGCGTATTCCCTTCAATCCTCGCGGCGCAGACAGCATGAGCACCGCGCCAACCGGCGCGCTCGCGACGGCTCGTTGGCAGCCGATCACCGAGGCTGGCTCAACATCGGCGCAAGCCCAGCTGGCCAAGCTTTCGCGGCGCGATGGTCCGGCCACGGTCACGTTGGAGGCCGGTGAGTTGGCGTCGTTCCTCGTGAAGGCATTTGCGCAGCAGCTGCCGGCCACGGCGTCTGGCGCGAGAGTGGCCGTGATCAACGATATGGTGTACGTAAAGTCGGAAATTCCCCTTGAAGACTTTGGTGGCAGTGCGATTCTCGGGCCACTGGCTGGTGCGCTGAACCGTAAGGACACCATCACGATTGGCGGACAGTTCGACCTGATCTCCTCACGCACGGCACAGTTTCGCATTCGCGAGGTCGTGATTGGCGAGTTTGGCGTACCCAAGCCACTGCTTCCGAAACTCGTGTCGAGCACGCGCCGTGGTACGGTGGGTAGCGACATCAGTGATGACGGCTACCCGGTAGAGTTGCCGCCGTACGTGGGTGACGTGCGCATTTCGCGGGGCCGCATCACGGTCTATCGCGCGGATCCTTTGGCTAAGCCCTGAGACTATGACCGCTCGACGCATTCTGGTTGTTGACGACGAACCTGGCATCCGTCAGGCGCTTGGGCAGTTGCTCGAGTACGAAGGCTACGAGGTCCGCACCGCGGCGAGCGGGCTGGATGGCATCGCCGAGTACGAGCGCTTCCAGCCGCATCTCACATTTCTCGATGTGAAGATGGCCGGCATTGATGGTATGGAAGTGTTGTCGCGCCTTCGCACGTCCGATCCGCGCGCCGTGATCGTGATGATCAGCGGACACGCCACGATTCAGACCGCGGTTGAGGCCACGCAGCTCGGCGCGTTCGACATTCTCGAAAAGCCGCTTGATACCGATCGTGTGCTGCTGCTGTTGCGCAATGCGCTGGCGCAGGCCGATCTGTCGGAAGAGAACTCGCGCCTGCGCGAAACGATCGAATCACGATACGAAATCGTTGGCAAGTCATACGTGATTCGGGCGCTGCTTGAACGTATCGACAAGGTGGCGGCCACACCGTCGCGTGTGTTGATCACCGGAGAGAATGGCACGGGCAAGGAGCTGGTCGCGCGGGCCATGCACCGCGGCTCACCACTGGCGCGCAAGCCGTTCGTGGAAGTCAACTGCGCCGCGATTCCATCGGAGCTGATTGAGAGCGAACTCTTCGGGCACATGAAGGGCTCGTTCACCGGCGCGGTGGCGG
>JALHNZ010000066.1 GCA_022843265.1 Gemmatimonadaceae bacterium
GTGATCGTCGTGCGTGAGAAAGTGCGCGTCGTTGGTGGCCACCACGGGCAAGCCCATTTTGTCGGCCAGCTTGAACACTTTCTCATTGAGCACACTCTGGCCATCGCTGCCGTGCGCCTGCACCTCGAGATAGTAGCGACCCTTGAACAGTTCGGCGTACCACGCGGCGGTGGCCTCCGCTTCGGCATCCCGCCCTTCGAGCAGGTGCGACGCCACTTCGCCGGCCATACAGGCCGAGGTGACAATGATGCCCTCGTTGTACTGCACAAGCGTCTCGCGGTCCACACGTGGCTTCCCATAGAAGCCTTCGGTGTACGCAAGAGACGATAGCTTGACCAGATTGCGGTAACCCACGATGTCGCGGGCCAGCAACACCAGATGGTAGTTGGACTTTTGCCCGGGGGCGGCCTTCGCACGCACGCGCCGGTCACCGGGCGCCACGTAGGCTTCCATTCCAAGAATCGGCTTGACGCCGGCCTTGCGTGCCTGCTCCTGGAACTCCCAGGCGGCATGCATGTTACCGTGATCTGTGATTGCGAGGGCAGGCTGTTCAAAAGTCTGCGCCCGCTTGATCAGATCCCCGATCCTGTTCGCCCCGTCGAGGAGCGAGAATTCCGAATGACAGTGCAGATGGACGAAGGACATGGAATCTCAACGTTAGTCGGACGCGGCCGAGAGGGAAACGGCAGGCGGCGTCTTCGTCGTGCCGGACGATTTGGCATGCTTGGCGCGCTTGTATTGATAGTGGTTTTTGTCGTTTCGCCAATGGGTTGCTATTTGTCCCGCGCGGCGTACGAAGAAGCGCGCATTCTGGCCAAACGCAAGCCGATCGACCGCGTGGTCGCGGACAGTAGCACGCCGCCGGACGTACGTGACAAACTGCGACTCGTCCAGGCGGCGCGACTGTTTGCGCGTGATTCGCTCGGGCTCACGCCCCAGGAAACATTCACGCGCTACTCGCGGCTCGATCGTGATACCCTCGTACTGGTCGTGTCGGCGTCGTTTCCCGATCGATTGGCGCGCAAAACGTGGTGGTTCCCGATTGTTGGTCGATTCCCTTACAAGGGCTTCTTTGACTTCGACGGCGCGCTGCGAACCGCCGAGTCGCTGCGCGGCGAGGGGTACGACGTATCGGTGGGTGCGTCAAGCGCGTTCAGCACGCTGGGATGGTTCAACGATCCCGTGGTGAGTACCACGCTCCGGCTGGATTCGGTGTCGCTGGTGAACACGGTGATTCACGAGATCGCGCACACCACGTTCTTCGCGAAAGGGCAGGTGGTGTTCAACGAATCGTTCGCGTCGTTTGTGGGCGGCCGCGGCGCGATTGCGTTCTTCCGCGCGCGGAATGACTCCGTGCTCGCCGCTCGTGCCGAACGGGAGTGGAATGATGATCTGGTGCTGGGCAAGTTCTGGTCGTCGTTGTTCAGCGAACTCGATTCAGCGTTCGCGGCGCACCCTGATTCGCTTGATCCCGCAGGGGCAAAGGCCAGGCGGATGGCCGCGCGCGAGCGCATCTACACGGCCGCGCGCTCAACACTGCGCGATTCGGTGGTGCCGCGCCTCACCACGTACGGTCCAACGTGGGCCGAGCGTGTCCCGCTCGACAATGCGGTGCTCATGGCGCGCCGCGTGTACGCAACCGGGCTCGATGATTTCGACGCCGTGTATGCGCGGGAAGATGGCAACATCGCGCAGTCCGTTCGCCGGATCGTTGCGCTGGCCAAAAGCAAGCCGGCTGCGCCGTACGATGCGCTCTCGGCGTTTGTGCGTGATTCGGGAGGATCGACAACACCGTAGTCGCCGATCCTCCCAACCCGTGCTGCAACGTGATGTTATGGCTGCGGCTTGGCTTCGGGCAGCAACAATACTTTCACATACTGCTCCGGATTCACAAACGTGCGCGCCGCATCGCGCACGGCGTCCGCGGTGGTTGCATCAATCACCGATTTTGCTTCGAGCATCTGACGGGGATCGGTGCCCATGCGCAGTCTGGTCAGAATGCCGGACATCCAGAAGCCGTTCTCTTTTTGTGATACTTCGAGCGAACGCCGCTGTTGTTCAAGCGCGGCGGCCAACTGCTCCGGCTTGGGTCCGTTCTCGCGCAGATCTGCGATCACTCGTTTCACACTCGCAAACAATGTGTCGGCATTCTCGGGCGACGAACCGTACTGCACAATCAACTGCTGTGCGCTGCGCGGCTGCGACGACGCGGACGCGCTCACGCCAACGGAGTACGTTCCGCCGAGCGCTTCGCGAAGTTCCTCGGTGAGACGTGTCTCGAGCACATCGCCAAACGTCCGGAATGCCTGTCGCGTGGCCACGGTGCTTGGCACTTCGTTGTGATAAACCAATGCTGTTGACGCCTTGGGCTCTACGCCGGCGCGCACAACCTTTTCGACCACGCCGCGCGGAGGGCGAACGCCCGTGTCACGCCACGTTTCCGCTCGGCCAGCCGCAGGCAGCGCCGCCAACCAGTTCTGAACCAGTGGCTCAAGCGTTTCCGCAGTCACGTTGCCAACAAACACGAACGTGAAGCCGTTGGCATCAGAGAAGCGCTCCTTGTAAATCGCCATCGCTTCATCAATCGACACCGCATTGAACAACTCCGCCGTGGGCAACTTCACGCGCGGATGCCCGTTCGCCAGAGCCATGGTAATTGAGTCGCTGAACACGGCGTCTGGTGAGCGTCCGCGATTGGCCAGCACCGCACTGATTTGCTGACGGAATGCCTTTACGGCGGCGGAGTCAACGCGCGGCGCCGTGAACTTGAGATAAATGAGCTGGAACAGCGTTTCGAGATCCTTGGGGGATGCGCGCCCGCTTACATCCTGACTGAGATCGGTGATGCCCACACCAACCTGCGCAACTTTACCCGTCAGCTTTTTCTGCAGATCGATCAAGGAAAGATTGCCCACGCCGCCACGTTCAATAAAAAGTGTGGCCAACTCACCGGCGGTGGCCCGCTCGTCTGGATACAGACTCACACCACCCGGAGCAAAACCTGAGACAAGCACTTCATCGGCTTTGAAGTCGGTGGTCTTGAGCAGTACGCGCACTCCATTGCCGAGCTTCCACTCGGTTACATCGAGCTCCGCAATGCGGTTGCGTGACGCGATGCGTCCTGGAGCCGGCGTGGTGGCAACAAGTGCGCCGTCAGTAATGGTCTCGGTCCACGGCGTGATTGTTGCGCTCGCGGCGCGCTGCAGCGCAGCCAGCAGTTGCTCACGCGTGGGCACGGCAACGCCTTCTTTCAGAGCAACTGATGCGAGTACGGCGCGGTCGTTATCGCTGATCCAGTTGCGACCCACGGCGTTGACGTCTTCACGCGTGATCGACGCAAGCGCCGCCGGCACCCACTGATTGTAGAACGTTATGCCCGGGATCGGAGACTGCTCGAGAAAATGGCTGATGTAGGAATCCGCGAAGCCACCAGACTCCGACTTGTCGCGCTCCGCAAAGGCACGCTCGTAGCCGCGCTGAATGTCGGTTTTCACGCGGGCGATTTCACTGTCAAGAAATCCGAACTCATCAACGCGACGTGCTTCGGTCGCAATCGCCTCGAGCGCGGCTTCGAGTTTTCCTTCTTGCGCCCCCAGACTCAACGAATACGCCGATGATGCCCGTGCGTACGCGCTCACGCCTGAAGACGCACCGACCCACGGCGCATTGCCGCGCTGGGTGATTTCGCTGAGGCGACGATTGAACGCCGCGTTGTAAATGTCTTCAATCAACCGTTGACGCCAGTCACCAACGGTCCGCGTGGTGCGGCGCGGCAGCTTGTACGTCACTTCAACTGATGACACCTGCAATTCCGGATCACTCGCAATGGAAACGCGCGTGCCGTTCACCAAGGGCACTGGGACTTCCGTGCGGGCTCGTGCGTTGGCTGGATTCGCAAGTTTGCCAAAGCGCGAGACAATCATGGCTTGCACGCTGTCGGCGTTGAAGTCGCCCACCGCGATCACCGCCATATTGTTCGGGCGATACCAGTCGTTGTAGAACCGACGCAGCGGCGCAGGCGTGGCGCTGCGCAGAATGCCGGTATCGCCGATCGGTAGTCGCTCAGCATAGCGCGAGCCCTGCAACAGCACCGGAAAGTGTTTGTCGAGCACGCGTGCGTTGGCGCCGCGGGAACCACGCCACTCTTCCATCACCACACCACGTTCGGCCACCACTTCCGCGCTGTCAAACGTCACGGCCGACGCCCAGTCTTCGAGAATATCAAAGCTGCGCGCCAGCAAGCCGGCCGAGTCTGTTGGCACCGGGAGGATGTACACGGTTTCGTCAAACCCGGTGTACGCGTTCAGATCGGCGCCGAAGCGCACACCAATCGACTCGAGATATTTCACGATGTCGTTCTTGGCAAACCGCTTTGTGCCGTTAAACGCCATGTGCTCAAGAAAGTGTGCGAGGCCGCGCTGATCCTGATCTTCCAGCACCGATCCGGCGTTGATCGCCAGTCGCAGCTCCGCCCGATTCTCAGGACGCGCGTTGGTGCGAATGTACCAGCGCAATCCATTTGGCAGCGTACCGGTGCGCACAGCCGAGTCCACCGGAAGCGGTGTGGTGGCGGCCGGAAGCGCTGTCTGCGCGAATGTGAACGCCGGTGTCGCAACGAGTGCAAGCGCAGCGCTCGCGGCCATCAGGGCACGTGCGGCGTGTCGGGCCGCGGGTTGTACAAGGCTCAGCATGGGCATTGCTTCTGGGAAGAGAGAATTACGGAAGAGGCCGCTACGCAGCTGCGCTGCATGACTCAACCAATTTGGTTGTCATCCGGTTTCGGCGCTGGCAAGCCCACGCGGCCACGCAACAGTGCGCGCAGATCAACCGCCGGCCGAGGCGGCAGCGGCGCGCTGGTGAGCAGCGAAGGCAGCGTGCCATCAGGACCGAGCGCCACGCGTTGCATGGTGCGGCGCACGCCTTCGTCGAGAAACCGTGATAACTGACCGTACGAATAGTCAGCGCCCATACGCGACGGGTACGACTGCAGTGGATACACCAGGCACAGATGATCGCGCGCGCGGGTCATGGCTACGTACAACAACCGGCGTTCTTCTTCGACGGCGTCATCATTACCGGCGCTGCGCGCCATGGGATACACGCCGTCTACCGTCCACGGCACAAACACCGCGTCCCACTCGCGTCCTTTCGCTGAGTGCACGGTACTGATGATGAGCGCGTCGGAATCTTCGTCACCACCGACCGCAAGATCCTGCGTGGCGGCAGGCGGTTCGAGTGCGAGCGCGGCGAGAAATTCCGTGCGCGACGGATAACTCACCGCAATGATCTCTAGCTGATCAAGATCCGCGAGGCGCGGCGCGGGTTCATCGTACGTTTCCACGAGCAGCCGGTCATACAGTCGGCGGATCTGGGCAATCTCTTCCGCTGTAGTGGCCGGCGTAGTGGCGCCACGAAGTCCGTCGAGCAGTGCGCCCAGCGCCGCCAGTCCGGGCGCGGCTTTCGATGACGCGCGTACCGCGCCCAAGACGCGCGGATGCCACGCGTGTGCGGCGAGCAGCTCAACCGCGGTGCGCGCGGTGGTATCGCCCACGCCCGGCAATAGGCGAAGCAAGCGGTACCAGCTCACTTCATCCTGCGGATTGTCGAGCAGGCGTAGAAACGCGAGCACGTCTTTAATGTGCGCGGCTTCGAGAAACTTGAGGCCGCCCCATTTTTCGTAGGGAATGCGCCGGTTCGAGAGTTCGATTTCGAGATCAGCCGAGAGATACCCGGCGCGCACCAGCACAGCGATCTCTCGCAGCGGTGTGCCTTCTTCGTGCAGTTCAAGCAAGCGGTCCACAATGAAACGCGTTTGCTCGCGCTCATCGCGTACCGTAACTAGCCACGGTGCTTCACCGCCGTGGCGATCGGTCCAGAGTTCTTTCGTGTAGCGATACGTGGCCCGCGAAATGAGCGTATTGCTCGTATCAAGAATCGGCGCCGTGGAGCGGTAGTTCTGTTCAAGCGTGACGATCGTTGTGCCCGCGAACTGCGACGGGAACGTCATGATGTTGTCGATGGTCGCGCCGCGAAATGCGTAGATCGATTGCGCATCGTCACCAACGACCGTGATGCGGCCGTGCGGGCAGAGGCCGCGCAGAATGCGTGCTTGTAGCGGATTCGTGTCCTGGTATTCATCCACGAGCACGTGGTCATAGTCGTTGCGGATACGATCACCCACGTCGCCCCCTTGTTCGAGCAACAACGCGAGCGACAGCAACAGGTCGTCGTAGTCAAGCAGGTTTGCATCGGTTTTGCGGCGCACGTATTCGGTGAAGACGCGCTCCAGATCACCGGCCCACGCCGAGAAGTGCGGCCATCCGTCTTCGAGCAAGTCGGCCACCGGGCGATCCGTGTTCACTTGTCGCGAGTACAGCGTGACGCAGGTTTCGGCGCGGGGAAAGCGACGCGACGGACCGTCGAGCGGGCCGCCGAGCTGTTTGCCACGCGGTTCGCCGTACCCGAGGCTGGTGCGCGCGATGCCCATGAGGTCGGAGGCATCGGCGCTGTCCATGATCGAGAAATCGCGTGGCAGGCCCGCGGCCGGTCCGTACCGCCGGAGAATTCGGTGGGCGATGCCGTGGAAGGTGCCGCCCTGCACGCGTTGGCTCGATCCACCGGCGAGACGTTCGGCGCGATCGAGCATCTCCTGCGCGGCCCGACGCGTGAACGTGAGGAGGAGAATCCGGGCTGGCGGCACGCCGCGGGCAACCAGGGCGGCTACGCGATGGACGAGGGTGCGCGTTTTTCCGGAGCCGGCACCGGCCACTATAAGAAGGGGGGAATCACCATGCGAGGCGGCAGCGGCCTGGGCCGCGTTGAGGGCGGGGCCCTCGACCGCGTGCTGAGCGGCCACCTCGCTGAGCGGGCGAAGAGGGCGGAGGTGGAGCGGATCGTGCGGGGCAGAGGCCATGCGGTGAAGAATGCCGGAGGGCGGCCGAGAGCGGGAGGCCCGTGCCGGTCTGGTGACGGGTCGGCGTCTGATTCGTCCCGCTTGGTGACAGGAGTGAGACTGTAGGCGTCGCGTTTGGGTGTGGACAAAACGGTGCCCGCGGTCGATCTTTATAAATTGTGATAGTCGACAGTAAGTGGAACAAAGAACTGCTTCTTGACCGGAGCGGTTTGGTTCCCTATCTTCGGCGCTTGGTATTGTTGCCACCACTACGCGGCGTAGTGTGGGCTGCCCGCGTCTGTGCACGTGAGTGTCTGGAAAGGGCGCGGAGTGGGTGGCAGAGAGAGTGGTGTGGGACGTTCGCGTGATGCGCGAGCGGCAGGTTAGGTAGCAGGAACCAGCAGGTGTAGTGCGCAGGTGTTGTGCCTTGGGCGCAGGAGCCCTGACTGCAAATAGTGGATGCTGGCCGGCCGCTTCCCGGACTTCTCCATGGTGGGACCGCAGCGCAGGGAGTGCCTGTGACGGTGCTTGATCGGGTTCGCTGAGGATCGCGGGCGTGAAAGAGACCGCTTCTCTTGATGGACTGTTCGACTCTGGCCTCCCAGTCCGGATCGGGCAAAAGACCTTTATACGACCTCGCAAGAGGGAGGACGAATGCACTTCTTTTCTCGGAGAAACGCGTCGCTCGCGTTGAGCCTGGCCGCCGTTGGCGTCCTGGCTGCTTGCGGCGACGACGTTACGGTGCCCATCGCGCCGCCAGCTCCAGTGGTTGTCAGCATCACGCCGCAGGCGGTGACGCTCAATCCTGGTGCCACGGCGACGCTTTCGGTGCAGATTTCTGGTGGTAGCCCAACGCCGACGCTTGCGTCGTGCGCCACGGGTGCCGCCGGTGTTGCCACGGCCGCAGTGTCGGGCAATGGCTGCACAGTGACGGCCGTTGCGGCCGGCAGCACGACCATTACGGCCATCACGTCAACGGGCCAGCAGGCATCTGCTGCCGTGACGGTGAATGCGCTGACACCGGCCCTCGGCACGTTGACCGTGTCGCCGGCCGTTGCGAATCTGGTGTCGGGTCAGAACCTCACGCTGGTTCCGAACGCGAGCCCGGCTTCGAACGCAGTAACGGTGGCGTACACCTACGCGACGGCTTCGGCCGCGATCGCCACGGTGAACGGCACGGGTGTTGTGACGGCGGTTGCGCCGGGCACGACCACGATCACGGTGACGGCGACGGGCACGGGCGCGGGCTTTAGCCCGGCGACGCGCACGTTTGGCGTGACGGTGAACGTTTCGGCGGCGGCGCCGTCGATCAGCTCGCTCAACGTGCAGCCCACGAGCCTCTCGCTCGCCACGGGTTCCACGGGCGCGCTGACGTCGAACGCCACGCAGCCTGCGGGCGCGGCGGCCGTGACGTACTCCTACGCCTCGGCCAACACGGCCATTGCGACGGTGACGGGCACGGGCGCCAACGCAACGGTGACGGCGATTGCCGCTGGCAACACGACGATCACGGTGACGGCGACGGCTCCGGCCGGCGGCGGCTTCGCGGCGTCAACGGTTACCCAGCTCATCCCGGTTTCTGTGGCGGCTCCGGCCAGCCTCACGATCGAGACGGTGACGCAGGGCCCGATCGCGACCTCGTACGTTGATGACTCGACGAGCGCTGGACGTCGCGCTGGTATCGTGACGACCGCGAACGCTCAGGTGAATCAGCCGATCGACATCACGGCGGTTCGCGACCAGATCCAGGTTGCGGTCAACCTCGTGACGAATGGTCAGCGTGTTGACTCCATCGTGGCGTTCATCGCCAATGCGGATGGCACGGGTCGTCGTGCAGCTGCTCGTCAGCTGTACTCCAATGGCCAGGCCAACGCGGGCATCGTGAACCTGTTTGTGAACACGGCCGACTTCACGGCCAACTTCGTGACGGGCGCGGCCGATGTGCTGTACGGCAACGGCCAGAAAGTCATCTCGGCGTCAGTGTTCACCACGAACGGCACGACGGCTGTTGAGATCCAGAACGCGTCGAACAACCGTCAGGTCGTGAACTTTGCGAACTTTGATGGCTACGCGATTCAGTATGTGAACCCGACGCGTGTTGCTGACGGTCCGGCCGGCCTGAACTGGCGCGGTGGTCCGGGCGACGATGGTAAGGGTCGCTTCAGCATCGTCCCGGTGTGGTACTCGGGCAAGATGGTCAAGTCGCTGACGATGGGCATGCGTCAGGGCCTGATGAGCACGATCGACATCTGCGGCGCCATCAACGGCACCGTTCCGTTCAGCCGTGAAACGATCACGGCCGCTCCGTTCGCGCTGACCTACGATGCCTCGAATGGTCGTAACGTCGCTTCGAGCAGCAGCCCGTCAACGATTGGCAACGGCAACATCGAGTGCGGCGGTTACGAGCACCCGGCCGTTACGGCGCAGAACATCGCCGGCGTCGTTGCTGGTGTTGACACGGACAACAACCCGGCTCCGGCCGTTACGTTCGCCGATGGTTACCGCTTCTCGTCCAACGTTGCTCGCCCGGTGAACAACCGTCTCGACTACGCTGGCCCGAGCACGACCACGCCGAACATCACGCGTAACCTTCCGGCCGTCACGGGCTGGGTGAACCGTGAGTTCAACTTCAATACGAACACCGCAGCGTCCACGGACGCAGGCGTTGGTGTGAAGACGAACAGCCGTAGCTGGTTCTACAATGGTTGCACCACGACGTCGACGGGCACGGTTGCCATGGCCGACGCCACGGGTGCTTCAGTCCCGGAATGCGCCACGAACTTCCTTGGCGGCTGGGATGCAGCGAACTCAACGACGCGTGGTCCGTACCGCGTGCGTTACGCAGAACTTGACGCCCTCGACAACTCGAGCACCTCGAGCTACTCGACGAACTTCGGTTCTGACTGGACGGCTCCGTTCATCCGTTGGTCGGCTGCCTCGGCTGCTGACACGACGATCCGCACTGCGCTGTCAGGCGCCGTGCAGTTCCAGGCCGAGTTCATTGACGAGCGCGGTGGCTTCATGGACGCCAATGACGTTGGCGCACCGTGGCAGTCGTCCTCCGCAGTCGGCACGATCACCACGTCGAACGGTTCACAGCAGCACTTCGCCAGCCGTGCGGCGGGCCTGCTGATCGGAACCAGCGCGACGACGAAGGCCGTCTGCATCAATCCGAACTCGTTCAGCCCTCTCGCCAACACGGGCAGCGGCGCGGAGAGCGGTTCAACAACGTTCGGCTCCGCCACTGGCGCGGCGTTCCAGACGATGCCCAACTGCGTGTTCCGCACGCAGCCGCTCACGACGCTCGGCGTTTCGCTGGCGCTTGACGGCTACCGTACGGGCAACGGCGCGACGCTCGCGTCGAGCGAAGGCATCTACCACTACGCGACCCGCGTGTACGACCGCGCTGGTAACGTGTCGGAAGTGCTCCGTCGTCGCCTCGCGGTTGATGCCACCGCTGGTTTGATCGCCAACCTCGGCGTTCCGGCCATCGTCACGGCAGCAGCCCCGCCGGTGCTGACGTACAACGCGCAGGACAACGTTGAAATCCGTGCCACCGTTGTTGCGAACACGCTGCCGGGCATTGCCCTGCCGCTCCTGTACCCGCAGCAGCTCGTTGACGCGCGTTTCAACGACAACATCAACAGCCCGATTGCTCAGGCCACCACGCAGCTCGGCGTGCCTGCTCCGACCCTGCTCGGCGTCTCGAACAACCTCGCGGTTGCTCCGGCGGCTCCGATCCAGACGGCGTACCTCTCTGGCTTTGACGTTGCCAACCGTATCACCCCGACGATCACCGCCGGCTACCTCTCACAGGGTGTCCCTGCGTTGACCGCTGTCACGGGTGCTGCGAACTACAGCAGCTGGTCTGTGCTCACGAGCCGTGCGGCGTCGTTCAACGCGCCGGAAGGCCTCAAGGCGCAGCTCGTCTCGAACACCAACATCACGAACTCACCGTTCGGACGTGTTGAGTTCTACCGCCTCTCGGCCGCGATCCCGGGTGCTTCGGCCCCGCTGAACGGTCAGAACTGGCAGTATCTCGGTTCGTCCTCGATCGCCATCCCGGCGGACCAGGGCAACACGCGCTACTGGACGTACACGCTGCCTGACAACCAGTACGCCTCGCTGCCGACCTCGTTTGAGACGCAGCAGACGCCGGCTGTCATTGGCAACGACATCGTTGCGATTGGCGTGCTGTCGAACGGTTCAGGCTTCGTGACGCAGTCCGTGATTGGTGGCTCGGCCATCAACTTCACGCCTGGCAGCATCACCTTCACCGCGCCGCCGGCCGGCTTCCCGGCGTTGCCGGCGAACCCGCAGGCAAACATCACGGTGGCGGGCGGCACGCAGGGCTTCAACGCTGTTGTCACGGGCGTTGGCATCCTCGCGCTTGACTCGCAGGGTGGCACGTACACGGTGACCGCAAACCCGGTCACGCTCAATGGCGTGCTCTACTCGCCGACGAACTCGGTGCAGGTCGTCAATGTCCCGGCCGGTACGATCGTACCGATCCCGAACAACATTGTGTACCAGCCGCAGGTCCTCGGTGTGCAGATCAACACCAACCTCCCGGCGGGCGGCAACATCTCCGTCACGCTGAACGGCCCGGTCAGTGTCACCGCGACGATCCCGTCTAACGGCTCGATCATCCCGGTTCCGCAGGCTGGTAACTACACGGTTGTTGCGAACACCGCGACGTTGAACATCGGTGGCCAGACGTACAACACCCCGGTCGTTGGCGGCTCGCCCGCGAACGTCGTGGCTGGTGTACCGCCGGTCGCTACGATCAACTACAGCAGCCCGCTCTTCTCGACGGGTCTCCTGGTGCGCGCGTTCAACGACGTGACGTTCGGTGACTTCACCGCACTTACGTTCAATGACAACCTGAGCATCAACAGCAACGCGATTGCGAGCCCGACCGTGCAGCTTGCGGCTGGTATCTCAGGCGCGGGCACGCAGATCACCGCGGCCAGCAACACGCTCCAGAGTGCACTGCAGAACAGCACGTTCTCCATCTCCAACCTGGCTACGCTGTTCACGACAGCGTCGATCCCGGCTGGCACGTTGGGTAACGGCACGGGCGCTGCGCAGGTCACCACGTTCGGTGGCTTCTACAGCGGCACGTCCACGTTCAACGGTGCGAACGGAACGGGTACGCTCACGATGCGTCCGGCGCAGATCCGTGTCACCGTCACTGGTGCCACGTCGCCTGCCCTGACGAACCCGACCAACTGGCAGCTCGACGCCACGGTCACGGGCCCGAACCTCTACACGACGGGTGCATTCTTCTCGGGCGCGAACGCGTTCGTGGTGAATGGCGCGGCGGGTGCAGGTTCCAAGGTCCTCACGGTTCCGGTGGCTTCACCGGGCGTGGGTTCGTACCAGCTCTCGATCCCGAACACCTTCGTGATCGGTGGCACCACGTTCACGGCCAACTGCACCGCGCTCGCCACGGGCGGCAACACCGCGCAGGTCAGCGGTGGAAACTGCCTCGTGTCGATCAACGCTGTGTACACGGGCCCGCAGAACATCAACGTCAGCTACACGGGCGCGCCGTAAGGTTCGCTGCTGAGTAGTTGCTCGTCAGGACTGGGGGCACTCCTTCGGGAGTGCCCCCTTTTCTGTTTGGCGGGTACGATTAGACTCAACCCGGTGCGCGGCGCGAGACGGTGTGTCTCCGGCGACGTGCGCCACTCGCTCCCACACTTTTCACCTACGGATTGATATGCATACTCTTCTGTCTGCACCGGGCACTCGCGCCCGCGCTCTCGCACGACTGGTGCTCTTTGGCGCCGTGTTCGTTTCTGTTGCTGCCTGCGGCGGCTCGGATGACGTTGGTAACGCCAAGATCTCCCAGATCGACACCGGCATGACCAAGGATTCCGTCTTCTCCATTCTTGGCGAAGGCCCGCTCGTCGCCGTTGATGCATTCGAACAGCCACAGATTGAACGTGGCTTTCGCCGTCAGCAGTATCTGGTGAACGGTGAAACGTTCAGCGTGATCTGGTATCGCGAGCTTCCGGGCTCGCTGAACGACGCGATTGCTGACACGATCTCCACGCCGATTCTGCTGCAGGGCGACACCGTGATCGCCGCGGGCTGGAAAGCGTACAACAAAAAGTCGATGGAGCTGAACCTTCCGAATCCTTCGCGTGATGCGGAGCGTCTCGACTCGATCTCCGCCTCACAGAGCCGTCCTCAGCCGTAAGCGTCTGACGACCTCAGCCGTAAGCGCCAGACGACCTCTGCCGTAACGGCTTGTGTCCGCGTTCCGAGAGTAAAAAACGTCGGAAATTGTGATCGTACGCACGCGTAAGGTGTACGGGTTTATACCGAACCCTTGCGCGTGCGGAACGCTATTGTGATGGTGTAGCGTGTATCTGTTGTGCGCTCGGTATTCTCGCCGTGTAACACACCGAATCACCCCAACCGGATCACTATGCGACCACTTTTTCGCGTCCGAAACACTTTGCTTGCGCTCGCTACCCTCGCTGTAGCAGCAGCGTGTGGTGACAACGGCTCTGAACCGCCGCAACCGTCAACGGTCTCCGTTGTTGGTGCCGCGACGTTCACCGGCGCGGCCGGCGAAGCACTCGCCACCCCCCTTCGCGTCCGTGTTGCCGACGCAGGCGGATCTCCACTCGAAGGTCAGACGGTCACCTTCTCGGTAACGGGCGGCGGCGGTTCGGTGACGCCAACCACCAGCACCACGAACAGCAGCGGTGAAGCCACCGCCGTGTGGACCCTTGGTACCGCCACAGGCCAGCAGACCGCACAGGCTGCGGTCACCGGCGTCTCCTCGCCCGCGTCGTTCGTTGCGGTGTCTTCGGCCGGCGCACCGTCGGCCATCACGATCAATGCCGGTAACAACCAGACCGGTCAGGCTGGCGCGAGCGTAGGCATCGCCCCGTCAGTTCGCCTCCGCGACCGTTTCGGCAATAACGTAGCCGGCGTGTCTGTGTTCTTCTCGGTGAGCGCGGGCGGCGGTTCAGTCACCGGAAGCGGCGCCACGACCAACGCAGAAGGCATTGCGACGGTTGGCAGCTGGCAGCTCGGCCCGAACGTGGGCGCCAATCGCCTCACCGCATTGGCCGTGTTCAACGGCGTGCAGGGCAACCCGGTTGAGTTCACGGCCACGGCCGCAGCTGGTCCGGCCAATCGCGTTACGGCTTTGACCGCTACCACGATCAATCAGGTGGTCGGCACCAACGTCTCGCCGCTTCCCAGTGTTCGCGTCACGGACGCGGCTGGAAATCCGGTTGCGGGCGTACAGGTCACGTTCGCCGGTTCTACGGGCTCCACAGTGAACGGTACCACGAAGCAGACCAGTGCTGATGGTGTGGCGACGGTGGATGGATGGCTGCTTGGCAGCACCGTGCAGAACTACACCCTGACCGCCACGGTGCAGGGCATTCTCACGCCGACCGTGTTCACGGCCACCACGCGTGCTTCAGCGGCGGCCAGTGTGATCGCAGTGGCCGGTAACGCCCAGACCGCGTTCGTTGGTCGTCCGGTGGATATTGAGCCGTCGGTGCGCGTGAATGACGCGTTTGGTAATCCAATCAGCGGCGCCGAAGTGGTGTTCACTGTGGTGGCGGGCGGCGGTTCAGCCGTCGCGCGCACCCAGATCACGAACGCGGCCGGTGTTGCCACGGTTGGCGGCTGGACGCTCGGCGAAACGCCAGGCGCGAACACGCTCCGCGCGACCGTGACGGGCACGGGCATTGCTGGCAATCCGGTGAACTTCAACGCGACCGCCACGCCTGGTCTCCCGGCCACGATTTCGGCCCAGGCAGGCGCTGGTCAGACCGCGCAGGTTTCCACCACGCTGCCGATTTCACCATCGGTTGTGGTGCGTGATAACCGCGGTAACCCAGTGGCTAACGTGAACGTGCAGTTCATCGTGGGCTCCGGCGGCGGCACGCTCACTGGCGCGCTGGCGCAGACGAACGCCACGGGTGTGGCGTCGGTCGGTTCCTGGACGCTTGGCGGCGCCACTGGCACGCAGACGCTCATTGCACGCATTGCGGGCCTGCCGGATGTGATCTTCACGGCTACGGCAACGCCGGGCGTACCGAACGCGGTTACCCCGGTGAATGCCATCAGCTATGGCGCCGTTGTTGCCAACTCTGTCGTGGCACCAGCTCCGTCTGTTGTGGTGCGTGACGTGGGCGGCAATCCGCTCGCCAATGTGACCGTGACGTTCCAGCTGGAAACGGTTGGCAGCGGCTCGATCACTGGTGGCACGGTTGCCACCGATGTGAACGGTGTGGCTCAGCTTGGTTCGTGGCGCGTTGGCACGGTTGCTGGCACAGTGTCCGGCGTCCGCGTTTTCGTGACCGGCCTTGATCAGCAGGGCAACGAAATCGTCTTCTCAGCCAACGTGATTGCCGGCGCGCCTGCGGCACTGAACGCGGGTCCGAACGCGATCCTGAATCAGACCAACCTGCCGAATACGGGCGGCGCGGTTCCCACGGCGCCGTCGGTTCGCGTTACGGACCTGTTTGGCAATCCGATCGCCAACACGACGGTCACGTTTGCACCGAACGTTGGTAGCGGCACAGTGAACGCGGGCAATCCGAACGTGACCATCTTCACGGGCGTCGACGGTATTGCCACACTGGTGGACTGGACGATTCCAGCTGGTGGCAGCGCCACGCGCATTCTCGCGGCGTCACTCCCGGGCTTCCCATCGATTCCGCAGGTTGTCTTCTCGGCGCAGACGGTGCCCTAAGGCACCACTCGCTTACTCCGCGATCAACGTGTGCAACAACGCGCGTTGATCGTGGGGAAGCGGTTCTGCTCGCAGTGAAAACGCGCTGGCAATGCCAGCACTCACGGTCCGCACAACATCTGCTTGTGCGGGCCGTGTTGCGTTTGCGCGCTCGCACTCCGCGTGCACGGACGTCATCTCCACACCCGGAATGCCGCATGGCACCGTGTGCGCGAACGTAGCGAGATCATTGCTCACGTTGAGCGCGAACCCGTGCCACGTGACCCAGTCACGCGCGTGCACACCAATCGACGCCAGCTTGCGATCGTCGGCCCACACACCAGTGAGACCAGCTCGGCGCGATGCGTGCACGCCAAACGGCGCCACGCCGTCGATGATGCCTTGCTCCACCTGTCGCAGAAACCAGTGCAGATCTTTCTTGTGGCGCTTGAGATCGAGCACGAGATAACCGACCAGCTGTCCTGGCTCGTGCACGGTGATGTCGCCGCCGCGTTCCACGTCGTGCAGCTCAACTCCCGCGGCCGGCAGCGCCGCGGCGTCGGTGAGCAAATGCGGCGGCTTGAATCCGCGCCCCAGTGTGATCACGGGCGGGTGCTCGCACAGCAGCAGCACATCATGCGGCAACTCGCCCTTGATGCGAAGCTCGGCGGCGCGCCGTTGCAGCGCCAGCGCCTCCAGATACGGCACGAGTCCGAGATCGTGCGTGTGCAATAGCGGCACAGCGCGCAATTCGGACTCGTTTTCCACGTGAAACGTACGCAGCGTCAGGCGTGATGCTTGTCAGACGTGCTTCGCGTCAGGCGTGCACAAGCTTGCCCAGGCTATCGAGCACTGCTTCGGCCACGGCTTCACTCAGCGTTGGATGCGCGTGCACTGCCAGATCGATTTCTTCCACGGTGAACTCATTGGCGCGGGCGACCACGAGCTCGTGAATGATCTCGGTGGCGTTCGCCCCGATAATGTGCGCGCCAAGAATTTCTCCGTACTGCTTGCCGCGAATGATCTTCACAAAACCATCGGTCTCACCAGACGTGCGCGCTCGCCCGTTGGCCGAGAACGGAAACTTGCCCACCACGTACTCGAGTTTCTGATCCTTGCACGCCTGTTCGGTCAGACCAACACTCGCCACTTCGGGGGAGCAGTACGTGCAGCTCGGAATGTTGCCGTAGTCCACGAGGTGCGGGTGTTCACCGCCGAGCAGGTCGGCCAGCACGTGACCTTCACGTGAGCCTTTGTGCGCGAGCATCTGGTTACCCGCCACGTCTCCCACGGCGTAATAACCCGGGACCGATGTCTCAAACTTCTCATTGATCTTGATGAAGCCGCGCTCGGTGGTCTTGATGCCGAGTGTTTCCAGGCCGATGCCGTCGACATTGGGCGCGCGACCCGCGGCCACAAGCACATGCTCCACTTCAAGCGTTTCGGCTTTGCCGTTCTCTTCAACGGTGAGCGACACACTGTTCTTGCCAACTTTCACACCTTGCAGTTTTGCACCAACGCGCGCGTCGATTTTGCGCTTCTTGAAGGCGCGCAGCAGTTCTTTTGACACGTCTTCGTCTTCGAGCGGCAGCAAGCGCGGCGCGACTTCGATCAGCGTGACCGCCGTTCCAAATGCGCTGAACACGTCGGCGAACTCACAGCCTACCGCGCCCGCACCAACAATCGCCATGGTCTTGGGCGTGTGCTCAAGCACCAGCACATCGTCGCTTGAGAGAATGCGCTTGCCGTCGAGCGTGAGCCCGGCCTGAGGCAGCCCCTTCACGCGTGAACCGGTGGCAATCACCATGGCCTTCTTTGCTTCGTGCGTTTCGGTCTTGCCGTCTTCGCTCTTGACCTCTACGCGCTTGCCGGCTTTAAGCGTCCCGGTGCCGCGAATCCACGCCACCTTGTTCTTCTTGAACAGGAACTCCACGCCTTTGCTGTTCTGCAAGCTCACCGCGCGTGAACGCTTCATGGCCGGCACGTAGTCAAACGACAGCTCGCCAGTGGTGACACCATGTTCAGCGGCTTTGCGCACCTTGTTGGCAAGATGCCCACTTTCAAGCAGTGCCTTGGCCGGAATGCAGCCCCAGATCACGCAGGTGCCGCCGAGTGCTTCGCGCTCAATGACCGCGACAGAGAGTCCAAGCTGGGAGCAGCGGATTGCACAGACGTAGCCAGCAGGGCCGCCGCCCAGAACGATGACGTCGTAAGAAGCCATGAGATATTCGGAGATTCGGGGAGAATCGCGCCTCCAAACAGGCGGGCGAGAGTCACGAATACCCGTCGTTCCTGCCGACGGGGGATCCCTGAAAAGTACCGGGCGTGCGCCTTCGTAGAAAGCGCACGCCCGGTGTTTACGACTGGTCCCGCGCGAGGCGGGTCAGGGACATTCGCCGATCAGGGCACGTTCAGCGTGCGAGTGACCGACTTCACGCCGTTCGAGAACACCACGCGCACCGACGAACGGTTGGTGACGAAGCTGTTGCCCGACGAACGCAGGTACGACAGCACCTGGCCCGTCTGCGCATCGCGCACCATGGCAATGGGCCAGCTCGTGTTATCCCACGAGATGCGCTTGGTCGAGCCGCTGCTCGTGATGGTGGCCGACGGGTCGGTCACGTCTGTGCGACCGTCGTCCGCCTTGATCACGATCGGCGCATTGGCGGGATCACCGCCCATGTTGGCCAGCGCAATCGGTGCGGTCTGTTCGGTGGTGCCGTTCACGCCGCCCACGATGGCCACAGAGGCCAGCCGTGAATCGGTGGTGCTGTTCATGGGGATAGCGAAGGCAAACGCCTGCGCGGTGCCATCATGGTCCACATCGTCTGGATCAAACGTGAAGCCGGTCAACACTCGGCCCGCTTCATCGCGCAGTTCCACGCGGTAGTTGCCCGTACGTTCAGCGACGACCGGCGCCGTGGTCAGGCGGAACGCTGGCTCAAGCGTGACCACACCGTTCTTGATGCGACCCCAAACCATCAGCGTGGTTTGCGGGCCAGACATGAACCCGGCCATCATCGCACCGGCGCCACGATAGTTCATCACGGCGCTCCACGTATAGTCGCTGATCCACTGCGACCCGCAGTAGCCCATCACGTCGGTAAGCGTGTTGCTGACAATCGAGTTCGTGCTGGAGTTCCAGCCGAAGTTGCCAATCACACCACCGGCGTACGGATAACTCGCGTCAGTGTTGCCCGAGCCACACGCGGCCACGTGACGACGGCTGAAGTTGTGGCCAAGTTCGTGCGCCGTGACGCGCGCGACGCTGCCAGCCTTGTCCCAGCCCACACCAGCGCGACCCGGGACGTAGGCGTAACCGGCGATGCCACTGCCGTAGTTCGTGTTCACCACGCCGTAGTAGTTGGCCGTGCTACCGTCCGCCACCCGCAACGAGTTCATCTCGCTCAGCACGGTGAGCCACGCACCGTTGCCGTCGCCCGACTGCAACTCGGCGGCGTTCGTTGTGTACGTGGCGCGCACCGACGCGTTGATCTGCGCCAGCGGGAAAATCTGACGCGTCATGGACACGTAGTTCGATTCCAGATTACCGCTATTCACGTTGCCAGTCAGACCATTGACAGACTGATGAACCGGCACGAACACCACGTTGAATGGAGCGACCGTGCGCACATCCAACGCCTGTGTGCCAGCGTTCGGCCACACATTGTCGGATTCGTTGGACTCAGCAATCGCGTTGCTTGGATCGACGTCCACCTGAATGCTCATGCCCGCGCGCATGTCGCTGGTCGAGAGCGTGGCATTCCACGAGCTGTTGAGCGTGCCTTCGGAAATCGTGGTCGGTACCGACGACGACGGCGCATTAATCGTAAACGTGCGATACACCGAACCACCGCTGCTCAGGCGCACTCGCACCGCCGGCGACAACGTGTTGGCCGCCGAAGCTTTCACAAACACGCGCAGCAGCGCTTCACGACCAGCAACGAGTGGCACCGTGCCGGCAAAGTTCTGAATCGCCTGCGTGACGTGCGCACCGTCAATCGAGAGATTGGTGCCACTGCCACCACCACCACCGCTCACCGCGTAGGTGACGGTGCGTGAAGCGGTTGTGCCGGCCGTGACGCTCGCGGACTGCGAGGCAGTGGACGGTGCGTACGTGCTGCCACCCGAGGTCACGTTGGACGCGGTCACGGTGTAGGTACCAGGAGCGAGATTCGACAGCGTCGACGTGCTCGTCACGTTCTGCGAGAAGCTGTTGGGTCCGGTCACGGAAATCGCGCTGCTCACGCCACCCGGCAGGCCACTCGTCTCAACGGTGAGTCGACCGGTGGTTGCCGCGTACGCCACGCTGGCGCTGTTCGTGCTGCCAACCGTGACTGCGCGAGTCTGCGACGCCGGTGTGCCCGCGAATGTGAAACCACCGTTGCTGAGGTTGTTCGCTGTAATGGTGTACGTGCCGGCCGCCAGACTATTCAGCGTGGCGGTGCCCGTGAGCGTCTGTGAGAAGCTGTTCGGACCCGTCACCAGCACCGACGCGGTTGAACCCGACGGCACACCACTGATGGTGATCGCGAGCGTCGTAGCAGACGCCGAGTACGTCACGGCGCTGGAGCCGGTCACACCAGCGGTCACACTCACCGCTTGTGATGTCGAGGACGGCGTGTACAAAGAGCCACCGGATGTCACGTTCGCCGCAGCGACGGTGTACGTGCCCGGGGTCAGATTGGAAAGCGTGGTCGTGCTCGTGACAGCCTGCGAGAAGTTATTCGGACCGGTGACGGTCAGTGCACCGTTCGTGCCGCTTGGCAGTCCATTCACGTTCACCGTGAGACGGCCCGTTGTTGCAGCGTACGCCACCGACGCGCTGTTCGCCGTACCAAGCGTCACCGCGCGCGTTTGCGACGACGGTGTTGCGGTGTACGTGAAACCATTGGCCGAGATGTTGCTCGCCGCAATCGTATAGGTACCCGCAGCCAGATTGCTCAGCGTCGTGGTGCTGGTCACTGCCTGCGAGAAGCTGTTCGGACCAGTGACCGTCACCGCACCCGCGGAGCCCGACGGTACACCGCTCACCGTAATGGCGAGCGTGGTTGCATTCGCCGAGTACGATACGCTGCGCGATCCCGTGTTGCCCGCCGCGATGCTCACCGTCTGCGACGTTGCAGAGGGTGTGTACAGCGTA
>JALHNZ010000067.1 GCA_022843265.1 Gemmatimonadaceae bacterium
TTCTGCACCACGCGGCTCACGCTCACGATCCCGTCCGCGTCCACGACGACCACGACGGCCACCACGACGTTCTTCACGCTCTTCGCGTGCTTCACGCGTTTCAACGTCTGCGCCTTCGACAGGAGCCACAGCATCGGCAGGCGCGGCTTCAGTTGTCGCGGCCGCATCCGCCGGCACGCCAATCTCCAACTGTCCGTTCTCAAGCTTGGTAACCGTCACCAGACCCTTCGCCTGTGCTTCCTGCACAAAGCGCGAAAACTTCGGCATGCCGAGATTTTTTTCGTCGAACTGTGCGTCGATTTCCTGCATCACCTGCTTGAGGCGATCGGAGCGCATGACATCACCGTTACGCTTCATGCGCTGCACGGCTTCCGTCACCAGCTCCCACGGATCCCAGCGCACTGCTTCTTCATCGCTGTTGCGCACCAGTCCCGCGAGTGCGTTGTACGAGTAGTACTCGTCGCAATTCATGACCAGCAAATCGCTCGACGATTCGCGAATGCCCACTCCGATCACGTACTTGCCGTACTCCTTGAGCTTGATCACCATGCTCGAGAAATCGGAGTCGCCGGAGAGCAGAACAAACGTGCCGATTTCGGGACGCGTGAACACCAGTTCCAGTGCGTCAATCGCGAGGCGAATATCCGTGGCGTTTTTCTTGGCCGACCCATAGGCCGGCGCAAAGATCAAATCGATGGACGCTTCGGTGAGCGGCACGATGTACTGCGGATAGCGGCGCCAGTCGGCGTACGCACGACGCACGGCCACTTTGCCCTTGATGATGTCCGACGAGAGCAGATTCTTCAGCTCTTCCTGCAAGTCGGAACGGATACCCATCGTGACGTTGTCAAAATCGATGAGCATGGCGGCGTTCGGCGCCTGATGCGGCGGTGCCCCACCAACAACGTTCGACGACATGGAGGCGGAGATCGGAGCGGCCTGCGGACCGCGATGCAGCGGCGCGACGGGACGACGGGGTGGTGCAGACGGACGTAAATGACGAGGAGACATGGACTCAGGTGTACGATGCGGAGAGTTCGAGCGCGATTGACCGCGCTAGCTCGCGCCGCCTCACCTTGCCACTCCCCGTCATGGGGAAGGCATCGTAGAAGCGCACGAGATCGGGAACTTTGTATTCAGCCATGACGTCGCGCGCGAACAGCATGATGTCGCGCCCCGTAATGACTGCGCCCTCAATGGGCACGATGCATGCGCACACCTGCTCCCCCAACACCTCATGGGGAATACCGATGACGCAGACATCGTCTACCGCTGGATGCGCGCGGAGCCGGTCTTCCAGCTCACGGGGATACACTTGGAATCCTCCGCGCGCGATGGTGTCCCGACGGCGACCAACGATGCGAACGTATCCTTCCTCGTCGATGATGCCGAGATCACCGGTGAGAAAGAATCCTTCCGGCGTGTGAACCTTGGCGGTTTCGGCCGGCATGCGCAGATACCCGCGCATGAGAAACGGCCCACGTACAGCGATTTCGCCGACGGCTTCGGGCCCGTGCAACACTCCGGTGACAACGTCAACCGCCATCACCTCCACACCCGGAAGGGCGCGACCTACACTGCTCACACGCTGCTCATCGTCGTCGGAGAATCGCGTGATGGTCACGGTGGGCCCGGTTTCCGTCAGCCCGTACGCAACCAGCACATTGCACCATCGGCGCACGCGCTGCACGAGATCTTCTGCAACATCGGAACCCGCAATCACACCAGTGCGCAGCGACTGCACACGCGCTGGTGAAAACGTCGGGTCACGCATCAGCAACTGCCACATGGTGGGCACACCGTACAGCACCGAGACTTGATGGGTCTCAATCACACGCAACGTGTCGCGTGCGTCAAAGTGCGGTGTTACAACCAACGGTGCACCAGCTCCAATCGCCCCTACCATCACCGAAAATCCAAACACGGTGAAAAACGGTACCGGCGTCAGCACCCGATCGTCGGGTGAGAGTTCAAGCACGTCGCCCGTACGAGCGGCGTTTTCGAGCAATGCCCGGTGGCTCAAGCGCACACCTTTGGGTTTGCCCGACGAGCCTGACGTATAAATCACCGCCAGATCATCATCATCCGTGCACGACACGAGTGGGACTGGTCGTCCCGTTCCGCTCGACAGCAGATCCTCGAACTGAAAAATGCGATCGTCGTACCACAGATCTTCTTCACCAACGGTGACCACGTACTGCAGATCAGGAAGATCCGCGAGCACGTCTTCAAAACGCTGCAGAAAATCCACGTTGTCGAGTCGTTCAATCGTGACGACGAGACTCGCTTCCGCATGTCGCAGCTGATAACGCAACTCATGAATGTTGAGCTGCGGGCTGATCGGAACAACGGCGGCACCAAGTTTGGCGCACGCAACCAGGGTGATGAGCCACTCCACCCCGTTGGGCAAGTTCACGGCGACACGATCACCGTGTTCAATGCCAAGTTCAGCGAACGCGGCGGCGAGTGCCGACGCCTGCGCGTCTACCTGTTGGAACGAATGCGACCGATCGCCTGCCACAACAACGAGGCGATCCGGGAAATCCCGGACGCGCGACTCGAATAGGGTGGTCAGGGTCCACTGGTTTGGCATTCCGCTCCGGTCATGAGACAACACAATCATGTAAATTACCAGCTATGAACGAGATGCGGAAGCCGACCACCGGGTTGGATCCACACGCGCCCTCCCCGAAACCGCCCTCCACCGGGCACCGTACGGACTCCCACGCGAGTCGGGCGGTCGGGGCGCGCGTACCACGACGCGCCCACACGCCGTTTCGAACGCGCTTGTTCGCCATGCTGCTGCTCTTCGCAGTGGTACCCTCAATCCTGCTGACAGCAGCCTGGGTGGTCACAACAAGTCGAGCCCTGCCGCTGGTCGGAGCCACGTCGGCTTGGGAGCGGGTGGGCAGCAGTGGGGAGCGTGCGATCTCGGCGCTCGCCGATGCGCCACTTACCGATGCTCAGCGCGAGGCGCTGCGAACGCATGAAACTGAACTCCGTCGCTCCCTCGAAATGGCCAAACGCTTTGGGTTTGTTGTGCCCCAGGCGGTACAGCTCATTGGGCTCGGCGCCTTTCTGCTCCTCATCGGTGTTGCCCTGGGCGCCTCGCGCGTCGCAGGGCACCTCGCGCGACAGCTCAGTCGGCCGCTCGACGAACTTGTTGGCTGGACGGGACTCATTCGCTCCGGGAGCGAACTGCCAGCGGCCGCCGAGCGAAAAGGTGCGCCGGAGTTCGAAGTGCTCCGCACCGGCATGCGCACCATGGCCAACGAACTGGAACAGGGTCGGCAGCAGGCGCTGGCCGCAGAACGCGCCGAAGCGTTTCGCGAAAGCGCCCGTCGTTTTGCGCACGAGCTCAAGAATCCGCTCACGCCCATTCGATTCGCTGTGGATCGACTGCGACGCGGCGCGCCCCCCGAGTTACACGACACGGTCGAAGTGCTCGCCGAAGAGTCCGCGCGCCTCGAAACCATGGCGCGATCCTTTGCGCAGTTCGGACGTCTTCCCGATGGACCAGCGGCCGATGTGGACGTGGGTGATCTCGTCTCGCGTGCCGCGGAGTCCACGGTGCCCGATCGCCTTACGCTCGAACGCGAGATCGGTCGCGACTTGCCATTGGTCCGCGGATTTCACGATGCCCTCGTACGTGCGGTGACGAACGTGCTCATCAACGCGGTGGATGTGTGCCCGGCGTCGGGGGTAATCACGGTACGTGTCACGGCCGACGTACTCGCGGGCGAACCAGCCGTGTGCATTGCCGTTCGTGACACCGGTCCGGGCATTGATGCGCCCGTGCTCGATCGAATCTTTGATCCGTACGTCACCACGAAACCCGGCGGCACCGGACTTGGTCTCGCGATCGCCCGCCAAACGATTTCGGCGCATCGCGGCGTCGTAGAAGCTGAAAGCACTGTTGGCCGAGGCACGGAAATTCGGTTCCGCATTCCCGCGCGCGGCATTCCCGTTTCATCTGAGTCGTCACTTTCCGGAGCGCACGCATGAACCGCCTCACACGCACTTCGAGTGCACTCGTGTCGGAAACGCAACAAGGACAACCGGCACAAGCACCGCGCACCAACCAGGAAGAAATTCGGCAGACGATTCAGGAAGCGGTGCAAGCCGCGCGCGAAGCCGCTCAGGAGGCGCGTACAGAAGCCGAGATGGCGCGCATTGACGCGATGCAGGAGGTGCCCGTGCCGCCTGTTCCGCCCAATCCACCGGGCGGCGGAAACTTCAACGTGCGCATGGGTCCGAATGGTCTCGAGTTTGTGCAAACCGGGCCCGACGGTGCTTCCACCGTAATCCCGTATGACGCCAATAACGTAATTCCTCCGCAGGTGCCGGAGATACTGTTCATTAGCGTGATGGGGCTGATTGGCATCATTCTGGCGTTTCCGATTGGTCGCGCATTGGCTCGCATGATCGACCGGCGCGGCACCACGTCAAAAGCTCCAGAAGATCTGGTGCGCCGACTGGATGCCATCGAACAGTCGATTGACACCGTCGCCATTGAAATGGAGAAGATGAGCGAGGCTAATCGCTTCACCACGCGTCTGCTCAGTGAGCGGGTGACCGCACCTGATTTTGCGGCTCGCCATGAGGCCAACGGTCGCGAACACGCCGCGCGGGACGCCGCACCGTCCAACGTGCAGCGCTCCGACGCCATCCGCGGGTGAGCACGTACGTGGGCAGTGCGTTCGGTGATGGTGCACCAACTCGGAACGCTGTTCGGAGGAGCCCGTGCCAAGCGTTTTGATTGTCGACGACGAGCCCAACATTCGTCGCATGGTTGGTGCGTTGTTGGCGGCCGAAGGCTACGATGTGATTGATGCACCGGACGGCCGCGCGGGGCTTTCGATGGCTCAAGCGCAGGATCCGGACATTGCGCTCGTTGACCTGATGATGCCCGGTGAGTTGGACGGGTTGGCGCTGCTTGAACAGTTGCGTCGCATTTCCCCTGACTTGCCGGTGGTCATGATGAGCGGACGCGCCGCACTCACCGATGCGGTGCGAGCCACTCGTCTTGGCGCCTTCACGTTTCTCGAGAAACCGCTCACGCCGGAGAGCGTGCTCCTCGCACTGGGCTCGGCGCTCGAACTGCGTCAGGCGCGGCGCACGGCGCGTTCACTGCGCGAAGATCTGGGCCTCACCTCGGAGATGGTGGGAGACAGCGCGCACATCCGCGCGGTACGGCACCTCATTGCCCAGGTTGGACCAACCGATGCGCGCGTGCTTGTCACCGGCGAGTCGGGCACGGGCAAGGAACTGGTCGCCGCGGCGTTGCACGCCTCAAGTCCGCGTCGGGATCTGCCATTCATTCGCGTGAACTGTGCGGCGATTCCTCGCGATCTGCTCGAAAGTGAAATGTTCGGCCATGAGCGCGGCGCTTTTACGGGCGCGACCGAACGACGCATTGGTCGGTTTGAGCTCGCACACACCGGTACGCTCTTTCTTGATGAAGTCGGTGACCTTGGGCTTGAAGCACAGGCCAAGTTGTTGCGCGCGATTGAAGCCCGCGAGATCGAACGAGTGGGCGGTGGCAAGCCAATTCGCATCGACGTGCGCATCATCGCGGCAACCAACAAGGATCTCAACAAGGCCGTCAGGGAAGGCGCGTTTCGCGAAGATCTGCTCTTTCGCCTGAACGTCATTCCCATTGAACTCGCGCCGCTGCGCGAACGGCCTGCAGATATTCCCCTGCTGGTGGCGCACTTTGCAGAACGTCACCGGACGCGTACCGGCAAGACCTGTTGCGCGTGGTCGAACGACGTGATCAACGTGCTGACCAGTTACTCGTGGCCCGGCAACATTCGAGAGCTCGCCAACATTGTGGAGCGTCTCTCCATTCTGTATCCGGGCACCGCGGTGACTGGCGATCAGCTACGGAGGCTATTGCCGGACAGCATGCAAACACCGCCCTCTGTCGCACGTATCGCACAGGTTGGTGATGAAAGCGAAAGCCTGAGCCTGAACGATGCCCTCGATGAATACGAACGTTCACTGATCACGCGCGCGCTCGGAGCAGCGTCGGGCAACATCGCAGAAGCGGCGCGACGCTTGCAGACCGATCGACCGAACTTGTACCGGCGCATGCGTCGACTTGGGCTGGGAGGCGCTAATGACAACGGATAACGGTGTGGTTTCTCTGCAAACAGCCTCGAGGAGACGTCTACTCACACGCACCGTATGCGCGGCGCTCGCGACATGCCTGGCCACATCGGCTCTCGCGGCGCAGGAACGCGGCGCACCTCGCGTTGGCCCACTGTCATCACAAGTAACGATCGCGGTGGTTGAAGCGTGGAACGCAGAAACCACGCAGCGCCAACGTGGCCGATTCACCGTTGCGGCTGGCGATACCGTGCGCCGCACACTCGGCGTTGTAGACGGCCCCGTAATCGTGACGGGCACCGTACTCGGTGATATCGTGGTGATCAACGGCGACCTGCGCCTGGATTCAACCGCGGTCGTGCAGGGATCAGTCGTCGTGGTCGGCGGCAGCGTGGTCGGACGCACGCGCGGTCGCGTGGACGGGGAGATTCAGGTGTGGCGATCCGAGCTCGCCTACCGAGAAGTAGACGGCCGCATGGTAGCTGATGACAACGAGACCTTCTTCTCGCGCTACGCCGAATGGCGAAAGGGCAGAACCGATGCGTTCCGTGATGTGCTGGTGTCTTCTGCACACACGTACAATCGCGTGGAAGGGCTTTCCATTCTTGCCGGCCCGCGTTTACGACTGAGCCGAGGCGCGAGCCGCGCAACGTTCGAGGCGCTGGGAATTTTTCGGACCGGCGATCGCGTGGCCTGGGAGCGTCGCAATCTTGGTCATCGGCTACTCGCGGAGTTTCGCGAAGGCACCGATGCGCGGCACATCGCCTTTGGTGCGCGTCATGTGGATGAAGTATCGGCCGTAGAGAGTTGGGCACTGCGCGACGCGGAAACGGGCCTCACATCGCTGCTCTTCGCGCGCGACTATCGCGACTACTACAATCGGTTTGGCGGCAGCGCCTTTGTGCGCGCTGCGGGTGCAAACGGCTCGCAGCTCCACGTCTCACTGGGCCGCGAGGAGTGGGCCTCGCGTGAAGCGCGCAACCCGTTCGCTCTGTTTCGCGGCGGTCGCGACTGGCGTGTGAATCCCGGTGCCCTCGAAGGCACCGCCACGTTGTTTGGCGTGAAAGGCGTCGTGGATACGCGCAACGACCCGGTGCAACCGCGTGACGGCTGGTTGTTGAGCGCCGAGTATGAACGTGGCCACGTGGATATCAGTCGGGCCGCCGATACCACACTGTTCGCGCTGTCGGTTCCGGAAATCACGTACGGCCGGGTGTTTGTGGACGCGCGTCGCTACAATCGTGTGTCACCACATTCGTCGGTGAACTTGCGTGTCGTCGCTGGCGGGTTGTTGCATGGGGACGCGCTGCCCGCGCAGCGCAAACTGTCGGTCAGTGGTGTTGATGCACTGCCCGGCTACGGCTTTCGCTCGCTTGAAGGCAACGTGGACGTTGGCATGTGCAACGTTCGACCAGAGACGGAGTTTGCGGCCGCTGGTCGGCCGGCCGGCTGTGACGCCATGTTGTTGCTGCAGGCGGAGTGGAAAGGTGACTTCCGCGTGGCACTCTTTGGCGCCGACGCGCGTACCGACGCGCGGCGCTGGTACGCCGATGGTCTGCGCGCCGACGGCACCTGGATCATTTTTGCGAACAGCGGTCGCGGCTGGTTGGTAGGCGAGCGCGAGGGCGAGCTCACGTATCCGCGCGGCTCGGCGCCACTGTTTGACGGTTTCCGCTCCGATGTTGGCGTGGGTCTGGATTTCGGCATCCTCGGTGTCTACGTCGCGCAGCCTTTGCAGGGCGACAGCAACACACCGCGCGTGTTCGTCCGACTTGGAGCCCGATTCTAACAGTGCCCGTGCTCTCACGTCGTACGTTTCTCGCTCGCGCCACTGTGCGCACCGCCTTGGCCTGTGGTGCATTGTTGCTCGGTGCGCAAATGACCGTGGCGTCAGTAGCGATCGCGCAGAGTGATGCGGGACCGCGCATTGAGATTGAACTGCCCACGGCGACCTCGCCAATGTCGGTGCGTTTGCGCAACGCGATTGACGGGGGGCGCTTTGAGGAGCTGCTGCGCAATGGCTTTGACGTGCGCGTACACATGCGCGCGGAGCTGTGGAAGACGGGTCGTTTCCTGAATGATGTTGTTGCCCGACAGGAATGGGATGTGATCGTGCACTACGATCAGTTCGACCAGACGTTCGAAGTGGCGCGCATTAACGGCGATACCGAGGTCGCGCCGCTCGGCACCTATCGTCGACTCGCCGATGCGAAGGCGGCGCTGGCGCTCGCGTACTCGCCGCCCATCAGTCGACCGCGGCCCGGTCAGTCGCACTACTACAGTGTGCAGGCCGATATCGAAACGCTGGATCTCAAGGATCTCGACGAAGTCACGCGTTGGCTGCGCGGTGAGCTGGCGCCGGCTGTGCAAGGGCGGCGCAATCCGGGTACTGCACTCGGCCGCGGATTGCGTACCCTTGTCTCGCGGGTGATGGGCGGCGAGGTACGGCGACTTGAGGCGCGATCGCCGTTGTTTCGTGTGACCGCGGCGCCTTGAGCACGTAGCGGACGTTGTCTTTGGGAGGACGACGCCTACACCACCGCCGGCAACGCGTCCATGGCCTTTACACGACGCAGTGTTTCTTCGCCGTAGAATACCTTGATGTAGCGCGACTGCGTGGGCGTGAGACGACGCACCGCCCAGCTCAGGTGCACGAAGTGCGGTTCGGCCGGCTCGGCGATCGGGTGCATGCCGATTTCGTTCGGCAAGCGGCTCGCCTTGCGTGTGTTGCAGCTGCTGCAGGCCGTGACCACGTTGGTCCACTCATTCAGACCACCACGTGACATGGGAATCACGTGATCTCGCGTGAGTGACTCGCGCGGCTTCAGCTCGGCGCTCAGACGCCCACAGTACTGGCATTGATAGTGGTCGCGCGCGAACAGAAAAATATTCGTGACCTGACGGCGAAAGCGCCGCGGGACATGAATGAACTTGGTGAGCCGGATAACGGCCGGGCGCGGCATGGCCATGCGCTCGGAACGAATGGGTCTGTCACCCTCCGCTTCGACGATTTCCGCCTTTCCGTCGATTACGAGTCTGAGGGCCCGGCGCAGCGGGACCATCGTTAACGGCTCGTACGACGCATTCAGAGCAAGACACCCGGCAATCACCACTGCCCTCCGTGTCAGGTACGCGTGAGGTCCTGTCCTGCGTATAGATCAAAATACAGTCAAGTACATTCGCAATGCTATGGCGCTGCACACCTTGTCACGCGGGTGTGACGAAAGCCGCCACACGATCCGCGTCTTCCAGTACCCGCGTGCGCACCGACTGATCGAACGCCAGCTCTTCGCCGCCGCGCACCAGCACCCGTCCATTCACCATCGTCAGCTCGGCGTTGGTTCCGCTCCCGAGTACGTGGACGAGCAATACGTACGGGTCATACACGGGAGCGGCCTCAAACGCCTCACAGGAGAACGCACAAAGGTCAGCCGCGTTTCCAACAGCCAGCGCTCCCAATGCATGCAGACCAAGCGCGCGCGCCCCGCCAAGCGTGGCCATGCGCACCACCTGTTCACTCGAGAGTGCATCAGGCGCGGACGCAGCAAGCGACTGCAGCAACACGGCCTGGCGCGCTTCCGCGATGAGATCCATGCGATCATTGCTGGCCACGGAGTCCGTTCCGAGCCCAACCGCAATCCCCGCGTTGAGCATATCACGCACCGGGGCGATGCCCTGCCCCAGTTTGGCGTTGCTGATTGGACAGTGCACGACCGTGGCGCCTCGATCGGCGATCAACGCGAGGTCGTCGCGGCTCGCGTGAATCGCGTGAATGCACAGTGGCTGCGCATCAAGCAGTCCGGAGCGCGCAAGCAGCGCGATGGGTGAGGCGCCAGTGCCGGATACCTGGATATTGCGAGCGCGCAAACGATCCGCGAACAGTCCGTCGCCGTGCTGCACGAAACGCACTTCGTCGGTGCTTTCCGCGATGTGCGTGGCCACCGGCAGTTGCTCCGCGCGCGCATACTCGGCGACCGCCGCGAAGAGTGATTCGTGCACCGTATACGGCGCATGCGGGGACACACCAACGCGGACCAACGCGGTCTCGAACGCCCGGAGCCGCTCGACACCTGACTGCAGCGCAACCAGGGCGTCGACCAACTGCTTTTCGTCTGGGCCAAACGTTTCCAGATACACGCGTCCGCGCACGCCGGCGTCAATCATGCTCTGCAGCGGCGCGCCGCTGGCCGAACAGTCCGCGAGTGTGGTAATGCCTGCACGCAGCGCTTCGGATACGCCAAAGCGCGCCGCATCGGCGAGTGCACGTTCGTCGAGTACTTTGGCGCGCACTGTGGTGAGTACGCGCAACCACTCACGAAAATCGAGTCCTTCGAGCAATCCGCGCAGCCCGGTGAGTTCGAGGTGCGTGTGCGCGTTCACAAGGCCGGGCAGCAGAATCGCGTTGCCAAGCTGTTCGTGCGTGGCGGCTTGGGCTTCGTTTGAGGGGCCGACCCAGCAAATGGTGGGACCGTCCACCACAACGGCACCGTTCGCGATGGGCGGCCCTACGATTGGCAGCACCCAGCGCGCGTGCCACGCGACGCGAGAGTCTCGTGGCGTTGACGAACTCACTGCGGCGGAATACGAAACGGGTTGGTGGTATCGCGGAACGCACGCGGCACCGCGCCGCCGACCACGGAGTCACCCACGACCTTGGGCAGACTGAAGGCCGACTCTGAGCAGGTCAGTCGTGGTTCAGTGCCGGCCACGAAGTACTCCGTGACGCGGCGATCCATGCACGAGAAGTTCGCCAGCAATCCAGTGGCCGCATCAATCTCGCGCGCGACAACACCGTCAGGCCGCGGCCAGTCGGGCGGCACGGGTTTGCGCTTGTACACGTCGGTCATGAACGCTGTCCACGCCGGCGCCACAAGTGAGCCACCCTGCGCATTCGCCTTGATTTTTTTGGGCCGATCAAAGCCTACCCACATTCCAGCCACAAGATCTGCGGTATACCCGATGAACCACACATCGGCGCCGTCATTCGTAGTGCCGGTTTTTCCGCCGGCCGGTACGCGAAAGCCTGCGCCCGTGGTTGCACCATAGGCCGTGCCGCGACCTACTACGTCTTTCATCATGCTCACCATGAGCCACGCTTCTTCGGGCGTGAGCACCGCTTCACGCTCCGGACGCGGCTGCCACAAGACTTCGCCGTCGGCCGTTTCCACACGCAGAATGGCGTAGGGCGCGGTGCGTAGTCCGAGATTTGCAAACACGGAGTATGACGCAATCATTTCGAGCGGATATACATCGGCGGCGCCAATGTAGAGCGAGGGATACGGCGGGATCGGCGTGCTGATGCCGAAGCGACGCGCCATGGCGATCACTGGTCGTGTACCCAGCTCCAATCCCATTCGAATGGCCGGAATGTTGCGCGACATGTACAGCGCGCGGCGCATGGCAATCGGCCCTTCGAACTTGAAATCAAAGTTGTTGGGCGTCCACTGCTCGCCACTCACCTGGTCCATGCTGAGCGGCGCGTCATTGATAACGTGGGCCGGTCCGAGTCCGGCGCGAACGGCTGTCGCGTATACAATCGGTTTGAACGTTGAACCAGGCTGACGCAGCGCCTGCACGGCCCGATTGAACTTGGAGTCGGCAAAATCGCGACCACCAACGAGCGCACGCACGGCGCCCGCCCGCGGATCTACGGCCACAAACGCGCCCTGCAAATACGGGGAGTCGGCGCCTCCACCAAGCGCTGCGCCTTCCGCGTTTCGAGCCTGATACTGCTCGTAGGTGAGGTGCGTGTAGTTGCCAAACTTTCCGGATTCAATCGCGCCGAGCTGCTCTTCCATGGCACGCTCAGCCGCAACTTGCATGTCGAGATCGAGCGTAGTGAACACACGGAGACCCTGTTCATACAGCTTCTGACCGAAGTGCTGATCAAGCTGTTGACGCACCCATTCCACAAAATACGGCGCCGTTTCTCCAGACTCGGTGCGCTGCGCGAGCTGCAGCGGAAACGCTTTGGCCAGACTCGCGTCAGAGCTGGTGACGACACCGGCGCGTCGCATGAGTTCGATCACGGTGTTCCGACGCTGAATGGCGCGATCGGCAAAACGGCGCGGGTTGTAGCGCTCGGGCGCCTTTGGCAGGGCCGCAAGCATGGCCGCCTCGGCGACGCTTACATCTTTCACCGACTTGCCAAAGTACCGTTGCGCGGCGGTCTCAACGCCATACGCTCCTGAACCCAGATAGATCTGGTTCAGGTAGAGCTCAAGAATGCGGTCTTTCTCGTACGCGCGTTCAATCGCCATGGCCACGCGCGCTTCCTTGAGCTTGCGCACGATGGTCTTTTCGCGCGTGAGCGTTTCCGGAAAGATGTTGCGCGCCAACTGCATGGTGATGGTGCTGAAACCTTCCGCAAATCCACCGGCTTTGATGTTGCGCGCCAACGCGCCAAACACGCGAATGAAGTCGATACCGCTGTGATCGTAAAAGCGCTTGTCCTCAACCACCAGAAACGCGTCTTTCACGTGCTGCGGCAGGTCACTGAGTCGCACGAGCGTACGGCGCTCAAGGCCGAGTTCGGCGATGAAACGGCCGTCGGCCGCGTAGAGCTTGGATGTCTGATTCGGGATGTAGGCATTGAGCGCGGCCACGGTAGGGCACACATTGCCTCGACACACCATGGTCCAGGCAACCGCCGTGCCCGCGATGGCCACCGCAGTGCCGAAAATCGCCGCTATGCAGAGCCAGCCAAACCACGGGCGGCGCCAGAAGCGGGGACCCTTGGCACGTTTCGGGGCGGCGCTCATTGGCACCCGGCGCGTGGTGCGCCAGACAAGTCGCAAGAATTCATGGGGCTAACGCTACAGGAACGGCGCAGACGCGCCAAGAGCCGACAGGCGTCTATAATTGAGCGCATGTCTTCTGAAATCGCACTCCTCGACGAATTGGCGTGGCGCGGCCTGCTGTTCCAGCATACCGAGGGCCTGGCCCAGCATCTCTCTTCCGGATCAGTCACCGCGTATTGCGGCTTTGATCCCACCGCCCCGAGCCTGCACGTGGGCAATCTCGTGCCGGTCATGGGCCTGCGCCATTTGCAGCGCGCGGGCCATCGGCCGATTGCGATTGTTGGTGGCGCGACCGGCATGATTGGTGATCCGAGTGGCAAAAGTGCAGAGCGCACACTGCAGTCGCTGGATGTAATTGCGGAGAACGCACGCCTGATTGGCGGGCAGCTCGAGCGTTTTCTTGAGTTTGACGGACCGCAGGCTGCACGCATGTTCAACAATCTTGAATGGCTCGGTGGCATGGGCATTCTCGACTTTTTGCGCACCACCGGCAAGCACTTCACGGTGAACTACATGCTGGCCAAGGACTCGGTGAAGTCCCGTCTTGACGACGGAATTTCATACACGGAGTTCACGTACATGTTGCTGCAGGCGCACGACTACGCGGAGCTACACAACCGGTTCGGCGTCACGCTGCAGATCGGCGGCAGCGATCAGTGGGGCAACATGACGGCCGGTCTTGAGCTCATTCGCCGGACGAATGGCGCTGAGGCGCATGTGTTTACGTGTCCGCTGGTGACCACAGCCAGCGGACAGAAGTTTGGTAAATCGGAAGCGGGCGCGGTGTATCTCGATGCGGCGCGTACATCGCCGTACCGGTTCTATCAGTTCTGGCTTGGCGCGGATGATCGTGATGTGGTTCGCTGGCTCAAACTGTTCACGTTTCTCACGCGCGACGAGATTGGTGCGCTTGAAGCGGCCACTGAATTGCGTCCCGAGCAGCGCGAGGCGCAGCGTGCGCTGGCCGATGACATGACCGCGCGCGTGCACGGCCGCGATGTGCTGCGCACGGTGGACGACATTTCGCGCGTGTTGTTCGGGAAAGGCGATCCGCGGGAGCTCGCCGAAGAAACGCTACGTGCGATGGCGGGTGAAGTGCCGTTCGCCGAGGTGGATGCGCCGGCTGACGGTGCGCCGATTGACGCGCTGGATCTGGTGGTGAGCACCGGCCTCGCGAAGAGCCGCGGTGATGCGAAGCGACTGGTGGAGCAAGGCGGCGTGAGTGTGAACGGCGAGAAGGTGTCGATGGCCGATCGCACGGTGCCGAGCGAGCGTTGGCTCGCCGGGCGGCATCTGTTGGTGAAGAAGGGGAGTCGGGATTGGGGGTTGGTGCGGGTGCGTTAGCGCGCGTCTGGCCTCGCTGTCTTTATCATCCACGAGTCGCCGTCATCATTGGCCTGAAACCACAATACGTGCGTTGCGGTCGTGATGGCGGCGAGTGTTTCACGATTGCGAAATGCGTAGCACCGACGCGCGAGTCGACGCCCGCTCGTGCTGAGCAGCGAAATGCATGATTCTGCAGCGCCCGGAGATCCGTTTTCGAGCACGGCAATCGTTTGCGCGCTCCCAGCGTCGAGCCAGGCACGGTTCACAACTGGCACCGACTGTGGCAACTGCAGTTCATTGCGAAGGGTTTCGTGTAGAATCCTGAACTCGCGCTTCATTGGTTCTTCGAAACGGAGCGCAACCATTTCGTCTTCGATCGCGAGACGAAGCGAATCGACTACCTGGCGCTTCTCGGCCGTTCCTATGCGCGGGCCAGACCCGCGGAGCGACACCACTGGCGAAAGGGCGCCGGTGGCGGACACCCCTCGCATTGAATCTCCTCGACGATACACGAGTGCGATGCGTGCGGAATCGAGCGGTACTAGATCCGGCTGCGCCGTCCACGGTACCCGAAGGGACGCGTTCAGTGAGCCCTTTGTTCGTAGCAGTCGCGTGCTCCCTTGCAGCGTGGCCACAAGAGTGACTGCCGAGTTTGCCGGTGCATAACGAAACACGCGCACGGTGTCTGACACCATCATTGCACCTGCTCGCGTGCGACTTTCCAGCGCGAACCAAACAGCGCCATCTTTGCACACTGCTGCGACTGGCACACCGAGCGACGCGATCTCCGGAGGGATCACAAGCTGCCGGAGATACGCGCCGTCCGACGGTGCGACCCACACGATGCGCCGCAGATTTCTATCCACCCACCCGGCGGCGCCGGCACAGCCGAACACCGCGCCAATCGACTGATACTCTCCAGGGCCTTGGCCCGTACGCGCGTGTCGTACCGCCGTGCCAGACGCAAGGTCGACTCGGCCGAGGTACTGTCCCGGTCCGGAGACGAGTATCAACGCGTCGTTCGACAGCGCGGCGTAGCTGGGATTCAGGATTTCGAGATCCGTTAGGCATCAGGGCCTCACTTCTTACAGCACGGTTGTGTAAACACACTCACCGCGAAGTTGTCTATCCGGGGAAAGCCCGAGGTGTCCTCGGAAACAATGACAAGCGTTGAATCGCGAGCGGACAAGCCACGTACCGTGCCCGGCAGCACGATGCTGCCCTCGTAGCGCCACGGATCGCGCTGATAGAAATCCACCAGACGCCTTCGCACGGAAGATCTGCCTCCAAACGCGACCGCGACGTATGAGCCAAGCTGGGCGACTGCCTGGACGCCGAATGGCTGTCCCGCCGCATAGGACGTTCGCGTTGCCCGGCCCTCTTTCGAGTCGATGACAATCGGGGGAGGCACAATCTCAACCAACGGTAGTGACGCCAACGTGTCGACGTTGGAGAAAACGGCCAGCCAAGACTCGTCCTGAGCGCCCAACGCGCACGAGCCATCGTTGAGCGGATAGAGTTTCATCTGAGCATCCAGAGCGGTTCGGTGCACCGGTCGGCCAAGCGATACTGGTTTGAGATCCACTAACGAGTCGGCGTCAGGCGAAATTCGCGCAAGCCCCAGAGCCCGAGTCGTGCCACTCGGAAAAGTGAATGCGCGCAATTCGCCGTTCGACAAACGACACAGTCCTCGGAGCACTCCTGCCCTCGGTAGCGAGCGCGAATGAAGCAGCGCTCCGTCGTCCGACCATTCGGTAAGGCGCCTGTTGCTCGCATCGTAGTACAGGACGGATGTGTCTGACGTTCTTGAGATCTCACCAAGTTGCAGTTCACCCGGCCCGCTTCCACGTCCGCCCCTTCTCCATAACGTCGCGCCATCTTCTCGTCGCATTCCCACTAACGTCATTCGACCGACGTCCTGAACGATCACTGCGCCAGCCATTACCTCCGCGTGGGTTGGGTGCAATAGCGTTGTGTCATCCCATGTGCCAACATTGCTCCAACGTACGCGCAAGTGCAGCGATGTTGGATGTCGTCCGGATGCGCGCACATCGTCAGGCCACTTCGCGGGTTCGAGAAGAACTCTGTCCGCGGCCTTCGACGACGGATGGTCCACGTCAGCGTCGCCCAATGTGTCTCCAGCTGCTACTATCTGAACGGGGCTCGACGGAGTCTCTGCACTCACCGCAGCATTCTCACGCAGCGACGAATCGTCGCTTTGCGAGTCATTCACGCAGCCAGTTAATGCTACGCAAATGAAAGCGACGGCCTTAAGCGATGGCTGCATGGCTGAAATGTGAAGGTCTGCTCAGATGGAGACAGCGTGGCTCACTCGTCCACCGCTCTGTGTCATTCAACGCATTGAACCTACGCTGCGCAAGATGAGTCACATGCGCCCCTCGAGCGAAGCAGCGCACTAAAGCTCAGCTCGCTTGCCTACCCAGTGAACCTCCGATGTCCATACGCGGCGCCTCACGAATCGAGTGCCGCAATCGTGCGCTCGATCTCTTCCATCGTGTTGTAACCGTGCGGTGCAAGCCGGATCGCGCCCTCACGCGGCACGCACACCACGCCCGCTCGCTTTAGCCGACCAAGCGCGCCCGGCATATCGTCGGGCGTAATCGCAATCACTCCCGCACGACGCGCACGATCAGCCGGCGTCCACAATTTCACATCGCTGCGCGACTGCGCCCACTCCACGAGCCGGTCCGCCAACGCTTCAATGTGTGCGCCGAGTGCCGCGGGTCCGCCCGCTTCGCGCATAGCGGCGAGTGATTCGTTGGCCACGCCAAAGTCGTGGTATGCGAGCGTCACCACTTCAAACCGCCGCGCGTCCGGCCAGAACTCGTATTTGTAGTCTGTAAGGTGCGCGTAGTCGGCAGACGCCGTCATGCACGCCCAGCCCACATCGGGCGCCTGCAGCACATCGTGCAACTCGTGGCGAACGTACACAAAGCCAGTGCCCCACGGGCTGAGCATCCACTTCTGCGCGCCGCTCGCAAACACATCCACGCCGAGCTCACGCACATTGATCTCGCGCACGCCGCAGCCCTGAATGCCGTCCACAATAAAAAAGGCGCCCGCCGCACGACACGCTTCACCAATCCGCGCGAGATCCACCACAAAACCGCTCGCGTACTGCACCCACGACACCACAACCGCCACCACATCACCGCGTGTGATGCGCGTGATCATTTCGTTTTCATCTGGCAGCCCGTCTTCGCCAAACGGCACACGCTCAAGGCCAACACCGCGCGAGCCGAGCGCCATGAACGGATACACGCAGCTCGGAAACTCGCCGTCAAACGTAAGAATTGTGCCGGGACGCAGCGGCAATCCGCGCGCTGCGACGTTCAAGCCATACGTGGTGTTCGGCATGAGCGCAATCTCCGTACTCTCCGCGCCAATCATCGCCGCGAAGTGCTCGCGCGCGTGCTGCGCCGCGTTCACCATGTGCGGAATCGTGATCTTCTGCGGCTGCGCTCGCAGCTCCAACCACTCGCGCCCCTTCTCCACCGCGCGCTCGGGATGCGGACCCGTGCTGGCCGCGTTCAGATAAATGACGTCGTCGGACGACATCCACGGATAGTGCGCGCGAAGTGGAGCAGTGTTCATCTGAAAACCTGAAAGTTGTCTAGCGACGAGGATCGGTAGCGTCGCGCACGGCGTCGCCCAGAAGATTAAATCCGAGCACGGCTGCGCCAATCGCGAGACCGGGTGCGAGCGATGTCCACGGCGCACCACGTAACTGCGAAAGGTCTCGACCATCCGCAATCATCGCGCCCCAGCTGGGCGTTGGTGGTTGCACGCCGAGCCCCAGAAACGACAGGGCGGCCTCGGCCATGATGGCACCGGCGACACCAAGCGTGACCGCAATCAGCACCGGCGCCGCAACGTTGGGCAACACATGCCGCACCAGAATGCGCGAATCGCGTGCACCCACCGCACGCATCGCCTGCACGTACTCAAGCTCACGCACCACCAGCACCTGTCCGCGCACAAGGCGCGCCATTCCGGCCCAACCAACGACTCCAATCGTCACACACACCACGGTCAGCGACGGAGAAAAGGCGGCAGCCATGGCGATGAGCAGCAACAGTGATGGAAACGCAAGCGTGACATCGGCGAGACGCATGACAATCTCGTCAATCCACTTGCCGTAGTAGCCGGCAACAAGCCCAAGCGCGACGCCGAGCGCCAGCGCAATGCCCTGCGATACGATGCCAACCAGCAGCGACACGCGCGCGCCATAAACCAGTCGCGACCACACATCGCGCCCTTGCACATCGGTGCCAAACCAGTGATCACCCGACGGCGCCTGCAGCGCGTCATTGAGACTGATGCGCAAGGGATCGCCCGCCACCAGCGGTGCCGCAATCGCAAGCGACACAAGCAACGCGACCACACTCACACCAATCCAGCCGCGCGCATCGCGCAGAAAGTGCCGCCAGGCGCGGGAACGCTCTGCCATCATGCCGCGCGACGCGCCGCGCTTTGCACACGCGCCACGGCTTCAAGTACGGCGTCGTACAGGCGCTGCGGAGCGTGCAAACGCTGCGCGCGAAGTCGCGCCGCGCTACCAAGCGCACGCTGCTCGTTGTCATGCGCGATCAAACGCGCCAACTCGGCCGCCGCAAGCGTCTCCGCAGGCACTCCCTCGCCGCCTAGCGCACGACCGGTCACACCATGCTCCAGCAGTGGCATGAGCGTTGACTCCGACCAGAGCAGCAACGGCACGCGCTGCGCCATGGCGTGCAGGGCGACCGATGCACCGGCGTCGCCTTCCGCAATCACCCACGCAGCGAACGCACCAACCGGCAGCAGGAAACCTCCCGCGCCGAGCGGTCCGGTGGTGAGCTGGGACGCGATCTGCAACGCGGCACCGTGCACGCGCAGCGGCTGCAGCGCTTCGGGTGCGCCAAGCAGGTGAATGCGCAGTTCCGGATGTCGCTTTGCGACCTGCGCCGCGGCACGGAGCGCGCTCAATGACTCGTGAGGTGCCTCAGGATGCGGCACCATCACGAGCACCGGCGTTTCGCGTGCCGCTTGAAAGACCACATCGTCCCGTGGGCTTACTGCCATCGGGATTTCGCACGTCGCGTTGTCCGAAAGGGCACGCGATGTGCTGGCCTTTTCACGCAACGTGGGCAGCAGATATGCACTTGGCACACGACGCGAAAACAAGCGTGATCCAAACGAGGCCGCTTCGGGTGCTTCGCCGAACGCCAGGCGCTGCAGGACACAACCGTTTTCCGAAACGGTTCGCCCGAGTAACCGGCGCAGCACATTGTCGTCTGTGACCGCCACATTGGCGCGAACGGACTCGGCGCGTGCCCGAAGTGTTGACGCGATGGCGCGCGCCCGCGCCTCGGTGTCAAACGTGGACAGGGTGACGTCGGGCGCCACCTCGCGCCAGTAGGCATCCACACCAAAGGGTACCACCGCTGACACGGGCAAATCATGCACCCTCGCCTCCTGCGCAAACAGCGCCAGCTGCAGCGACGATGCATCCCACGCGCGCGCGGAAGCCAGGAGCAGCCGAAGGCGCGGCGTGTTCACGCGACGCCAGCCGCTACTACCGTGCGGCCGCCATCAAACTGCATCGCGTGCAGGCGCGCGTACGTGCCACCTCGCGCGAGCAGCTGTTGATGTGTGCCTTCTTCTACCAGCTCCCCGCGCTCGAGCACCAGAATGCGGTCCGCATGCTGAATGGTGGACAACCGGTGGGCGATCACAAACACCGTGCGTCCCTCAAGCAGGCGATCAATCGCTTCCTGCACCAGGCGCTCCGATTCCACATCGAGCGCGCTCGTCGCTTCGTCAAGAATGAGAATCGGCGGATCGAGCAGCAGCGCCCGCGCAATGGCGAGCCGTTGACGCTGCCCACCCGACAAGCGTGCACCACGTTCGCCGAGCGATGTATTGTAGCCGTCGGGCAACTCGGTGATAAACCCGTGTGCGTTCGCTGCACGTGCGGCCGCTTCAACCTGCGCATCGGTGTAGGTCCGCCCACCAAACGCAATGTTGTTGCGCACCGTGTCGTTGAAGAGCACCGTATCCTGACTCACGATTCCGGTGAGCGAACGCAAGGCATCAAGGCGAATGTCTGCAACATTCACACCGTCGAGCAGAATGCGCCCCTGCGACGGCTCGGCAAATCGTGGAATCAGATCCACCAGCGTAGACTTGCCGGCGCCGCTCGGCCCCACCAGCGCCACCACTTCACCCTTGCGCGCGTTGAAGGACACACCGCGCAACGCCTCCGCGCCGCCCTCGTACGCAAAATGCACGTTCTCAAACGCGAGC